>NZ_CP181167.1:3311756-3938446 GCF_047824785.1 Nitrobacter sp. TKz-YC01 | reverse complement strand
GTCCTGTGACGACTTTTCTGGTTAAAGGTTGTTGCGATGCGACTGCTCTGTTCAAGATCAAGCGTTCGCCGTGATCCCTCCGCGCTCGTTCAGTCATGACCTATCGTTCGGCTGAGTACCGTAAGCGATTCGGATGGCTGAAAACAAAGCGAAGTCGGGGTCAGTGGCGACTGGATGATCCGGCCGCGGATTGCATGAGCGCGCGCAAGAATGTCGTCGTGTTCGAGAAAACGTCAGTGAGATAATTCCATGAATGAAATCCGGTGGTGTTTCTATTCGACATAAATCCCCTCCTCGCTGCGACGGACCGCGCCGAGACGTCCTCTCACATCAATTTCAAATTCAGTCTGCGAACCCCGACGCCAAGTTGTCGGATCGCTACGCCCGCACTCTAACTCACCAGGTCAACTCGCCCGCTCTCTTCGGCGAAGATGGGGCATGGCCGAAGCGCGTCTCTCGCGGGCAACGTTTAAGGTCAACGTTGCAGACGAGAAATTTCGGCATGAAACATCCGTTCTCATGTTGCTATGAGTTGCCATTCGCCATCACATGGAAAGCTTCACTAACGTGAATATCGCCGCCGATATGCACGTCCACTCAAGATTCTCTCATCAGAATTATCTGAAGAGCCGCGAGTGCCGCGAGCCCCTAGAGAAATACACCACGCTCCAATTCTCGCAACGGCTTTCGCGTCGCGGCTGCGCCGCGCAAATCGAATGAGAGCACGGGACATGCTCGGCTTCCGGCGCGTCCAATCAGCAACGGTTTGAATCTGCGCGCGGATTCGATGTCTTCCGTGAGGTGTTACAAATTCGCCGCGCCGTCTAAAATACTTTAAGAAAGGATAAACGAGGGCGAAGCGCGAGGTCGTTTTGAAAGTGCTTCCTTACGCTATGGCGATAAGTGATTAGCTAAGCGCGTTTTTTTCTGACTGTTTTTGCGGGTAGCCTACGCCGGCCGCGCGCCCATCGGGGCGTCTCCGCGAAACTTATAGATATATACATATGGATATATCGATAGGAAGTCATGCGATGGTCTCGATTCGGAAGGTTATAGCGTTTACGAGCGAATTGGAGACCTGTTCGCGTGAAGAAAATGCCGTGAATCAAAATTATAGAGCCTCGCTTCTGATTCCATCAGAAGCAGAGAGACTCCAAGAAAGCCGCCGCACTTCACCGGACGGCTGTTCCTTCAGGTCCGATCGATCGGATCGGGAGCGTTCCGTTTCCGTATCGCGTTGTCGCGCTGTTGAACCCGGGATGAATCGCCGTGGCGATCGATGACTTGATGCCGTCATCAGGCGGCGCGGCGTGAACTGCTGAAGTGTCCTGTTACCATTCCAGAGCATGATCCGATCAACTTGATCGGATCATGCTCTGGAAATTATTATCGGGTCGCATTTTCTTGCGGCGAGAACAGGTATCCGCTTCGCCGGAAAATGCTCTATCTGGCGGACGCCGGTTCTGGTACGGCCGCGCAAAAAATAAAGGCCCGGCACTCGGCCGGGCCTTCTGGGAATTTCGGCGATTAGAGCGTTTTCGAGCGAAGTGGGTACCGGTTCGCGTGAAGAAAACGCGTCAAATCAAAAGCTGGCGTCCTGATCAGCTCATTTTGCGAGCTTGGCGATTCGATGCGTCAGCCGCGAAACCTTGCGGCTCGCATTATTCTTATGAATGATGTTCTGCTGGCCGGCTCGCATCAACTCCGGTTCCGCGCGCTTCATCGCCTGGATCGCGGCGTCACGATCGCCCTTCGCGATCGCTTCCTCGACGATCCGGACCGTGCCGCGCATCAGGGTGCGCCGCGATCTGTTGACGGCGGTCCGGCGGGCAATCTTGCGTGTCGCTTTCTTGGCGGAGGTCGTATTGGCCATGGTCTCAACGAATCCTTCGGCGGTGCCCGCCACGAGATACCAGCCGGTGGCCGGTCGTTCGATTGCGCGGATGGGCCTGAATGTGTTTTCCTGTGTTCCTGAAAATGCCGTCCTCGGAGTTCACGCCTCGCGAGGGGTCTTTTTCAAAGAACAGCGGCGGCAGGATCGTCCCGCCGCCATCGGCGGTCTTATAGAGCCCTTGTTTTCGAGCGTCAACGTCTCCCCGCGGGCGGAAGCGGCGAAAAGGGTCTTCTCGAAACCCGCGAAAGAGACGCTGGCGAGATTGAATTTCGCGGCTTCGAGGGATAAGGGGCGACCTGCGACCCTCAGGAAATAAGGAGCAGGTGACAGCATGATCCGTGCGATTCTTCGTTTCATCGGGCTGCTGCTGCTGGCCGGCGGTTTCATTTTTCTGATCTATGATGGCGCCCGGTCAATCGCCGATCAAGCCTTGCGGCTGACCAAACTCGGCGAGTTCTGGAACGATGTTCATCAGGCCAGCCAGCACGCGGTTCGGACCCAGATCGAAGCCCTGGCTCCCTGGATGTGGGATCTCGTCAAGCTGGTTTTGAATCAGCCAGCCTTCGCGGTGCTCGGCGTCGCGGGCATTCTTCTGATGCTGCTGTTCCGGCCGCGACCGCCGCTGATCGGCTATGCGCGGGATTGAGCGGCCGGAGCCTGGGTGCCGGCCCCGTATGGATACCCTCTGCTAACCATAGCCGCTGCGGAACCGCGCGATCCCGCTTCGCGAAGATAGAGCCTTTCCGCTTCTGATCAAATCAGAAGCGGGCTCTATGATTTTGATTGGGAGCGTTTTCTTCACGCGAACCGGTGTCCACTTCGCTTGAAAACGCTCCAGCCGTCATCGCCACATCCAGTTACGACCCCAGTCACCCTTCCAGCCCACGAGACGGCCCCTGCGGAATTGCAGGTAGAGTCGATCCTTGCGATTGAAGAGGTTGCTGCCGCCGTAATTCAGGAAGGCCAGGAATACCTCGTTGCCGGGCGAGCCCTCCATGTAGTTCAGGGTCTCGCCAAGCGCATTCGCGGCGGTCATCGGATCCATGCCGAAAGCCAGCGGAACGTGGTTTGAGAGCGTTTCAGTAAAAGGCGGCGAATATGCCGGCCCCGCGACCGCCGGCTGCGCGTGCCCCGGGGGAACCCAGGCCGCGAAAAACGCAACAAGGCATGTCGACCAAAAGACTGATATCCGCTGTTTCATGATGCCGCCTGGCCGGTAGGACGGAATAAAGATCGTCTGGAAGTCCTGACGATTCAGAATAACGCCTTTGATTGCGAGAAGCGTCTGTTTGCGAGAAGCGTCGATGGCGGATCCTAACACATTCGCGCTGTTCCTCCACGCCTCCGCGAGGGTGACCGGGTCGCCGCTGACACTCTCCCCGAGCAGCCAGCCCCCGGGCAGCCAGCGCGCCGGATGCCGGAGAATCCCTGGCCGACACAGCCTGTGCCGTTGACTGTCGAAGATCGGCTTACGCAAGCGTTAACACTACCTCTTAATCTTCGCGAATCTACTTATCGGCTAAAATTCCCGAAGCGACGAGCTGACACCCACGAGGACCAATGACGCCCACGACCGGATCGCGCAAAAAGCGCCGTTTGCTTCTGGCGTCCGACCGGATCGACCGCAGCAGGGATCTCCGGGCTATTCTGCAATGTGTAGCCGACGTTGAAACCACCGTGCCCTCCGGGATTCCGGAGAGTCCGTCGGATCGATTTGCGGGTATCGTCGTCGATATCAATCTGCGCTCGCCTGAAAGCGTACTACAGGTGCGCAGCAAGCTGTCCGCCGAGGACCATCGATCGATGCCGCGGCTGTTCGTTCTTGCTGATGCCTTTCATCACGGATCGATGCAGGCGGGGGCGCTCGGCGCCACCGATATCATCGTGCGCCCCCTGGACAAGAAAGTCGTACTGCAGCGCGTCCGCGCCGCGTTTCCCGGCGAGAATGATGGCGGCACGGCGAACGCCAACGTTCTGAATCGGGGTATTGCCGCGGCGCATGCCGTACTGGTGAAGATCTTCGAGAGTCTTCCAGCCGGCGTTCCACTCTCCTTCAGCGATGTCATGGAGGCGGAGCAGGAAATTCTGACGGCGATCAAGCTCTCCTCGTTGCGGGACTGGCTGACCACCGTCGGACGCCACCATACTCATACCTATCGTCATTGCCTGTTCGTGACGGGATACGCCGCCGCCTTCGCGCAACATCTGGGAATGCGAGAGGACGACCAGCGCCGGCTGGCGCGCGCCGCCTTGCTTCATGACGTGGGGAAGGCCTTCGTTCCCGTCGCCATCCTCGATAAGCCAGGCAGGCTCGACAACGAGGAGAAGGATGAAATTCGCCGGCATGCGCGACTGGGTTACGACGCTCTCGTGAGGCAGGGCGGCTTTCCGTCCGAGATGCTCGACGTTGTTCTGCACCACCATGAGATGCTCGATGGCTCGGGCTATCCGGATGGTCTGCGTGGCGATCAGATCAGCGACATCGTGCGCCTCACCACGATCGTGGACATTCATGCCGCGCTGGTCGAGAAACGAGCCTATCGCCTTCCCTTAACGCACGCCGAATCCTTCGCGACCATGGAGGAAATGGGCGGCAAGATCGATCAGCATCTGCTGCAGGCGTTTCGTCCGGTGGCGCTGGGGTGTTGACCTGTTTTGCCGGGGCGGGGGTCCATCATCCCCAGCCCGGTTTTGAAGAGGCCGCGGCCATTCTCAGAGAACGATCCCTGACTGCGGCGGTTTGGCCGCGCGGGCAAGGCGGCTTTCCGGCAACCTGTCTTCGAGCATTTCGAGAGACTCTTTATCTGGGATCAGTAAGCCCCTCGCCTTTAGGCGACGGGATGCATTAGCATCCGGCGATGCAGACATCGAAGTCTGGCAGACATACGGTATGGGACTGCAAATACCACCTTGTGTGGGTGACGAAGTATCGATTTTCAGTATCGGGCGGGGATGTTGGCCTTCGTGCCCGGGAGCTGTTGCAGGAAATTGCCTTGAGCCATGAGATGGTTATTCACACTGGGGCGATAAACCGGGATCATGTCCATCTGTTGTTGTCGATCCCACCGCATCTATCGATCTCTCGTGCGGCGCAATATCTCAAAGGCAAGAGTTCTCACAGGACAGGGAGCGTTGCTCGTTGAGAATCGCGGCAAACGGAACGGCTGATGCGGGCAACGCCTGGTCGCCGCCAATCGACCGGCCATTCGAGTGCGCCCAGACTGCGTTGCACCGCCCGGCGCCCCTTCTCCTTTACGCCGTTCCCTTCACCAGCGCCTGCATCGGCGGCCGGTTGCATACGAGGGTTGTTGCGCGGAGGGTGCTTAGCCAAAGACCAAATTTGCTGCCCGCGGCAGCAAACGTGATCTCAATGCGAGCAGGTCTTATCTCTTATTTCTATGTATCGATTCAGGTGAGTCAGTCTTGCGGCGATACGTCACGCGGCTCGATGTAGCTTTTCGAGTTGAAGAGAAGTGATCGTATCTCCTCGCAACCCCGCGCCATGGCAAAGCACCATCAGATGACAGTGCTTTGCGATCAGTGTGAGGAAGGCGCTCAATGTCCGGAAGGCTGGCTAGGAAATCCGTGAGGAGCGCATTCGCCAACATCCCCTATATGATGGCAGGATCTGGTAATGTGCATTTCGCGGCCTGCGAATCTTAGGGATCAAGGATGTATGCCATTTCATCGATATGTGCGTCGATCCGCGCAAGCACCTGCGCAGGCACAACGTCGCGCTCTGGAAGAACTGACCATTTGTCGCGCACGGCCGCCGCGATCTCGGCTACGGCGGTCACCACAGCCCCTTCCGGAAGACGGCTGCAGTTCGCGAAATTGCGCCAGCGTTCTGGAGTCAGCGCCTTGAACGACTTTTCGCCGGCGAGGCTAAGGGCCAGCCCGTCCTTCGGAATGTAAGGAATTGTTGAAAGCACATCGTAGACAGGCGACAGCGTTGGCGTCCGGCCATCTCCGGGATAGAGCAGTGACCAATTCTTGAGATGCATATCGCCGTTTCCGGTAATCGCGGTGAGCGCGAGACGCCGGACAAACTCGATTGCGGAATCGAAAGAGACGCCGCTGGTCAGCGCCGCGGCGATATTGTGATACGCTGCGCCGGTGTATTTCTCGGACGGATAGCGACCGAAGACCTGCGCGAAGTCCTCCATATGTACGCGCATGCCGTCAGCGCCGCGGTCGAAGCGGCGGACAAGCAACACCTTGCCGGTAGACATGGTGTTGAACTCTTCCGGAATGCCCGCGAACTCCGTCTTCTCGACGAGTTCGCGTGCCGGCACTTCCATCCCCAACGCTTCCGCCAAGGCCAGGATCGCAAATTCGTTTTCCGAGAGTCCGATGTGCGTGAGGGAGGGAAATTTCGCGATGTACTGCCCTTGCTCGTCGTCGACGGCGAGCGTGATACCACCCTCTTTTCCTGTGTTCTTCATCACAGAAAGCTTCATCTGCACACCGGCGAGCGAAAAGCGCGCCTTCTTCTCGCCCTCCGGGCCAGTCGGAACAGCAACGCCATCACTTGGCAGGGCGCGCACCGCTCCTGGCAGATTGGTTCCAAGCGCCGCCAGGAGATCGAAGTCGTTTCCCGGCCTGACTGACGCGGCATGGTGCTTTTCCATCGCTTCGCGCAGTTTCTCTTCGGGCAGCAGGTTCGCAAAGAATGGCGGCAGCGCCCCGCGTATAGGTTTTGGATCGCGCCGGAGGCCGCCATCCGCTGAGCGAAGCGACAGGCTGAAGATCGGCGGATTGTTCATGCTCCGGTAAGCGGGCAAAAGGTTGAACGCGTTGTAGTCACCCGGCGTCCGGACAAGGGTGCCGACGGGAAGATCGTTCAATGAGATATCAAGCGATTGGATTCGTTCAGCCGCAAGGACAGCCTGGTTCACGACCGCTCCTCCCCTTCGACGTCTGACGTGAACGCGGGGCGATCGTCATCGTCGGCCGCGGGTTGCAGCATCGACTGAATGGCGGGCACCATCGCCTGCGGGATCAACATCATTTCCATGCCAAGGGCGCGGGCGACATTGACGAGTGTCGTTGCGCGGGCGGCGGCAACGCCTGTCTCGATGTCGCGATAGCGGGGTCTGCTGATATTCGCCCGAAGGGCGATTTGCTCCTGGGATAAGCCGGCGGCTAGCCGCGCTTTTCGGAAGCGCAGGCCGAGTTCCTTAAGCAAGGGATCTGGAGCAAGAGTCATGATCTGTTTAGGTATCATTGTAGAACAAATGATACCTAAACAGATCATGTCATGGGATCAAGAGGAAACGTAAACAGATCTTTCATAGCTGAAATGATCCGTAAACATATCTTTCCGTAGAATTGTCTAGCCTTCAGACGCCCCGACGAACGAGCCGGGACAACCCGAGCTTACCCGCTGCACGCCGTGGAATGAGCCCCGCAACCGGGACTGGGGTGACGCTTTCATCGCTTGGCACGGGACCGATCCGACAGCTCACTTCCCCCGCGCCCGGTCGATCTGCTGTTGCACCCAACCGTCAAATTCAGAAAGCGCTTCAATGATCGCGTCATCCAAATAATCCATCTGCCGGTTGAGATCATCATGTGCGGCGGCGGCGCGCAGCCAATTCATCTCCTTTCCGATAAGGTTCGCCTTCTGCCGCCATTCAACAATGGGCACCGTCGAGTACCGTCGCTTCCAGGTCGCCATAAGACGCATCATTGTGACCCTGCATGAACGGCGCATCCCAGAGAATCCAAATGCGCTCGTCGCTCTTCTTCCGAAGCAGAGCATTGTGATCGTATGAAAACTGCAGGTTCTCCTGCGTCGCAGCCGGCGCTGCTTTCCCGTCAAGACCGCGACTGATGTGATTGAAGTGCTTCTCGATGTGTCCGATCCGACGCATGACGTCGATCTTAACCGACATCCCCAACGAGACCGCACTACGAGGGAGCGCCTCAAGAAGTGCATGTCCGCGTTCCATACGTCGCTGTCATGGGGGGAAGCACGAGGCTCTTGCGACTGTTGAGCAATTGCTCGGCGTAGTGATGAAGAGCCGTCATGTTGCCGTGCTTGCGGCTCGGAGCGGCACCCGCAGTTCGCTCCGCTGCCGTGAGCGGCGCATGCGCGAAGTGATGAGCGATGTCGCTGTCGGGTTTTCGTGCAATGAGCTTACGCCCGCCGTTCTTGGCGGGGCACTGACATCCACATGCTGCGCCGCGGTCGGCCTGCGAAATGTGGAAGACCGCACCGTCCCATCGTTTGCCGAAGGCAAGCCGTACGCCATCGCGGGTGAAGAAGGCATGGCCAATCTTGGGAAGAGTTGCCAAAGAATCCATGACATTATCATCTGGAACAATCAGAAGCGATTCTCACTGACCTCTTCACGCCAACCGAATGCGCAAACTACTTCAAGACAGCCGGATATGAACCAGATTAAACAGGACATGCTCCAATTCCATTGCGTCGAATCAGACTTCGGGTTCCCATTTTCGCGCAGGGATCCGCCCGAAAGCCGGCTTCCACCTCCCAGGATCATGCTCCGGCGTTTCCGACGCCAATCATGCCCTCCGCACAAACCCGAGGATAGACACCGGTTCGGGTGTACGGGGAAAATTCGGGGCGGACATGATCGGTTTGTTTTGGTTAACTGTGCGCCAGCAATATGGTTGATTCCCCCGCTGATTGGATTGTGCTCGGACCTGTCAGGACGGGTCCGTTGCAAGGATGATGATGAAAGACCCCTTCGCACCAGAACCTCAGCGTCAAGGCTCCACGCGGCGAGCCGTGCTGGGCCTTGTCGCGGGTGCGCCTCTGCTCGGCGCCTGCTCCGGAGTCCAGCAAACGCTGACCAACGGCTTTTCCAGTTCCCCCGGTTCTTCTCCGCCTCCCGAGGCGAGCGCGGGGCCCCCGCAAGGGGCTACGATCGGCACCGGTCAGGTCAAGGTCGGCCTGATCCTTCCCTTGTCGGCGGCAGGCAATGCGAGCATCGCGGCGCAGTCGATGCGGAATGCGGCCGAGATGGCGCTGTCGGAGTTCCAGAATCCGAACGTCCAGGTGCTGGTCAAGGACGCGGCGGGCACGGCGCGGGGTGCGCAGCAGGGAGCCCAACAGGCGCTCGATGAAGGGGCCGAAATCATCCTCGGCCCGCTATTTGCGGCGTCGGTTCCGGGGGTTGCTCAGGTGGCGCGAACCCGCGGCGCGTCGGTGATCGCCTTTTCCACGGATTCAAGCATTGCGGGCAGAGGCGTCTATCTTCTGAGTTTTCTTCCTGAATCGGACGTCACCCGGATCGTCGAATACGCCGCGAGCACCGGAAAGCGCTCGTTTGCCGCCATGGTGCCCGAAAACGCCTACGGCAATGTCGTGGAGGCGGCCTTCAAGCAGACGGTTGGCCGGCGCGGCGGTCGGATCGCCGCCTTCGAAAAATACGGCTCCGATCGCGTCAGCGCCGCGCGGAACGTGGCGCAGTCGCTACGCTCGGCCGATGCGCTGCTGATCGCCGATGATGGCGACGCGGTGGTTTCGGTCGCCGCCGCGCTCACGGCGGCGGGAGCGAATCTGCGCAGCGTCCAGCTTCTCGGCACCGGGCTGTGGGACAATCCTCGCGTATTCGCCAACACGACGCTGCAGGGCGGTCTCTATGCCGCCCCGGACCCGGCGGGCTTTCGCGCCTTCGCGGGCCGCTACCGCGCCAAGTTCGGCGGCGAGCCGGTGCGCACCGCGACCCTTGCCTATGATGCGGTCGCGCTGGTGGCGGCCCTCGCCCGCACTCAGGGATCGCAGCGCTTCTCGGCGGAAACGCTGACCAACGCCTCCGGCTTCGCCGGCATCGACGGCTTGTTTCGATTCCGTTCCGACGGCACCAACCAGCGCGGCCTCGCCGTGATGCGCGTCGCATCCGGCGGCGGCCAGCCGGTGGCAGGCTCGCCAAAAAGTTTTGGCGCCTGATCTATAGCGTTTTCGAGCGAAGCATGTCCTCGGGCTTGACCCGAGGATGGGCACCGGTTCGCGTGAAGAAAACGCGTTAAAACAACAATCTTGAGCTTCGTTTCTGATTCAATCAGAAGCGAAAACGTCAGGCGGCGAGATCGGCCACCACGGCATCGAGAACCGGGAAGCCATCCTGCGTAACGCGCAAGCGGCCGTCGGTACTGATCATGATCGCGCCTTCGTCACGGAGGATCGCGATGCGCCGCGGATCAAGAGAGCGGCCCGACAGCGCCGCGTAGCGCTGCGGATCGATGCCTTCGCGCAAGCGCAGTCCCATGAGCAGGAATTCGTCGGCGCGCTCTTCGCTGTTCAGCAGATCGTCGGCAACAATTCCATTGCCAATCGCCTCGACGCGCATGAGCCACGCCTCGGGCCGCTTTTCGGTGGCGATGGCGTGCCTGACGCCGTCGATGTCGAGGCGGCCGTGCGCTCCGGGGCCGATGCCCGCATACTCCTGGCCGCGCCAGTAGACCAGATTGTGCCGACATTCCGCGCCCGGCCGCGCATGATTCGAAATCTCGTAGGCGGGCAGGCCATGACGCGCGCAGACGTCCTGCGTGACGTCATACAGGTCGCGCGCGATCGCCTCATCGGGGGTCTTGAGCTTTCCGGCCGCATGCAGGTCGAAAAACGGCGTCCCCGCTTCGATCGTCAATTGATAGAGCGACAGATGCTCCGCCGCCTCCGATATCGCGCGGTGCAATTCCCCGGCCCACATCCCAGGCGTCTGGTCCGGACGCGCATAGATCAGATCGAAGGAATAGCGATCGAAGACCGAGCGCGCGATCGCAACCGCATCCTGCGCCTCGCGCGCGGTGTGCAGCCGGCCGAGCGCCTTCAGCGAGGAATCATCGAGCGCCTGCACGCCGAGCGAAACACGATTGACGCCCGCCGCGCGGTAGCCGCGGAATCGCGTGGCCTCCACGCTGGTCGGATTGGCTTCCAGCGTGACCTCGACGTCATCGGCAACGCCCCAGTGCTTTGCGATGGCGTCGAGAATGGCGCCGACGGTCTGCGGCCGCATCAGGGACGGCGTGCCGCCGCCGAGGAAAATCGAGGACACGGTGCGTCCGCGCGAGCGGGCGGCGGTGGTCTCGATCTCGCGCGCAAAAGCCCGCGCAAAGCGCTCTTCATCGATCGGCGCGTGACGCACGTGACTGTTGAAATCGCAGTACGGGCACTTCGACAGGCAGAACGGCCAGTGGATGTAAACGCTGAACGCAGCGGCCGGATCAGCGGTGCTCAAGGGCAATCTCCGCCAGTTTCACGAACGCGCGGGCGCGGTGCGACAGGCCAAGACCGCGCGGCGGAAGTCCGTGCTTCTCGATGCCGGCCATCTCGCCGAAGGTGCGGCTGTGCCCGTCCGGCAGAAACACCGGATCATAACCGAAACCGGCCGTGCCCCGCGGCGGCCAGACCAGCGTGCCGTCCACGCGTCCTTCGACTTCCTGGAGATGGCCGTCCGGCCACGCGACGCAGAGCGCCGAAACGAAGTGAGCCTTGCGCCTGTCCGCGCTGGTCGCGCCGCGCTCCTGCAGCAGGCGCTCGATCCGCGCCATGGCTGCGGAAAAATCCGCAGGTTTGCCGGCCCATCGCGCGGAGTGGATGCCCGGCGCGCCGTCCAGCGCCTCGACGACCAGGCCTGAATCATCGGCAAAGGCCGGAAGCCTTGCGCTCAGGGCCGCGGAGGTCGCCTTGATCCGGGCATTGGCGCGGAAATCCTCGCCTGTTTCCTCGGGCTCGTCGAGACCGAGTTCGCCGGCGGAGACCGCTTCGACGCCATACGGCGCGAGCAGCTCGCGAAGCTCGGCGAGCTTGCCGGGATTATGGGTGGCGATCACGAGCTTGCCGGCGATTCGACGATGCATGACCGATGGGCTTCAGCTTCTTGTTCTGAAAGGTTTTCCTGACGCGACGGGAAGCCCGCCCCGCCGGAAAACGCGACAGGACGCGAGTCCTGCGGACGAACCGCGCAGGCGGCGAATCACGCCACCGCCATTTTCTGCAAATCCACCAGCCGCGCGACCCCTTTTTTTGCCAGCGCCATCAGCGCCAGAAACTCGTCATCGGAGAAAGGCACCTTCTCGGCGGTTCCCTGCACCTCGATGATGCGTCCCTCGCCGGTCATCACGAAGTTTGCATCGGTATCGGCTTCCGAATCCTCGGCATAGTCCAGATCGAGGACGGGCGTGCCGTTGTAGATGCCGCAGGAGATCGCCGCGACATTGCCCCGAAGCACGCTGGCCTTGAGCATGTTGCGGGCCTTCATCCAGCTGACGCAGTCGGCCAGCGCCACCCAGGCGCCGGTGATCGATGCGGTGCGCGTGCCCCCGTCGGCCTGAATGACGTCGCAGTCGATCGTGATCTGGCGCTCGCCGAGCGCCTCGAGGTCGACCGCCGCACGCAGGGAACGGCCGATCAGACGCTGGATTTCGACGGTTCGGCCGCCCTGCTTGCCGGCGGAGGCCTCGCGCCGGGTCCGTTCCAGCGTGGCGCGCGGCAGCATTCCGTACTCGGCCGTCACCCAGCCCCGGCCCTGGCCCTTGAGCCATGGCGGCAGCCGCTCCTCAAGCGTCGCGGTGACCAGCACATGGGTATCGCCGAATTTCACCATGCAGGAGCCTTCGGCGTATTTGACCACGCCACGTTCCAGCGACACGGCGCGCAGTTCATCCGGTGCACGACGGCTAGGTCGCATGGGAACCCCTCCAGCTGTTCATGAGAATCCTCGTACCGTGCTTTTAGGGGTGGGGAGCCGCACCGGCAAGGGTCAGGCTTGCAATTGCCCTCAGGACCGCGATCGCCCACAGCCTGCTTGTAACTGGCGCGCCGGAGAGACAAATTATTAGAAGCAGTCGCAGGCACGACACACATCATGCGCGGGAGATGACAGCGTTGGCCCATCACGATCCGATCGGTCTGATTGCACCGAACACCGGGCTTGCCCAGTTGAACGAGCGCTCGCGCGACATTTTTCGCCAGATCGTCGAGAGCTATCTTGCAACGGGCGAACCCGTGGGCTCCCGCAACATTTCCCGGCTGATCGCGGTGCCGCTCTCGCCGGCCTCAGTCCGCAACGTGATGTCGGATCTCGAACAGCTCGGGCTGATTTATGCGCCGCACACCTCGGCCGGGCGCCTGCCGACCGAGCTCGGCCTGCGGTTTTTTGTCGATGCCCTGATGCAGGTTGGAGATCTCACCGAACCGGAACGCCAGTCGATCCAGAACCAGCTCGCGTCGGTCGGCAAGGCGCAATCGGTCGAGGCCGCGCTGGAGGAAGCTTTGATGCGGCTGTCCGGATTGACCCGGGCGGCGGCGGTGGTCCTGACGGCGAAATCCAACGTACGCTTGAAGCATATCGAGTTTGTCAGGCTGGAGCCCGACAAGGCGCTGGTGGTGCTGGTCGCCGAAGACGGGCAGGTCGAAAATCGCGTGCTGACGCTCGCGTCCGGCGTTCCGGCTTCAGCGCTGACGGAGGCGTCAAATTTTCTGAATGCCCGGATTCGCGGCCGGACCCTCGCCGAGGCGCGGCTCGAGCTGGAAACCGCGTTGACGCAAAGCAAGGCGGAGCTCGATCAGCTTACGCAAAAAATCATCGCGGCCGGAATTGCGAGCTGGTCCGGCGGCGACAGCGCCGACCGGCAACTGATCGTGCGCGGCCATGCCAACCTGCTCGAGGATCTGCATGCGATGGAGGACCTCGAACGCGTGCGGCTGTTGTTCGACGACCTCGAAACCAAGCGCGGGGTAATCGATCTGCTTGGCCGCGCCGAGCGCGCCGACGGCGTGCGCATCTTCATCGGCTCGGAAAACAAGCTGTTCTCGCTGTCGGGATCCTCGACGATCATCGCGCCCTACAGCGATGGCGCCGGCCACATCGTCGGCGTTCTCGGGGTGATCGGACCGACCCGGCTGAACTACGCGCGCGTGATCCCGATGGTGGACTATGCCGCCCGCATCGTCAGCCGGATGCTCGGCAGATGAGCCAGGAACGCCGCGCTTGATTTCTACGCCTGAAGCACGATATCCCGCACGACCATTCCTTTCCATTCGAGACAATCGCGAGAAGGCTGCGTAATGACCGATTCCGACGGCAAAACAGACAAGTCCGGCGAACCGGCTGCGGAGGTCGAGCCGGTGGTATCCAAGCCGTACATCATGCCGGACGATCCCGAGGACGACGCGCTGGACGCGCTGAACAAGCAGCTCGCAGAGGCGAAAGATCGGACGTTGCGCACGTTGGCGGAGATGGAAAATCTGCGCAAGCGCACGGCGCGGGAGGTGTCGGACGCGCGCACCTACGGCATTTCGGGCTTCGCGCGCGATGTTCTGGAGATCGCCGACAATCTGCAGCGCGCACTTGATGCGGTGCCCGCGGATGCGCGCGCGGCGCCAGATCCCGGCCTGAAAGCCCTGATCGAGGGGGTGGAACTGACCGAGCGCTCGCTGCACAACGCTCTGGAAAAACACAGCGTGAAAAAGTTCGATCCGGCCGGCGAAAAGTTCGATCCCAACGTCCATCAGGCCATGTACGAAGTTCCCGATCCGTCCGTCCCCGTCGGCACGGTCGCCCAGGTCATTCAGGCCGGCTACATGATCGGCGAGCGGGTGCTGCGTCCGGCGCTGGTGGGCGTCGCGAAGGGCGGAGCCAAGGCGGCGGCGCCGGAATGAAGCCAGCCGCGCCGGAATAACGGCCGCCTCGGTTTGAGGGCTTTGCTGCTTACCGCGGCCGGATCCCGTCACGAACCGCGCGGAAGCGCGGAAAAACTTCCGACCATTCGCTCCGCGGCGTGCTCCCGATCAGGCGCATGGCCGTTTTTCCGCTGCCGAACACCAGCCACTGCACCACGGTCACCGGCGTATTGGTTCGCGTGTTGGTGGCGTCGATTCGCGTTTCAAAGCCGGGCGATCCGTTGATCCGAATCGGCTCCGACATGGTGATGCGTCCCTCGCGCAGGTTCGGGATCGTGGCGGCGACATCGCGCGCGAACCGGCTCCGATCATCCGGCCGCTCCGGGACCGAACCGATCGGGCTGATGATGATGAAGGCGCTGCCGTCGATGTTGTTTTCCGTTTCCGCATCCGACAAAAGGATGACGGCTCCCGGCGCCAGCGTGCGGATCAGTTTGAAGGAGCTCAGCTCGCTCAGCTTGAAGGGCAGCAGGCCCAGTTGCTCCTCGAGCGGGACTTCCTTGCGCAGGGCGACCGTTGCGAACATCTTCTGCACGGCCTCGTCGGAATAGATCTTCCCGACGTTCTCCGGCACCTGCGCCGCGACGTATCCGGAAAAGGTGCCGCCCGAAATCACCATTGAATAGCGCCGGACATTGTCTTCGCCGTTCTTGGCGGTCTCGACGATGAAATAACCCTGCCCGCTCGCGGTCTCAAGGCCTTGCGGCTTTGGCCCTCGAGGGTCGACGACATTCGATTTCGCGACGATTTCCACGTCCCTGAAAGCGGCGACGGGGAGCTCGGCGACGACGACCTTGACGCGCTGGTCCGCAGTCTCGAACCCCGGAAATGTCTTTGCCGGATTGAGTCCTATCAGCGGAACCAGCCCGATCCGACTGCCCGGCGCATAGATCACGTCGTCGGCGAGGGACGGGTTAGCCCCGCTCAGCAGGCAGAGAATGGCAAATACGTGCAGAAAATGTCTCATGCGCGCTTATCTGGATTTGCATTGAGGCCGTTCAATGATCGTCAGGCCGACGGTCCGGGAAGATGATTCAGAGGCTGCATTCTACGAAACCTGGGTGCCGCATCAAGCGCATGAGCCGTCGGCGCGCGACGCAGCGACCGTCTCCACCATGGCCCAAGGCGGCTGGTCCGGCTAGGTTAATTATCGGCTTGTCCAGACCGTCCCCTGCTGGCTGGAGACGCAAAAGAATTGGGTTTTCAGCCGGCGGAGGGATGTCCGGTCCTTGCGGCCCCCACCCCCCCTCCTATATGAGGCTCACCGTCGCTATATCGCGAGTAATTGATATCTGGGGGTCTGGATGAGGGTGCCGTCAGGGCCTGGCCGGACTGCCGCAACAAGAGGGATATGAGGACCATGGGAAAGGTCATTGGGATCGACCTCGGCACCACCAATTCGTGCGTGGCGGTAATGGACGGCAAGACGCCGAAAGTCATTGAGAACGCGGAAGGGATGCGGACCACGCCGTCCATCGTCGCCTTTAGCGATGATGGCGAGCGTCTCGTCGGGCAGCCGGCCAAGCGCCAGGCCGTCACCAATCCCGAGCGGACCATTTTCGCCGTCAAGCGCCTGATCGGCCGGCGCTACGACGACCCCACGGTTGAAAAGGACAAGCAGCTTGTCCCTTACAAGATCGCCAAAGCCGGCAACGGCGACGCCTGGGTCGAGGCCGATGGCAAGACCTATTCGCCGTCACAGATTTCGGCCTTCACGCTTCAGAAGATGAAGGAGACCGCCGAGGCTCATCTCGGTCAGAAGGTTGATCAGGCCGTCATTACGGTGCCCGCCTATTTCAACGACGCACAACGTCAGGCGACCAAGGACGCCGGCAAGATCGCCGGCCTCGAAGTGCTGCGTATCATTAACGAGCCGACCGCTGCCGCGCTCGCCTACGGTCTCGACAAGTCGAAGGCCGGCACCATCGCAGTGTACGACCTCGGCGGCGGCACGTTCGACGTCTCGGTTCTCGAGATCGGCGACGGCGTATTCGAGGTGAAGTCGACCAACGGCGATACGTTCCTCGGCGGCGAAGACTTCGACATGCGTCTGGTCAACTATCTCGCGGACGAATTCCAGAAGGAGCAGGGCATCAACCTGCGCAACGACAAGCTGGCCTTGCAGCGGCTGAAGGAAGCCGCGGAGAAGGCGAAGATCGAGCTGTCGTCGACCACGCAGACCGAAATCAATCTGCCGTTCATCACGGCCGACCAGTCCGGCCCGAAGCATCTGACGATGAAGCTCACGCGCGCCAAGTTCGAGGCGCTGGTCGATGATCTCGTTCAGAAGACCATCGAGCCGTGCCGCAAGGCGCTGAAGGATGCCGGCCTGACGGCGGGCGAGATCGGCGAAGTGGTGCTGGTCGGCGGCATGACGCGCATGCCGAGGGTCCAGGAAGTCGTCAAGCAGTTGTTCGGCAAGGAGCCGCACAAGGGCGTCAACCCGGACGAGGTTGTCGCGATCGGCGCGGCGATTCAGGCCGGCGTGCTGCAGGGCGACGTCAAGGACGTCCTGCTGCTCGACGTCACGCCGCTGTCGCTGGGCATCGAGACGCTGGGCGGGGTGTTCACCCGCATCATCGACCGCAATACCACGATCCCGACCAAGAAGAGTCAGGTGTTCTCGACAGCCGAGGACAACCAGAACGCCGTCACCATTCGCGTTTTCCAGGGCGAGCGCGAAATGGCTGCGGACAACAAGATCCTCGGCCAGTTCGATCTGATGGGCATTCCGCCCGCTCCGCGCGGCATGCCGCAGATCGAGGTGACGTTCGACATCGATGCCAACGGCATCGTCAACGTTTCCGCCAGGGACAAGGCGACCGGCAAGGAACAGCAGATCCGCATCCAGGCCTCGGGCGGCCTGTCGGAGGCCGACATCGAGAAGATGGTCAAGGACGCGGAAGCGAACGCCGCCGAGGACAAGAAGCGCCGCGAGGCCGTGGACGCCAAGAATCAGGCGGACAGCCTGGTGCATTCGACCGAAAAGGCTCTCACCGAACACGGCTCGAAGATCGAGGAAAGCGAACGCCGCGCGATCGAGGATGCGGTCAGCGATCTGAAGGAAGCGCTGAAAGGCGACGATGCCGAGGCGATCAAGGCCAAGACCAACACGCTGGCGCAGGCCTCCATGAAGCTCGGCGAGGCCATGTATAAACAACAGGCCGAGGCCGATGCCGCCAAGGACGCCGCGAAGGATGATGTCGTCGATGCGGAGTTTACCGAGGTCGACGACGACAAGAAGTCTGCTTAAACGGCAGGACTGACATGACCCCGCCCCCGAACGAGTGCTCATCGCGTCTCGAAGGGCGGGGTCACGCTTGTTCAAGCGAGACCCTTCATCCAGCGATGAGCCAATTTTCTTATGCGTCTTCCGTAATGAAGCGACGTTCGAGCGGAATGGACTGATGTCGAACAAGCGCTGTTACTACGAAACCCTTGAAGTCGATCGGAACGCGGACGAGACCAAGCTCAAGGCGGCTTTTCGCAAGCTGGCCATGAAATGGCACCCGGACAGGAATCCGGGCGACGCGACCAGCGAGGTGCGCTTCAAGGAAATCAATGAGGCCTATGAGGTCCTGAAGGACGGCAACAAGCGCGCGGCTTACGACCGCTTTGGCCATGCCGCGTTCGAGCAGGGTGGCATGGGCGGCGGCGCGGCCGGGTTCGGCGCAGGCTTCGCCTCATCATTCTCCGATATCTTCGAGGATCTGTTCGGCATGGCCGGGCAGCGCGGCCGGTCGGGTGGCCGCGAACGAGGCGGAGATCTTCGATATAATATGGAGATCACGCTTGACGAGGCTTATCATGGCAAGACCGCCCAGATCGAGATTCCGGTCTCGGCGACGTGCGAATCGTGCTCAGGCACCGGCGCCAAGGCCGGGACCAAGCCGAAGAACTGCGCGATGTGCGGCGGCGCCGGCCGGATTCGTCAGGCTCAGGGCTTCTTCACGCTGGAGCGCACCTGTCCCGGCTGTCAGGGGCGGGGCCAGATGATCGAGGATCCCTGCCCGTCCTGCGGCGGGTCGGGCCGCGTCAATCGGGAGCGCTCGCTTTCGGTCAATATTCCCGCCGGCGTCGAGGATGGCACCCGCATCCGCCTCGCTGGCGAGGGTGAGGCGGGAGTCCGTGGCGGTCCGCCCGGCGACCTCTACATTTTCCTCTCGCTGGTCCCGCATCAGTTCTTCCAGCGGGATGGCGCCGATCTGCATTGCCGCGTTCCGATCTCAATGGTCGCCGCCGCTCTTGGCGGGGAGATCGAGGTGCCGACCATCGACAAGGGCAAGACCAAGGTGCGGGTGCCGTCGGGAACCCAGTCCGGCCGCCGCTTCCGCATTGCAACAAAAGGAATGCCCGTGCTGCGCTCTCGCCAGACCGGCGACATGTATGTCCAGGTGGTGGTGGAAACGCCGCAGAACCTGACCAAGAGACAACAGGATCTTCTGGCCGAGTTTGAAAAGCTGTCGTCGGGAGAGACTCAACCCGAGGCGGCTGGTTTCTTCACTAAGGTCAAGGACTTCTTCGGCACTCGGGCCACCCCGTAATCACCGTTTTGCTTGACCGGACCGATCGCCGGATGTACCTGTGTATAACTTAAGCCTGCCTCCCTGCCAGTATTGACCCACCTGGGTGCGAAATGCCTTTGCAATTGTCCGCGCGTGCGTCGAAGAAGCCCCTTCGTCTTGATGATGAGGTCCGCTTTCTCCGCTCGTGGATTGAAAAACCGCTCCATATGGGTGCGGTCATGCCGTCCGGACGTATCCTGGCGCGTACGATGGCGCAGTATGTCGATGTCGCATCCACCGACCCGGTCATTGAGCTGGGACCGGGGACCGGTGCGATCACCAACGCGCTGATCGAGCATGGCGTCGATCCGAAACGTCTGGTGCTGGTCGAATACGATCCCGGCTTCTGCGCGCTGCTTCGCGACCGCTACCCGCAGGCAACGATCGTACAGGGCGACGCCTATACGTTGCGGGACTCGCTATGGAACGTGCTGAGCGCGCGCGCTTCGGCGATCGTCTCCGGCCTGCCGCTCGTCACCAAGCCGATGTTGA
This sequence comes from Nitrobacter sp. TKz-YC01, assembly GCF_047824785.1. Classification (GTDB taxonomy): domain Bacteria; phylum Pseudomonadota; class Alphaproteobacteria; order Rhizobiales; family Xanthobacteraceae; genus Nitrobacter. The sequence goes on along the minus strand of NZ_CP181167.1, from coordinate 3,918,840 downwards.
CCCGGCTCAAGCTGATACGGGACGCCTTCGCGACGCTCGCCCCCGGCGCCCCCTTCGTGCAGTTCACCTATTCGGTGGTGCCGCCCATTCCCAAGTCTCTCCCGGGCATTTCGACTGAAGCGTCCGAGCGGATCTGGATGAACCTGCCTCCCGCGCGCGTCTGGGTGTATCGCAAGCGCTGATGCGCCATGGCGTTTTCGCGCGAAGCATGCCCTCGGGACTAGAGCATCGGACCCGAAAGTGGGAACCGGTTTCGGGATAAATCCGATGCTCAATCAATTAACTGGAGCGGCGGCGCTGATTCCATTTGACCGGCCGCCGCTCTAGTCCGGGATGAATGCCGCTGTTACTCCCAAGAATTGTTACTCACAAGAGTTGTTGCTCCCAAGAATTATTGTCCGGTCGCATTTTCTCGCGGCGAACAGGTCACGACATCGCCGGAAAATGCTCTACTTTGCGGGTTGAGAAGTTTGCTTCATTTTCCATGCGCTTGCCTCAAGCAAACTTCCAGAGCCCTTCAAATCCGAAGTCCGCTCCGAAAGGCGCCGCGCAATAAGGCGAACGTCAGGTTCAGGGCGCAAGCACGACGGCAGGTGTCCCTGCAATGCGATCGACAGGTCTGTTCGCACCGAAAATCCTCATCATTCCCGGTTCGCTTCGCACCGGCTCGCAGAATGCAAGGCTTGCCGCCGTCATAGCCGAGGAATTTGTCCGAGCTGATGTTGAAGTCACCCGGATTTCGCTTGGAGACTTCCCGCTGCCGATCTACGACGCCGACCTGCAGGCAGATGCAGGCGTGCCCGCAAGCGCCGTCAACCTCAAGCAGATGATCGCCGCGCATCATGGGGTTCTCCTCGTGACGCCCGAATACAACGCTTCCCTGCCGCCATTGCTCAAGAACGCGATCGACTGGATATCACGCGTCGAGAGTCCGCATGAAGCACGCGGTCAGGTTTTCCATGAGCGCGCATTCGCGATCGCGTCGGCTTCCCCGGGCCGGTTTGGCGGCGCACGATGTCTGGCCCAGTTGCGCCTGATCCTTACGGCATGCGGGGCGATGGTGATCCCCAATCAACTGGCGCTGTCATTCGCCGGCGACGCCTATGACGATAGGGAGCGGTTGAAGCGTTCGGCGGATGCCGATGCGCTGAAGAAAATGGTACGCCAGTTGATCACGGTCGCCGGGAATACGCCGTGAGGCCGCGCTGAACGGGAACGGCGCCGCGCGGCAGATGCGGTGCCTGATTGGTTGCCGCGAAACGCAGCCCCCGCTATACCGCAGAAGCATTCGAGGACTCGGCCGTGGCTGACATGCGTTTGATTGTTGCAGGAGCAGGCGGCCGGATGGGCCGCGCTTTGGTGCGCGCGATTGCGGAAACCGATGGGGCCGTGCTGGCTGGCGCGCTCGAGGCGCCGGAATCCGAACTTATCGGGAAAAACGCTGGCGTTCTGGCGGGCCTTCCCGGCAGCGGAATCGAGGTATCGGCGGATCTCTGGTCATTGTCGGCGAATGCTGACGGCATCCTGGATTTTACCGTTCCGGCCGCGACCATCGCGAATGTGGCCATCGCCGCCGAGCGGGGGCTGGTCCATGTCATCGGCACCACCGGCCTTTCGGCGTCGGATATGGCCGTGATCCGGAGCGTGACCTCACGCACGGCGGTCGTGCAGTCGGGTAATATGAGTTTGGGCGTCAACCTGCTCGCCGCGCTGGTGAAGCGCATGGCGCAGGCCCTCGACGACAGTTTCGATATCGAAGTTCTCGAGATGCATCACAGGGCCAAGATCGATGCGCCTTCGGGCACCGCCTTGATGTTGGGGCAGGCGGCGGCGGACGGGCGCAAGGTCGATCTGGATCAGCGAGCGGTGCGCGGGCGCGACGGTATTACCGGCGCCCGCGAGGCGGGCGACATCGGTTTTGCCTCGCTCCGGGGCGGCAGCGTGTCAGGGGATCACAGCGTCATCTTCGCGGGTCCCTATGAGCGCATAACACTGTCGCACCATGCCGAGGACCGGATGATTTTCGCGCATGGTGCATTGAAGGCGGCAAAGTGGGCGTTTGGTAAGCCGCCCGGCCTCTACTCGATGTCCGACGTGCTCGGGCTGGACGTTTAGTATTGCGGTTATTACGGCGTTTTCGAGCGAAGCATGTCCTCCGGCTCGATCCGAGGATGGATACCGGTTCGCGCGAAGACGACGCGTCAAATCAAAATCTGAGAGCCACGCTTTTGATTTGCCAGAAGCGGAAAGGCTCCAGGAACTCAGGAATGGAGCAGGAAGAATGAGCGAACGTCTTCTGGTGCTCGTGCGTCACGGCCAGAGCGAATGGAATCTGAAAAACCTGTTCACAGGCTGGAAGGATCCGGATCTGACGGAGCTTGGCGTGACGGAGGCGAAGGATGCGGGGCGCAAGCTGAAGGCGCAGGGCTTTGTTTTCGACATCGCCTTCACCTCGACGCTGATCCGTGCCCAGCACACGCTCGATCTGGTGCTGAAGGAATTGGACCAGACCGGAATTCCAGTCAGGAAAGACCAGGCGCTGAACGAGCGGGACTATGGCGATCTTTCGGGCCTCAACAAGGACGAGGCTCGCAAGAAGTGGGGCGACGAACAGGTGCTGATCTGGCGCCGGTCGTATGACGTGCCGCCGCCCGGCGGCGAAAGCCTGAAGGATACGCTGGCGCGAACGCTGCCTTACTTCGTGCAGGAAATCCTGCCATGCGTTCTCCGCGGCGAGTGCACGCTCGTGGCGGCGCACGGCAATTCGCTGCGCGCGCTTGTCATGGTGCTGGAAAAGCTGTCGCCGGAGCAGATTCTCGCGCGCGAATTGGCGACCGGCGCGCCCGTGATCTATCGGCTCAACGCCGATGCGACGGTGGCCTCGAAACTCGATCTCGCGGCCTGACAAGCTTCATTCCAGGCCAATCCGCCCGGCTTCCCACCCCAGCATCGCGTGCTTGCGGGTGATTCCCCAGTGATACCCCGTCAGCGCGCCGCTTTTGCCGAGCACCCGATGGCAGGGCACGACGAATGACACCGGGTTCTTGCCGACAGCGGCGCCAACGGCCCGCGAGGCGGTCGGGCGATCGATACTGGCGGCGATGGTTGAGTAGGTCGTGACCTTCCCCATGGGAATCCTGAGCAGGGTCTGCCAGACCCGGACCTCGAAATCGGTCCCGATCAGGATCACGCGCAGCGGCTGGTCGGCTCGCCAGAGGCTCGTATCGAACACGCGCCGCGCCAGCGCGCCGGTGCGGCCCGTGTCCTCCACATAGGTCGCATTGGGCCATCGCCGCTTCATATCAGCGAGCGCGGCCTGCTCGTCGCCGGTGTCGGCAAAGGCTAGCCCGGCGAGACCGCGGTCGCTGGCGATCACGACCGCGATGCCGAAGGGCGAGGGATGAAAGCCGAAAGCGAGCTTCATGCCAGAGCCGCCATTCTTCCATTCGCCGGGTGACATCGCCTCATGCGTAACGAACAGGTCATGCAGGCGCCCCGGACCCGAGAGGCCGGAATCAAGGGCTGCATCGAGCACGCTGGCGGATTTGCGCAATAATCCCTTGGCGTGGTCGAGCGTCAGCGCCTGCATGAACAATTTCGGGGTCAGGCCCGCCCAGCGCCGGAATAGATGGTGCAATTCGTCCGGCGTCACGCCGGCGGCGTCAGCCATCGCTGCGATGGCAGGCTGCGAACGCCAGTTTTCCGAGATGAAGGCGATCGCTCGCCGCACAGCATCATAGTCGCGCAAGGCTGCACCCGGCGCGTCCGGCTGCGTCATGCGCGAATCAGCCGGAGCAGGATTTTTCGCAAGCGTCATCATAGCCAGGATGTAGGACGGTCGCCGTCTGCCGGCCACCCGATTTCCGGCGACCCTTCAGGTCACCGGATTGTAGATCGGCCCGCGCTTCGCGAGTTGGAGCGCAGAGGACAAGGCTTTGACGAAACTGAGCTTCTCGTCAGGCCCCAGGAAATTCGCGATCGATATCCGGCGGCCGCGCGACACCAGATAAAGCCGCTCGATGCCGTACTCCTCGTGAACTCTCTGGTCGACATGCACCCAAAGCGGATTCGAAACCCACTCGACGATGTGGCCACGATGACTGGTGCGGCGCACCCTGAGCTCGGAATGGGTGATGGAAATTTCCTCGGTCGCCAGAGCGCGTTTGAAATTGATGCGGAAAGCCCAGTAAATGGCGAGGACATCGAGGCCGAGAAAGCCGAATACCGGCCAGGCTCCCATCAACAGGAAGACCATTCCGGTGGCGAAACTCGCCAGCGCCAGTACAGCCATCAGCACCATGAAACCGGCGTGATTTAATGAACGGTGCGGCGTCAGCAGCGCCGAAAACAGCGTCTGTTCGGCGGGTCCGGGGCCAGCCAGATTATTGTCTGAGGTCATCGTTAATCACTATACCACGATCATGTCTAAAAACATCCGCCGCAGCTTTGCAAGGCAGAAGCCCGCAGCCGGGATTGGCAAATCATTCAGGGAGGACTCTGTAGCGAACCCTCGGCAGCAGGAAGCCGCTGCGGCGGCAGGAGGGCAGTCCAAGGGAGCAGAGAAGAAGAGAAGCGGAAAGCCGCCGGCGCTCCAGGTGGAGCCGGTCTCCGGGGGCAAGCGGGCCGTCAAGCCGGCGCGAGGACCGGCGGAACCGCCGCCACCTTTCAAGCCGTGGACGCCGACCGAAGTCCGCGAGGCCTTCGCGCGCTTCCGCAGTGCCAATCCGGAGCCGAAAGGCGAGCTCGAACACCTCAATCCCTACACCTTGCTGGTCGCGGTGGTGCTGTCGGCCCAGGCCACCGACGCCGGTGTCAACAAGGCCACACGCGCCTTGTTCGCTGCCGCCGACACGCCCGCCAAAATGCTGGCGCTCGGGGAGGAGAAGGTCCGCGACTACATCAAGACCATCGGACTCTATCGCACCAAGGCGCGGAACATCATCGCGCTTTCGGAAAAACTGCTCACGGAGTTTGATGGCGATGTACCGCCCAGCAGGGCGGGGATCGAATCGCTGCCCGGCGCGGGACGCAAGACCGCCAATGTCGTGCTCAACATGGCTTTCGGGGAGCGCACCATGGCGGTTGACACGCATGTTTTCCGCGTCGCCAATCGCACGGGCATGGCGCCGGGGAAGACGCCGCTCGAAGTGGAGCTCGGGCTTGAGCGCGTGATCCCTCACCAATTCATGCTGCATGCGCATCACTGGCTGATCCTGCACGGACGTTACACCTGCCTGGCGCGATCGCCGCGCTGCGAAGTGTGCCTGATTAACGACCTGTGCCAATGGCCCGACAAGACGATAGGGCGCGCGCCGTCATGATCGATCAGGCCCGTGGATGTTCAGATACCATCGTCCTTAACAGTAACGGGGTACGCCCCGTGAAGTTCCGGCTCCCCGCGACGAAAGAACAAGACAAACAAAAAGGCCCCGGGGGAACCGGGGCCTTGATGCGTGGTAGGTCTCATCGCGAGCCACCGGCGGATCGGGAGCGTTCCCGGTCCGCATTAGAGCATCGGACCCGAAAGTGGGAACCGGTTTCGGGATAAATCCGATGCTCAATCAATTAACTGGAGCGGCGGCGCTGATTCCATTTGACCGGCCGCCGCTCTAGCGTGATTGTCGCGCCTACTTGTTGTCGGTGCGCTGTTTCAGCACGGTGCCGAGGATATCGCCCAGCGTTGCTCCCGAGTCGGAAGAGCCATACTGCGCGATGGCTTCCTTCTCCTCGGCCACTTCGAGCGCCTTGATCGAGACCTGCACCTTGCGGGCCTTCTTGTCGAACTGGATGACGCGGGCATCGACCTTCTCGCCGACGGCGAAACGCTCGGTGCGCTGGTCGTTGCGATCCCTCGCCAGTTCGGAACGCTTGATGAAGGTCTGGAACTCGGTGCCGGAAATCTGCACCTCGATGCCGCCGTCCTTGACCTCGAGCACCTCGCAGGTGACGACCGCGCCTTTCTTGACGTCGCCCGGTTCGGCGAACGGGTCGCCCTCGAGCTGCTTGACGCCGAGCGAGATGCGTTCCTTCTCGACATCGACGTCGAGCACGACGGCCTTGACCATGTCGCCGCGCTTGAAGTTGTCGATGACCTGCTCGCCCGGCTGCTTCCAGTCGAGGTCGGAGAGGTGGACCATGCCGTCGACATCGCCCTCCAGGCCCAGGAACAGGCCGAACTCGGTCTTGTTCTTGACCTCGCCCTCCACGGTCGAGCCGACCGGGTGCTTCTCGATGAACGCCTCCCAGGGATTGCGCATGGTCTGCTTGAGGCCGAGCGAGATGCGGCGCTTGACGCTGTCGACCTCGAGCACCTGAACCTCGACTTCCTGCGAGGTCGAGACGATCTTGCCCGGATGCATGTTCTTCTTGGTCCAGGACATTTCCGAGACGTGGATCAGGCCCTCGATGCCCGGCTCCAGCTCCACGAAGGCGCCGTAGTCGGTGATGTTGGTGACGCGGCCGGTGAAGCGGGCGCCCAGCGGATACTTGGCCTCGATGCCCTGCCACGGATCGTCCAGCAACTGCTTCATGCCGAGCGAGATGCGGTGGGTCTCGTGATTGATCTTGATGATCTTGACCTTCACGGTCTGGCCGATCGCGAGCACTTCGGTCGGATGGTTGACGCGGCGCCAGGCGATATCGGTGACGTGCAGCAGGCCGTCGATGCCTCCGAGATCGACGAACGCGCCGTAGTCGGTGATGTTCTTGACCACGCCGTCGATCACCTGACCCTCTTCGAGGTTCTGCACCAGCTCCTGCCGCTGCTCGGCGCGCGTCTCCTCCAGCACCGTGCGGCGGGAGACGACGATGTTGCCGCGGCGGCGATCCATCTTGAGGATCTGGAACGGCTGGGTGTTGTTCATCAGCGGACCGACGTCACGAATGGGACGGATGTCCACCTGCGAGCGCGGCAGGAAGGCGACGGCGCCGTCGAGATCGACGGTGAAGCCGCCCTTGACCTGATTGAAGATGACGCCGTGCACCTTCTCGTTATTCTGGAATGCCTTTTCGAGCTTGCCCCAACTCTCCTCGCGGCGCGCCTTGTCGCGCGACAGCACGGCTTCGCCGAGCGCGTTCTCGATGCGATCAAGGAACACCTCGACCTCGTCGCCGACCTTCAGCGTGCTCTCGCGACCGGGACCGGAAAATTCGCGCAACGCCACGCGGCCTTCGGTCTTGAGGCCGACGTCGATGACGGCCATGTCCTTCTCGATCGCAACCACCTTGCCCTTGATGACGGAGCTTTCCTGCAGGCTGCCGCCCGCGAAGGACTCATCGAGCATCGCGGCGAAATCGTCACGGGACGGATTGAGGATATCAGTCGAAGCCATGTGTTCTCCAATGCGGCGACCGGCAGTTCGGGTTGATGTGCGTTTCGCGCGGGAAGGGTCAGGGGTCCGCAGCCCTGACGACCATCGTGCGGAACATGCAACGACGGGCCGGCGGCAAGCTTTCACGTTCGAAACGATGATGTGGTCCGGCGCTATTCACAAGCGATCGACCGCAGAGCGATCAATATCGAGACTGAGCGGACGTTCCTCCAATGGCGGCGGGAGCTTGAAACTCCGGCCGGTCCGCTCGGACAGCCTCGACACTTCGACGATGATCCGGACGCCGCGATATACCGTCAAAGCCGCAAGCGAACAAGGCCTTTGTAAGCCTGCCTCAACCGCGCGGCCTGAACAGGAAGTTATTGCAGTAGTCCGGACGATCCCAGAATCGCGGACCCGACTGCTTCTGGTGAACCGCCGGATCAAACGCCGATACAGGCTGCAGCGAACCTCGCTTGAAGAAAAACCCTTCATATCCAAGCCGATCGAGCAATCCGAAGACATCCTCGACCGTGGTTTCCGCAAGGTGCCTCGCCTCACATTCGAACACGAGCCAGGGCCGCGCTTCGGATAGCGTGCGCCGGGCGCCCTGGAAGATCTCCAGTTCCGCCCCTTCCGCATCGATCTTGATCAAGGAGACGCGCTGTCCGGGCCGCAGGTAATCGTCGAGCGCGACCACGGGAACCTGCAGCCGCGCGCCGCCGGGCGCGGACGCGACCAGCGAGGCGCCGGGCGAACCGATCGCGGGGATGGCAAGATCGAGTACGCCGCTGCCCGACCACAACGCCTTCTGCTCGATGATGACATTGTGCCTTGGCGCGACCTCGCGCAGATAGGCGGCGAGAGAGGGCTGCGGTTCGAATGCGAGGACGCGGCCGGAACCGCCGACCCACCGTGACAGCCAATAGACATAGCTGCCCTTGTGAGCGCCGACGTCGCACACGGTATCGCCCGGTCTGACATGGCCGCCGATGATCGAAAGCTCGGCGCGCTGATCCCGCCATCGTGCTTTCAGCGCACGCCACACGAAACGCGCATTCATTGCTGCCTCCGGGACCAGCCGAGCGGTCACGCGCGGCCGGAACGGGCCTTCACCGACTCGACGATCGCGATCGCGGCCTTCAGGCCGGCTTCAATATCGAGGTTCGAATTATCCAGCACATGAGCGTCCGCGGCCGCCTTCAGCGGTGCAACGGGCCGGTTGCGGTCCCGCTCGTCGCGCTTGAGAATATCCGCCAGAACCACCGCCTCATCGACCTCCTCGCCCCGCGCCCGCGCTTCCAGCGTGCGCCGCCGGGCCCGCACGATAGGATCGGCCTCGACGAAAATCTTCACGTCGGCGTTCGGGCAGATCACGGTTCCGATGTCGCGGCCGTCGAGCACCGCGCCCGGCGGCTCGGATGCGAACTGGCGTTGAAAAGTCAGAAGCGCCTCGCGCACCTTGGGAAATGTCGAGACGACCGACGCGGCTTCGCCGATCGCGCGGGCCTTGAGAGCCGGATGGCCGAATTTCTCCGGATCGAGCTCAAGCGCGGCTGCGATCGCGCGCGTCTCGTCCGCCGGATCCGCGCCGGCGTCGAGCAAGGCCTTGGCGACCGCGCGATAGATCACGCCGGTGTCCAGATGACGAAAGTGATAGTGCGCGGCAAGGCGCTTGCCGAGGGTGCCCTTACCCGAAGCGGCAGGCCCGTCGATGGCGATGATCATGCGAAATCTGCTCCCAGCCGCTGCATCATCGGCACGAAATCGGGGAAGCTCGTGGCAATGAAGGCGATGTCGTCGACCTTGACCGGCGCGTCCGAGGCGCAGCCCATCACCAGCGCCGACATCGCGATGCGATGATCCATGTGGGTGGTGACGAGACCGCCGCCGGGCACGCGGCCGCGGCCCTCGACGATCAGGTCGTCGCCGGCGATCTCGACCGCGACGCCGCCCGCGCGCAGCATCGCGGCGGCGGCCTCGAGGCGATCGGATTCCTTGACCCGCAATTCGCGCAGGCCGCGCATCACGGTGGTGCCTTCGGCAAAGGCCGCGGCGACCGCGAGCACGAGATACTCGTCGATCATGGAGGGCGCGCGCTCCGCCGGCACCTCGATCCCGCGCAGCCGCGACGCCTTGACGCGCAGTTGCGCCATCGGCTCGCCGGCATCAAGGCGTGTTGCGCTTTCCTCGATCGACGCACCCATCTCGCGCAGCGTGACGAACAGGCCGGTTCGCAACGGGTTTGTCATCACGTCATCCAGCACGATGTCGGAGCCTTCCGTGATCAGCGCGGCGACGATCGGAAACGCCGCCGATGACGGATCGGCCGGCACCGTGACCGCCGCGCCGTGCAACTCGGGCTGCCCGGTCAGCGAGATTTTCCGCCCATGTGCACCCTCGGCCACGGAAACGATATCCGCGCCAAAATGCTTCAGCATCAGCTCGGTATGGTCCCGGCTGGCCTCGCGCTCGATGACGGTGGTGACGCCCGGAGCCGACAACCCCGCCAGCAGCACCGCCGATTTGATCTGCGCCGAAGCCACGGGCGTTCGGTACACGATCGGCAGCGGATCGCGCGCGCCTTCGAGCGTCAGCGGCAGGCGGCCGCCGTCGCTTTGCGAGATCACCCGCGCACCCATCAATTCCAGCGGATCGAGAATCCGGCGCATCGGCCGCGAGCGCAGCGAGCCATCGCCATCGAAGGTTGCGCGGATGGGGCAGCCGGCCACCGCGCCCATCACCAGGCGGCACCCCGTGCCTGAATTGCCGAAATCGAGCGGCGCTTGCGGCGTCGCGAATCCGCCGGTGCCGACGCCGCGCACCAACCAGGCGATCCCGCCGTGATCATCGGTCCGCCGCTCGACCTTTGCTCCCAGCGCCTGCATCGCCTTCGCGGTGTTGAGTACGTCCTCGCCCTCGAGAAGGCCCAGGATTCGGGTTTCGCCGACCGCCAGCGCGCCCAGAATCAGCGCGCGGTGGGAGATCGATTTATCCCCGGGCACCCTGACGCGCCCGGTCAATGACTGGCATTTTCGTGCCTCAAGCGGCATGGTCTGGCCGGAAAGTGTCAAACTGCGTATCCCCGTTGTGGCGGGCTGGTATCACAGGGACGACGGCGCGTCACGCCCGCGGACCGGTCTTCAAAGCGCTATTGACAGGGCCGCTGCAACTAGCCAAGTGAAGCTCCGTTTTTCAAGAACTCCCGGGATTCCACACGTGGCCAAATCCGAGCTCGGAACCAAGCGCATTTGCCCGACGACTGGCAAGAAGTTCTACGACTTGAACAAGAACCCGGTGATCTCGCCTTACACCGGCGAGGTCGTGCCGATCGTCGTGGCGCCGGTGCGCGGCCGCAGCGACGCCGCCCGCGCCGCCGCGGCGTCAGGAGCCGATGCGACGCCGGAGCCCGCCGAGACCGAAGAAATGGTCTCGCTGGAGGAGGCCGACGCCGAGGAGAACACCGGAAAGGTCAAGAAGGCCGTCGTCCCCGAGTCGGAGGACGATATCGAGATCGATGATACTCTCGACGAGGACGAGGACGATGATTCGACCTTTATCGCCGACGAGGAAGAGGGCGACGAGGACGTCACCGACATCATCGGAGACGTCGGAGACGACGAGGAGACTTGAGATCGGCCCTGAACTGTGGTTCAGGGTCTCTGCGGATCGCGCCGTCCGATGAGGTATGGAGCGGTCGAGTGCGGGATGAGGACGAGAGCGGGATCAGGAAAGGTGTGGTGCGGTTTTCCGTACCCCTCTCGCTCTCAGATAATGGAATTGATCACGTCCATGTTTTCCGGTCGAATTTATCCGGAACCGTGAACGTGATCCTGGGGCCATAGCTCAGCTGGGAGAGCGCTTGCATGGCATGCAAGAGGTCGGCGGTTCGATCCCGCCTGGCTCCACCACGCCCCATCCTTTCCAGGGATGTCGTGACCGGGGATGTGGCGATATGCGGCGCGTGCATTCGTTGAGCGCCTGCGGCTCGCAGATGGCGTTCCTGTTCTGATATCAAGGCTTTGGTGCCGCGCCGCACACCTTGAACGGCGTGCAAATCATGCCATATTTGATTCGACCGTCTGGAAACGTCAGGCGGCCAGCGGGGCGCCGCAAGGGCCCTGCGCTTGATCCGCCGAAATGTGGCGGTTCGGCCAATGGAACACGCGCCATCAACCCCGGTGCGCGACCGGACGCCCAACCGAAATCATTTTGCTGGTCGCGCGCGTCAAAGTCGCTTCGAGAGGACTTTGTAATGTCTCGTGTTCCTTCGTTGTCCAGTCCGTTCCTTCTGGGATTCGACGAGATCGAGCGGGCGCTCGACCGCGTCGTCAAAGGCGCGGACGGCTATCCTCCCTACAACATCGAGCGGTGCGACCGCGACAGCGGCGAGCCCGAACGGCTGCGGATCACACTGGCGGTGGCGGGGTTCACCCGCGACCAGCTCGATGTGACCATCGAGGAAAATCAGCTTGTGATCCGGGGCCGGCAGCAGGAGGATAAAGCCCGGCAATATATCCATCGCGGCATTGCCGCGCGCCACTTCCAGCGCACCTTCGTGCTGGCGGAGGGGATGTTGGTGCTGGGCGCGGACCTGAAAAACGGGTTATTGTCCATCGATCTGGCCCGGCCGGAACCTGAAAGGGTCGTTAAGACAATCGCGATCAATGAACACGAATAATGCACAACCCGATAAAACCCCGGTTAGCCGGCATAAAAGCTTTCGGGTGCAACAAGTAGCGGACTCGACCGCTTAGTCTGGTAAAAGGAGTCGAGACCATGAGTGAAGTGATTTCCACGATCCGGCCCGAAGGCGTCTCCACCGAATCGCTGGCGCAGCTCGGTGAAGGCCACATCGCCTATGTGAAGCAGGTGCGTTCCGAGGACGTGCCGGAGCTGTTTCCGCAGGCTCCGCGAATCGCGCCGGGCCTCATGCTGTTCGCGCTGCACGCCGCCGACGGCACCCCGATCATGCTCACCGATTCGCGCGAGGCCGCGGTCGCGAGCGCCTGGAGCAACGAGTTGCAGGCCGTCAGCGTGCATTAGAGCATGATCCCGAAAAGTGGATACCGGTTTTCGGATAAGATCATGCTCAAACAAAAAAGATAAGCGACGAGCCTGATTCAACGCAGTTGAATGGACTCTAGAGCGGCGGCCGGTCAAATGGAATCAACGCCGCCGCTCCAGTTAATTGATTGAGCATCGGATTTATCCCGAAACCGGTTCCCACTTTCGGGTCCGATGCGCTAGCGCGTATTCCGCAAAAGTGGATACCGGTTTTGCGATCAGAATACGCGCGAAATTATTGATTGAGAGGCACGCCGCCGCGCGGCAGACGTGAGCAGGGAAGCGGCGGCGCGTCGGGCGCAGCCGCTTTTTGGTTTGCGGCCTTCGGCGGCGGGGGTATGGTCCCGCCAAAACCACTGACCGGTCGGAAAAAACATGCCCGCCTATCGCTCCCGCACCTCCACCCACGGCCGCAACATGGCCGGCGCCCGCGGCCTGTGGCGCGCCACCGGCATGAAGAACGAGGATTTCGGCAAGCCGATCATCGCGGTGGTCAACTCCTTCACCCAGTTCGTGCCCGGCCACGTTCACCTCAAGGATCTCGGCCAGTTGGTGGCGCGCGAGATCAAGAAGGCCGGCGGCGTCGCCAAGGAGTTCCATACCATCGCGGTGGATGACGGCATCGCGATGGGCCATGACGGCATGCTCTACAGCCTGCCCTCGCGCGAGGTCATCGCCGACAGCGTCGAATACATGGTCAACGCGCATTGCGCCGACGCCATGGTCTGCATCTCCAATTGCGACAAGATCACGCCCGGCATGCTGATGGCTTCGCTGCGCCTCAACATACCCTCGGTGTTCGTCTCCGGAGGCCCGATGGAATCGGGCAAGGTCACGCTCAACGGCAAGGTCAGGTCCGTCGACCTGATCGACGCCATGGTCGCCGCCGCCGACGACAGCGTGAGCGATGCCGATGTAGAGGCGCTGGAACGCTCGGCCTGCCCGACCTGCGGTTCGTGCTCGGGCATGTTCACCGCCAATTCGATGAACTGTCTGACCGAGGCGCTCGGACTTGCCCTGCCCGGCAACGGCTCGGTGCTCGCCACCCACGCCGACCGCAAGGGCCTGTTCGTGGAGGCCGGACATCTCATCGTCGATATGGCGCGGCGCTACTATGAGCAGGACGACGCAAGCGTGCTGCCGCGCTCGGTCGCGAGCTTCAAGGCGTTCGAGAACGCGATGACGCTCGACATCTCGATGGGCGGCTCCACCAACACGGTGCTGCATCTGCTCGCCGCGGCTTACGAAGGCGAGGTGCCGTTCACGATGGCGGATATCGACCGGCTGTCGCGGCGCGTGCCGGTCCTGTGCAAGGTCGCGCCTTCCGTGCCGGACGTGCATCTGGAAGACGTGCACCGCGCCGGCGGCATCATGGGCATTCTGGGCGAACTCGATCGCGCCGGACTGATCGACGCCAGCCTGCCGACGGTTCACAGCAGTTCGCTGAAGGACGCTCTGGAACGCTGGGACATCAAGCAAACGAAAAGCGAGAGCGTGCGCACCTTCTACACGGCCGCGCCGGGAGGCGTCCGCACCGAAATCGCATTCAGCCAGGACAAGCGGTTCGAGGAGCTCGACGCCGATCGCGCCGAAGGCTGCATCCGCGACGCTGAACACGCCTTCTCGAAGGACGGCGGTCTCGCCGTGCTCTACGGCAACATCGCGCGCGACGGCTGCATCGTGAAGACAGCCGGCGTCGACGACAGTATTCTGACCTTCTCAGGCCCCGCGCGCGTGTTCGAAAGTCAGGATGCCGCGGTGGACGCCATCCTGGGCAACAGGATCAAACCGGGCGATGTGGTGCTGATTCGCTACGAGGGGCCGCGCGGCGGTCCGGGCATGCAGGAAATGCTGTATCCGACCAGCTATCTGAAATCGAAGGGGCTGGGCAAGCAGTGCGCGTTGATTACCGACGGCCGCTTCTCCGGCGGCTCATCGGGCCTGTCGATCGGCCACGTCTCGCCGGAAGCAGCGGAGGGTGGCGCGATCGGTCTCGTCGAGGAAGGCGATCTCATCGCGTTCGACATTCCGAACCGGAAGGTTCATCTCGATGTCAGCGACGCGGAACTTGAGCGACGCCGCGCGGCGATGGAGGCGAAAGGCGACAAGGCCTGGAAGCCGGCCGCTCCGCGCACGCGACGCATCACCATGGCGCTGAAAGCCTATGCCGCGCATACCACCAGCGCCGCGCTCGGCGCCGTGCGCGTGGTGAAGGACTGAGCTACCACGCGGGGCCCACCACGCGACCTTTCCGCTCCTAACGGAACCTGAGCATCTTGCGGCGAAATGGATGACCAGTTCGCCGCAGGAGAATGCGGCCGGACAACAGAGCCTCGCTTCTGATTTCATCAGAAGCGAGGCTCTGAAAACAAGAATCGTTCGAAGATCGGCTCCACTTTTCCACTTTCGGAAAATTGTGAGCCCGATGATCGGGACTGATTCGATCAGAAGCGGCGCCGCGAAACGACGACGCGGGCTGAAAACCGCTTCACGCTTTTTCCGTCATCCCGCTCTTGCCGCCGCAGCTCAACAACGGCTCAGGGAACGGTCGCCGGCGGCAGCGCCAGCACGGAATAGATCGCCTCCGCGTCGCGCGAGGCGCGCAGCTTGTTGGCGATGTCCTGATCGCGCAAGAGCCGTGCGATGCGCGCCAGCGCCTTCAGATGATCCGCGCCGGCGCCTTCGGGAGCGAGCAGCAAAAAGATGAGATCGACCGGTTGCCCGTCCATCGCTTCAAAATCGATCGGACGCTCAAGCCGTGCGAAAAGACCGAAGATCTTTTCAAGCTTCTGCAGCTTGCCATGCGGAATCGCAACGCCATAGCCGACCGCGGTGGTGCCGAGCTTCTCGCGCCGCAGCAGCACCTCGAAGATCGCGCGGTCGTTCTGACCTGTGAGTTCGGCAGCACGCGCCGCCAGTTCCTGCAGCGCCTGCTTCTTGCTGGTGACTTTCAATGCGGGAAGGATCGCCTCGGGTGCGACCAGATCCGTAATCATCATATGACGTTCCGAGGTGAGGTTTGCCGTCAGGTTGCGAAAGACACGTCAGACAAAGCAACAAACGTGAGCCCACATACGGGCGAACGCACACGGTAAGCGGTTCGCGGCCCTCCGGCCAGGATGACCGGCCTTATAGTCTAACGCGCGCCCGATGCCAAATCCCGGACTTTCGTCCGGGCCGGTGGAAAACCGGGCGCGAAGGCCGCGGACCATATGGATCGCCGTTCCAGGCGTCAATGGCGGCAGATCAGGCAGAGCCATTGACGGCCGGCGGGTCGATCCAGCCCACATTTCCATCAGGCCTGCGATAGATCATGTTCACGCGGCCGCTGGAGCCATGCTGAAACACCAATACGGGCGCGCCGGTGAAATCGAGTTCCATCACCGCCTCGCTGACCGAGAGCCGTCTCAGCGAAGTGATGGTTTCGGCGATGATCACCGGATTGAAAGCGGTGACCTCGCCCTCGCCGTCCATGGCCGGCGCCTCGATCACGTAGCTTGGCGCGTCGAGCCCGACGATCGCTTCCGCAGCGGCGCGCGCCTTGCGCGCCGAGTGATCCTTGAGACGGCTTTTGTAGCGGCGCAGCCGCTTTTCGATCTGCAACAGCGCCTGGTCGGCGCTGGCATAGGCATCCGCGGCATTCGATTCGGCTTCGAGCGTCACTCCTGAATCCAGATGCAGCGCGCAGTCGGTGCGGAAGCCGAAACCGTCCTTGCTCAGCGTGATGTGGCCCGAATACTGGCCATCGAAATACTTCCGGAGGACTTCGTCGGTCCGGCTGTTGAGACGCCCTCGCAGCGCGTCGCCGACATTGATGCTCTTGCCCGAGATTCGAAGTGTCATGACAAGCCTCATCGATCATGAGTGGGACGAGATTATCGGCTGTCGGGGGTGCGCAATCAAGCCGGTGCGGCATCACGCGAGCGGTTCGGCAGATTCCCGGTCTCCGTCCGCACGCCGCCGGGCAGATTCTGCTTTTCACGGCGGCGCTGCACCGAGGAAGGAATTCGCAGCGCTTCGCGATATTTCGCCACCGTGCGGCGCGCGATGTCAATGCCGGCATCACGCAGCCGTTCCACGATGGTGTCGTCGGACAGAATCGCCGACGGCGATTCGGCATCGATCAGCCGCTTGATGTGGTGCCGGACCGCCTCCGCCGAGTGGGCGGAGCCGCCGTCGGCCGCGGCGATCGAGGCCGTGAAGAAATACTTCAGTTCGAAAATGCCGCGATTCGTCGCCACGTATTTGTTGGCGGTGACGCGGGATACGGTGGACTCATGCATCTGGATCGCATCCGCCACGGTCCTGAGATTGAGCGGTCTCAAATGGGCGACGCCGTGCGCGAAAAAACCGTCCTGCTGCCGCACGATCTCGGTCGCCACCTTGAGAATGGTGCGGGCGCGCTGATCGAGCGCGCGGACCAGCCAGGTCGCGTTTTGCAGGCAGTCCGTGAAATAGGTTTTGTCGTCGTCCTTGCGGATCGTCTTTGACAGTTCGGCATAGTAGGTGTGGTTGACCAGCACGCGCGGCAGCGTCTCGCTGTTGAGTTCCACGAGCCAGCCGCCGTCCGGGCCGGGACGCACATACACGTCCGGCACCACCGACTGCGTGCGCGTTGTGCCGAATCGCAAGCCCGGCTTGGGATCGAGACGGCGGATTTCGCCGATCATCTCGGCGAGGTCTTCATCATCGACGCCGCAGATCCTGCGCAGGGCCGCGAAGTCGCGCCTCGCCAGCAGTTCGAGATGCTCGACCAGCGCCTGCATCGCCGGATCGTAGCGGTTCTTCTCGCGCAACTGGTTCGCAAGGCATTCGCTCAGGCTGCGGGCGCAGATGCCGGGCGGATCGAATGTCTGCAGTACCGCGACAGCGGCCGCCACATCGCTTTCGCTGGCGCCGAGCCTGGCGCCGGCTTCGCCGAGGTCGGCCGGCAGGTAACCGGCCTCATCGACGAGATCGATCAGATACCGTCCGATCAGGCGCTGAGCCGGCGAGGTGAGCGCCACCGCAAGCTGTTCGGAGAGATGTTCGCCGAGCGTTATCTCCGCCGCGACGAAAGCTTCGAGATTGTAGCTGTCATCGCTCGAGGCGCCGCCTCCCCATTCCGTGAACGCGCTCGGCGCGGCATCCTGCGCGGCCCGCGCCGCGGCCTCGGCCGGTTCTTCCGGAAAAACATTCTCAAGACCGCTGTCGAAGGTCTGCTCGATCTCCGCGCGGCTGCCGAGATCGCGGCTCATCCATTCGTCCGGCGTGGGCGCAGGGTCCTGAGCGCCGGTGCGCTCGGCCCCGCCATGGTCGTCGAACGCCGCTTCGTCACCTTCTGAATATTCAGCATCGCTTGCGGCCGACGGTTCAGGGACCGGCGGGTCGGGGTCTTCGCCGGCGCGCTCCAATAGCGGATTCCGCTCCAGTTCCTCCTCGACATACGCCGAAAGGTCCAGATTCGACAGCTGCAGCAGCTTGATCGCCTGCATCAGCTGCGGCGTCATCACCAGCGACTGGGACTGTCGAAATTCGAGTTTCTGCGTCAGCGCCATGCCAGCATCGATCCAAACGGTCCGATTCTTGCTTAGCTTTTCTGCGCACGGATGTACACGCTTGACCGGAGCGAATCCGGCTTCCGGCAACCAACCGGCTCCTCCGCAAGGACTCGGGGTAACGAAAAACTTGCGTTAGAGTCTGTTTCAACTGCGTTGAATCAGACTCGTCGTTGGCCTTTTTGTTTGAGCATGATCTTCTCCGAAAACCGGTTTCCACTTTTCGGGATCATGCTCTAGTAGTCCAAAGCTTGCACCGGGGGCATGGATGGCCTGGGATGAACCGCCTGCGGTTCGGCGGCCCTCGTTGCTATCGGAGTTGCGTGCTGGCGGGCCGTCTGCGCGCCCGGTGCGCGGCGGCGGCCGTTCTCAGTTGTCCGCTGTCGATGCGATCGTCTGGAGGATTGCCGTTGCCTGGCCGATGAACGGCGCAGACCCCACGAACGCGCAATCGATGGCCCCGCGGTGTAGCCGACCACCGCGCCGGCGAGCGCGCCGACCGGACCCAGCACCACCGCGCCCGATAGCGCGCCGAGCGCCGCGCTGCCGGCCCGCTCCTGTGCCATTGCCGCCGACGATAGCAACGCCAGCGACGCAACCACAGCAATGACTGTCTTCATCTCAGGCTCCCCGTTTCGCCGACGAGAACCGAAAAATGCGGCGAGACCGGGATCGTGCCGCCGCCGACATGCCCAGGGAACCTCCCAATTCGGCCATCGGCGCGGTTCAGCCTGGGAGGACTCCCGCCGGCTGCCCGGCGCGAAGCACACGAGGAAAACGTCATATGCTCAAGACCGGCCTTATAGCGGTTGTCGCCGCGGGCTTTCTTCTCGCGCTCCCCGCGTCCGCCGCGGACTTCTCCTTCACGGACGAGGCCCCGCAGATGATTTGCGACGACGACGGGAACTGCCATCGCGCGCCCCCGCCGCGTTTCGCCGAACGCTGGCGGGACGACGATGATGGCGATGACCTCGACGAGCGCCCCGACTATCATTCCGGCTATCATGCGCCGCCCGGCGGATTCTATCGCAACGACGGCCCGGCGCCGGACGATGGCGGCCCCTGGTGAAGATTCGAATCGCACGCCGCCGCGGGGACCAGGCCGGAAACATTTGCCGCCTGCTCCAGAGCCTTTCCGCTTCTGATCAAATCAGAAGCGGGGCTCTCAGATTTTGATTTGACGCGTTTTCTTCATGCGAACCGGTCATCCATCCTCGGGTCAAGCCCGAGGACATGCTTCGCTTGAAAACGCTCTACAGCCGGAATTCCTCGCCCAGATACAGACGCCGCACATCGGGATCGTTGACAATCGCCTCGGGGCTGCCCTCGGTCAGGATTTCGCCCGCATAGACGATGTAGGCGCGGTCGGTCAGGCCGAGCGTTTCGCGGACGTTGTGGTCGGTGATCAGCACGCCGATGCCGCGATTGGTCAGATGGCGCACGAGATCCTGGATATCACCGACCGCGATCGGGTCGATGCCGGCGAAAGGTTCGTCCAGCAGCATGTAATTCGGACGCGTCGCCAGCGCGCGCGCGATCTCCACGCGCCGCCGCTCGCCGCCTGACAGCGCGATCGATGGCGATTTGCGCAGGCGCGTGATGTTGAATTCCTCGAGCAGCCCATCGAGTTCGGCTTCGCGTTTCTTCTTGTTGGGCTCGACGACCTCGAGCACGGCACGGATGTTCTGCTCGACGCTGAGGCCACGGAAGATCGACGCTTCCTGCGGCAGGTAGCCGATGCCGAGCCGCGCCCGCTGATACATCGGCAGCCTGGTCACGTCGTGGCCGTCAAGCTCGATGGCGCCGCGATCCGCCGGGATCAGGCCGGTGATCATGTAGAACACGGTGGTCTTGCCGGCGCCGTTCGGACCCAGAAGCCCGACCGCCTCGCCCCGGCGGACATAGATGCTCACGCCGCGCACCACCTGGCGGGAGCCGAAACTTTTTTCCACGCCGTGGACGGCAAGGTAGCCAGGACGCGTGGCCATCCGCGGCGCGGCATCCCCGCTGGAGGCCGCGCGCGGCCGGGACGCTTCCGGCCGGGAGGTTTCAGGCGCCGGGCGCGCCGGAACCCGTGACGGCGGAACAGGCTGCGGGGCCCGCGGAGCGTCGCGGCGAGACCCGCGCGCGACCGGCGGCGCGTCGCGCACCGGATGGGTCAACATGTCGCCGATGGCGTCGCCGAGCGCCGTGATGTCCGTCCGGGTACGCGCGACCCCCTGCGTCCCGCGTTTCTGCGGCCGTTTGCGGAATACATTGAAGATATCCACCATGGGCGCCTGTTCAGCCTCTCACGGTTGCTCGCATGCATTCCCCTGCGCGTCTGATTCGTCGTCTCACCATGTAACCGGATTCCGAGGCATTTTCGCTTTCGATTTGAATCGGAAGCCAGGCTCCGGAGCGTTGTCGGGGCGCGATTTCCTCACGCGAACCAGTATTCATCCCAGGGCAGTCCGAAGGACATGCTGCGCTCGAAAACGCTATCACATTCGCATCCCATTCAACGAACACTGTTGCGAACGTCAGGATCGGAGGACCGCCCTCCGAGCGGCGGGACACCACGATTTTACCTGAGTTTTTTAGGGGCAAGGGGGATGGCCGGCCCAGGGGAAGCACAATCCTGATCGCCCTGGATGAAGAGGCCCTGGACCCTGCCGCTATTGGATTCCACGCGCGAGACCCCGGTGGTCATGTCGACCAGAAGGCGGTCCCCCCGCAACACATTCTTGCACTGGCTCAAGACGACCTTGCCCTGCATCGTGATCAGATTGGTCGTGGTATCGAACACGGCGGTATCGCCTGTGACGACCTGATCCTTCTGGGTCACGACCACGTTGCCCTTCGCCTCCAGCCGCTTGATCGAGGACGCGCCCGAAGGCGCCGGCGCCGCGGTGGCGGGTTTTTTCTTCGACGGCGCGCCGCTTTTGGCCGTATCGCTGCTTTGATAATAGACGACGAGAGTCCTTGACGTCATCGTGGTGTCGCCCTGCACCACCTTGACGTTGCCCGAAAACGTCGCCTCCTTTTTCTTGTCGCGCATCTCCAGGCTGGCTGCCTCGATCTGGATCGGCTGATCGCGATTTTGCGAAAAGCCCTGCATCGCGTTGGGGACGCCCTGCACCGTGCTTTGCGCGGCCGCTTCGCCGGCCGCCATCATCAAAACGACGGCGAGAAGTCCTCCGCGCAGCAGGACGGTCATGCGGGAGGCCGGCGGGAAGCAGCGAAAGCTCTGCACGGCCCAACTCATTCCTTGTCGCCGTCCGCGCCGGCTGCCGGGGGAGGACGATCCATCACCAGGTGCATGACAACATTTTTGTCGAAACGCACCACGTCGCCTTTCTCGGTGACCTGCATGGTGTCGGCGGTCAGCGTTCCGTTCAGCAGTTTGACATCCACCGGCTGGTCCGAGGTAACGGTACCCCGGCCCATATCGACGATGGCATGGGTCAGCCGCGCCTCGTATCCGGTCGAAGACTGCATGAAGATATCCTTGCGCAGGTCGAGCACTTGCGTTTTCGTGTTGAACACCCCGGTGTAGGAATTCAGCGTCACCGTCGAGCGGTCCTCCATCAGCACCTTGGCGCGCAAGGTGTGCAGTTCGACATGGTCGGGATCGGCGACGTCCTGCGTCGCCGTCGTGGCCTGCATCTCGTAGGGCCGCTTGTCCGGGGTGAAGCCCGCAAGGCGCGGTGATTCCATCGTAATCTTGGTCCCGGAAACCACGAGATTATCCATATCGAGCGGCAGATTCGCCAGCGTGCGAAAGGGGTTGAAGGTCGCAACGCCGATCAGCCCGGCCATCGCCAGCCCGACCGCCGCCGGCACCGCGATCCGCAGGGTCCGCACCATGCGGCTGTGGCGGGCCGCACGGGCGAACCTGGTTTCCAGCCCGGTCCGCGTTCCGGCTTGGTAGATGGGATTTTGAACCGGGTACACCGCTGCTCCAGAGGGCCTGTTCTGATTATCCTACCTCGAAATGCGGGGCTTCGCAGCCCGGACATCGTGCGGCGGTACATCCCCGCGCTTCCTGGTCGCTTCGGACCCGAAAACGGGCCTCACCGAGAACGAGGAGTGTGACCGAAAGGGGGCGAAAGGCGTAACGGCCGGCCGTGAGGCCGCGATCATCGGGCGCTATTCGTGAATTAAGAATGCGCGAAGATGTCCTCGGTTTCCCAGCCGGCCAGATCGAGCATCGCCCGCGACGGCAGGAACTCGAAACACGCCTGCGCCAGCGCTGAGCGCTCCTCGCGCGCCAGGGTGGCTTCGAGCTTGTCGCGCAAGGCGTGCAGATGCAGCACATCGGACGCGGCGTAGGCGAGTTGTGCGTCGCTCAGGGTCGGCGATCCCCAGTCGCTCGATTGCTGCTGCTTCGACAGGTCGATGTTGAGCAGTTCGCGCACGAGATCCTTCAGGCCGTGCCGGTCGGTGTAGGTACGGATCAGCCGCGAGGCGATCTTGGTGCAGTAGACCGGCCGGGGCATCACGCCGAATGCGTTGTACAGCGCGGCGAGGTCGAATCGCGCGAAGTGGAAGATCTTGACGATGGCGGGGTCCTTGAGAATCTTGATCAGGTTCGGCGCCTCACGCTGCCCGCGCGCGATCTGGATCACGTCGGCCGAACCGTCGCCCGGCGACATCTGCACCACGCACAGCCGGTCGCGGTGCGGCTTGAGCCCCATGGTCTCGGTATCGATCGCCGCCGAACCGGTGTAGCGCGCAAGATCCTGATGCGGCAGGTCGCCGCGGTGCAGGCGGATGGTCATAATGTCTCGTCTTTCATGGTGTCCTGATTTCGTCGAATCGACTGGCGGCTAAATTATCGTTGAAACGGCTCACAAACGAGGGCGCATTACCACCGGTTTGTCAGTGGACGTGCGCCGGTCAAGCGGCGTTTTCCGGGTCCGCTAGCAAGAATATTTACCATTTGTGTGGTTGAAAGAGCTCAAGAGAACTTCTCGTGATTCGCTGAGTTCCCCGGCGTGAACCTCAAGCCGGTCCGGTTTCTTGCATGACGGGCCTCTCAGCGATACTTATTCGGGTCATGGATCAGCCGGAGGCGAAAGCAGCGATGCAGGCGGACCTCAAGAAGCAGATGCTTTCCATACTGAACTTCCGGCTGCTGGCGCTGTTATTGCCGGCGCTGGCCCTGTCGATCCTGGCGGGCATGGTGATGTACGCGCTCGGATATTTCTCGATGGTATACGGCGAGGTGGCCCTCGTCCTGAAGGTACTGATGCACCTTCTGCTGGCCGTCTGGTCGGCGTTGAAGGCGATCCTTCTGGGGATCGTGGTCTTCGGGCTTCTGCTCGTTTTTCTATCGCCGGTCCTGATCGTGCTGTGGGAATTGCGGAAGACACGGAACCTGCCGTCCGAGGACGCAATCCTGCCGCCCCAGCCCTCATCCGGCGTGGCGGGAGAAACCCCGTAAAAAGACGCCGCATCGGATCAGAGCCTTCAGAGTTCGGCTGCTGATCCGGCAAGGACCGAAACTCCTGGAGCCTTTCCGCTTCTGATAGAATCGGAAGCGGGCTCTATGTCCTGATTTGACGCGTTTTCTTCACGCGAACAGATTATCCACCTCGCTTGAAAAAGAACCGCCCGCGCGCCCTACCCGGCGCCAGGAAGGCCGGCCAGATTATCGCGCGATCGCGCCACATCGGGGTGATCGGGACCGAGCGACTTCTCCCGGATCGCCAGCGCGGTTCTATAGAGCGGCTCGGCCTCGGCGTAACGCGCTTCCGCCTTGTAGACCGAGGCCAGATTGTCCAGCGCCGATGCGACCGAGGGATGATTGGCGCCGAGCGACTTCTCGAATATCGCGATCGCCCGCTTGTAGAGCGGCTCGGCCTCCGCGTAACGACCCTGGACGCTGTAAAGGTTGGCCAGGCTGTTCAGCGACTGCACGATATCCGGGTGATGCGGCCCGACGGCTTTCTTCCAGATCACCAGCGCCCGCTGGTAAAGCGGCTCGGCCTCGTCGTAGCGGCTCTGGAGGGTGTACAATTCGGCAAGATCGGTCAGCGCCAGCGCGACCGAGGGATGATCGAACCCGCGCGCCTTGGCGAAGATCGCCAGCGCCTGCTTGTAGAGCGGCTCGGCCTCGTCATAGCGTCCCTTTTCCCTGAAGAGTTCGGCCTGATCGTTGAGCCTCGCCGCCAGCATGATATCGGACACAGCCATGAACGATGCACTCCTGACGCATGGGTGAATAAGCAAGAAAACCGGACAACCGTATGCCACTAATCCGCGCACATTGGCAGAGGATGTTTCGGGCCGCCCGGCAAGCAACGAAAGCCGACATCAATCAGTTTGCCAAATGCATCGACGATCGGGGAAATTTGCCTTCGAACAAACGTTCGAAGCCTCGTGGTGCCCAGGAAAGGACTCGAACCTTCACGGCCTTGCAGCCACTGGCACCTGAAGCCAGCGCGTCTACCAATCACCCTCAACGGCGCGCTGTGTAGCACCCACGTGCGGCACTGACAATAACCCGACACGCGCTGCCCCACGATCCGCCGCCCTCTGGGCGGCAGGAACGAGAGGGGGTAGAGCCGCGCTTGTAAAAGGTGGACTTCCGGCGCCGAGATAAGAACAAATGCGGTATATTGGGTAGATTCGTTGAGGAATTTCGATGACCGACAAAGACCAAGAGCCCGTGGTGCTGCACGAAGATGAACGAACTGGCGACCGGTTCCTGGTCTATGGAACCGAAAAAGGTGCTCGACTCGATATTCGATATGAGGGTGAAACCCTCTGGATGACGCAATCCCAGATATCGGAACTCTTCGGCCGGGACGTTTCGACGGTTTCGCGCCACATCGGCAATATCTTCGAGGAAGGCGAATTGGACGAAGCGACTTCTTTGCAAAAAGTGCAAACAACTACAGGTCGGCCAGCTGCCCTCTACAACCTCGATGTGGTGATCTCGGTTGGCTATCGTATCGAAGAATTACCTCGCCGAAGGGGAAATCAAAGAACTCAATCGACTCACCACCATCTTGCTCGACATATTCGAGGATCAACTTGATATCGGCAAACTGGTCGTGATGGACGACGCCCGGCGGCTGTTGGATGATCAGCTTCGGAATTTAAATCGTCGAGTTCTTGCGCATGGCGGCCACATCAAGATGAGCGACGCCAAAAAGCACGCAGAGCGCCAGTATGACAAATTCAACGCCGCCCGAAAACTTGAGCGACAAAGGGAGGCGGACCGCTTCATTGCAGAGTTGAAAACAACGGACAAAGCGCTTCCAAAATCGAGACGATGATGACGACAAAGACGATGACCGTGCGGGCTATCGAGCGCTCCGGCATCGGCATGGCAAGTGGTGGCAGCAACCATCTCCGGTTCATCGTTTCTCCGAACAAAACCTGCCAATGCTAAAAAATTCAGACGAACGAAAATTACCCACCCATGTGAGCACTGGATTGTGCCGATGCGCTATCGTGCATCACTTTTTGCGATTCTGGAGGGGACAATGCCCAGCGACGCTGCCACAGCAATAGCCTACGTTGGCGCGTTTGTTGGTCTAATCGGAGGTGGAGTCGCGCTGTTCAACAGCCGGATGGCCGTAACGTGGAAGCGAGCTGAACTTGCCAACAGCTACCTCAAAGACCTCAACAGCAGTCCAGAGTTGACCTTTGCGGGCCGTTGTCTGGACTGGAACGGTGGCAAACTCGTTGTACCTGAAAGTCTGCGACCGCTTCTCCCTGACGGGGAAAAAACCATTCAGCACGATAAACTAATCTTCGCCCATGCACTACGGCCCGATTTACAGATTGGGGAGATGGACGACGATCCGCGTATTCAAGTCTATCGAATCACAATGGACTCATTTCTATCTTGGTTGAGTCTAGTCGCCAGCGGGCTAAACCGAAATCTCTTTGCGGTAGCTGACATGGAGGAGGTTGGATATTGGATCGTCAAACTTCAAAGCGAACCGATTACGCATAATTTCATTTGCGCGTATGGCTATCAAGAAAACATCAACAAGCTTGTGGTCCTGTTTCGGCAAAAGAGGAGTCCGTACCAATACTGGTTGTTCAGCGCGCCGCGAACCTCCGATCTTGTCGATGATCTAATTGTACCAGTGCAGGTGAGGCTGCCGTCGCAAAGAAGCATGCGCGAAGCAACGACGGAGAAGAGCTGAGAAAATCATCATCGTCGGACTGCCAGAACCCCGCCGGAGTAAGGTCACGATAGAAGGTCGTCGAGGGATATTTCCGGCTCGGAAAACACGCGCCGCGCGATGAAAATTCCTGTGATCTTGCTGGTAGGAAATCGTTTTGAAAGCGTATTCTTTGCGGCGCGGAAGTGCGCGCCTGCCGTCAGCATATCATCCACAATCCCGATATACTTGGGCGAACCTGCACTGCATTGGCTCTCGTCGATTCGATAGTTCGCCTCAATTTCTTCGGGCTTAAGGCGTTCGCCATCATGGACTGCCGCAGTGGAATTTATTTGTTCAATCAGCTCTCGGACGTCGATTGGAACTGAGGATTGGATCGCACGGCAAACTTGCGTCATGCGGTCATCGTATAGCGGGTCGGTTTTTATTTTTGACGGAGGAATTGGTACGAGAACGGCATCCGCGAGCCATTTCGGATTGAACGCGGGGCCAAGCGCTGCGGCGCAACTAGCGATCGCTCTACCCTTCCACACGTATCCATTCGAGTTCTTTTTCTTCTTAAGATTTAGTATTAGCGAGTTCGTCTCGCTGTGAGCATACCCCATGCCAGAGGTGTACTCATACAGAAAAAGGCACTCGTCTTCGGCGGTGAGGTAGTAGTGATCCTGCCGATTCTGATCGTCAATTTTTTGGAAGCGGACTGCTGACACTTAGCGCTTTCCAAATATCGTCCATCTTCTTGACCCGGATTGCGCCACGGGCCTCGAACGTGGCCGGCCAAGTAATATCTTTTCGTTGAAAACAGGAATCGAGAATGAACAGCTTGCGCCCTTGGTGAAGGGCGGCCCTTGCCTGCGTTAGCGTACCACTTGTTTCACCTGCTTCGACAATGACCGTCGCCTCAGTCATCGCGCTCATTGTGATGTTACGCTCAGGGAAGAACAACCGATTATGTGGTACGGCTTGGTTCGCGTATCGAAGCACCGGCACCTGCGAAATCAACAAAAACTCGGTTGCGATGCGTTTTTGCAGTTCTGTATTTTCTTTCGGATAGTAGATACCGAGCGGCGTCCCGATGACTGCGATGGTTCGCCCTTTTGCTTCAAGAGCAGCCGTATGGGCGGCCGTGTCGATGCCGTAGGCTAATCCGGATACAACCGTGAAGTCTTGTGCGACTAACTCACGCGCCAATTTTTTTGCACGAGCGATACCATCCTCACTCGGCTTACGGCTTCCGACCACAGCCACAGAGCGGGTTTCGGACAATTCCCACGTGCCCTGGAAATAGAGCAGTTCTACTGGATACTTCGCATCTCGAAGTCTTGTCGGATAGTTGCCTGCATGGTGGATACGGATACCGAATCGAGACACCCCCGATTTTGCTAGTTTCGCCATAACCTCCTTTGCGCGCGCATCAGCGACTGATGGGGCGACAAAATCCGATGGCATTGCTGTGGGGTCGGCCGCGAATCGGTCCGCAATCGTCTTGAACGTCGCCCCTTGCTGTAGCCACAATTCCTCATACGCTCCCATCTCACGTGACGGCGAAATGGGCGCGATGGCGGGGCCATCATCGGACTTGGCAAGAAGGGCTGCGTTCATGAACTTTCCAATTCCATTTTCGCCCACCGATTCTGGAATAGCAAATGAGCCATGTGGATTACGGTTTCGGATTGTTAATCGTTCCCACCACGTGTTCCCTATCATGGAGCGCTAACACATTGTGTTAATTTGACTTTGGTCGCCTCACAGCTTGCCATCCACCACCCCGCCGATTTTCGACGGGGTGCGCAGGTCCGCTCTCACCGCCGGGGCCAATGTTGCTTGCCGCCGGAGAAAGCAGGAGGGAGGATGATTTCGGAAAACGGGAACTCGTAGAGGCCGGCCCGGGGACTGCGATACAAATTCTCATAGCAAGTGACTCTGTCGGCGACCGGATTGGTATGCAGCGCCTGGTTCACGCTATTCGTTTCATCGCCAATTTCTTTGAGGCGTGCGAAATGGTCACCCAGCCGTGATGACAGCTTGTCGACCTCGGCCAAAATCTGCTTAGCCTCGACAGCGTTCGCCTTCCGGCAAGCCTCAGCGCGCTTACGCAGAGCTTCGTCCCTGGCTGCGGCCTCAGCCGCTGCTTCAGCTTCGACAATGGCCGGAAGCTGTTCGGTCAGAAGCGATACACGAGCCTCAAGGCGGGTGATCGCGCGGTGGTCTGCGGCGATTTTCTGCTCAATCCTGATGTGAGCTGTCAATCGGCGTTGGAACGGGACCCTCCATCGGCGTCCAAAAGGGCCCCCTTTGATCGGCGAGCTTTGCTGGTAGCGCTCGCAGCGTCGGAGCTGGCCGGGATTGCGGAGACGGTGCGAGCGCGGGTTGTTTGATCGTCGTCGCGGCTTTTGAATCTCCAGCTGTCGTTACCGGTCTCTACGATGTCACAGTGATGGGTCAGCCGGTCGAGCAGCGCAGTGGTCATCTTGGCATCGCCGAACACGCTGGGCCACTCTCCGAAGGAGAGGTTGGTGGTGACGATGACGGATGTGCGCTCGTAAAGCCGGCTGATGAGGTGGAACAGAAGCTGGCCGCCGGATTGAGCGAACGGTAGGTAACCCAGTTCGTCGAGAACGATGAAGTCCATCCGGGTCAGATGTTCGGCGAGCCGGCCCTGACGTCCGTTGCGGGTCTCGCTTTCGAGACGGTTGACGAGGTCGACGACGTTGTAAAAGCGCCCGCGGGCACCGGAGCGGATGCAGCTCCTGGCGATGGCGATGGCCAGATGGGTCTTGCCGGTGCCGGTACCGCCGACCAGCACGACGTTGCGTTGCTGGGCGATGAAGCCGCCGCCGGCGAGATCATTGA
Source organism: Nitrobacter sp. TKz-YC01 (assembly GCF_047824785.1). GTDB lineage: Bacteria > Pseudomonadota > Alphaproteobacteria > Rhizobiales > Xanthobacteraceae > Nitrobacter. The sequence continues at coordinate 3,889,944 of NZ_CP181167.1, read as the reverse complement.
CAAGTGTCTGGTTGATCGGCGTGCCGTCGAACTGGAAGTCAGCGATGTCCTTGGCGAGAGGAAGCTTGGCGATGGTGAGCTGGTACTTGATCGATCTCGCCTGCTTTTCGCTGATCTCGGCCGTGAGCAAGTCGCCGACGATGCGCTGAGGTTCATGCTGGCGCTTGATGGCGGTCACCATGATCTCGTCGAAGGCGGCCTTCATTCCGTAGAGCTTGAGCTCACCCATGAGATCGAAGATTTGGGCTCGTTCCATCAGTTGGTCCTCCGGAGGTTGTCGTAGCGGGCACAATCAGCGATCGGCGCATGGCGAAGCGTCAGTGCGGCCGGCGTCATGATGTTGGCTGGTGGCGCCGGCTCACGTTGCCGAGCTAGGATGTTGAGCACGACATCAGCGGAATGAACGCCGTGAGCGACCGCTTCGGCGCAGGCGGCCTCAACTGCTGGCAGACCGTCGGTCAGCGCCGCGTTGAGGATGTCGACCATCTGCCGATTGCCGTCATCGGCGCCGGCAAGCTTTCGCCGCACACGCTCGATCGCAGCCGGCAGCACCCAGTCCTTAAAGGGCGCCCCGTTGCGCAAGGCGCCGGGCTTGCGCATCAGGACAGGCACATAGTGCCAGGGATCGTAGACCGTCTCGCCGCGGCCAAATGATCGTTGATGCTCGGCAACGATCCGGCCGTCTTGGCGGATTACGATGCGGTCCGCATAGGCCTGGACTTCAACAGGCCGCCCAACGGCGCTCGCCGCCACCGAGTATTTGTTGTTGTCGAAGCGCACCAGGCAGGTCTTGGAGATCGAGGCGGGCACGGCATGGAAGCCGTCGAAGCGACCGGCATAGGGGACGAGCCTTGGTCGCTCAGCTTCGAAGACTTCCCAGATGGTTCGGTCCGCGAACTCCGGATGTCGGTGCGCTTTGGCGTAAGCAATGCATTTATCGAGCAGCCAGGCGTTCAGCTCATCCAGCGTCTTGAAGCGCAGCCGCGGGGTGAAGAACCGTTCGCGGACCAGCCCGACCTGGTTCTCAACCTGGCCCTTCTCCCAGCCCGACGCTGGCGTGCAGGCGACCGGGTCCACCAGATAGTGGCTGCACATCTGCAGGAAGCGGCGATTGTAAAGGCGTCCCTTGCCGACGAAGATCGTCTCGACCGCCGTCTTCATATTGTCGTAGATGCCGCGCCTGCAGGCTCCCTTGAACAGTGCGAACGCCCGGTCATGGGCGTCGAACACCATCTCCTGCGTCTCGCGCGGATAGGCCCGCACGAACAGCATCCGACTGTGGCAGAGCCGGACGTGAGCCGCCTTCACGATCACCGTGACCCCGCTCAGCAGGACCACTTCGTGGCTCCAGTCAAACTGGTAGGCTTCCCCGGGTGCAAAGCTCAGTGGCACATAGGCCGAGGTGGTCGAGGCGCCACGCTCTTGGCTCCAGCGCCGCGCATATCGACGAACCGCATCGTAGCCCCCGACATAGCCCAGACCGCGAAGCTCTTCGAACAACCGGATCAGCGTCAGCCGTTCTCGCGCCGCCTTCTCCACCATCGAGCTCGTCAACGCCCTCGAACAGGAGAAGCTTCAGGGCAAGGCCGGGCAGATCGCAGCGCGCCTCTGCCACTCCGATCTCGTCATCCTGGACGAACTCGGCTACCTGCCGTTCAGCGCCTCGGGCGGCGCCTTGCTCTTCCACCTGCTGAGCAAGCTCTACGAGCGGACGAGCGTGGTCATCACGACCAATCTGAGCTTCGGCGAATGGGCCAGCGTCTTCGGCGACGCCAAGATGACCGCCGCTCTCCTCGACCGGCTCACCCACCGATGCCACATCGTCGAGACAGGAAACGACAGCTTCCGCTTCAAGACCAGTTCCGCGAAACCGCCAAAACCCGCAAAGGAGAAAGCGCGCAACTTGACGACAACCTGACCCAGAACACATCATCAAGGCGGGTCACTTCTCGGTGGAAATCCCGGGTCAACTCTCAGTGGAAATCAACACCACAAGCTCAAACGGGCCACGGCCAAGCATAGGCCGCCATCGTGATGTTCCACCCCAACCCTTTCCCGAGGACGCGGAGATGCGCGGACGCCAGTCCAGCCATCGCGAGCTGCTGCGCCCTGTTGCCGACCAGAAGGCCGGCGGCAGTGACGGCACGCGTCCTGCTGTTGTCTGCAAAGACCTTGAGCATCTGCCCGTCACTGCCGAAGAACTGGATGCCATCGAAGCATTCCTGATGCCGCAGATACTGCGCCTGCTGGAAACAAACCCCAGCAAGCATGATGACTCGAAACGGCCCCAAACAGCTGCGATGGTGCTGGAAAATGTGGGGGCGCCGTCATGAAGCTTCTGGGCCGCACGAATCTGGACGCGAAGAACACTGACAGTCTGCGCGCGGCCCTTTATTTGCGCGTCTCGACCGGCCGCCAGGCCGAAAATGACCTCTCCATCCCGGATCAGCGGCGGCAGGCACAAGAATTCTGCAAGGCGCGAGGCTGGCAGGTCGTCATTGAGTTTGTCGATGCCGGTCTAAGCGGGACCGACGACCGCCGTCCCGAGCTGCAACGACTGCTCGACCTTGCGGCGGGCGGCGATTCCCCCTTTGACGTCGTTATTGTCCATTCGTTCAGCCGCTTTGCGCGCGACCATTTCGCGCTGGAATATCATGTCCGGCGCCTGCGTAAGAATGGCGTCAAGCTCGTCAGCATCACCCAAGACCTCGGCGATGACCCGATGAGCGTCATGGTCCGGCAGGTCTTCGCCCTGTTTGACGAGTACCAGTCCAAGGAAAACGCAAAGCACGTTCTCCGTGCCATGCAGGAGAACGCCCGGCAGGGCTTCTGGAATGGCGCTGCCGCGCCTTATGGATACGCCATTGTGGCTGCGGAGCAGCGGGGAGCAAAAACCAAGAAGCGCCTCGCCATCGATGCCGTCGAAGCTGAGGTGGTGCGGCTCATGTTCCGCCTTGTCCACGAAGGCAATGGCACGAGCGGCCCCCTCGGCGTGAAAGCCCTTGCCTGCTACCTGAACGAACGGGGCTACCGGACCCGGCGCGGCGCGCGGTGGGGTATCGGCCCGCTCCACGCCCTCCTGACCAGCCCGACCTACAAGGGCGAGTATCGCTTTAACCGCAAGGTCTGGAAGACAAAGGAAGACAAGCCTGAAGCCGACCAGATCATGGTCGCTGTCGACCCCATCATCAACGCCGCCCTGTTCGATGCCGTGCAGGCCCGTCTGAAATCCCGCAACCCGAAACAAACACCGCCGCGTGTCGTCACCGGACCCATTCTCCTGACGGGCCTTGCGACCTGCGCCAGCTGCGGCGGCGGCATGACCCTGCGCACCGGCAAGTCCGGTCGCTACCGCTATTACACCTGCGCCACCTGCGCTCAGCAGGGCAAGTCTGCCTGCCCGGGGCGCTCCATCCCTATGGACAAGCTAGACCAAATCGTCACTGACCAGCTCAACGCATCGCTATTCACGCCCGAAAGGGTCCGTGCCATTCTCGGCGGGTTGATGGCCCGGCAGGCCTCACGCAGCGAAGACCATGCGCAGCGACTCACGGCTCTGCAGAACAAGGTGGCAGAGTGCGAAAGCCGCCTGTCACGGCTCTATGAAGCCATCGAGAACGGCATCGCCGACGCGACCGACCCGACGCTGAAAGACCGGCTCGTATCGCTCAAGACTGAACGCGACCAGGCAAAGGCCGCCAAGGACCGCGCCTTCGCCGAGCTTCAGCCCGAGACCAGAATCACCGAAGAGAAAATCAGCGCCTTCGCCACCATTATGCGCGAGAACGTCGCAAACGGCGCGATCCCGTTCCGCCGTGCCTATCTGCGCTCCGTCATCGATCAGGTCGAAGTCGACGACACGGAAATCCGCATTCACGGGCGGCGGGACGTTCTAGAGCGGCTTGTGATGGGGAATGGGGCAACTCCGGCAGGAGTGCCCAGTTTTGTTCGTAAATGGCGCGCCCGAAGAGATTCGAACTCCTGACCCCCAGATTCGTAGTCTGGTGCTCTATCCAGCTGAGCTACGGGCGCGTTTGTCGGCGGAAATCGCGGAAATCAAAATCGCTGCATTTCGGAACAGGCGTTCCGAAGCGGGCCATTGCTAACGGCTCCCGGGCGGCTTTGCAAGCGGCGCGGCGCTACCAACGGCGGATGACAGGAAATCCCATAGCGATCGGGGAGAGAGCGGCGCGGCACGCGCATGTTCGTCAACCTTGCGGCAGAACAACTGAAATCCGGGTGATAAGGGGTCGCGGCGATCCTGAAATCGGTCAGGCTCGCACGCGTTCGTTACGGATCGTTTGCAGTTCCACCGGGCGGTCCGGGATCGTTATCCGGAACGTGGCGCCTATGGTGCCTTCCACCAGGTGGATGTCGCCGCCGTGCGCACGTACCAGTTCCGCCGCGATCGCAAGGCCCAGCCCGCTGCCGCCCGGGCGTGCTGAACCCTGGAAGGCCTCGAACAGGTGGTCGCGCGCCTGTTGCGGGACGCCCGGTCCGGTGTCGGAAACCTCGATAATCGACACCGCGCCTTCGCGGCGGCCGGCGACCCGGATTTGCCGGGTCGCCGCGTCGTTTCGCGGCTGGCTCTCCAGAGCCTGCGCGGCGTTGCGCACCAGATTTAGCAGAATGCGGAACAGTTGATCCGGATCCGCATCAATCGTGAGGCCGCGCTCGATCGCATTGATCCAGGTGATGGAGCCGTCCGGCGTCAGCCCCGCCGATTCCCGCACCTCGTTGACGACCGGTTCGATCGCCATCAGGCGCCGGTCGGGGGCGGCCTCCTGCGCCCGTCCATAAGACAGCGTGGACTGGCAGAACGCGATGGCGCGTTCCAGCGAGCGCATCAGCTTTGGCGCGAACCGCTGCACGCGGGGATCTGGCACGCTGGCCAACTGGTCGGAGAGCAACTGGGAGGACGCCAGCAGATTGCGAAGGTCGTGATTGATCTTGGAAACGGCGAGGCCGAGCGCGGCCAGCCGGCTCTTCTGATGCAGCATGGATACGAGGTCGCGCTGCATGTCGGAGAGTTCACGCTCGGCAACGCCGATTTCGTCGCCGCGCTGCGACGGCACGATGATCCGCGCCGGGCTCTCGGGGTTCTGGTGAAAGCCCACGAGGTTGGCGGTCAGGCGCCGCATAGGGCGGACGAACAGATAGTGCAGCGCCAGATAGACCAGTGCCGCCGTCAGAACAGCTATCGCCAGCGAGACCAGCAACAGGTTGCGTGAAAAGCGGTACATCGATTGGCGCAGCGGCTCCTCGTCGGTGACGACTTCGATGAACTGCGCGCCGCGTGGCCCGGGTCCGATGATGCGGATCGCCTGGTTGCCGCTTTCCAGCATGGTTTCGAATGAGCCGACAATGGCCGACCACGGCGTCATGGTGCGCATGTCGATGTCATGGTCGATCGCCGCCGGCAGGTCCGCGCTCGCGAGCAGCCGTCGCTGCTGGCCCATCTTGATGGCGACCGCCCGCGCGCCGATGCTGCCGAGAATCTGTCGCGCGAGCGAATCGGGCACCATGCCCGACGGCGCGGCGTCGAGCACCAGCGCGGCTGTGTTCGCCGCCGCCAGCCGATCATTGAGCCGGTTCACCCGGAAGTTGGCGATCGACGGGACGTAGATCAGGACTTCAGCGATCATGACCAGCGGGATCGTCAGCAGCAGGAGCTTGCCGGACAGGCCGAGCCGGCCGCGCAACGACAGCCGCGCGGCTTGAATCCGGAGCTGTTCGATCGCCTGTGGCACGGGCAAGTCCTCTTCAGGTAAGTCCTCTGCGAGCCCTGCGGCAAACTGACCGTGATCCGCGCTCCTGAAACGGACGACGGGGGCCTCAGGAAACGCTTCCTGAACACCCGTGTAATATAGGTCGGCGCGACAGGTTGGCCAGTTTGATGGGATCTCGAAACGATACAGGGCAAGATTGACGAAAAGAGGCCGCTCCCGTATAAGCCGCGCCAATTGTCCGTGACGGCCCGGTTTCAGCCGGGGCGGCTTGTCCGGGCCGAAAACGGCTCGGTTCGGGCGGCATTGCCGGACTTAACCTCAACATCAGGCGACGCGCCCGGTCAGCGGAGACTCCCGTGAAACGGACTTATCAACCCAGTAAATTGGTACGCAAGCGGCGTCATGGCTTTCGTGCCCGCCTCGCGACGACCGGCGGCCGGAAGGTTCTCGCCGCGCGGCGCGCGCGGGGCCGCAAGCGCCTGAGCGCCTGAGCGGATCGTACCGGGAATCATCATGGACCGGTTGAGGCAGCGGGCGGACTTCCTCGCCGCTGCCCATGGGCCGCGCGTAAGCACACCTGCCTTCGTGATGCAGAATCGTTGCCGCCACGATGGCGGTCCGATCCGGGTCGGCTTCACGGTGACCAAGAAAAATGGTTCCGCGCCCGAAAGAAATCGCATCCGCCGCAGACTTCGCGAATTGGTGAAGCACGTGGATGCCGTATCCATGCGACCGCACAGCGATTATGTGATAATCGGCCGCCGTGCCGCGCTGAACCGCCGTTTCGCAGTGATGCTCGATGATTTGCGTTCGGCGCTTCAGCGTCTCGACCGCCGGCATTCAGGATGAATGCGGCGTCAAATCGGCGGCATCAACGGTGCATCCAGCCGCAACCCGAACCGAGTGACGAGACCCTGAACGATGTCTGAGAACCGCAATACCATCATCGCTATCGTTCTGTCGGCTCTCGTGCTGATCGCCTGGCAGTATTTCTACAACATCCCGCAGATGGAGAAGGACCGCGCCGCGCACCAGGCGCAAAGCGAGCTTGCCAAGTCCCAGAGCAAGTCACAGGGCGAGGCTGCGCCGAATACCGCAGCGCCCGGTCAATCCGCCGCAGGATCGGCGGTGGTTGCCCGTGATGTCGCTATTGCGTCCAAGCCGCGCGTCCAGATCAATACCCCGCGCCTCAGCGGAAGCATCTCGCTGACCGGCGCGCGCATCGATGACCTTCTGCTGGCCAAGTACCGTGAGACGGTCGATCCCGCTTCTCCCGCGATCGAACTGTTCTCGCCCTCCGGCACGGCCTCTCCTTATTACGCTGAGTTCGGATGGGTTCCGGGCACCGGATCGACCGTCCGGGTTCCGGACCGGAGCACCCTGTGGCAACAGGAAGGATCCGGCGCGCTGACCCCGTCCACCCCGGTCACGCTGAAATACGACAATGGCGAAGGGCTGACGTTCCGTCGCATCGTCACGGTGGACGATCAGTATCTGTTCACCATAAAAGACGAGGTCACAAACACCGGCAGCGCGCCGGTGACGCTGTACCCGTTCGCGCTGATCTCGCGCCATGGCACGCCCGAAATCTCGGGCTACTATATTTTGCACGAAGGCCTTATCGGCTATCTCGGCGATCAGAAGCTGCAGGAATACTCCTACAAGAATATCGACGAAGCCGGCTCGGTGACCTTCAATGTCACCAACGGCTGGCTTGGCATCACCGACAAATATTGGGCCGCGGCGCTGCTTCCCGACACCAGCGCGCGATTGCAGGCGCGCTTTTCGTCCGATCAGGCGGGTTCGGTCAGGACCTACCAGACCGACTATCTGGAGGATGCGCGGACGATCCCGGCCGGCGGCACAGGGGCTGTCAGCACGCGGCTTTTCGCAGGCGCCAAGGAAGCCGGCGTCGTCGGCCTCAATTTTCCATTGGCGGAGCTTGGCGGTTACAACAAGCAGCTCGGCCTGAACCACTTCGACCTGCTGATCGATTGGGGCTGGTTCTACTTCATCACTAAGCCGATGTTCCTGGCGCTGGACTTCTTCTTTCATGTGTTCGGTAATTTCGGCGTTTCCATTCTGGTCGTGACCGTGCTGATCAAGCTGGTGTTCTTCCCGCTTGCCAACAAATCCTACGCGTCGATGGCGAAGATGAAGGCGATCCAGCCGCAGATCAACGCGCTGAGGGAGCGCTATCCCGATGACAGGATGAAGCTGCAGCAGGAGATGATGGAAATCTACAAGAAGGAGAAGATCAACCCGATCTCGGGCTGTCTTCCGGTGCTTCTGCAGATTCCCGTGTTCTTCTCGCTCTACAAGGTGCTGTTCGTGACCATCGAAATGCGTCACGCGCCCTTCTTCGCCTGGATCAAGGACCTGTCGGCGCCCGATCCGACCCACATCTTCAACTTGTTCGGACTGCTGCCGTACGATCCCTCCGTGGTGCCGCTGATCGGGCCTTATCTGGCGATCGGCGCGTGGCCGATCATCATGGGCATCACGATGTGGTTCCAGATGAAGCTGAACCCGACGCCGCCGGACCCCACCCAGAAGATCATCTTCGACTGGATGCCGGTGATCTTCACCTTCATGCTCGCGGCTTTCCCGGCCGGTCTTGTGATCTACTGGGCGTGGAACAACACGTTGTCGGTGATTCAGCAGAGCTACATCATGCGCCGCAACGGCGTGAAGGTGGAGCTGTTCGATAACGTGAAGTCGACCTTCCGCCGCAAATCCTCCGACAAGCCGGCGAAGACCACATAGACGGGGCTCCGCCTTGCGATCGTTGCGGGGGAGCATGACGGACGAAGCCATCCAATGCCCGGCGAGAACGTTCTCGAATCCAGCCGCTCCGCGAACGATCGGCCAGTCCTGCCGCGAATGCGGACGGCCATGCCGGGGAGGCCTCTTCATATGACAACCGGCCTTGACGCGGAACTGATCGAGCAGGGCCGGAGGCTGTTCGCCGGGGACTGGCAATTCATCTGGGCATCGCCGTCGATCGAAACGTTGCCGCCGATGGCTGGCCTCGAGGTCGCATTCGCCGGACGCTCCAATGTCGGCAAGTCCAGCCTGATCAACGCGCTGACGGGCCGCGGCACGCTGGCGCGCACGTCACGCACCCCGGGACGAACCCAGGAGTTGATCTTCTTCGAGGGACCGAAGGGCGCCGATGTCCGGCTGGTCGATATGCCGGGCTATGGCTTTGCGTCGGCCCCGAAGGCCAGAATCGCGTCATGGACGTCGTTGATTCACGATTTCCTGCTCGGCCGGGCGACGCTTGCGCGCGTTTATGTCCTGATCGATGCGCGCCACGGCATCAAGGACATCGACAAGACTGTTCTGGGCACCCTCGACCGATCCGCCGTGAGCTACCAGGTCGTGCTGACCAAGGCCGACGAGGTCAAGGCTGCTGAAATGGCGGAACGTATCGATGCCACCAGGACGCAGCTTGCCAGCCACCCCGCGGCGTTTCCGGATGTGCTGGTGACCTCGTCACGGGTGGGCGACGGAATCCCGGAACTGCGCGCCGCCATGGCCCGCCTGATAGGAGAGCATCGTCGATGACGCACCCCGGCTGGTTTCGAATCATCGTCATTGCGGCGGGGCTGATGGGCGCCGCCGGCGTCATCCTGGGGGCGGTCGCCGCTCACACCGCGGACGGTGGCAGACTTGCGCTCTCGGCTTCATCCATGCTGTCGCTTCACGCCCCCGCCGCGATGCTGGCGGTGCTGCTGGCGGATCGGCAGATCATTCGTCCGCGCATCGGCCTCCTGGCGGCCGGCGGCTTTGTCACGGGCGCGGTCCTGTTCGGCGCGGACATGATGGTGCGTCAGTTCCTCGAACATCACCTTTTCCCGAGAGCCGCTCCGACCGGAGGAACGCTGATGATCGTGAGCTGGTTGTTGCTCGCGATCGCCGCGGTCCTGCCTCGCGCGGCGTCCCGTTCCGGCCAGTCCTGATCCGAAGCCGGCTTTGCGGCCCTGCCGCGGATCGACTAGAGCATGATCCGTTCAAGTTGAATCGGACCATGCTCTAGAAATTATTGTCTGGTCGCATTTTCTTGCGGCGAACCGGTATCCACTTCGCCGGAAAATGCTCTAGAACCAGCTTTCCCTCCGGTTTAGAGATCGTCTTCGAGAGACCAGCTTCATGCCCGATGACTCCCGCATCAGCCCGCTCGATCAGGCGCGCATCCTGTCAGAGGCGCTGCCGCACATGCAGCGATATGACGAGGAAACCATCGTCATCAAGTACGGCGGCCATGCCATGGGCTCGGAGAACGTCGCCCGCCAGTTCGCCAGCGACATCGTGCTGCTCGAGCAGACCGCGATCAATCCGGTCGTGGTGCATGGCGGGGGCCCCCAGATCGCCGCCATGCTGCAACGGCTCGGGATCAAATCAGAGTTCGCGGCCGGCCTGCGCATTACCGACGCCGCGACCATCGAAATCGTCGAGATGGTGCTTGCCGGCTCGATCAACAAGCAACTGGTCGGCTACATCAACGAGGCCGGGGGCAAGGCCGTCGGACTTTGCGGCAAGGACGGCAACATGGTCTCCGCCGCGAAGGCCACGCGGATGCTGGCGGACCCCGATTCCAACATCGAGAAGGTGGTCGATCTCGGCTTTGTCGGCGAGCCCGAAAAGGTCGATCTGACGCTGCTGAATCAGTTGATCGGCCATGAACTGATTCCGGTTCTGGCGCCGCTGGCCACCTCGAAAGGCGGCCAGACGTTCAACGTCAATGCCGACATTTTCGCCGGCGCGGTGGCCGGCGCGTTGAAGGCCAAGCGTCTCCTGCTTCTCACCGACGTTCCCGGCGTGCTCGACAAGTCGAAGAAGCTCATTCCGGAGCTATCGATCAGCGACGCGCGCAAGCTGATCGCCGACGGGACGATTTCGGGCGGCATGATCCCGAAGGTCGAAACCTGCATTTACGCGCTTGAACAGGGCGTCAGCGGCGTCGTCATCATCGACGGGAAAACCCCTCACGCGGTTCTGCTGGAGCTCTTCACCAATCAGGGCACGGGAACGCTGATTCACAAGTGACCGGCGCGCAGCGACATCCTCAACGCGATTTCAGTCATATCGACACATGGGTGTTCGATCTCGACAACACGCTCTATCCGCATCACGTCAACCTCTGGCAGCAGGTCGACGCGCGGATCGGCGAATATATCGGCCAGTTTCTCAACGTCGATCCCGTCGAGGCCCGGCGTATTCAGAAAGATTACTACAAGCGCTTCGGTACCAGCATGCGCGGCATGATGACCGAGCACGGCGTCTCGCCCGATGACTATCTCGCTTACGTCCATCAGATCGACCATTCGCCGCTCGATCCCAATCCGGCGATGGGCGCGGCGATCGGAAGGCTTCCGGGCCGCAAGCTGATCCTGACCAACGGTTCGACCGCCCATGCCGGCAAGGTGCTGGAGCGGCTCGGTTTCGGCCATCACTTCGAGGCCGTGTTCGACATCATTGCCGCGGAGATGGAGCCGAAGCCGTCACCGCGGACCTATCGTCGCTTTCTCGAACGGCACCAGGTCGATGCCGCGCGAAGCGCGATGTTCGAGGATCTGGCCCGCAATCTCGTCGTTCCGCATGAACTCGGCATGACGACCGTGCTGGTGGTGCCGGACGGCACACGCGAGGTCGTTCGCGAGGATTGGGAGATGGAAGGCCGCGGCGGGGCGCCGCACGTCGATCACATCACCGACGATCTCTCGGGTTTTCTGGCGAGGCTGACGGCGCGCCCGGCTTGACAGGGCTGCCTTCGTCCAAGAGAACAGCTGCGGTTGACAAACTGTCATTGGGTAGTAAAGGCGCAGAAACCCTATGCCTACCGCATCGCTCGAAACCATCATCAACGGCGCGTTCGACGCGCGTGAGACCATCACTCCCGCGACCAAAGGCGAGGTGCGCGAAGCGGTCGATCATGCGCTCGGCCTGCTCGACAAGGGCGAGGCGCGCGTCGCCGAGCGTACGGCCGACGGCAGGTGGACGGTCAACCAGTGGCTCAAGAAGGCCGTGCTGCTGTCGTTCCGCCTCAACGACATGAGCGTCATTCCCGGCGGGCCGGGCAGGGCGGCCTGGTGGGACAAGGTGCCGTCGAAGTTCGAGGGCTGGGACGAGAGCAGGTTTCGTGACGCCGGCTTTCGCGCCGTGCCGGGTGCGATCGTGCGCCGCTCTGCCTTCATCGCAAGGAACGTCGTGTTGATGCCGTCGTTCGTCAATCTTGGCGCCTATGTCGACGAGAGCACCATGGTCGACACCTGGTGCACGGTGGGCTCCTGTGCCCAGATCGGCAAGCGGGTCCACATCTCCGGCGGCGCGGGCATCGGCGGCGTATTGGAGCCGCTGCAGGCCGGGCCCGTGATCATCGAGGACGATTGCTTCATCGGCGCGCGCTCGGAAGTGGCGGAAGGCGTGATCGTGCGCAAGGGCGCGGTACTGTCGATGGGTGTTTTCCTCGGCGCCTCGACCAAGATCGTCGACCGCACGACCGGCGAGATCTTCATGGGCGAAGTGCCGGAATACGCGGTGGTGGTGCCGGGCGCGCTGCCGGGCAAGCCACTGGAAAACGGCCAGCCCGGTCCGTCCACCGCTTGCGCGGTCATCGTCAAGCGCGTCGACGAACGCACGCGCTCCAAGACCGGGATCAACGAACTGCTGAGGGACTGATCACGACGATGGAAAACGACGCGCTTTCCATCGCTCGCGATCTCATCCGCTGCCCGTCGGTGACGCCGGCGGATGCAGGCGCGCTGGGCGTGCTCGAGGCGCTGCTCAAGGGCGCCGGCTTTGATGTCCGCCGCATCACCTTCAGCGAACCGGGCGCCGCCGACATCGACAATCTCCATGCCCGCATCGGCACGACCGGCCCTCACATCGTGTTCGCGGGTCATACCGATGTCGTACCTCCAGGCGATGAAGCCGCGTGGACCCGTGGCGCGTTCTCGGGCGATGTGGTTGATGGCTTGCTCTATGGGCGCGGCGCGGTGGACATGAAGGGCGGGATCGCCTGCGGCGTCGCGGCCGCGCTGGACTATCTGGCGGCGCATGGCGGCCAGCCGGGAAAAGACGGCAACGGCTCGATCTCGTTCCTGATCACAGGCGACGAGGAAGACATCGCCGTCAACGGCACCGTCAAGCTGATGCAATGGGCCGACGCGCGCGGCGAGAAATTCGATCACTGCGTGCTCGGCGAGCCCAGCAATGTTGAAGAACTCGGCGACTGCATCAAGATCGGCCGCCGCGGTTCACAGTCCGGCACGCTGTATGTCGATGGCGTGCAGGGTCACGTCGCCTATCCGCACCGCGCCTCGAATCCTGTTCCGGATATCGCCGCGCTGATCACCGCGCTCGTGAGCGAGCCGCTGGATCAGGGCAGCGCCCAGTTCCAGCCCTCCAATCTGGAATTCACCTCGGTCGATGTCGGCAATCCGGCGGCCAATGTGATTCCCGGACAGGCGCGCGCGAGGTTCAACATCCGCTTCAACGATCATCACAATCAGCAATCACTTCGTGCGCTGGTCGAGGCGCGTGTCGCGGCAGCCTCGGGTCATCGCATCCGGACCCGCATCGTGTGGGAGCCTTCGAATGCCGACGTATTCCTGACCGAGCCCGGCCCGTTCACTGATCTCGTGGCCGCGGCCGTTGAGGAGGTCACCGGCCGCAGACCGGAGCTCAGCACCGGCGGCGGCACGTCGGACGCGCGTTTCATCAAGGACTATTGCCCGGTGATCGAGTTTGGTCTGGTCGGGCGGACCATGCACCAGATCGACGAGCGCGTCCCGGTTGCTGATCTCGAAAAGCTGACGCGGGTCTATCGCGGCGTGCTGGACCGTTACTTCGCATGAGCAAGATTCTCGTTCTCACCGCCATTGAAGATGAACTCGGCAGAGCGCGGGTTCCTGACGGCGTCAGGGTGATCTACACCGGTGTCGGCAAGATCAATGCCGCGAGCGCGGCCACGCTGGCGCTGCTGACGCTGCACCCGGATCTTGTCATCAACTACGGGACAGCGGGAAAGATCAACGAGACGCTCCGGGGTCTTGTCGAAGTATCCGTCGTTATCCAGCGCGACATGATGGCGATGCCGCTGGCGCCGCGCGGACGCACGCCGTTTGCTCCCGAGCTTGATCTTCTGAGGTCAGGGCAGGCCGGCGTTGTTTGCGGCACCGGCGACAGCTTTGTCACAAGCTCCGATCCATGGCTGATCGAGAACAACATCGACATCGTGGATATGGAGCTGTTCGCGGTCGCGCAGGTGTGCCGGCGTCACGGCCTGCCGTGGCGCGCGTTCAAGTTCATCACCGACGACGCCAACGACCTCGCGCATCAGGACTGGACCGCCAATGTGAAGGACGGCGAGGGCCTGTTCTGGGATACGCTGGAACGGATTCGGTGAAGGACGGAGCTCGGACAAGTTCGCGCATGACGGCGATCATTGATCCCGCCTGAGGGGAATACTCCCCTCATAATCGACCCGCGCAAGATACAATCCGTCGGGCGGCGCCACCGGCCCGCAGGCTTCGCGCCGCCGCGCGGCCAGCGCGCCGGACAGATCGTCGGCGCTCCAGCGGCCATGCCCGACCCACACCAGCGAGCCCACCATCGAGCGCACCTGGCTGTGCAGGTAGGAGCGCGCCGAAGTGATGATGCTGACATTGTCGCCTTTCCTGATCACGTCGAGCTGGTCGAGCGTTTTTTCCGGCGATTTGGCCTGACATTCGGTGTCGCGAAAGGTGGTGAAATCGTGCTTGCCGAGCAGCCGGTGCGCGGCATCATGCATCGCCTCGGTATCGAGCGCCCGGGGCACGCGCCAGACCCGGCCCACCTCGATTGCGAGATTGGCGCGGCGATTGGCGATGCGATAAATGTAGTGTCGCCTGCGTGCCGAAAAACGCGCCTCGAAGCTGTCGGGCACGATCTCGGCTTCGAGCACGCCGATCGGATGCGGCCGCAGATGCGCGTTGAGTCCGTCGCGCAAGCGGTCCGGCATGAAATGCCTGGCGATGTCGCAATGCGCCACCTGCGCCAGCGCATGAACGCCGGCATCGGTGCGGCCCGCGCCGTGCACGCGGACATCATCACCGCAAATCGCCTTGACCGCCGCCTCCAGCGCGCCCTGCACCGATGGCCCGTTGGTCTGGTACTGCCAGCCGCAGAAGGGACCACCGTCATACTCGATGGTGAGCTTGTAGCGCGGCATCAGACGAGCCGCAGCGGCGGCGTCAGCGGCGTGCCGTTCAGAAAGGCGTCGGCCTTCATCGGAGGCTTTCCCGCGCGCTGCAATTCGAGAACGCGGATCGCGCCATCCTTGCACGCGATGGTCAGGCGACCGTCGAGAAGGTCCCCCGGGGATCCCGCGCCCTTCGCCAGCTCGCATCGCAGGATCTTCACGCGTATGGGCTCGCCGTCGATCGGCATCTCGCACCAGGCGCCCGGAAACGGCGACAGGCCATGAATGTGGCGCAGCACCTCGCGCGCAGGAGTGTTCCAGTCGATGCGCGCCTCGGCCTTGTCGATCTTGGCGGCGTAGGTGACGGCACAGCCGGCTCCTTGTTCGTTCTGCTTCGTCAGGCGCAACTCGCCGCGCTCCAGCGCGTCCATCGCTCGCGCCATCAGATCTGCCCCCAGCGGCGCCAGCGCGTCATGCAGATCGGAAGCCGTCATCGTATCGGTGACGGGGAGCCGCGCGGTCAGGGCGACGTCGCCGGTGTCGAGGTCGGCATCCATCTTCATGACCATGACGCCGCTTTCGGCGTCGCCCGCCATGATGGCGCGGTTGATCGGCGCGGCGCCGCGCCAGCGCGGCAGCAGCGACGCATGCAGATTGTAGCAGCCGTATCGCGGGGCATCGAGGATCGCCTGCGGCAGGATCAGGCCGTAGGCGACGACGACGGCGGCGTCCGCTCCATGCGATCGGAACTGATCCAGCGCCTCCGGCGTCTTCAGCGTTTTCGGCGTCAGCACGGGAAGGCCGAGCCGCTGCGCTTGCCGCGCCACCGGAGTTGGTTGCAGCTTCATGCCGCGGCCGGCGGGCCTTGCTTCGCGGGTGTAGACGGCTGCGATCTCGTGGCCGTGGTCCACGAGTTGCTCCAGGGTCGGCACCGCGAAATCAGGCGTGCCCATGAAAATCAGGCGAAGCGGCATCTCATTGATTGTCCGCGCGGCAAAAGCCGCTTCTATCTCGCGGCGAGCTTGGCGGCCTTGGTGAATTTCTTCATCACGCGGTCGCGTTTCAGTTTCGAGATGTGGTCGACAAACAGCATGCCGTTGAGATGGTCGATCTCGTGCTGGATGCAGGTGGCGAAAAGACCCTCGGCATCCTCTTCCTGCACCTTGCCGTCGAGGTCGGTGAAACGAATCCGAACCCGCGCCGGCCGCTCGACCTCCTCGTAATATTCCGGAATCGAAAGGCAGCCTTCTTCGTAGACCGACAGTTCCTCCGACGCCGACAGGATTTCGGGGTTGATGAAAATTCGCGGCCGCGGGTTAAGTTCGCCGTCCTCGTCGCGCCGGGCGAGGTCCATGGTGATGATGCGCAACGGCTGCGCGATCTGGATACCCGCGAGCCCGATGCCGGGCGCATCGTACATGGTCTCGAACATATCGTCAGCGAGCTTGCGGATCTCCGGCGTGACCTTTTCGATCGGCCTGGATACGAGGCGCAACTGCTTGTCCGGAAGGATGATTATTTCGCGAATGGCCATGCAGGGCGATGTAATCCCCGGACCTGCCGGGGTCAATCCGCGATCCGCTCCGATCACTTGACCTTCACGGGCGGGCCGCGTTGAGCTTTCGTTAACTTTCAGATGTTCCTGTTTGGTCTGCACGCGCGCGGCCGCCGTGGCGTCGCGGATTGCCGCGTTCGGGCGGAACCGGAACTGTTTTTGCCGAGGTCGCGCCGACTCCGGCCGCAGTCCCGGAGAGTCATCTTGACATCTCGCGACCTGCGAATCTGCTAACACCATCCGCATGACCGCTCCGGACGCCGCCACCGCCCCGACCGTATCCGACGTTGCTCCCCGTGCGTCATGGCGCGAGAGCATGGCGGTCTATCTGCAGCCGCGTGTTCTCATTGTGATGATGCTCGGCTTCTCGTCCGGCCTGCCGCTGGCGCTGTCGGGCTCGACGCTGCAGATCTGGATGACCGAATCCGGCATCGACCTGCGCGCGATCGGCTTGTTCGTGCTGGTCGGCACGCCCTATACGCTCAAATTCCTGTGGGCGCCGCTGGTCGATGCCCTGCACATTCCGCTGCTGACGCGCCGGTTTGGGCGCCGGCGCGGCTGGCTCGTGTTCTCGCAACTGCTTCTGATCGCGGCGATCCTGCTGCTGGCTTCAACCGACCCGGCGAAGGCGCCATGGTTCGTCGCGCTCGGCGCGCTGCTGGTGGCGGCGACCTCGGCGACGCAGGATATCGTGGTCGATGCCTTCCGCGTCGAGAGCCTGCCGGAAAGCGAGCAGGCAGCCGGCATGGCCGCCTACGTCGCCGCCTACCGCATCGGCATGCTGGTCTCGACCGCCGGGGCTCTTTTCTTCGTCAGCGCGCTCGAAGGGACGGGTCTGGTTCGCGCCTCCGCCTGGGCGTGGGGCTATGTCGGCATGGCGACGATGGTTCTGATCGGAACCGTCACGGCGCTCATAGCCACCGAGCCCGAGCAATCCGTGCGCGCGGAACTGGCGACACGTGCCAAGGGCGGTTTCGCGCGCGTCATGAACGCCGCGGTCGGCGCATTCTCCGAGTTTATCGCCAGGAAGGATGCGCTGGCGGTTCTGGTTTTCATCGTGCTGTTCAAGTTCACCGACGCGTTTTCCGGCAGCATGACCGCGCCGTTCGTCATTGATCTCGGCTTCACCCGCAACGACTACGCCGCCATCGTGAAGGGTGTCGGCCTTGCCGCGACGCTGATCGGCGGGTTCGCCGGCGGCTTCGTGGCGCGGCGCTATCCGCTGGCGGCGAGCCTGTGGATCGGCGGCATCTTGCAGGCGGTGGCCAACCTGTCGTTCTCATGGCTGGCGATGGTCGGCGTCGATCAGTGGGCGCTGGCTCTCGCCATCACGGCGGAGAATTTCACCAGCGCCATCGGCACGGTGATCTTCGTCGCCTATCTGTCCGCGCTGTGCCGCAATCCGCTGCACACCGCCACCCAGTACGCGCTGCTGACGGCGCTCGCCGCGGTCGGCCGGACCTACCTGTCCGCCAGCGCGGGATTCGTCGCCGAGGCCACGGGATGGCCGCTGTTCTTTATGATCTGCATGCTGGTGGCGCTGCCGAGCCTGATCCTGCTGGCGTGGCTGCAGAGGCGCGGACACTTCGCCGCGCTACAGGCGTAGGGCGGCGGCTAAACAAGCCTGGCCCCAGTTTTACGCGAACCGGTATCCACTTCGCTCGAAAACGCTGTCACCGGATCATGTCCTTCGCCGCGATCAAGCCGCCTCCCGCGATCAGCATGGCGGCGGCCGCGAGCGCCGCGGTCGGCTTCGCGAATCCCGCCAGTATCAGGAACGAGGTCGAGAGCAGCGGCGTCGCATAGGCGGCCGCGCCGAGCACGCGAATGTCGCCGCGTTTCATGCCGATATCCCAGACATAGAAGGCAAGGCCCACGGGACCGATGCCGAGCGCGGCGATCGCGAGCCACTGAGCCGCGCCGTCCGGCCAGACCGTCTGCTCCATGAGCAGATGCGCAACCGCCGCCAGCGCGGCCGTCGCCAGGCAAAAGCCCGCGACCACGTCGGTCGGAACCGAGGCCAGGCGTCGCGACAGCACCGAATACGCGGCCCAGACGAACGCGGCCATGAACGCCGCCGCAAGACCGGATATCTCAGCGTGTTCGAACACGATCGAGGTGTTGCCCGCAAACAGCAGAACCGTTCCGGAAAGTCCGAGGATCGAGCCGATCAGATGATGCGGCGCCAGCCGCTCGCCCGGCAGCATCGCTGAGAACAGCACGATCAGCAGCGGCCAGAGATAGTTCAGCAGACCCGCTTCGGCGGGCGGCGCCTCTCGCAGCGCGATGAAATACAGCGCATGATAGCCGAACAGTCCGCCCACTCCCACGAGCCATACGGACGCCGGCTGTCGCAAAGCGCGGAAACCGCCGGGGCGAAACAGCAAGCTCACGCAGCCGGCAAGGCCGCCGATCGCGAAAGTCATGGCCGCGAGTTGAAACGCGGGGATGCGCCCGGTCGCGACCGTCATGACCGCGAGCAGCGACCACATCAGGATGGCTGTGAGGCCGATGAGCGTGGCGGTGCGGGAGGTCATGATGTCTTCCTTCTCCCCTCGCGGGAGAAGGTGGTGCGGACGAAGTCCGCGCCGGATGAGGGGCCTTGTGTCACGCTGACGCTGTCCCCCTCACCCGGCCGCGTTGACGCACGTTCACCCTAAGAGCGAGTTTCGCTCGTCTCGGCTCCCGCAAGGGGAGAGGGGAAAAGAAGCAGCGTCCAAACTATGCGCCGCTGTTCACGCCAGATACTGACCGCCGTTGACGGAAAGCGTCGAGCCGGTGATGAAGCCGGCGTCGTCGGCTGCGAGGAACACCACCGCGCGCGCGATTTCCTCGGGCTCGCCGAGGCGGGTCACCGGAATCTGCGGCAGGATGCTTTTCTCGATGACATCCTTCGGCACGGCCTGCACCATCTCGGTGTTGATGTAACCCGGGCAGATCGCGTTCACGGTGATTCCGGTCTTGGCGTTCTCCAGCGCCAGCGCCTTGGTGAAGCCGATCTCACCTGCCTTCGCCGCCGAATAGTTCACCTGGCCGAACTGGCCTTTCTGGCCGTTGATCGACGAGATGTTGACGATACGGCCGAACTTGCGCGCGCGCATCCCCTCGATCAGCGGACGCGTCATGTTGAACAGCGAGCCAAGATTGGTGTTGATGACGGCGCTCCACTGCTCGAACGTCATCTTGTGGAAAGCCGTGTCCCTGGTGATGCCGGCATTGTTGACGAGCACCTCGACGGGACCGAGGCCCGCCTCGACCTGCTTGATGCCGCCGGCGCAGGCCTCGAACGAGGCGACGTCCCATTTGTAGACGGGAATGCCGGTTTCCGCCTTGAACGTTTCCGCCGCCGCGTCGTTGCCGGCGTAGCTCGCCGCGACGGTGTAACCGGCCGCCTTCAGCGCTTTGCTGATCGCCCCGCCGATGCCTCGCGTTCCCCCCGTCACCAGTGCCACCCTTGCCATTGCGTCGTCCTCCTAAAGAGCAAGCCGAAATCGTCACGACCGTCCAAAAGACCCTGCAGATTAAAAATGCCCGGCTCGTGACCGGGCATTTCACTCTCAATAAGAACTGCGATGACCCAATATCATCTGAAACGCCCGCTGCCGCTCAGCCGCGCTCGACGCACATCGCGATGCCCATGCCGCCGCCGATGCATAGCGTGGCAAGGCCCTTCCTGGCGTCTGTCTTCTGCATTTCGTGGAGCAGGGTCACCAGCACGCGCGCGCCCGAGGCGCCGACCGGATGGCCGAGGGCGATCGCGCCGCCATTGACGTTGACCCTGGAGGTGTCCCAGCCGAGATCCTTGTTGACGGCGCAGGCCTGCGCGGCGAAGGCCTCATTGGCCTCGATCAGGTCGAGGTCTCCGATCGCCCAGCCTGCTTTTTTCAGCGCGGCTCGGGACGCCGGAATCGGGCCGGTGCCCATGATCTTGGGGTCGACGCCGGCATGGGCCCAGGAGACGATGCGGGCGAGGGGAGTCTTGCCTTCTTTCGCCGCCTGCGCGGCCGACATCAGCACCACGGCCGCGGCGCCGTCGTTGATTCCCGACGCGTTCGCCGCGGTGACGGTGCCGTCCTTTTCAAAAGCGGGCCGCAGCTTGGCGATGGAGTCGGCCGTCACGCCCGCCTTCGGATATTCGTCCGTATCGACCACGATATCGCCTTTGCGGTTCTTGACGGTGACGGGCACGATCTCGTCCTTGAAGCGGCCCGCCTTCTGCGCGGCCTCCGCCTTGTTCTGCGAGGCGGCGGCGAATTCGTCCTGCTGCTGGCGGGTGATCTGGTACTGGCGCGCGACATTCTCGGCGGTGTTGCCCATGTGGTAGCCGTTGAATGCGTCCCACAGCCCGTCCCTGATCATGGTGTCGATCAGTTCGAGGTTGCCCATCTTCACGCCGCCGCGCAGATGCTGCGCGTGTGGCGCCATGCTCATGGATTCCTGTCCTCCGGCGACGACGATCTCCGAATCCCCGTTAAGGATGGCCTGATAGCCGAGCGCGACGGTGCGCAGGCCAGAACCGCAAAGCTGGTTGACGCCCCAGGCCGGGCTTTCCACCGGAATGCCCGCGCCGATCGACGCCTGACGCGCCGGATTCTGGCCCTGCGCCGCGGTCAGAATCTGGCCCATGATGACCTCGGAGACCCGCCCGGGTTCGATTCCCGCCCGCTCCAGCGCGGCCTTGATGGCGACAGCGCCGAGCGCGTGGGCTGGCGTCGTGGCAAGCGCGCCGTTGAAACTTCCGACCGGAGTGCGGGCGGCGCTGACGATGACGACATCGTCCGACATGGACACCTCCTGGAACCAGAGTGACTTGATATTCGATGGTGACACGCCCGCGCGGGCGGTTCGGGATCGCGTTGGATGTATCCTGTTGGCCTCACGAGAGTGTGTCAATCACGCCGATGGCCGGAAGTTGCGCCCGTACATGATCGTGAGCACCTACAATGTTTGAGAATTAACTGTTTTCCATAAAACGGTAGCCGAAGCGTGCTGAAAGTGCTTACTTTGCTGCAATGCGTTACGTGTAAGCCCCATCGTGGACGCCGGCGGGGTCCTCGGTAGGGATGTGTGGACCGATGGCGAAATCAGAGACACCAACCACAATCAAGAAATATGCGAACCGGCGACTCTATAACACCGGTACCAGCACCTATGTGACGCTTGAGGATCTCGCGGCGATGGTCAAGCAGGGCGAGGATTTCCTTGTGTTCGATGCAAAGAGCGGAGACGATATCACCCGCTCGGTGCTGGCGCAGATTATTTTCGAACAGGAGAACAAGACAGGGCAGAATCTGCTCCCGACCACGTTCCTTCGGCAGTTGATCCGTTTCTACGGAGACAGCATGCAGATGGTGGTGCCGAAATATCTCGAACGATCGATCGACCTGCTGACCCGCGAGCAGGAGAAGTTCCGCAAGCAATTGACGAGCAGCTTCAGCGGCACGCCGTTCGCGCCGCTTGAAGAGCATGTCCGCCGCAACATGGAGCTTTTCGAGCGCACCTTCTCGATGTTCAAGCCGTTCGTGCCGCCCCGCGGCGGGGCCGCCGCGCCGGAGCCGGAGAAAACGCCTGATACTCCCGATCCCGGCGACAATATCGAAGATCTCCGCCGGCAGATGAAGGAGATGCAGGATCGGCTGGAGCGGATGTCGAAAGAGCCGAAGAAGGAGTAGGCGCCGGATCCGCGGATCGTAATCGAACAGGCGGCGCTGAGAGCTCCGGACGACGCTTCCATCTCCGGACAAGACCGGTGGGCGGCGGCTGCAACTCACGACCGGCAGGGATGAACAGACGGCGGGGGACAGTACGATGGCCGACCAGGATGACGTCCTCGACCTGATCGACGATTCAGGGGCTGATGGTCCGGACGCATCGGCGGTGCGCAAATGGAAGGTCGCCGTGATCGACGACGATCGGGCCGTGCATGAAGGCACGCGCTTTGCGCTGAGCGATTACAGCCTCAACGGACAGACACTGGATATTCTTTCCGCCTATTCCGCGGCCGAGGGGCGTGAGCTGATGCGCGCGCACCCCGACATCGCCGCGGTTCTTCTCGATGTGATCATGGAGACCGACGAAGCCGGGCTCGATCTTGTCGAGTTCATCCGCAACGACCTGCGGAACGAAACGGTGCGCATCATCCTGCGCACGGGACAGCCGGGACAGGCGCCGGAGCGCCGCGTTATCGTCGACTACGACATCAACGATTACAAGGCCAAGACGGAACTCACCGCCGACAAGCTGTTCACATCGCTGACCGCGGCGCTGCGCAGCTATCAGCAGCTCGAGCGGATGGTGCAGACCCGCCGCGGTCTCGAAATCATCATCGATGCGGCCTCGACGCTTTATGATTTCAAGTCGATGCAGCGCCTCGCCGAGGGCGTCCTGACGCAGCTTGCGTCACTTTTGAACGTCGACTGCGCGGGCATTCTGGTGTTGCGCGACGGCGGCGCTGATGATGACGACTTCTCGGTGCTCGCCGGATCCGGCTGCTACAGGCGCTTCAGCGGGGCGGAGGGGCAGGCATCGCTCGATTACGATCTCAAGCAGACGGTCGAAGACGCCTTCCGGCGCCGCAAGCACGAATTCGTCGATCACCGCTCCATTCTCTATATCCGCACCGGCAGCGGCCGCGAGGTCGTGATCCTGCTGCAGGCCGAGTGCGATCTGTCGGATACCGACCGCTCGCTGGTCGAAATCTTCGGCAGCCGGTTGTCGATCGCCTTCGACAACGTGATCCTGTATCAGCAACTGCAGGACGTGAACGCGCAGCTCGAAGACCGCGTCGCCCAACGCACGCGCGCGTTGATGCAGGCCAATCGCAGGCTTTCCGCGCAATGGCTGCGGTTGCAGCGGGCCAACGGGTTCAAGAACGAGATTCTGGGGACCGTGGCGCACGACCTGAAGAATCCGCTCGGGGTCATCCTGGGAAGGGCCGAAATGCTTGCCGAGCTTGTCGGCGCGGGCTCGTCCGGGGACACCGTCACCGTGCAGATCAATCATATTCGCGACGCCACCAGGCGCCTGATTGCGATGGTCGATGACCTGATTTCAGACGCCATGGCGGACGCCTTCGATATCACGATAAGGCGCGAGCCGGTCGATGTCGCGGCGCTGGTCGCCGAGGTCGCCGAGGCCAACCAGCCTCCCGCGCTCAACAAGCAGCAGACCATCACCGTGTCGGCGCCGGCCGGACAGATCACGATGTGCGATCAGGACCGGATGCGCGAGGCGATCGACAATCTCGTCAGCAACGCGATCAAGTACAGCCCCGTGGGAGGAAGGATCACGCTGCTGGTCGACCACGACGCGGGCAACACCATCATTCGCATCACGGACGAGGGCGCCGGCCTTTCGCCGGAGGACCTGGGGCGACTGTTCGGCCGCTTCCAGCGATTATCCGCGAAACCCACCGCCGGGGAAAGCTCCACCGGTCTCGGCCTGTCGATCGTGAAACGGATCGTCGACATGCATGATGGCCAGATCAAAGCCGATAGCGGCGGCCCCGGACAGGGATCGGCCTTCACCATCATCCTGCCTGCTGCGACCTGACATGAACCGGAATCCGCATATCATTGTCGTTGACGATGAGGCGCCTGCCCGCGAGATGGTCGGCGACTATCTCAAGATGCATGGCTTCGCCATCACGCTGTGCGATGGCGGCCGCAGCTTGCGGGAGGCGATCGGCAGGGCAGCCCCGGATCTCGTGGTGCTCGACCTGAACATGCCGGAGGAGGACGGCCTTTCGATCATTCGTGATCTCAAAAGCCGCACCAACATCCCGGTGATCATGCTGACGGCGACGGCCAGCCCGATCGATCGCGTCGTCGGTCTCGAACTCGGCGCCGACGACTACGTGGCGAAACCGTGCGAATTGCGCGAACTGATGGCCCGCATCCGCTCGGTGCTGCGGCGAAGCGCGCCGAAGCCGGAAGGCGCGCCTGATGGCGCCGCCGCCAGGCCAGCGGATCAGCTTGTCCGCTTCGGCACCAAATGGCTCGATCTGGAAGCCCAGGCCTTGCGTGACGACGAAGGCAATGAACACCCGCTCACGGCATCGGAATTCGGTCTGTTGAAGGTCTTCGCCGCCAATCCGAAGCGGGTTCTGTCGCGCGAGCGGCTGCTGGAGTTGGCCAATGCACGCGACAGCGAAGCCTTCGATCGGGCGATTGATCTGCGGATCATGCGGATCCGCCGCAAGATCGAGCCCGACCCCGCAAAACCGGCGGTGATCCGGACCATCCGTGGCGGCGGTTATCTGTTTTCGCCTTCCGGCGACAAGGCCTGAATCGCCGGCAGCCGCGCGATAGATCGAAAAAATTAAATACAGTCAATCATTTACACGTATTCTAATGGCCCCGATGGGATCGCTTTTCGCCGAATCCTCGCCATGGCCCGCCGCCCGGCTCTGGTCCATCGGACGCCGAGAAGTTCAAGCGCTTCGCCACTGATTTGTTTCGTCGCCGGCGAGGGACGAAACAAATTTCTTCTCCGCGAAACCATTTTCCGCTTTCTGTGCAGACGTTCTGAAACGCGGCACGGCTAACAATCTCCCCAACAATAAGGGGAGCCGTCATGCAAAACGTCATCGCGATCAGCGCCGCCGCTTGCCAGGGTATTGTCGCCGCGCAGACAACCACAGACGAGATGCTTCTCAAGCGGATTGCCCACGGCGACCGCTCGGCGATGCATACGCTGTATTTGCGGCATAACGTTCGGGTCTATCGTTTCGTGCTGCGCAGCCTGCGCGACGCGACGGCGGCCGAGGATATTGTCAGCCAGGTATTTCTCGACGTCTGGCGCACCGCCGACCAGTTCGAAGGCCGGTCACGGGTATCCACGTGGCTGCTGTCGATCGCCCGGTTCAAGGCGCTGACAGCGATGCGTCAGCGTCGCCATGAAGATATCGACCAGGAGAATGTCCGGGAGATCGCCGATGGCGCTGATACGCCCGAGACGTCGCTCGATCGCAGCAACGTCAGCGCCATCTTGCGCGCCTGCATCGCCAAGCTGTCCCCGGCGCATCGCGAGATCATCCATCTCGTCTATTATCACGAGAAGACGGTCGAGGAAGCCGGTGAGATCATCGGTATCCCGCCGAGCACCGTGAAGACCCGTATGTTTTATGCCCGCAAGCAACTCGCAACGCTGTTGAAAGGCGCGGGTCTCGCGACGCTGGCGGCCTGACCGGGCACCTGTTTGGCGGCCGCAACGCGGGACGGCATGTCGCCTTTGACTGCTCAGGTTTTCGCTTCTGATTCTATCAGAAGCGATAAAGGCCCCAGGTCAAGCGAGAGCAGATGCTTGGCTTGAAAACGCTATCATTCAGTCTTCATCGGTCATCAATGCGGCGTTGCCGCCGGCGGCTGCGGTATTCACCGTTACGGTCTGTTCGGTGGTGAAGCGGGTGAGATAGTGCGGGCCGCCGGCCTTGGGTCCGGTTCCCGACAGGCCATGGCCGCCGAACGGCTGCACCCCCACCACGGCGCCGATCATGTTGCGGTTGACGTAGACGTTGCCGACCGGAAGGCGGTCGATCACCGCTTCGATCGTATCGTCGATGCGCGAGTGGATGCCGAGCGTCAGGCCATAGCCGGTATCGGCAATGGCCTCCAGAACGCCATCGAGAGCGGAGGCGCTGTAGCGTACGATGTGAAGGATCGGTCCGAACACTTCTTCAGTCAGTTGCCGCGCGTCGTCCAGTTCGAAAATATGCGGCGCGACGAAGTTGCCGGATGACGACGCAGGCCCTGCGAAATGGACCCGGGCCTCACGCGTCATGCGCGCAATATGGGCATCCAGTCGTTTCCTGGCGTCGCCGTCGATCACCCAGCCGACATGCGTGGCGGGATCCGACGGATCGCCGATCTTCAACTCGCGCGCCGCGCCGACGATCATCTCGATCATGCGGTCCGCCACGTCCTCCTGAACGAACAGAAGCCGCAGCGCGGAGCAACGCTGCCCGGCGGAGCGGAATGCCGACGTCACGACATCGTCGGCGACCTGCTCCGGCAGCGCGGTGGCGTCGGCGATCATGGCGTTGATGCCGCCGGTTTCGGCGATCAGCGGCACGATGGGACCATCCTTTCCGGCGAGCACGCGATTGATGGATCGCGCCACCTCGGTCGAACCGGTGAACACAACGCCCGCGATGTCGCGGTCGGCGACGAGCGCGGCTCCGACGTGCCCGTCGCCCTGGATCAGGTGAAGCGCTGCCGCCGGGATCCCGGCTTCATGCAACAGGCGCACGGCCTCGGCCGCGATCCGCGGCGTCTGTTCGGCCGGCTTGGCGACCACGGCATTTCCGGCCATCAGCGCCGCCGTCACCTGACCCATGAAGATCGCCAGCGGAAAATTCCAGGGCGAGATCGCGGCAAAAACGCCGCGCCCACGCAGACGCAGCGTGTTGCGTTCGCCGGTCGGACCGGGCAACGACTGCGCGTCGCCGAACAGCCTGCGGCCTTCCGCGGCGTAGTAGCGGCAGAAGTCGGCGGCCTCGCGAACCTCGGATACGCAATCATCCAGCGTCTTGCCGCCTTCCCGCTGCAGCAGCGCGATGAACCGCGCCGATCGTTGCTCCAGCAAATCGGCGGCGCGCTCCAGGGCGGCCGCTCGCACAGCCGCCGGCGTGCGGCTCCACGAAGAAAACCCGCTGCGCGCGGCGGCGACGGCCCGGTGCGCATCGACCGGCTCCCGATCGTTGACCGGCACGACTGAGGCGCGTTCAGCCGCGACATCAGTGACCAGCCGGTTCACCGCGGCACGCTCGCCGAATTCGATGCCGCGCGAGTTGATCCGCTCCGGCTGGAAAAGATCGCGCGGCAATGGGATCCTGGCGTGTCCGGCGTTGTCGGCGCTCCCGATGATATCGGCCGGTCTGCGCAGCAGCGTCTCCAGCGGTACATCGGGATCGGAGGCTGTGGCGACGAAGGAGGAGTTGGCTCCGTTCTCGATCAGGCGGCGCACCAGATAGGCGAGCAGGTCGCGGTGACTGCCGACGGGCGCGTAGATGCGGCAAGCGATCGCGGGGCGATCCTTGCAGAGCACGCCGTAGAGCGTTTCGCCCATGCCGTGCAGGCGCTGGAATTCGAAGCCGGTCTCTCCGCCCGTCAGTTCGAGCAACGTTGCGACGGTGAGGGCGTTGTGGGTCGCGAATTGCGGAAACAGGCGCGGGCGTAGCGCCAGCAGTTTTCGCGCGCAGGCGAGGTAATTCAGGTCCGTCATCGCCTTGCGGGTGAACACGGGATAGCCTTCGATCCCTCGCTCCTGCGCGCGCTTGATCTCGGTGTCCCAGTATGCGCCTTTCACCAGGCGAACCATCATCCGCCGGTTCAGGGCTCGTGCGAGATCGTCGATATAGTCGATCACCGCGCCGGCGCGTTTCTGATAGGCCTGGACGGCGAGGCCGAAGCCGCTCCAGCCGGCGAGCGAGCGGTCGGCGGCAATGGCGGCCACCACGTCGAGCGAAAGCTCCAGCCGATCGGCTTCCTCCGCATCGACCGTGAAGGCGAGATCGAGCGCCTTGGCGCGCCGGGCAAGGTCGATGGCGCGCGGCACCAGCTCCGCCATCACCCGTCCCTGGCTGACCGCCTCATAGCGCGGATGCAGCGCCGACAGCTTGACCGAAATGCCGGGGCGGTCGGGCAGCGGATTGTCGCCGGCGCCGCGTCCGATCGCCTCGATGGCGGCGGCGTAGGAATCGAAATAGCGGTCCGCGTCCGCGGCGGTGCGCGCGCCCTCGCCGAGCATGTCGAAGGAGTAGCGGGTGCATCCCGCCGAATGGGCGTGCGCCCGTTCGAGCGCAGACTCGATGGTCTCGCCCAGCACGAAGTGACTTCCCATCAGCCGCATCGCCTGCCGGGTCGCCGCGCGGATCGCCGGAACGCCGAGCCGCTTGGCAAGCCGCCCGATGGTTCCCTGCGGCGTTTCGCCAGGCTGGATGACCCGCGCCGACAATCCAAGCGCCCAGGCGGAGGCGTTGACGAGGAAGGCGCTGGATCGGGTCTCGTGGTGGATGAAGTCACCCTGCCCGAGCCGGTCTTCGATGAATCTGTCCGCGGTCTCGGCATCAGGCACCCGCAGCAGCGCCTCGGCGAGCACCATCAGCGCGAGCCCCTCTTTGGTCGAGAGTGCAAATTCGCGCAGCATGTCCTCGACGCCGCCCAGCGGGTCGTCGGTCTGCCTGATGGAGTCGATCAGGCGCCGCGCCATCCGATCGGTCCGCGCTTCCTGTTCAGGCGTCAGCCGGGCCTCTGCGAGCAGCCGCTCCGCAAGGGGCCGGTCATCCGGGGCATAGGGGACCGAGAATGGTGGCGGAAGCTGGGGCGACATCGGCGATCCCCGGATCAGGATGATTCTGGATTGAACCGATACAAGCTGAGGAAGGTGATCTGTTCCCCGATCTGGAGCGGGAGCATGTGAGATCCCCGGCCGCTTCCTGCGCGACCTCGCCATGAGGATCCCGATATCATGGGATCCCTACAATCATCGCCGGCGGGTTCAGTCTGCGCGGTGAGCGGAGACCTGATGGCGTCGGCGGAGCCGATGTCGTTCGCACCGGAATGCACCGCGTTGCAAGCGCGCGCTTCTATCCGGGTCTGATGGATCGTGGTCGCGTCAAACCTTCAGGTTTTCGGCCGAAGTCTTGCCCCGGTTGGCAACTTCCTCGAATTCAACGCTCTGGCCCTCATTCAGCGTGGAAAGACCGGCTCTTTCGACGGCTGAAATATGGACGAACACATCCTTGCCACCTCCGGCCGGCTGGATGAAACCATAACCTTTGGTCGGGTTGAACCACTTCACAGTACCCTTAGCCATTCCCAAGTCTCCGCAGGATTGAAACAGTCGTCGGTCCCCGGGAAACCGGCTTGTCCGACGGCGCACGCACGATACGCGGTCTCGGGGCGGCTTGATAGATCAAACACACAGGCGGCAATACTTGGGGGAAATTCTGCGGAGCATAGGTAGAATTTTGCCACAATTCATCGCCTCCGCAGCATGGTTTGAATAAGAAGCTGTAAGCCGCGTGCCAGGCTTAACTTTTTGATCTGGCATGATCTTATCCGAGAACCGGTTCTCCCTTCGCGGGATCATGCTCTATAGCGTTTTCGAGCGAAGCGGGCACCGGTTCGCGTGAAGAAAACGCGTTAAAACAATAATCTAGAGATTCGCTTCTGATTCAATCAGAAGCGAAAAAGCTCTAGCCGGGCGCTGGATTTGGCTTCAGAGGAACCGGCCCGCCAGGGCTGCGGATAAGACTTGTCGATGCCGCGCCGATCAGGAGCAGAATCGCGGCCGACCAGAACGCCACCGCGTAGCTTCCCGTCTCGACCCGCAAATAGCCGCCGAGATAAACGGCGATGGCCGCGAGTATCTGATGCAGGAACCATACGGTCCCGAGTATGCTCCCCATGGCGTTTGCGCCGAACAGGTCTCCGATCAGGCCGGTCTTCAACGGAATGATGGGCATGGACGACAGGCCATAGACAAGAGCGAACGCATAGAGTTGCCAAACCTCCGTCGAGACGGCGAGGAAGGCAAGCGAGAGCGCGCGGACCAGATAGAGGCCGATCAGCAGGTTCTTCTTGCCGGCCCGTCCGGCCAGTTGGCCGCATACCCACATCGAAACCGCGCTTGCGCCAGCCGCGAGGCCGAGAACCTGTCCGCCCGTGGCAAGGTTCGCCCCGAGATCGACGGCGAAACGCGGTAGATGGATCACGACGAGATAAAGCGAGTATCCGCAGGTCACGAAGCCGAAGGTGGCTGCCCAGAAATCCGAGCTTCTGACGGCTTGTGAAAGCGAGGCTGATTTCGGCGGCGTGAAGGTGGAAAGCTCGTCGCCGTCCGGCGCCTGGTTGATTTTGTCCGGCGAACTGTGCGCAACGAACAGAACCAGCGGGACAATCACCACGATCATCAGAACGCCGAGCCCAAGAAATGCTCCGCGAAAACCGGAGACGACGATAAGCCATCCTGTAAGCGGAAGGAAAACAAGCTGGCCGATATTCATGCCCATCGCGCTTCGAGCCAGCATCCTTGCTCGTCCCCGGACGTACCATCGCGCGACGAGGACCGAATTGGCCATGGACCCGCAGCCGGCAAAGCCGATCGCGGCGAGCACTCCATAGTAAAGGTAGAACTCCCAAACCGTTGAGATCGTCGAGGACAACAGAAAGGCTGTTCCCATGAGGGCGGCGCTTGTCACGATGATGGGCTTGGGACCGAAACGGTCGATCAGCCGCCCCATGAGCGGCTGGAAGATCCCCCATACGATCATGTTGAGAGCCGCCGCTGAACTCAATGCGGCGAGTCCCCACCCGTACTCCTGAGCCAGCGGCGCGAAAAACTGGCCGCCGCTCAGGTTGAGGCCGAATGCTCCCATGAGCGTCACGAAGGCGATGGCGACGATCCATGGTCCGTGGAAATGCTGCGTTTTCTGCATGTTGTTTCCATATACTACCGGCCATACGGTAGGTTTTTTGTGAAAAATTTAGGGAAGCGTCCTGATGCTCGTCTCAAGCGCCCGGCGCAGATGTCGGGGATCGTGGTAGAGGCGCATCATCATGATCGCCCCCTGGATGTGCGCGACCGAATCGAAAGCCAGATCGCGCGCCTTGCTCTCCCCATGCTCCGGGGTGAGCAGATGAGCGATGGCTTTTGCCCAGTCGTCAAAATAAGCGCGCAACGGCGTCTGGAAGCGCGGCGCGCGTTCCGTCAGCGCCAGCGCGAAATTTCCCAGGAGGCATCCGCCCTCCCGGCCGTCGAAGTAGCTGAACGTCGCGTCGCAGAGCGTATGGAGCCGTTGTCTGGCGTCGGCCTCGTTGCGGTAGGCGACAATAAAGATGTGCTTCCGAAAATGCTCGTGGATGCGTTCGATGGCCGCCAGCACCAGGCCATCCTTCTCCGGGAAGTGGTGATAGAGGCTGGCCTTGCGGATTCCGCAGGCATCCGCGATCTGCGCCATCGACGTATCGTCGTAGCCACCGATCCGGAAAAGTTCGGCGGCGCGAGTTACGATCTCGTTGCGCTCAATCTTGGCCATCAAAATCCTACCGTACGGCAGGTAGCCTATCAGTTTGCCCGGAGACTTCAACGGGAAATTCGCTGGCAAAGAACTTAGCTTCAAAAGGCTTATCCCAATGCTATACTTTGCGTACCCAGATGGCCGGTGCTACCGTGAGTAGCACCGGGGGATTCGTGCCCGGCTCACATTTCTGGTGGAGCGGGAAAAAATATGCTCAGGGTTGCATTGCCGTACATTTTTGAGATCGCGGAGCAACTCGAAGGATTGTCGCGCCTTCCTGACGCAGATGCCACGCTCGATGATGTTTTTATGCCGTTATATATTGGATCGTCCGCGATCCAGGGATTGAGCAACAGCATCTATCTAAATGCTTTGAGGCAATCGAAGAAGGGAGATGAAAAGATTCTAGCCGCGCTCAAGCAAATGACCGACCTGCACCGCAATCCGCTAATCCATCCTGAGGTTATATTGACGACCGACGAGTCAATTGCCACGCTTGGAATTGCAAGAAGCGTTATCACCGCAATGCTTGCGGTACTGCCGGTTCAACCGCCAACGACAACTACGGCTGCCGCCGCTTCGGCGGCTCCTTAGATACAACTATTCTTCGGAAGTGATTCCCGAACAGTTCCCCGCTCTCATCAACGCCAAGGTCCCGAGCAGTTTCTATGAACCGCTCGAATTGCTTTTCATCGCGTGCTTTCTCTTTCGGTGCTGCTTTTTTCTTAGCGCCGCGAGCTTTGGGCTTTTGAGCCATCCTATTTCACCTTTTACTAGCCGTTTGCCGCCGCGCTCAACGAGGGAGACGATAGTGCGCTTGCTGGCCGGTCCGGCCATGCGTGGTAAACGGACGACCCTTTCGCTGCGGCGAATTTTTTCTTCGGTCGGTCCAAAAACATTTTTCATCGACCTCCACGATCCCCGCCAGCGCCGCTCGTAGGAGCCAAGCCGCCGTCTCGTATAGCTTCGCGGACGCGATGAGAAATGAACCACGCGGTTTTGAGAGTACAGCCAAGGGTGCGGTGAAGCTGGTTAGAGCTAATGCCCTTCTTTGAGGAAGAAAGCAGATAGATGGCTTGCAGCCACAGGTGCATAGGAACGTGACTAGACTCGAAAATAGTCCCAACCTTTACGGTGAAGGGCTTGCGGCACTGGTAGCACTTGTAAGCGCCGATCCGGGTGGACTTGCCGCCCATCTTGGAAATGCGCTCCACGCCGCCACAATGAGGGCATACGGGACCGTTCGGCCAGATACGGGCTTCAACCCAAGCGTAGGCCGCTTCCTCGTTTTGCAAATGCTTGTCGTTCAAAAAGGACCTCATGACTGCGCTCCAATGCAGTCAGACTCTCATGTCACAATGGGTACGTAAAGTACAATACTAGGCTTACAGTCCTAGTTTCGTCGCCGCGTGAAGATGCCGAATCCGGCCTTGCGCGCTGCCCGGGACGCGGTGGCCACTAGAATTTGACGGACGCGAATAAGCGAATGTTGCGTCCCGGCTGCAAGACCTCGTCCTTCTTGTACGATTGATGGAAACGAATGCTGTCGTTCAGCAGATTCTCTCCCCTCAGGCCGATCGTCAGTTCCGTCGGGAATGTCGGATTCGGCAGTTTCGCCATATAGCTCAGCTCCGCGTTGAGCAGATTGTATCCGGGAGTGGGAGTCTCGAATGCGCCCAGATTGTTCTGGGCAAACGCGTGCAGGAGGTTGATGCGCGCGCTCCAGCTCGGATCGCGGTAGAACAGTCCGCCGCCGAGGCGATAGGGCGGTATCTTGGGTACGTAGCCGCCATCCGCGAATGTGGCGCGGACGATATCGTATTGCGCCTCCACGCCCCATATTCCATCCCACAGACGCGCCACGTCATGTTCGAGCTGGAATTCGCCTCCCATGAAGGTGGCGTCGCGCTGCGAATAGATGATCTGATCGAAGCTTGCGCCCGGCGCACCGCATGTTGCAAAGCTGTCGTTGCACATCAGCCCTGTAAAATTCTTGTAGATGAAGTTTCCAAATCTTGTGTAGTGGGCGGAGATCTCGAAGCGCGTATCTCCGCGCCCACGCTTCAGCCCGATCTCAAGCGTGTCGGCCTTTTCCAGCGTCATCGTCGGGTCGCCGATCTCGAATGTTCGCGGCGTGTCGTGCGGTCCCTTGTAGAAAAGTTCGACAGGGTCCGGAGCACGCTCGACATGCTGCGCCGTGACGCGCGCAACCATGCCATATGGCAGGTCGTACAGCAGTCCGGCGCTTGCGCTGACAGGCAGGAAGCTGCGATTGACCGCGAAGAGGCTTGGCTGGTCGGGTGGCGGAAGATACGACGATGGAAAGCTCGCGCCGGTGCCGGCAATGGCGGTGCGTTCCATTCGAACCGCGCCTTGCATGCGCAAGGCGGGCATGAGCTGCAGTTCTTCGAAGATGAATGCCGCGAGGTTCTCCGCGCGCGCCGGGGACAGCAGTTCCTCTTGCGCGCCTTTAACCGAGAGTTGGCGGCGTCCCCATTGGAAGCCTGCCGCACCCGTCAATTCGCCGAATGCCGTACTGAACGGCAGATGCGACACCTCCACGCGTGATTCGAGTTCTCTATTCCGGAACGTGGAGCCGACATTGGTCGCCGCGCCCAGGCCGTCGATCTCGTCGTGCTTGTAGTCGGTAAACCCGAGCCAGTAACGAAGTGTATCGATCCCGCTTTCGCCGAGCCGCCATTCGCCCCGGCTGCTCCATTTCGACTGACGCAGGTCGATATGGTTCTTTTCGCGGGCGGAATCGATGCCGGGAATAAAGTATGTCGTTGCCGTGCTCTGGTAGGACACGCCGACGAAGCCATCCTTGAAAATATGGGAGCCGCCGATACCATATCCTTGCGACGCGTAGCTCGAATTTTCCTGGATCCCGCCCGGAATGCGATAGTCACCAGCGGTTCGCTTGAAGGTGTCGACATGGAGAGCGAAATTGCCGCCTCCGGTATCGAGCAGCAGCGCGCCATCCTTGCCGCCGCTGACGCTGTTCAAACCACCACGTGTCTCGAACGCAACTCCGTTCGGCGGAATCACCGTTGGAATGCGTCCGTTATTGGCGCTGACCACGCCGCCGATCGCCTGCGAGCCATAGCGCAATGTGCCCGGACCCCGGATAACCTCGACGCGGCCGGCAACAAGCGGGTCGATGGTGACAGCGTGATCTTCTCCAAGATTGCCCATGTCATGAGAGCCGATCCCGTTCTCCTGTGTTCGCACGCGGAAGCCGCCGAGTCCGCGAATGACGGGGCGGCTGGCAACCGGTGAAAAGGTGGTGGATGAGACGCCCGGCGTCGTGCTCAGCGCGTCGCCCAGCGAGGCGGCGCCCCTGGTCAGCCCCTGCTGGGAGGTCATGACGGATACCGACGTAAACGACGATGCCGCGGCAATGGACTGAGAGGTCGCCCCTTGGTAGCCCGTCTCGTCGCTGTTCGGCGCTGTCTGTATCGGGTTCGGGGATGTGACGACCACTTCCGGAAGATCGATTGTCTGCGCCACGGCAGCGCTTGAAAAGACCATCACGCACGTCTGCAACAACCACCTGGAGAATCTCACACTCATCACCTTAGATCGCGAATAGGTCGCAATTGCATTACTAAAGTTGCGAATGCTTCGCAAGAGCGAAAGATGCGATATCGCGAGAACTCCGCGGGGTGTGCGCGCCGGTCCTGCCGCTTTGGGATGCGGTGTCACGATGAGGGGTGCAGAAAACCGGCGTCCACTTTGTGCTGCCGCGGCCCTTCGGGCCGGGATCATGCTCTAAAGGTCACCGATGCGCATAAGTTCCGCGACCAGCCGCTCCAATGCATCGGCAAGCATTGGCCCGCCGCACACCGTGAGATCTTCAGGAACAATGATCCGCCGCGACGGCGGATACACTTCTTCCAGCGCGGGGTGCAAGAGCAGCGCGCTGCCCTGGTCCTCGGCGATAGGGCTGCCGTCCGATATCAGGATGAGATCCGGCCGGGCGGCAACGATGGTTTCGAGCTTGGCGAATCCGCCGTACCGAATGCCAAGTCGGGATGCCGCGTTCGATAGCCCGGCGACCGAGAGCAATGCGCTGGCGAGGCTGTCTGCGCCGGACACCCAACCGCGTCGCGACAGCGCCAGTACCTGATAGCGCTTGCGCGCCGTTGCCTTCCTCGCGCGGGCGATCGCGGCGTCGAGCCGCGCGATCTGCATCTGCGCGCGATCCGGATGCCGGACGAGATCGCCCATCCGGCGAATCTGGTCTTTCACGTCATCGATCGATTTCGCGACATCGAACTCGGCCACGCGCATGCCCTGCTGCTTCAACAGCTGCCGTGTCGCATGTTTGGTATAAGGGGTGGCGACGACAACGTCGGGTCCGAGCATCAGCACGTCCTCGGCCTCGCCGGAGAGCCGCCGATAGTTCTTCGCCTCGTCCGCGGCGTGGGAGCGAGCGGCATCGCGCGAGTAAGGGCTGAGGCCGACGATCTGTGCGGGGTCGGCGAGCGCCATCAGAAGCTGATCGGTGCATAGATTGATCGAAGCGACGCGCGGCGGATCGGCAGCGCGCGCGGGCGCGACGATCGCGATGGCGAAGCCTATGACGGCGGCAAGATCGACGCTTCGTGCGGCGATACCCGCGCGGATCGCGTTGCGAAAGAGATGCGGCCGCGAAAGCCACGACATCGCGATCACACCTCAGCCCACGGCACCAGAACGATTTCGCGTTCATGGTCGGCGCGATAGGTTCTGATGCGAAAGACCTCCGCCATGACCGCTTCCGACAGCGCGCCGGCGGGCGGTCCCTGCGACACCAGACGCCCCTCCGACATCACCAGAACAATATCGGCGAAACGCGCCGCGAGTCCGAGATCGTGCGTCACCACGACAACCAGCGTTCCGTTGTCGGCGGTTGCCCGCAGCTTGACAAGCACCTCGATCTGATAGCGCGGATCGAGCGATGCGGTCGGCTCGTCAGCCAGAAGCACCGGCGCTTCCACCGCCAGCACCCGCGCCAGCGCGACCCGGCTGCGCTCGCCGCCCGATAGTTCCGTCACGCGGCGATCGCTCAGATTCAGCACGTCGGCCATCCGCATCGCCCGCGCCACGGCGTCGGCATCATGGCCGGTCAGCCTTCCGGGATCGTATGCGCCGTGCGGGTAACGTCCGAGTGCCACGACATCCCTGGTCGGCAGCGGCCAATGCACCTGGTGACCCTGCGGAAGATAGGCGAAGCGGCGCGCGCGTTCCCGAAGGCTGAGCGATGACAGCGCGTCGCCGCGGATCTCGATCCTGCCTTCGGACGGCAGCAGTCCCGCCAGCGCCCGGAGCAACGTGGTCTTGCCGGCGCCGTTCGGCCCGACCAGCGCGACAAGGCGCCGGCTCGGCAGCGCCAGCGAGATGTCGTTCAGGACAAGCCTCTTTCCGAGATGCACGGACAGCGACGACGCGACGAGAACAGCATCCTCGCTCATGCCACCCCTCCACCCAGCGCCCGTCGCTCGCGCACGATCAAATAGAGGAAGAACGGCACGCCGATCAACGCGGTCAGGACGCCGACCTTGATGTCCGAGGTCGAAGGAATGACACGCACCGCGATATCAGCCGCGAGCAGGAGCACCGCGCCGGTCAGCGCGCTCGGCACCAGCAGCCGTGACGGGTCGTAGCCGATCAGAGGGCGCATCAGGTGCGGGGCGACCAGCCCGATGAAGCCGATGGCGCCGGCCACCGCGACCGCGCCGCCAATACCAAGCGCAACGCCGAGGATCGTCCACAGCCGAAGCCGGCCGACATTGACTCCAAGGCTGAGCGCGGCTTCTTCACCGAGACTGAGCGTGCGAAACGCATGACGCTGGCTCATCAGCGCCACGGCGCCCGCGGCGATGAACGGCAGCGCCAGCGCCACATGCCGAAAGCTGCGGTCTTCCAGCGACCCCAGCAGCCAGAATGCAATCTCCAGCGCGGCGAAAGGGTTGCTTGAAAGGTTCATGGTCAGCGACGTCGCGGCGCCGGCAAGAGCGGAGATCGCCAGCCCGGCGAGGATCAGGATCAAGAGGCTGGTATCACGCCCCGCGATCACGAGCAGCACGAACACTGACGTAAACGCAGCCAGGATCGCCGCCACCGGCAAGGCGAAGGAATGGATATCAGCCCATCCCAGCGCGATCAGCAGCACCGCGCCGAACGCGGCTGCCTGCGGCGCGCCGAACAACGACGGCGACGCCAGGGGATTGCGCACCAGTCCCTGCAGGGCGGCGCCCGATAAACCGAGAATCCCGCCGATGGCGATCGCAAGGATCGCGCGCGGCAGGCGGATCTCCAGCACGATGATCCGCTGGACGTCGCCGCCGCCGCCAAGCAAGACATGGAGGATCGTAGCCGGTGACAGCGCCACGGGTCCGATCCCCAGCGACACCAGCGTCAAGGCCGCGACACCCGCGCACAACGCCAGCGTCACGATCGCGCGCTGGCGGCCGGCGACGGGCGCGATCACCATGTGACGTTGAAAGCCGGACAAACCGCAGGTCCGGCCTGTCCGGCGGCGCACTTCAGAGAACCCATGACGCCCCCTTAATTTCCTGACCGGCCGTCCTTCTGACCCGCTGAGAGATAGCGGGGCAGCTCCCGCTCGAATTCAGGGAAGTAGCGGGGAATCACGGAAATGTCGAAGCGAGCGAGGATCGACTCCTTGGGCTCACGGTCGAGCAGGAAGCGAAAGGCGGCCTCGATGCAGCGCTCTGGCGTGTGCTTGCCGGCGGTCAGTTGCTGGCTCTCGGCTTCAGACATGGTAACGCGGTGGCGAGTCTCGCCCTTTCCTTCGCGCACCACGACCTCGAAATCGAGGGGGCTGCCGCCGCCCACCCGCTGAACCTCGATCATCGTCTGCCCCTGTCCCGGAGACCGCTGTCCGTCTCCGCTTCATTATTCTGGTATCGTGCTGGATCCATTGGCCGTATCCATCCGCCTTGAATCCAGGATCTGAATCCAGGAGATGATGCCGAACCGATGGAACTCTCGCAAAAGGCTAAATACTAAATAGCGAGATTGGCTGGTATCATTCGATAAATCAGCGGAATCTGTTTCCGCGATTTTCGCTCGCTATTCCCACTTCGAGATTGAACCTCGTTGTATCAACAAAACACGACAGGAAGAGGGGTCGTGCCGACGAGGGCGGCTGTGCGCCGTTTCGGCCGTTTCGCGCTTTCCCGCTCGTCGATTTCAGCAGCTCGAACGTTCGTCTGATCGAGTTATCCGGTGACGTGACAAGGGTCTGCGTAAAACCCTGCGGGCGGGCGCGACACTGTCGAGGTCCATCAGCTTAGAATCAATCCAGACAATTGATATTGCAGGGGAATTGTTGATTCGATAAAGCCGGGCCTATGATCACGGAAACCAGCGTGCAAACCTTGCGTGATCCAGGGGTAGGGCTCAACCCGTGACGTTCGATGTCCATGATCTTTTCCGGCGACACAGCAAGGAGCTGACCCGCTTCCTGCGCCGGCGCGTGCCGTCCGCGGACGTGGCCGCGGATCTGACCCAGGAGGCGTTTCTCGCGCTCTGGGCGGCGCGCTCCCGCACGTCCATCGCCGATGGTCATGCCTATCTGTTTCGCACGGCGACCAATCTGGCGATCAACCATAATCGCCGCCAGCGTATCCTGTCTTTCGTCGATGATCCCGACACCGCGCTTGCGACGCTCGCGGACGAGACCCCGTCGGCCGAGCAGGTTCTGTTGTCTCGGCAGGAACTGATGATCGTTTACGCGACGCTGAAGGAATTCCCGCCGGCCCATCGCGCGGTTTTCATTCTGTCACGCATCGACGGCCGGACGTTCGCCGAGATCGGCCGGATGCTCGACATCCAGCCCAGGACGGCGTTCGGCCATATGGTGCGCATCCTCGCCCGGATGAAACTGCGGCTCGACGAGGCGCGGCGTTAATTCGCCTGGAAAATTCGCCTCTCCCGATTGTCATATAAGAGGACGAGCAGGCGTAACTTCCGGCTGTCTGCGCCGCCCGGGAGATTTGTTTGCATGGAACGTGGGGCAGATAGTCAGATGACTGACGATCCCGATCATGTCCGGATTGTCGAGGAGGCGGCCGTCTGGTTCGCCACGATGCACGACGGCAAGCCTTCCGCTGCCGACACGAAGGCGTTGAAGGCGTGGCTCGCGGCCGATCCGCGCCACGTCAGGGCCTATGCGGATATCGACAGGCTGTGGACCGGCGCGATCGAGCTTCCGGGCATGAAGGACCGCCACCGCGCCGCGCGGAAGGCCATGACGCGCCGCAGGTTCGGCGAGGCGGTGGTCGTCGGCGCTGTCGGTCTCGGGGCGTGGCGATATCTGGCGAGCCACCCGTTTGCCGACTACCGGACCGCGACCGGCGAGCGGCGCACCGTGAATCTCGCCGACGGATCGACCGTCGATCTCGCAGCCGAAACGAAGCTTTCAGTGGCTTTCACGCGCGAGCGGCGGGGCCTCACGCTTCATGAAGGCGAGGCCTTTTTCACGGTTGCGAAAGACGCGGGGCGACCGTTTGTCGTCGAGGCGGGTGAAGGGCGCACCACCGCGCTCGGCACGGCGTTCGGTGTTGATTATCGGGACGACAGCGCGACCGTGATCGTGACCGACAGCACTGTGGATGTCGCGCTCGGCGACGAGTCCGCCCGGGTTTCCGCCGGCTCGCTGGTCACCTATGACAGCCGCCATATCGGAGAACTCCGGCGGTCGGAAACCGGCACCGAGCTCGCGTGGCGGGAAGGGCGGCTGGTCTTCACGCAGGCGCCTCTCGGACAAGCCGTGCAGGCGCTCAACCGCTGGCGCTCGGGGCGCATTGTGGTCATGAGCAACTCGCTCGCGCAGCGCCCCATTACGCTTATCGTCAACCTCAACCGTACCGAGACGATCGTGGCGCAACTCGCCGAGGCGGTGCCGATCCGGATTGTTGCCGCCACGCCATACCTGACCCTGTTGTTTGAGGCTGGCTGATTTTTTTGCATCACGCCGCAAAATTCCAGCGCCTCGATTTGTCTGACTCTGTAACCGCGCTCCGGCGTCTCTGCCGGGGCCTGTGTATGGGGGCTTGAAGGGATGAAAAGCGGGGCAGGCAAGGGGCTAATCACGGAAGCATGGGCGGGCGCGTCGAACGGGTGTGCCATTATGCTGCTGCTATCGACGGCCCTGACCACAGGCATGGTCGGCGTCGCGAACGCGCAGACGCCGGGATCGAACGCGCCCGTCGCGGCCCCGGCGTCGCGTAGTGCAAGTTATAGCTTCTCCATTCCTCCCCAGCCGCTTGCCGGCGCGATCTCGGCTTTCTCCCGTGTCACCGGCATCGATGTTGTCGGCGACGGCGGCATCGGGCGCGGCGTCGGCTCGCCCGGCGTATCCGGCAATCTCACGCCCCATCAGGCGCTGACCCGCCTTCTGGCGGGAACGGGCCTCAGCTATCGTTTCACCAATGCCTCGACCGTCGCCATCCAGCGGCCGAACGCGGACGGCGGCGCCGGCGCGGCGCCAGCCGGGGCGATCGCGCTCGACACCATCGATGTGCAAGGCGCGACGTCGAGCGATCCCGGCAGGACCGAAGGCACCGGCTCCTACACGACCAGCGTGGCGTCGTTCGGCAAGAATCAAACGCTAAAAGAAACGCCGCAGACGGTCTCGGTCATCACGCGCCAGCGCATTCAGGATCAGGGGATGACGACGATGGAGCATGCGCTGGAACGCACACCCGGCATCACCGTCACTCCAGTCAACACTACTGATTCAATTATATACTCCAGAGGTTTCCCCGTCACAAATATTCAGATCGACGGCAACAGCCCGATAGTTGCGGGTGGCGTCATAGGTCAAGGCTTTACCACATCGCAGTTTGACCTTGCCATGTTCGATCGCGTCGAGGTTCTGCGTGGCTCCGACGCGCTCTACGGCACCTCGGGTGCACCGGGCGGCGCCGTCAATCTTGTGCGCAAGAAACCGACCAAACAGTTCCAAATGAACGCGCTGCTCCATGGCGGAAGCTGGAACAACTATCGCGGCGAACTGGACGTCGCCGGCTCACTCAACGAGAACGGCGCCGTTCGCGGGCGCTTTGTGGGGACCTATCAGGATCAGAATTTTTTCTACAATCACGGCACGAGCAACAGATACCTGCTTTATGGCGTCATCGAAGCAGACATCACCGACAGTACCATGCTCACCTTCGG
The DNA here is from genome assembly GCF_047824785.1 of Nitrobacter sp. TKz-YC01. Classification (GTDB taxonomy): domain Bacteria; phylum Pseudomonadota; class Alphaproteobacteria; order Rhizobiales; family Xanthobacteraceae; genus Nitrobacter. Next base: position 3,848,260 of record NZ_CP181167.1, on the reverse strand, counting down.
CGCCAACGTCATACGCCAGGATCAGGCCGGATTCTTCCGTGGGCTTCCACGCTATGCGAACGGTGACGACCTCGGCCTGCCGCGCAGCTTTTCCCTCAACCGGCCCGAGGATCGCTGGCTGCTCAACAACAACACGATGTTCGTCCGCCTCGATCAGGAGCTCGCGCCCAACTGGACCCTGGGCGTCGAGGCGTCGCGCTCGATCAACACGATTTTTCGCAGGGACTTAACGTGGCAGGGTGGGATCAATCCAGCCACAGGCATGGGCCTGACCGGCTATGATTGGGAAAACGAGTACAGCGCACCGCAAGACACGCTCGACGCCGTGCTGAAAGGATCGTTCCACCTGCTGGGCAGAGAGCACAAGCTGACCTTGGGGACGAACATCAATAACCTAAATATGCGTCAACTTGGTCGAAAAAACCCGAATATGTGGGGAGGGTCCATGCGTACCAGCATCTTCGAGTACAACCCAGCCGACTATCCCGCCGAACCCTACATCCCTAATTCTGATAGCGGTTACAAAATCTTACAAAAAGGCGTGTATGGATCATTCGTCGCTCAAGTTGCGGACCCCTTGAAGTTGATTTTCGGAGGGCGGTTGAGTTGGTACAAGTACAGCTATGACGCCAGTTTTCTTGACCCGTCGGGCGCTGTCACCTCCACATCTTTAACAGCATACGAAGATAATAAGATTTTCACGCCTTATCTCGGCATGGTTTACGACCTGTCCAGTCAATGGTCGGCCTATGCCAGCTTCGCCGAAACCTATCAGCCGCAGGCTTTTAACCTCAGGGGACCTCTGCCCGGCACCCCGCTTGGCCCTATCACAGGGCGCACCTATGAGGCCGGGATCAAAGGCAGTCTGCTCGACGGGCGCTTGAACACAACGTTTGCGCTATATCATATCAAGCGTAACGGCGAGGGGGTGCGGGATTTCGCCTATCCGGCTACTCCGGGCGATCTGGGCACAAATTGCTGCTGGCTCGGCGACGGACGCATCGTCAGCCAGGGCGTGGATGTCGAGGTCAGCGGACAGATCGCCGCCGGCTGGCAGGTTCAGGCCGGCTACACCTTCAACGACAATGAGAACATAGCGGGCGGCGGTCGCTACAGCGCGGTCACGCCCAAGCACCTGTTCAAATTGTGGACGACCTATGATCTTCAAGGACCGCTTGAGGGCTTCAAGATCGGCGGCGGCGTGACCGCGCAAAGCTCATTCTACCAGACCGGGACATTCGCGGGAAATCCCTTCAGGATAACCGAGCCGGGCCGCGCGGTGGTCGATCTGTTCGCGCAATACCGCCTCGATGAGCACTGGACCTTGGCTCTCAACGTCAACAACCTGTTCGACAGGACATATTATCAGGCCATAGGCGCTTTCTACCTCGGAAATTTCTACGGCGCGCCACGTAATTTCCTGCTGAGCGCGCGGGCGAGATTCTAGGCGGAGGCTTCTCTGAAAGAATCGGGGAGGATACTAAAGGCGCGTGCGCACCGTGCTCGGCACCGTGAGCTATCGCTGGTAGCTCGTTTGCTGACGAAATGAGTTCTGGTGGAATCGTCATGGCAGCCTCCACCCGACCCTCCCCACTTGCGGGGAGGGATAAAGGGAGGGGCGTGGATGCCCGTGACAGGCACGGCCCATGACGGGTATGCGCGGCACGATTCAACTTGAACGGATCGCGCACTTGGAGTCTTTCCGCTTCTGAGGAATCAGACGCGCGGCTCGGGGAACCGGCGGCCGCTCGCCGCGGTTTCCTCATGTCCGCATTCTCGCCGCGATTGCCGTGCACCACGCTCCCATCGTGGGGACACCTGCACCTTGCCGCATCATATTCACCAGCCGCCACTCGCCTGCCGCCGCGCCGTTTTGCGCGCGCTCGCGGGCGCGGCCTGCACACTGACTCTCGGCGCGTCCGTCGGCGGCTGCACCAGCGCGGCTCTCTCTTCCGGCGGCGCGACCTTCGATGCCGCCGAACTCACCGCCAATCCGACGCTTCTGGTCGCCACCACACGCAAGCCGGTGAACGGCGCGCGCGCCAAGCCCTGGTATGGGTCCGAGCGAGCCGCGCGGCTGAACATCGCGCGCGCCAGGCTGACGCCGCCAAGCGAGGGACGGTTCTCGCTCAGCGCCGTCGGGCTGGGCGATTGGCGGCTGGATGCGATCGAGCCGACCAGCCAGATCGGCGACCTCTACGCCGAGCCGGGCGGAACCCGTGACGTGCTGATCTACGTCCACGGCTTCAACCAGACTTTTGAAAGCGCGGCGCTCGACGCCGCCCGGATCTCCGAAGGCATCCGCTTTCGCGGCGAAACCATGGTGTTCTCCTGGCCATCGAAGGCGAGCCTGCTCGACTACGGCTACGACCGGGAGAGCGCGATGTGGTCGCGCGACGCGCTCGATCAGGTCGTGACCGGTCTGATGGCCAGCCCTATCACCGGCCGCATTCACATCGTCGCGCATTCGGTCGGCACCATGCTGACGATGGAGGCGCTGCGCCAGATCTGCGCGCGGCAGCCGGCGGCAGGCGACCGCATCGGGGCCGTCATTTTCGCCTCCCCCGACATCGACCTCGATGTCTTCACCTCCTCGGTCGCGCGCGTCGGTCCGCTCGCGAGGAAGATCACGGTCGTCACCGCGACAAACGACCGCGCATTGGCTCTCTCGGGCTTCCTGGCCGGCGGCGTCAAACGCGTCGGCGCCGCCGAAAAAGCCAGACTTGAGCAACTTGGGCTGCGCGTCATCGACGCCTCCGCGCAGGGATGGGGCATTATCAACCACGACCTGTTCCTGTCCAACGCAAAGGTGCGTCAGGTGATCCGACGCTCCATCGACGGACAGCCGGTCGACGGGGCCTGAAGGCGCGCAATCCTGACCGCTTGCGACAGCGCATGAACATCGTCGCCGGGCGATAGCGGCTTGCGGCCTTTCGAAGCTCGTGAGTTCATGGCATCCGAACCGGAGACGAAGGCGGTTAAGTCAAGAGCTTTACGTTGAAGAGCTCGCGCCATAGCGTTTTCGAGCGAAGCGGAATCCGGTTCGCGTGAAGAAAACGCGTCAGAACATAAAGACTCTGTCGATCACTTCATCATTCATCCGATCTATAAGTCGACGAGTTGACACTCTGCATGCGGAATGCGCAGGGGTGCTTTGACGCGAGCGTGGGAAGTCAATCAGGCGATGTCTAGTAAGATATACATTCCCTTCGACGGAAGAAAACTCGCTGGAAGGCTGGCGGCTTGCGTCATGAATCGTCGTTCGGGCGGTTGTTCGTCCGGAGGATCGATGCATGGGGAAGGGAAGTCAGGAAGAAAAGAAAATGATGACAGATGCCGATAAGGTAGAGTTCGGGAATCGCCTTGCAAAACTTGTCGCCGATAAGCATTGGACCGATGTGGAGTTTGCCCGCGAAGCATCGAAGCGGTTTCGCGGTCCCCATGATTTCCGCCGCTGCGATATTTCGCTCTACATGCGCGGAATCCGGTTTCCGGATCCTTCACGCCTGAAGGCGATCTGTGAAACGCTTGGCGTCGAGGAAAAGGCGCTGAAGGCCGAAGCTCACGCCGGCGTCAGGCACTAGGATCGCGCTCGCTTCTGATTGAATCAGAAGCGAAGCTCTTGAGTGTTGTTCTGAGACGTTTTCTTTCCGCGAACCGCGCCCATCCCGGATCAACCCGGAGGACATGCTTCGCTCGATCGTGTTATAGCCTGAATGACGACCCCGCTTCGGCGGGGTTTTTCTTTGCCCCCATTCGCCGGACCCGGCCGGAGCGAGATTCCGGCTCGCCGCGTCATGGCGGAATTGTGCTAAAGATCACCGGCTGCCGCGACGAAGGGGAGGGACGGCTCCAAGATCGGCCGCCGAGCGGAGACATGGATGAACGGGGCAGAGAACAACAGCCGATCACCTCGCAGGGGGCTTTTCGTCAAGTACGTCATGTCGCTTGTCGGCCTGGTGGTGTTCGTCCTCGCCGTCAACGGCGCGCTCGAGATCTGGATCAGCTACAATCAGACCAAAACCGCGCTTGTTCAGGCGATGTCGGAGAAGGCCGATGCGGCGGCGCACCGCATCTCGCAGGCGATGGTTGATCTGGAGCGTCAGGTCAGCTGGGTCACGCGCGCCAGCGTCGTCACGGTCGAGCAACGACGCGCCGATTACGCCGAATTGCTGAACCAGGTCCCGGCCGTCGATCGTATCTTTCAGCTCGACGGATCGGGCCGCGAGCAACTCCGTTTGTCTCGCCGCTCCGTCCTGGTCGGCAGCGGGGCCGATTTCTCCCGCGACGTGAGGTTCACCCGGACCATAGCGCGAGGCATGACATACGCGCCGGTGTTCTTTCGCGATCGGCAGCCCTTCATGTCGATCGCCGTCGCTCATGCGGGACGGGACGCGGGCGCGTCGGTGGCGGAAATCGATCTTCGCTTTCTGTCCGGATATGTCGAGGATGCGCAGGGCGGCAAGGCGGGATCCGCCTACGTCGTGGACGCGAACGGCATCCTGCTCGCCTCGTCCGACAAGACGCTCCATCCCGGCGAGAATCTTTCTTTACGGCCGCAGCTTGCGTCCTTGCTGAATGCCGGGCACGCGTCGTCGGCGTCGGGAACGAACAATCAAGGTCAGGCGGTGCTGACGGCGTCGAGCCCGGTCTCCACGCTTCGCTGGTTCGTGGTGCTTGAACAACCCGCAAGTCTCGCGCTCGCGCCGATCCGCGATCTCTTGATACGCATCGGAATTCTTGTCGCGTTCGGTCTTGTGGTCGCGATCATCGCCGGCATGCTGCTGGCGCGCCGAATGCTGGTCCCGATCCAGGCGCTCAGCGGCGGTGCTCGGCGCCTCGGTGCTGGCGACTTCGGGCATCGCATCGACATCAAGACCGGCGATGAGCTTGAGCAGCTCGCGGAGCGGTTCAACAGCATGGCCGGGCAGCTTCAGGAGACCTATTCGGACCTCGAGCTCAAGGTCAGGGAACGCACGCGCGATCTGGCGCAGTCCGTGAACGAGCTCAAGGTGCTCGAGGAAGTCGGCCGCGCTGTCGTGTCGTCGCTGGACCTCGAGGCGGTGCTCTCGACCGTCGCCGCCCGCGCCCTGGAGATCACGAAAGCGGACGCCGTGCTGATCTACGGTTTCGATGCCGGCAGCCGGCGTTTCGATCTTGTCGAGGCCAGCGGCATCGAGAAATCGGCGGCCGGCGACCACCTCGTCATCGGCTCGGACGACAGCCTGCTGGGCGCGGCCGCGGCGAACGGCCAGCCGATCGCGATTGAGGATCTCGCATCGGCGGAGGCGAATCCGCTCAACGAGGTCGCCGCCTCGGCCGGCTTCCGTTCCGTTCTGGTGGTCCCGCTCGTGGACCAGCAGGGCGTTCTTGGATCGCTCATCATGCTGCGACGGAGCGCGGGTGCGTTCTCGCCGAACCTGGTCGGGCTGATGCAGACGTTCGCCCACCAGGCGGCGTTGGCGATGCGCAATGCAAGACTGTTTCATGAGGTCGATCGAAAGGGTAAGGAGCTCGCCATTGCGCACGGCGTCGTCCAGCAGCAAGCCGACAAGCTCCAGGAGCAGACCTATCGGCTGCTCAACTGGAACAGGTCGCTTGAGGAGCGGGTCGAGGCGCAGCTCGGGGAGATTGAACGGATCCGGAGGCTGGAGCGTTTCCTCGCGCCGCAGGTCGCGCAAATCGTCGCCTCTTCCGACGGACAGAACTCGCTGCTCGACAGCCATCGCGGCGAAGTGACGGTGGTGTTCTGCGATCTGCGCGGTTTCACGGCCTTCACCGAAAGCTCCGAACCGGAAGAGGCGATGAACGTGCTGCGGGAATATCACGCGGCGCTCGGTGAACTCATCTTCAAGTACGAAGGCACGCTGGACCGTTACGCGGGGGACGGCGTGATGGTTTTGTTCAACGCTCCGGTCCCGGTTCCGGATCACACTCCACGCGCCATCAGGATGGCGGTCGAAATGCGCGATGCCGTCGGCTTGTTGTCGCAGAAATGGCGAAGCCGGGGTCACAGTCTAGGCTTCAGCGTCGGGATCGCCGTCGGCTACGCCACGCTGGGCCAGGTCGGATTCGAGCGCCGGCTTGAATATGCGGCGATCGGCAGCGTGACCAATCTCGCCTCGCGCCTTTGCGACGAAGCCAAAGCGGGCCAGATCGTGGTCAATCAGCGCGCCTATGGCGTGGTCGAACACCTCGTCGATGCGGCTGAACTGGCCCCGATGGTCCTGAAAGGCTTCCACCATCCGGTCGCGGCGGTCGAGATTCATCGCTGGCGCGATCACGCCGAGGACGGGTCTGTCCGCTCCCCCGCCGGCCGGACGGCATGAACCATCCTTGCTATAATCCTTGCGTGGCCCTCGATCGTGCCGGTTGTTGAAACGCGATCCTGGCTTGACTATAGCGTTCTCAAGCGAAGCGGATCGCGTTCTCGCCGCGATCTTCCCGGGAAAGAGTCTTGCTGATGTCCAAGAAATGGCTGGGACGGCGCTACATTGCAACGCGGGGTCTCGCGCTCGCCGCTGTATGGGGGACAATCCTCACCGCTCCCGCGGGGGTGTCGGCGGACGAACAGGATATCCCGAACGCCGCCGCCGTCAGCGTCCTGAAAGCCACCACGTTCTGCTTCTCGGCGAGCGTCCAGGTCACGGGGATACTCATCCCGAAGAACGAGACCGCGGTGCGGCCGGAGCGGCCGGGCCTGAAGGTCGCCGAGATCCTAGCGGAGCCGGGACAGAGCGTGACAGCCGGGCAGGCGCTTGCCCGCCTGACGCGTCCCGAAGGTGGAACGACCCAGGTTTCGGCCCCGGTGGCGGGGTTGGTCAGCCGTTCGTCCGCCGAGATCGGAGCGGTGGCGTCGGGCAAGGGTGAGGCGCTGTTCAATATCGTCACCGGCAACGAGTTTGATCTGGTTGGGCAGGTGCCGAGCGGCGACCTTTCGAAGCTCGCGGTCGGTCAGGCCGCTAAAGTCATGGCCGTCGGAGCCAGTGAAATGGACGGCAAGGTTCGGCTGATCGCGCCGACGGTCGAACCGAACAGCCAGCTTGGGCAGGTCTTCATCTCCGTCGATCCCAGCAGGCACCTGTTGGTGAATGCGTTTGGCCGCGCCATCATCAAGACCGGCGAAAGCTGCGGCATTGCGGTGCCGCTGACGGCGATCCTGTATGGGAGCGCGGGCGCGGTGGTTCAGGTGGTCCGGCGCCAGCGGATTGAAACGCGGCACGTCGAGGTCGGATTGCTGTCGGGAGGACAGGTTGAGATCCGGGAGGGGCTGTCCGAAGGCGACGTTGTGGTGGCGCGCGCCGGCGCCCTGCTGCGCGAAGGCGATCCGGTCAGGCCGATCGCCCTGGAAGCGAGCGCGGCCCGTTAGAGCATGATCCCGAAAAGTGGAAACCGGTTTTCGGAAAAGATCATGCTCAAACAAAATAAGCGACGAGTCTAATTCAACGCAGCTGCAACAGACTCTGGTAGAGCATGATCCCGACCCGAAGGGCCGCGCCAGCGCAAAGTGGAAACCGGCTCTCGGATAAGATCATGCGGCTAATCGATAGCTGCCGTATCCTTGCGCGAGGCCACCGCCGCATCAGGCTTGAACGGCACATCCTCAACCAGCGAAGACGACACGGTCGGGACCTGCTTTCCTTCGCTCGCGCGCGAAACCGCTGCGCGCGTCTTGCTGAAAACCTTTTCGGCATCCCTGTCCGGCTGACCGAAACTCTTCAGCATTTCAACCATCAACGGGCTGTATTGTCCGCCTGACTCGTCGACGACCTGTCCCGGCGTCGCCGATGACAGGATCAGCGCGTTATCCGGCGCGTTGATCGGCGCGAGACCGTGTGAGTAGGAGCGGAAGCGCCGCTCATACGGGTTGCGCCGCGAGGCGTCGATCACGGCGAGCTTGACCCTGGCGGCGCGCTCCTTCATCGCCCGCAGGACGGTTTCGATGGAGAGCCCGTCGCGCCGAACGTCGGCTTCCCTCCAGACCCGCGCGTCGACCGGGATCATGTAGCTCTCGCGGCCCGACTGAATGCCGAAACCGCTGAAGAACAGCAGCGCCGTCGTGTCCGGACCGATCTTCGATTGAAGCCGGCGGACCGCGCGATGCATATCCTCCTTGTCGGCGTCCTCGACCATGATGACGTCAAAGCCGTCGCGCCGCAGAACCGCTGCGAATGCCCGGGCATCATTGATGGACTGCTTCAACGGTCGGCTTGCATCGGGATAGTGCCCGTTGCCGATGACCAGCGCGACCCGCGCACGCTTGACCGCGATGCTGCCCGTCGTATCCTCGGCGTCCAGGGCCTTCGCGACCTCCAGACTGCGCTTGTTGAGGGCTGCATGGGCCCCGATCGCCAGCGAGACCATCCCGACGAGGACAGCGGCTAACATGACCGATCGGTGGGAAACGCGAAACTGACCCAACGTCATCCTGATCGATTCCTGGTCCGGTCCGGGAGCGCGACATGAGTTGCGCCATCGTCCGTCTGGTTTGAGAGAGCGCCCGCTTGTCGCGGTCAAATGCGCTGGTTTTGCGGCGCCGCAGCATAAAGACGATTTTGCACCGCTGATGGCCCAATGAGCAACATGAAACCTTTATTTATCGGAAACACAATTGGTTAAGCGTGTGCATGGGAACCCGGGGCGATCTCCGAGGGAGAGTGCGAAAATTGCGGAGAGGGGAGTCGTGCCATTGGGCCGGAGGCCGGCTCAGGTCTGATACGGTGACTTTGACTTTGCACATTGCTCTTTCCCGCAGAGCCTTCATCGCTTCTGATTCAATCAGAAGCGAAGCTCCGGATTGTTGTTTTTGACGCGTTTTCTTCGCGCGAACCGGTATCCACTTCGCTTGAAAACGCTATAATCGTATACGTCTCAACGGCTTGGCTGACCAGGCGTTGAGTGAGACGCCGGAACACGCGCGGGTGGCGCGGGCGGAAAGAAACGACATGCGCGCTGGCGCGGAAAGAAATCATGACTGCTCGCCATCTAGCCGGCGCTGTCTACCGCGCGCTGACCAACCGCAAGGACGGCCCGACACTCTACGACGTGTGCGATCCCGTGCTGTTGCACCATCAGGGCGGCGACGGGCATCTGGCCAAATTCTACAGGACCGCGCTGGCGAACCCGGCGCTGCGCCCGCTGTTGCGGCGCGCCGGCCTGCTGGAACTGCGGGATCAGGCCCGCTTTCAAGAACTACAGGACGCGCTGCGGCAGGCGCGGGATGAAGAGACGCCGGACTGGGCGGCGATCGGCCGGCCGGTGGCGGCGTTGCTGGATACGGTGACTTTGCACCATCCCCGGCCCGGCGCAACGTCCTGGTCCGGGCCGGAGCCGGGCCTTGCCGATATCGAGCGCGTGATCGGGACCTGCGGCGCGCATCTGCTGCAATCGTTCCGAAACAACGGGTTCATCCCCACCTTTGCGGCGTTCAACCTGATCGGCGATCCCGATTTGCGCGGCCGGGATTTTCTCGCCGCCCTCACCGGCCTCGACGCGCGCGGCTACAAGAATTCGACGCTGCTCTTTAACCTGGCGCGGGTCTTCATCGCGCGGTCGCCGGCGCGTGAGGTGATCAACCCGCCGTGGCGCGGCATCGCCGAACCGATGTGGGAGCCGGTGCAGATCCGCCATCGCTCGGCCTATTATGACGCCTTCTTCACCGAGGCGCTGCTGAGTTTTGCCGAAACCGGCCTTGCCACGCCGGCGGAAACCGATGCGATCCGTCATGCGAGCAGTGAGATGGTCGATTTCTGCCTGAAAACCAGCCGCGAGGAGGTGCTCTCGCGCGACGGGAGCCGGGTCAGCGTGATCACGGCGCTGGCGCCCAATCCCCATCCACGATTCAACCGCTTTTTCACGCATATCAAGCAGAACCTCGGCTTCGGCATTTACGTTCCGGACTGCGACACCACGGCCTGTTCGCTTTCGGCCGCGACGCAAGTCGGCTCGAACGATCCGATCCTCGATCAGCCCCTGCTCGATTTTTACGCGGGCTATCAGGTCGGCGGCGGCGCCAACGAGCCGCTCGTGACCGTGCCGCTGAACGACAACATCGATTACGACGGCGGCATCGTCACCTGGATCGACAATCTCGCGGGCGATCGTCCTTACGGCAACGATCTCGATCCCACTCTCAACCTCGATGTTCTCGAGGTCAGCTTCCGCAACTGTTCACGGTGGCGTGTCCTCCAGACGCCGCAGCGCCTGCAAACGGTGCAGCGGATCATCCGCTTCCAGAGACGTCTGGTCGAGAGCGGCGCGTTCACCGATCCAAGGTCCCACATCTATTATCTGCCCGAGCTTTATTGCGCCTATTTCGGACGCTGTTACGCGGCATTCGCGATGCTGCCGTCCGCCACGCGGCAGGCGATCGATCCCGACGACAGTTTCAGCTACATGCGCGCCCGCATCCTTGGCTACGTGCAGGACACGCTGATCGCCGCCGAGATGAACGCGTTTGACGCGGCGCTGGCGCTCATCGCGCTGGGCCATCTCGGCGCGGAGAGGGCGGCTTTCACGCCCGCCCTGAACTGCATCCTCGCTCACGCCGGCGAAGGCGGCCGGCGCGGTCCCTTCAGGGCTTACGAATGGAACAAGATGAAAACGCCGACCCGCATCGTAGTGGGCGGTCCGGAAGTAACCTCCGCCTTCGTGCTGATGGGGCTGGCCCTGGCGCGCAAGGCGATGCAGCGGGCGGCATGATCATGATAGCGGGGCGACCCGGACCTTGGCCTCATTACTCCTGGAGCCGGGGCTTCGGGGTCACGGTTTCCACGGACGCGCGCTCTATAATTTTGATTTGACGCGTTTTCTTCACGCGAACCGGTGTCCGCTTCGCTCGAAAACGCTCTAGCTGTATAGGATGATAACCCGTCCGGGCCCATCCACGGCGGAAAGCGCCGACGCAAGGAGATGAAATCGTGGTGACCGCCATCGAGACGATCGAGCAGCTCGAGGCCATTTATGGCCAGCCCGGCGAGGCGGCGACGATCAAGGTGGCCTACCGGATCACGCCGTCCTATCGCGCGCTGATTGAAAGCTCTCCCTTCGCGATATTGGCGACCTGCGGTGAGGAAGGGCTCGACTGCTCGCCGCGCGGCGATCTGCCGGGCTTCGTTCGCGTTCAGGACGACCTGACGCTGATATTGCCGGATCGGCGCGGCAACAATCGCGTCGATTCGCTACGCAATCTCATCCGCGATCCACGGGCCGCGCTGCTGTTTCTGATTCCGGGATCCGGCACCACCCTGCGCGTCAACGGCCGCGCGCTGGTGTCGGCCGATCCTGAACTGCTGGCATCGTTCGGGGTCGAGGGCAAAGCGCCCCGTTCGGTCATCGTGATGACCGTGCAGGAGATCTACTTCCAGTGCGCGCGCGCCATCATCCGCTCGCACCTCTGGGATCCCTCCAGGCACGTCGACCTCAAGAGCTTGCCGACAGCCGGTGAAATTCTCGCCGAGATGAGCAAGGATCGGGTCGGCGGCGAGGAATATGACAAAGCCTGGCTTGAGCGCGCCCGGCAGACGATGTGGTAAGGCGCTTGCGGAACCGGCGCGCCGTTGCGAAGAGCATTTTGGATCATGGTCCCGCTTCAACTTGATCGGATCATGCTCTGGAGCCTCGCTTCTGATTGAATCAGAAGCGAGACTCCATGATATTGATTTGACGCGTTTTCTTCACGCGAACCGGCACCCACTTCGCTCGAAAACGCTCTAACGCCCGAACATCTGCTTCATGATCTCGTCGATGGGCGGTGGCTTGTCCGGGTACGGTGGCCCCCGGCGCGGCGGTGCTTCCGAAGGCTTGCCCGCGGCGGGTGATTCCGCGGGAGCGGGATTGGCTTCCGCGCCGAGACCTTGCCGGATCAGGGTATCAAGGGTTTCTCCGATATGAGGGATGGACGTGCCGGGGTTGCCGGTCCCGCTGCTGCCGAACAATCCCTGTCCCCATTCCCTGAGCTTGGCATAGGCCGCGCCGGGGTCGTCGAGAATGCCGGCGACGTCAGGATAGATGCGCGGCTCGCTCCATGATCCCTGCACGACGACCGGAATGCCGAGGCCGATCGGATCGGCGCGCCCTCCCTGGCCCTCGGTGCTCATGACGAGTTTCGGCTCGACCCGGAGCGCCAGCGTCTTCGCGCCGAGATCGACAGAGCCCGCGCCGGTCATCCGCACAAGCGGACCGGCGAGATAAAGGTCATTTGTGGTGGCCTGTCCTTCCGCGATGGTCGCGGTGGCGCTGAGTTGCGACAGGTCGGTGGTCTGGTCCGGGCGCGCCTGCCATCCCGACAGGGTGCCGGATGTCAACGCACGGATCATTTTCGCGATATTGAGATCGCGGATCGTTCCGTCGCGGACGTCGATCGAAGCCGTCCCCGCAAGGCTCGACATGATCGCGCGCAAGCTGGCGCCGATGCCCCGGACATCGGTTGTCGCCCGCATCCTGCCATCGACATTGTCGAAATCGGCGAGACTCGACAACAGCGGCAGCGCGCGAACGCCGCTCACCTCGGCCTTGAGCGCGTAGGACGGGTTGTTCGCGGACGCATCGATCGACAGGCTGCCATTGGCTCGCCCGTCATAAGCGCCGAGGTTCGGAAAGGAAGCCTTCAACACGCCTCTGGCGAGGACGGCCTCGACCTGGGCCGGCGCAAATCGCGCCCCGCCGATCGTCAGTTCCGCGGCTGAAATCGTCCCCTGCGCGTCGACATAGTTGAGCCCGCCGACATCGATCGGCGTATCGCTCCATGGCTGCTCGCTGGATGGCTGCGCGCCGGTGCGTGGCGCCGAGGGTTCGCCCGGTGTCGCGTTCAGGTCGAGCTTCTGAAAATCGAGATCGACCTTCACCAGCGGCTTGCTTGCAAGATCGACCGATGCCCAGCCGTTGAACTTGCCGTCGTCGAGCGAGCCGGACAGGCCATTGATAAGAAGCGTCTGCCTGTTGATCCGAACCTCGGCCCTGGCGGTCAGTTGACGGGTCGGCGCACCGGAAACCTCAAGCGTCAGCTCGGTCGGGATATTCCGGCGTCCGAGCGGACCCGCGGGCGGTGTCGCTGCGATGGCGAATGTCAGCGAGCGGCCGCCCGGGCGCGCGTCGCCCGTGATGTTGATTCGCCGGTCGGCGCCAAGCGTCACGCTGGCGTTCACGTCATCAATGCGATCCTCCCACCCGGTTTGCGGATCGAAGAAAACGATCGCGCCGTTGGAAACCGTCACCCTTCCGATCGGAAACGCCGTATCGTCTTCCGCTGTCTCCTCGGAGCGCTCCGGCCTGGACGGGACGCCGCCGCCGGTGCGTTCACGAAGCAGCGGCGCCCGCAGCGTCGGATGGTCGATCGCCAATTCGGAGATCCTCAAAGTCCCCGACAGCAGGCTCGCGAGCTCGAGAGTGGCGCGGACCTCCCCCACGGCGAGCTGAGCATCCGTCGCGGTGTTTCCCGGACGATCAAACGTCACCTGATGCAGAGTGAATCCGGGGGAAGGCCATGCCTCAATTCCGGCCGTGCCTTTGATCGCAATCCGGTATCCGGTGTCGCGTTCGATCCGGTCCTGCACCAGCGAGGTGACGAAACGGGAAGGGATTCCGGTGACGAGAAGCACGATGACGATCGCGACCAGGCTGGCTGTGACGGCGCCTGCGATTTTCAATGCTCGTGCCATCTTGGAATAGCGCGTCCTTAGATTGCAAACCGTTAGAGCATTTTCCGTCCAAGTGGAATTCTGATAGCAAAACCAGTATCCACTTTTGCGGAATACGCGCCCATGACACACTTTGCCCGATTTTCGATCGGGCGCATTGAAAAATCTGGCGTTCGGTGCCCTGCCGGCGAGACCCGGTCGGGCGCGCCGATCGTAGGCTTGATGACCGGGCCTGATAACCTCGTTGGGCTGTTGGTCTCGCGGGCTGTTGGTCTCAGGATGAAGGCGATGAGCAGGCAGTCGGAATTCGCGGTTATTCTCAAGATGAATCCGCTGTTTTCGGATCTTGACCCCGATGACCTGCAACGCATGGCGGCGCTCTGTCACACCGTGCAGGTCAATGCCGGCGAGGTCCTTTTTCAGAAGGGCGACGAGGGCGATGCGCTCTATGGCGTCCGCCGTGGCCAGGTCCGCATCGAGACCGGCGATTCCGACGGCGGCCGGTTGACCCTGAACTTCCAGGGTCCGGGAGACCTGTTCGGCGAAATCGCGGTGCTTGACGGCCGGTCCCGCACCGCTGACGCCGTGGCGGGCGAGCCGGCCGAGCTTTTCGTGCTACGCCGGGGCGATCTTCTGGCGTTCCTTGAGCGTGAGCCGCGGATCGCCATCCGCCTGATCGAACTGTTATGCCAGCGCATCCGCTGGATCAGCGAGCGCATGGAGGAGTCGGTGCTGCAGCCGCTGCCGGTTCGGATGGCGCGCCGGCTGTGCGCGCTGGCCGATGATTATGGCTCGGAGGTTCATATCTCGCAGGAGCAGCTCGGCATATACGTCGGCGCGGCGCGTGAGAGCGTCAATCGCCAGCTCCAGCAATGGCGCAAGGACGGCATTCTCGATCTTCAGCGTGGCCGCATCATCCTCAAGAGCACCAGCCGGCTGAACGCCGTGGCGCGCAACGGGTAGCGTTATAGCGTTTTCGAGCGAAGCATGTCCCCGGGCTTGGCCCGGGGATGGATACCGGTTTTGCGATCGGAATACGCGCTAGAGCCTTTCCGCTTCTGATATTATCAGAAGCGGGCTCTATGATTTTGTTTTGTCGCGTTTTCTTCACGCGAACCGGTGTCCACTTCGCTTGAAAACGCTCTAACCAAAAAGATAAGCGACGAGTCCGGTTCAACGCAGTTGAAACAAACTCTATCGCGCTTATTCGGCACCCGGAAGCGGTACGGCGCTTGGGGTTTTTTGTTCGGCCGTTGCCGGCTGGGCGATCTCCCCGTCCGAAGTCAAAACCCGTTTGGCGTGGCGCCAGATGAACTTGCCGACATCATCCATCAGCAGGAACATCGCGGGTACGAACACCAGCGACAGGACTGTCGAAAACAACAGGCCGCCGATCACCGCGAGCGCCATCGGCGAGCGGAATTCGCCGCCGGCGCCGAATGCAAGCGCGCTCGGCATCATGCCTGCGACCATCGCGACGGTGGTCATGACGATCGGCCGGGCGCGCTTCATGCCGGCGTCGATGATCGCCTCTTCCCGGGCGCGGCCTTCGCGGATCGATTCGAGGGCGAACTCCACCAGCATGATGGCGTTCTTCGTGACGATGCCCATCAGCATCAGGATGCCGATCCAGACCGGCGTCGTGAGCTGCTTGCCGGTGAGCAGCAGCGCCATGATCGCGCCGCCTATCGACAGCGGCAGCGAGAACAGGATGGTGATCGGTTGCAGGAAGGTGCCGAACAGCAGCACCAGAACCGCATAAACCATCATCAATCCGGCGGTGATCGCTGTCGCGAATCCTTCGGATAGCTCGTTCAGGCTCTCGGCGTCGCCCGACGGATTGACCCTCACGCCCTTCGGCAAACTCCTCATCACCGGCAGATCGTTGATCATGTCGGTCGCATCGCCGAGCGCGGCCGTGCCGACGAGATCGGCCGCGACGGTGGCCTGCCGCTCGCGGTCGTAGCGGTTGATGCTGGTGGGGCCTTGATCCAGCCTGATGTCGGCGACGACGGAAAGCGGGACATGGCCGCGGCCGCCGCCGATCGGCACGCGCATCTGCTCCAGCACCTTCAGGTCGGCGCGTGCGCCGTCCTCCAGCTGCACGCGGATCGGAACCTGGCGGTCGCCGGCGTCGAACTTCGCCAGCGCGGGGCCAACGTCGCCGATCGTCGCCACGCGGATGGTCTGCGAGAGCTGCTCGGTCGAAACGCCAAGGCGCGCGGCGAGATCGGCCCGTGGCCGGATCCGCAGCTCGGGGCGGTCGAGCGATGTCTCCGGCGTGACGTTGGCGATCAGCGGAATGCGTTTCATCTGTGTCGCCAGTTCGTTCGCGACATTGCTGACGATGCCGATGTCGGGTCCCGTCACCACCAGAGCGACCGCGCGCAGGCCATTCTCGTCGAGGAACCAGTAACGAACGTCGGGAACGCTTTCGAGCTCCTGTCCGATCGAGAGTTCAAGCTCGCGCTGGGTGATGCTGCGGTCCTGCTTGGGGGTATAGTTGATGATCAGGGAGGCGCGGCGTACTTCCTGGAGTCCGGGCGGCACCCGGCCGCCGTCGACGAAGACGCTCGCCACCTCCGGCCGCTTGCGCAGCCGCGCGGCGATATCTTCCGTCACCTTTTCGGTATGGGCGAGTTGTGACCCTGGCGGCAGCTCCAGCGCCATCAGCGACCGCGCGGTGTCCTGCGCCGGCAGGAATCCCTGCGGCAGCAGCTTGATGCTCCAGATCGAGGCGGCAAAGACGGCGAAACCGATCAGAACGGTGATGATGTAATGCCGCACCGACCAGGTCACGAGCCTGGTATAGGCGCGCAGCACGCGGCCGGGCGGTGGCGGCTCGTGCGGATGATCCTTCATGAAATAGGCGGCGAGCACCGGCGTGACCAGCCGCGCCGCCAGCAGCGAGAAGAACACCTGCACCGATACGGTGATGCCGAACTGCTTGAAGAACTGCCCCGCGATGCCTGACATGAAACTCGCCGGCGCGAAGATCGCGATGATGGTAAGGCTGATCGCGATCACGGCGAGGCCGATTTCGTCGGCGGCTTCCAGCGCGGCTCGGTAGGGTGATTTCCCCATCCGCATGTGGCGCACGATGTTCTCGATTTCGACGATGGCGTCGTCGACAAGGATGCCGGTCGAGAGCGTGATGGCCAGGAAGCTGACCAGGTTCAGCGAGAATCCGAGAATGTCCATCGCCCAGAAGGCGGGGAAAATCGACAGCGGCAGCGAGATCGCGGCGATGATGGTGGCGCGGATGTCGCGCAGGAACAGGAAAACGATGATAACGGCGAGGGTTGCGCCTTCGAACAGCGTCGAGATCGCCGCTTCATAGTTGCCTTTGGTGAACTCGACGGAGGTGTCGATGAGCTTGAGGTCGACGTCGGGATACTGCTCTTTGAGCGCGTTGATCCGCTCCTGCACCGCCTCCGCCACCACGACGTCGCTCGCTCCCTTGGAGCGTTTGATGCCGAGCGCGACCACCGGCTCGCCGTTGAAACGGGCGAAAGTCCGGCGGTCGGCGATGGTGTCGGTCACCGTGCCGAGATCGTCGAGCCGGATTTCGCTGCCGCCGGGCAGGGAAATCATCGTGCCCGCCAGTTCGTTAAGGGTCTTGGCGCCGGCAAGGGTGCGGATCGCCTGATCGTTCTGTCCGATCTCCGCCCGTCCCCCGGCGACATCGACGTTGATGCCGCGCAGCCGCTGGCTGACATCGACCGCCGTCAGCCCGACAGCCTGCAGCCGGTCCGGATCGAGCGACACCAGGATTTCGCGCTCGACGCCGCCGATGCGCTCGACCTGGGCGACGCCGCGCACGCCCTGCAAGGTCCGCTTGACCACGTCGTCGACGAAATAAGACAGTTGTTCGGGCGTTTTGCCGGGTGAAATCGCGGCATAGGTGACGATCGGCAATCCGATGACGTCGACGCGCTGGATCAGCGGCTCGTTGACGTTCTGCGGCAGATTGGCGCGGACCCGCGTCACGGCGTCCTTGACGTCGTTCAGCGCACGATCGGTATTGGTCTCCAGCGCGAACTGGATGGTGGTCAATGACAGCCCGTCGGTGATCGAGGACGAGATATGCCGGACGCCCTCGACGCCCGAAACGCCATCCTCGATGGTCTTGGTGACCTGGGCCTCAAGTTCGGCGGGCGCGGCGCCGAATTGCGAGACCGCCACCGAAATCACCGGGATATCCGCGCTCGGCAGGCGCGTGACCGCGAGCTTGGTGAAGCTGACCCAGCCCAGAATCAGCAGAATGATCGAGAAGAGGACGGACGGAAGCGGATTCCGGATCGACCAGGCGGAAATATTGGAGGCCATCAATGTACTCGCGATCGATCGAGGTCATCTGTGAATATGGCCTTGACCCGGTCGCCGTCATGCAGCGAGGTGCCGGCATCGGCCACGACGGTTTCTCCGGCTTTCAGTCCTTCGAGGATTTCGACGGCGGTGTCGGAGGTCAATCCGATGCGGACGCGCCGCTTCTCCACGATATCTCCATTCACCACCTGAACCGTCAGGTGCTCGACCGCGGAGCGGGGAATCGCCACGCCGCAACTGCGCTTGGCGTCGATGCTGGCGCGGGCGAACATGCCGATCCTCAAGCTCGGGTCCGTGCTCAGGGACAGCCGGACATGGCCCATCTGGGTCTTGCGGTCGATCTCGGGCGAAACCAGCCGGACGCGCCCGACCAGATCGGGACCGTCCGCGCGGCTGACGCGCGCGCTCGCGCCCGGGTTGAGCTTGAGCACATGGACCGAAGGCACCTCGGCGTCCAGTTCGACCTCATTGTTGACGGCGATCCGAAACATCGGTCCGGCCTGCGGCGAGGCCGGCGCGCCGGCGACGGTACGGACCTGGGTGATCAGGCCGGCGGCGGGCGCGCGCAGGGTCGATCCCGATTTGCCGCCGGGCGGGGGCGTCAGCCGGGCGAGTTCCTGATTCAGCGCGACGGTGTCACCCTCGCGGACCAGCACGTCGGTGACAAGCGATCCTTCCGAGTCGGGGCTGACCACCGCCTCCTGGCGCGCGACGATGAAACCGGTCACACGAACCATCTCGGAAAAGCAGGCATTGGTGGCGCGGACGACGGTCACAAGGGCGCCCGCCGATGGCTCGGTGTCACTGGCCGCGAGCGAAGGGCTCATGACGCCGAGGGTCGCTAGCGTCACGCTAAAAAACAGGCCGGAGGCGAGCTTACGCGCGCATCTCGGCCCAAATCCAGTATCCGAAAGTCGCCTCACTTTTGCAATTCTCACATTGAAACGCGCCGCGCGCTCCGATGCGGAGACCTGTGAGGTGCATCCGCAATCGCAAAAACAAATGGGTCGAAAATCACGCCGTGTGGGTCCATGACATCAACGCACGCCGTAGCCGGCAAACTCCTTCGCGATATCGGGATCCATTGCCTTGGCGTTGGCGATGTCCAGGTTGCCATCCGCTACGGCGCCGCTGCGCTGCCTGGCAAGGCCTCGGCCGTAGAGCGAGGAGGTCAGCCTGGGGTTGATCTTGAGCGCCGCGTCGAAGTCCGCGATCGCTTTTTTGTTCGCACCGCTTTTCAGATTGAGCAGGCCGCGGCTGTCCAGCGCATCCACGAAATTCCGCCTCAGCCTGAGGGCTTCGTCGCAATCTCGCCGCGCGGCCTGCAACTCGCCGATCACGGTCCGGACCCAGCAGCGATTGTTGTAGGCCTCAACGTCCTTCGGATTCAGCCGGATCGTCGCATCGAAGTCCTTGATGGCGAGCGCGTAGGCGCCTTTGCTGGCATAGACCTGCCCACGCCGATACAGCGCGCTGGCGTCGTCTGTCTTGGCGGCGATCCTGGCCGTCAGCGATTTGATCGTCGGATCCTCGGCCAGAGCGAGTTTGGTCTTTTCGTCATCCCGGGCTTGCGGCCGAGGCTCCGCCGCAGGTTCCGGGACCTGGGCCGGCGAGGAGGCGGGCTCCGGAGGCGCGGACGCAACGGCAGGCGTCTGCGACGGGTCAGGTTTCTGTGATGGAGCGGGCGTCTGCGCCGGGGCGGGCGCCGTCGATGCGGAGGGCGTCGTGGACGGCGCGGGTGCGGGCGGGGCGGATGCAGGAGGGGCTGGCGCAACGGGGGCGGATGGAGCCTCGGCCTGCTGCGGACGGGGCGGCGTTGATGGCGTTACGGCGGCGTCAGCCTGGCCGTCCTGACCCGGAATAAAGTAAAAATCCTCCGCCAGGGACGATGAAATCCACGGCACCTGCTCGGCGCGCGAGGCGCGCGTCACGCCGACGCGGGTGCGGTTCAGCGTTTGCTCGGCTGTCAGGCCGGGGACCCGGATCTCTTTCAGCAATTCGCTGACGAACAGGCTGTGATCGGCGCTCACATCACCCACCACCGAGCTCAGCGCGGCGGAATACATCACCAGCGATCCGCTCGGCGCGATCACCGGAGCCAGACCGGCCGAAAAGCTGCGGAAGCGGCGCTCGAACGGATTGCGGCGGGAGGCGTCGAGCAGCGCGATCTTGACTCCGGCGCCGCGATTGTTGATCTCGCCCAGGATGGTCTCAAGGCTGAAGCCGTCGCGGCGTACGTCCGCTTCGGTCCACAATTGTGCGTCGACCGGGATCAGATAGCTTTGGCGTCCGGACTGGATGCCGTATCCGCTGAAGAAGATCAGCGCGACGCTGCCGGGCTTGATGCGGGTGTACAGGCGCTTGAGCGCGAGGCGCATGGTGTCGCGGGTTAGATTCTCTCCGGTTTCGACGTCGAACCCGTTGCGCTTGAGTTCGGCGGCGACGTCGCGGGCATCGTTGATCGGCTCCTTGAGCGGCGCTTCACTGTCCGGATAGACGGCGTTGCCGATCACGAGCGCAACCCGCGCGCTGCCGTCCGTCGCGGCTGATGCGACCGGCACCGTCACGGGCACCATGGTCGCAAGCACCATGGTCAGCGTCAACACCGCCAGCACCGCGACCCGAATGTTCATGCGACGACAGTCCCAAGGCAACAGTCCCAAGGCGGACGCCGTTCAGCCTGCGCCGTGGCGACCCAATCTCACGCGATCCGTCTTTTCAAACAGGCGGCGCAGCGCCTGTCAATGGCGCGAGAGCGGGCCACCCGCGATCCATCGCGCGGGCTGCGTCAACATCCGATGACAGGCGCATGGGACAACTCCGATGCGCCTGTCTGCGACCTATTCACTGGCTATTGGCGGCCTGGTCCTTGGTGGCCATGTTGACGACCTCGACGCGACGGTTTTCAGCGGCGAGCGGGTCTGCGGGATTTTTGTATCCCTCTTTTCCGTATCCGGCAGCGACCAGATTCGCCGCCGGAATCTTGTACGTCTCGACAAGGAAGCGCTTCACGGCTTCAGCCCGGCGTTCGGAGAGGGTTTGATTGTAGGCATCGGATCCCTTGCCGTCGGTGTGCCCGCCGAGCATGATGACAGAGCCTGCCAGTTCGTCGCTGGTCAGCGCCTTCCCAAGGCTGTGCAGCTGCGGTTCGGTGCGCGGGGTCACGGCGGCGGAATCGAAATCGAAATTGATATCCAGATCGATTTTGGGACGCTTGGCGGCAATCTCCGCCAGTTGGCTGCGGTCGCCCATGGACAGCGAGCGCGTTTTGCCACGGACCTTTTGGACGAAGTTGAGATCGTTCGGATCAAGCGTCGGTCGTGGTGACGCGCTCAGGCTCCGCGTTTTCGAGACTTTCAGCCCGTCGATGATCTGCTGGGCGGAAAGGTCCTCAGCCGA
Source organism: Nitrobacter sp. TKz-YC01 (assembly GCF_047824785.1). Taxonomy (GTDB): domain Bacteria; phylum Pseudomonadota; class Alphaproteobacteria; order Rhizobiales; family Xanthobacteraceae; genus Nitrobacter. The sequence continues at coordinate 3,826,895 of NZ_CP181167.1, read as the reverse complement.
GACGCCGTGCGGCGCCGCGATCGCCATAAGGCCGGCCGCCAGGATGGCTGCCGCCAGGCTTTTCCCGGAAATCCTCTGAATCAACATGATTATCTCCCTCTTATCCCTATAAATCTCTATAAGTCCGCCACGCGATGGGCCGTCAGCGTAGCATTCTCTATGCATGACCTGCGACATCATTACCGTGACCGGCATCACAATGGCGGGTTTAAATATTGCCCGACCGTCCTGATTTGACGCCGCTCGGTGGAAGTTTGTTCAAAATACCAAAGCCCGGGATGTCAGTGCGGGTGAATCGGCGGGACGTGCCGGGGGGTTGGAACCGGGGAGCGGAGTCGCGCGTTTGCGGCAAAAGGGCAGGATCGGCGCTTCAACTCGCGGTTTTGACGATTGAGAAGGTGATCATTGCAGGAACGGACTGACCGGATCGTCGAGACAGACATTCCCGCCCGTCTCGACAGTCTCCGCTGGAGCCCGTTCCATACGCGGGTTGTAACCGCTCTCGGGATCACCTGGATACTGGACGGGCTGGAGGTGACGCTGGCCGGTGCGCTGTCCGGCGCGCTCAAGGACAGTCCCACGCTTCAGTTCAGCAATCTCGATATCGGGATCGCCGGCAGCGCCTATCTTGTGGGCGCCGTGCTCGGTGCGCTGGGCTTCGGCTGGCTGACGGATCGCATCGGACGCAAGAAGCTTTTCTTCGCCACATTGACGCTCTATCTGGTCGCGACCGCGGCGACGGCGCTGTCCTGGGATCTCGCCAGCTTCGCGCTGTTCCGGTTTTTCACGGGAGCCGGCATCGGGGGCGAATATACCGCAATCAACTCGACGATCCAGGAACTGGTGCCGGCGCGGTATCGCGGCTGGACCGACCTGACGATCAATGGCAGTTTCTGGATCGGCGCGGCGCTGGGCGCGGGGGGCTCAATCGTCCTGCTCGATCCGCAGGTCATCGATCCCGAATGGGGCTGGCGGCTTGCATTTCTCACGGGCGCGATTCTCGGACTTGTGGTGTTTGTGATGCGGCTCTGGATTCCGGAAAGCCCCCGATGGCTGATGGTACATGGCCGGCCGGAGGAAGCGGCGCGCATCGTCGCCGGCATCGAACGGAAGGCGGTTCGCGATCCGGATGAGCCTGCTGGCGGGGTCTGGCCGGTGATCCAGCTTCGGATGCGCAGCCACACACCGCTGCGCGAGGTGGTCCGTACGCTGTTCACGGATTATCGGAAACGCTCGCTGGTCGGCCTTGCGCTGATGACCGCGCAGGCGTTCTTCTACAACGCGATCTTCTTTACCTACGCGCTGGTGCTGTCGACCTTCTTCAACATTCCGGCGGATCAGATCGGCTGGTACCTTCTGCCGTTCGCGGCGAGCAATTTTCTCGGACCGCTGTTGCTCGGCCGGCTGTTCGATACCGTCGGACGCCGCGCGATGATCGCTTTCACCTACGGAATCTCCGGCATCCTGCTCGCCGTAACCGGCTATCTCTTCGCCGCCGGCGTTCTGACCGCGCAGACCCAGATGATTGCATGGATGGTGATCTTTTTCTTTGCCTCGCCGGCCGCCAGCGCGGCTTACCTGACCGTGAGCGAGACCTTCCCCCTTGAAGTACGGGCGCTGGCGATCGCGGTGTTCTATTGCGTGGGGACCGCGATCGGCGGCGTCGCCGGTCCGGCGCTGTTCGGCGCCTTGATCGACAGCGGCTCGCGTGACAGCGTATTCGTCGGATATTGTTTCGGAGCGGCGTTGATGGTCGCGGCCGCGCTGATCGGCTGGCGATTCGGAATCGCCGCCGAGCGGCGCCCGCTGGAATCGGTGGCGTCGCCGCTTGCCGCTGTGGAGTCACGATGAATCAGGATGTAACAGGAACCGTGCCGAACAAAACCGCTTCAGTGCCCGACGATGTTGAGCCTCGCACGCTGCCGCTCGGGACGTCTGCGCTGCTGCTCGATATCGACGGCACGCTGCTCGATCTCGCGCCGTCGCCGAGCGAGGTTCGCGTGCCGCCAAAGCTCGCTTCGTCGCTGGCGCGGCTGTTGTCGCGGACCGGCGGCGCGCTGGCGCTGGTCAGCGGTCGATCGCTCCGCGATATCGACCGGATCTTCGCGCCGTCGCTGTTTCCTGCGGTCGGTGGTCACGGCGCGGAGATGCGGATCTCGGTCGAAAGCGAGGCCGTGGCTGCCCATGCGCCGCCGATGAATCCGGATCTGATGCGGCGTTTCGCGGCCATCTCCGAACTGCATCCCGGAATTCTGGTCGAAAACAAGGGGTATTCGCTGGCGCTGCACTTCAGAAAAGCGCCGGACGTCGAGCTCGCGATCTATGATCGGGTCTCGGCGATACGCGCGGAACTTCCGAACGCGCCCTTAGAGGTGCTGCCGGGCAAGTTCGTCTGCGAGATCAAGCATTCCGGATTTACCAAGGCGACCGGCGTGACCGAACTGATGTCGCATGAACCGTTCAAGGGGCGGCGGCCGGTCTTCATCGGCGACGACGTGACCGATGAAACGGTCTTCGCCATCATGCCGGACATGGACGGCCTGTCGTTCTCGGTCGGACGGCGCGCTCAAGGCGTCGACGGGCACTTTCAAGCGCCTCGTCATGTCAGGGCCTGGCTGGCCCGTCTTCTGGACGACGAACGAGCGGTCGCTGAATGACCGATCATGGGCTCGATCTTGCCGTCATCGGCAACTGCCGCACGGCGGCCCTTGTCGATCCGACCGCGCGACTCGTATGGTGGTGCTTCCCGCGCTTCGACTCGGACCCGGTATTCTCGCGCCTGCTCGCGGGCAACGAAGAAAAGGGTTTTAGCGATGTCGTGCTGGACGGCATGGCCGATTTCCAGTCGGACTATGTCCGCAACACCACGATCGTCTCCACCGTCCTGACCGACACGCACGGCAATGCCGTGCGCATCACCGACTTCGCGCCCCGTTTCCGGCAGTACGGCCGCATATTCCGGCCGCCGCAGTTGTTTCGCATCATCGAGCCTGTCACGGGCCTGCCCCGGATCACCATCCGCATCCGGCCGACGCACGCCTACGGCAAGCCGCTGGTCCGGCACTCGATGGGCAGCAACCACATTCGCTACTTCGAGGAAGACGGCACCGCGCTCCGGGTGACCACCGATGCGCCGCTGGCCCTGATCGAAAACGAAACGCCGTTCGTTCTGACGCGGCCGATGTATCTGGTGTTCGGAAATGACGAAGCGTTCCCCGGCGATCTCGCATCGACCGCCCAGCGCTTCGCCGAGGAAACCAAAACCTACTGGCTGGGCTGGGTGCGGCGCCTCTACATCTCCTATGAATGGCAGGAAGCCATTATCCGCGCCGCCATCACGCTCAAGCTGTCCAACTTCGAGGAAACCGGCGGCATCATCGCCGCGCACACCACCTCGATTCCGGAGGCGCCCGGCTCGGGCCGCAACTGGGATTATCGTTATTGCTGGCTGCGCGATGCCTATTTCGTCGTCAAGGCGCTCAATCGCGTCGGCGCCACGCGGACGATGGAGGACTTCATCGGCTTCACGCTCTCGCTCGCATCCAATGCCGAGGAGGATCTCAAGCCGGTCTACAGCGTGGTTCCGAATTTGCCGCTGAACGAGTGGACCGCCGCCGACCTTCAAGGCTACCATGGCGACGGGCCGGTGCGTGTCGGCAATGCCGCGGTCAACCAGAAGCAGCACGACACCTATGGAAGCGCCATCCTCGCCGCGCTGCCCATGTTCTTCGACCGGCGATTGCCGCGACCCGGTGACGAAAGCCTGTTCAGGCTGCTTGAATCGCTGGGCGACAAGGCGGCCCGGGTCGCGATGACGAGCGATGCCGGCATATGGGAATATCGCGGTCGTCAGCGCATTCATACTCATTCCGCGGCGATGTGCTGGGCCGGGATCAACCGGCTCGCGGCCATCGCGGAGCGGCTTGGCCTGTCGGACCGCGCGGCGCATTGGAACGCAATTGCCGATCCCCTGCACGCTGAACTGATCGAGCGCGCCTGGAATCCGAAGCGCGAGGCGTTCACGGCGGCGTTCGGGTCCGATGATCTCGATGCGAGCGTGCTGTTGCTGCCTGAACTCGGGGTCTGCGAGGTCGACGATCCCAGATTCGTCAAAACCGTCGCCGCCATGGAGCGCGAGCTGCTGCGTGAAAAGCATGTGATGCGCTACGCGGCGGAAGATGACTTCGGTCTCCCCGTCACCGCTTTTCTGATCTGCCGGTTCTGGCTGATCGATGCGTGGTGGGCGCTCGGGCGGCGCGAAGAAGCGCGGGAGGCGTTCACGGATGCGTTGGCGCATCGCAATCGCTTCGGGCTTTTGTCGGAGGATGTCGATCCCAAAACCGGCGCGCTGTTCGGAAACTTCCCGCAGACTTACTCGATGGCCGGATTGATCCTGACCGGCATGAAACTGTCGCGGAACTGGGAAGATCGCTACTGGCGCAGCTGATTTAATGGAAGACACTTCCCATTAAAAGTATTGTGGCAACTGTTTTATTTCCAAATGACGAAGAACTTAGGTTTCGTTCTAGACTGCCTGAATTTGGCGTCAATTTGGTGGGAAGGAGGCAGGAACCATATTGATGAACGAGCGTTTATCTAACGGGTGCAAAACCAGGAGGGGACCCTTGTGAGCCTCGTCGTCGTTTCGAATCGCGTGGCGCGTGCGCGGGCCAATGAGCCCCTGACAGGCGGCCTCGCGGCGGCTTTGTTACCAGTTATCGAAAAATCAGGCGCAATTTGGGTAGGTTCCAGCGGTCGGGTGCGCGACGGGTCGCACAAGGAACCGTTTGCTGAAGTTGAAGCGCTCGGGTCGGGCGCGCTTGCATTGCTCGATCTGCCAGCCGCGCACTACGGCGGCTACTATGAAGGCTTCGCCAATTCGGCGTTATGGCCTGCGCTGCACTCCCGGTCCGATCTCATTCGCGTGTCGAACGACGACTACCAGTCGTATCGCGAGGTCAATGCCTTCATGGCGCGGGCCTTGATGCGCTTTCGCAAGCCGGACACCGCGTTCTGGATTCAGGATTACCATTTCCTCTCGCTTGGAGCTGAATTGCGCGATCTCGGCGTGCGCAATCCCATCGGTTTCTTCCTGCACACACCCTGGCCGGCGCGCGCCATCATGGGCGCCGTGCCGCATCATCGCGAACTGATCGAAGCGATGCTGGCCTATGATCTGATCGGGTTCCAGACCGACGACGACTGCGAGAACTTTCTCAGCTACGTTCAATCGGAGCTTGGGCTCAAGATTCAGGACGGCGTCGTCACCTCGCGTTACGGCAAGTCGCGATGCGCGGTGTTCCCGATCGGCATCGATGTCGAGAAATTTGCGGTGCAGGCCGCCAAGGCGTCATCGCATCCGGACGTATCGCGATTGCGCCGCAGCCTGAACGGAGAGCAACTGGCGATCGGCGTCGATCGCCTCGACTATTCGAAAGGCCTTGTGAACCGGATCAATGCATTCGATCGGATGCTGGTCCTGAATCCCGCGCTGAAGCGCACCGTGTCGTTGCTGCAAATCGCGACGCCCTCTCGCGGTACGATCGAGGCTTACAGCAATCTCAAGAGCGAACTGGCCAGGCTGGTCACCGAGGTCAACGGCCGTCACGGCGAAACCGACTGGATGCCGATCCGCTACCTCAATCGGGGATACAGCCAGACCGTGCTGGCCGGCCTCTATCGCACGGCGCGCGTGGGCGTGGTGACGCCGCTGCATGACGGGATGAATCTCGTCGCAAAGGAATATGTCGCCGCGCAGAACCCCGCCGATCCCGGCGTTCTGGTCCTGTCCAAATTCGCCGGCGCCGCGAACGAGTTGCAGACGGCGCTCCTTGTCAATCCACACGAAATCGACGGAATGGCTCGCGCCGTCGCCGCCGCATTCGCGATGCCTCTGACAGAACGCAGGACGCGCTGGGAGGCCATGATGCGGAAGCTGCGCGCCGGCACCGCCCAGCAATGGTTCACGGACTTTTCCGAAGCGCTGGAGGATGCGCGCGCGTCCAACCAGAAGATCGCGAGCGATTGTCCCGCTGCGGCGGCGGTGACGCCGCAATCATGGCCCCTGCATGTGGTGGGCTCGCGTAGCGGCGCCGGCATTCATTAGAGCATCGGACCCGAAAGCGGGAACCGGTTTCGGGATAAATCCGATGCTCGATCAATTAACTGGAGCGGCGGCGCTGATTCCATTTGACCGGCCGCCGCTTTAAGTGTTTCGAGCCGGGATGGGTTTGACCTGAAACGGGGCAGGCAGCGATCCGCCCGGCCGGAGACGGCTTGGGGTTTTGCGGTCAAAGCACGCCTTGCGTCCTCAATACGCAGCAGCCAGATACTCGACGATCTTGCCGATGTCGGCCTCGTCGATCTGCGCGCCGTACGCCTTGATCATCTTGTTGACCTCCGCCTGCCAGAACTTCTTCCCGAGCGCCGGGCCGCGAGGCTGGATCGCGATGTAATCCGCCGAATGACACGCGAGGCAATTGTTTTTCACGACGTCGAGATTTGGTCCCGGCTTGAATTCGATCGTTTCGCGCGGGAGCTGATAGGAAAGCGGTTCGGCGGCGGCTGTCATCGGGGTAAAGGCGCGGACGCTCGCCGCCAGTCCGATGGTCGCGAGGGCAAGAGCAACGAAACGCATCATCAGGCCTTCCCTCAAGAGACCGAGACGCGAACGGTCTCGGTGACGTTACGCATGTAACCCGCCGGATTCCACCTAGCCTCGATCGGTTGTACCTCGCCGCCGTTGCTGGTGGCGCGCACTTTCAGTTCGTGCGGCCCGGCGATGAGCTTGACCGGCACCTTCCATTCGTGGAACGCGTATCTGCCGTAACTCCGTCCGAGCCGCGCGCTCTTCCAGGTCTTGCCGCCGTCGATCGAGACCTCGACATTCCTGATGCCCGTGCCGCCATCGAACGCGATTCCCTTCAGGATTTTTCTGCCGCGCCTGAGTTGCGCGCCTTCGGAGACGTTGGTGATGAAGGAGCGGACATTGAGCCTGTTGATGGGGACCGTCGCTGTCGGCGTCGCGCCCGGTTCGACACAGGCGCAGGCATTGTCGGGAATGCGATAGGCCGTCTTCATCCAGAAATTGTCGTAGGTGCCGTCGATGACGGTGATCTCATTGAGATGCTTGATCCAGTAGGTGCCGTAATATCCGGGAACGACGAGCCGGAGCGGAAAGCCGTTCAGAAACGGCAGGTCTCTTCCGTTCATCAGATAGGCCAGCATGACCTCGCCGTCACGGGCGTGATCGACATCGAGCGCCTTGGCGAAGTCCGGCGTCCTGTCGCTGACCGGGCCGTCCATGCCTGCGAAAACCACCTGCTTCGCGCCGGGCTGCACGCCGGCCTGATCGAGCACGGTCTTGAGCGAAACGCCGCGCCAGCGCGCGTTGCCCATCGCTCCGTGACCGAGCTGGCCGCCCGCGACCCGCGGATTGAAGAACCCGCGGGTGTTGCCCGAGCACTGATTGACCGCGACGATCTCCGTCTGCTTCATCTTCTTGATATCCGTGAGCGATAACTTGAGCGGACGATCGACCGTGCCCTTGATCTCGAGCGTGAAGGTGTCGGGATCGACGTCGAGCGGGATGTCGGCAAGATGATAGCGGACAAAGAAAGCGTCGTTCGGCGTGATGGGGCCTTGGTTGAAAACCGAGAACGGTGTTTCGAGTTGGGGCGGCCGGCTGGTGATTCCGATCATCGGACGCTTCTGCGGATATTTGACCAGCGGGCGTTCGCCATTGTCGAAGGGCATCGTCACGCTGTCGAGCGCCAGGGCTTTGAGAGGAGACAGTCCGACGCCGAGCGTCAGTCCCGCGCCGATGTGTTTCAGCATGTCCCGTCGGTCGAGCACGGCGTTCTCCCTGGCTTCCATCGAGGCGGTCGCGGGGCTTATTCCATCCGGCAAGTCTCGCACCGCCAGCCCGCAAGTCAATCAGCGCCTTCGCATGATGAAGGCGGATGACGGTCTATGGAGATTTCCTGTTCGGGATTCCGGCTTTGGCGGAATAATGCTGCTGTCGCTTGTTCACTCGAAACTCCGTGAAGGGGCGCTGATTGACACCGGAGGCGGGGTGGTCAAGAAAGCGTGACCGAAGCTGCCGGAGCGGGGATGCGCGACGGACGCAACATCGGCATCCGGATGATCATCGCTGATCCTGACAACCCCTCGCTGCATCGCGAACGCCCGGCGCGTTCGTCGCTGCTTTGGTTCGCGGCGTTGATCGCCGCCATGACCGCGATGCGATGTGTTTTTGCGAGTGTTCTCGAACTGCGCACGGACGAGGCCTATTACTGGACCTGGTCGAAGGAAAACGCGCTGTCCTTTCTCGATCATCCCCCGATGATCGCGTGGTTCATTCGTTTCGGCACCTCGATTTTCGGCGATACCAGTTTCGGCGTCAGATTCGCCGGGCTGCTGGCGATGCCGGTATCGCAGTTGCTGCTGGCCGACATCGTCCGCCGCGTCACGCGCGACATGCGCGCCGCCTTGCTGGCTGTTCTGATGATGGAAGCCGCGCTGTATTACGGCCTGCTGATGGCTAAGGTCGCGCCCGATATCGCGCTGATTCCGTTCGAGCTGGCGATGGTCTGGTCGCTTGTGCGGCTCACCGAGAGCGGCGATGCGCGCTGGTGGCTCGCGGCCGGCCTTTTCGGAGGGCTTTCGCTGCTGTCGAAGCTGACCGCCGTGATGCTGATCCCCGCCATTGCCGCTTTTATCCTGGTGCCGGACTGGCGCCTGCGCTGGCTGCGCAGTCCGTATCCATGGCTCGCGGCGGTGATTGCCGTCGTGGTGTTCTCGCCGGTCCTGATCTGGAACGTGATGCACGACTGGGCCTCCTTCAGGTTTCAGTTTGTTCGCGCGACGGCGGCGCATGATTTCAATCCTCGCACGCTCGGCGATTACATCGGCCTTCAGTTCGGCCAGGTCGGACCGATCCTGCTGCCGGTGGTGCTGTTCGCCGTGGGCCTCACGGCATGGCGCGGCTATCGGCATCGCGATCCCGTCGCAGTGCTGCTGTCGACCGCCGTGCTCGTCCCGTTCGGATACTTCCTCTGGAAATCGCTCACCCTTCGGGTCGGCGACACCTGGCCGATGTTCATCTGGCCGCTGGGTTTCGCGGCGGCGGCGATCGACTTGGCGAAGCGGCCGCGCGAAAACTGGCCGGCATGGATGGTGAAGGGGTCCAGGTTCTGGGCCAGTGCAGCGATCGCGTCGGGCCTCTGTCTCATCGTCGTGATCTTCCTCTATTACACCGTCAGCCCGTGGAATTTCATCGGCAAGACCGATCCGATCGGCGGCGAGGCGGGATTCGCGCAGGTCGCGAGCCGCGCTGAGAGCGAAATGGAAAACTCCGGTGCAACCTGGATCGCGACAACCGACTACCGCGTTTACGCGATACTGCGCTGGCATCTCAGGGATCGCGTGCCGGTAATCCAGATCAACGAGCGCAGCCGCTTCCTCGGCTTCCGCGATCCCGGTCGCGACGTGATTGCCGGGCATGCCGGGCTTTATGTCGCCCGAGAGCCCGATGACGCTTCGATTCTGGCCTCGACCGCGGCGGTGCTCACGCCGCTCGGCCAGGTCCAGCGGATCTGGCGCGGGCGGGTGATGGACAGCTATGCGCTGGAAAAGCTGACCGGCTGGACGCCCGAGCTATCGCCGCCGCCGGACTCGCCATTCTACAGATGGCGACAACTGGCCGAAAGCGGTGCGGTTGTCCGTTATACGCTTTCGAGCGAAGTGGATGCCGGTTCGCGTGAGGAAAACGCGTCAAAACAACAATCCAGAGCTTTGCTTCTGATTCTATCAGAAGAAAAAATGCTCTAGTTAATTGATTGAGCATCGGATTTATCCCGAAACCGGTTCCCACTTTCGGGTCCGATGCTCTAGCCGCTCTTCTCGAACAGCTCGCGGCCGATCAGCATACGGCGGATCTCGCTGGTGCCGGCGCCGATTTCGTAAAGCTTGGCGTCGCGCAGCAGCCGGCCGGCCGGATAGTCGTTGATGTAACCGTTCCCGCCCAGCAACTGGATCGCGTCAAGCGCGCATTGCGTCGCTTTCTCCGCAGAGTAAAGGATTGCTCCTGCCGCGTCCTCGCGCGTGATCTCGCCGCGATCGCACGCCTTCGCCACCGCATAGACATAAGCGCGGCATGCATTCATGGTGACATACATGTCGGCGACCTTGGCCTGCACGAGCTGGAAGCTGCCGATCGGCTGTCCGAATTGCTTGCGCTCATGCACATACGGCATCACGACGTCCATGCAGGCCTGCATGATGCCGAGCGGACCGGCAGCAAGCACCGCGCGCTCGTAATCGAGACCGGACATCAGCACGCTGACGCCGTGGCCGGCTTCCCCGAGCACGTTGTCCTCGGGCACCTCGCAATCCTCGAACACCAGCTCACAGGTGTCGGAGCCGCGCATGCCGAGCTTGTCGAGCTTCTGCGCGGTTGAGAACCCGTTCATGCCTTTCTCGATGATAAAAGCAGTGATGCCGCGCGCGCCGGCGGCTGCATCGGTCTTGGCATAGACCACCAGCGTGTCGGCGATCGTGCCGTTGGTGATCCACATCTTGCTGCCGTTGAGAACGTAGCGGTCACCTTTCCTGTCGGCACGCGTCCGCATCGAGACGACGTCGGAGCCGGCACCCGGCTCGGACATCGCCAGCGCGCCGACAGCCTCGCCGGATATCAGCTTCGGCAGATATTTGCGCTTCTGCGCTTCACTGCCGTTGCGGCGCAATTGATTGATGCAGAGATTGGAGTGCGCGCCATAGGACAGTCCGACCGAAGCCGAACCGCGCGAGATTTCCTCCATCGCGATGCAGTGCTCAAGATAACCAAGACCGGAGCCGCCATAGTCCTCTTCGACCGTGATGCCGTGAAGGCCGAGCGCGCCGAGCTTCGGCCACAGATCACGCGGGAACTGGTTGGACGTGTCGATCTCGGCCGCGCGGGGCGCGATTTCATTGGCGGAAAAATCGCGGACCATCTCGCGGATCGCATCGGCGGTCTCGCCGAGATCGAAATTGAAAGCATTGGAGACGGACACGCGAAACTCCCGCAGGCGCAACCGGCGCACGATGGCGTTTTGCGCCGAAACGACCATGCCATGGCGAGGTGATGGAGAGAAGAGGCGGGGCAAACGGCATCTCGCGCGCCGTCGCACCTGCAGCATCGCACTTGCAGCATCGGTCTGCTTCAGGCCGTGAACGAATTGTAAGGGTTTACTTTCGGTGTCCTGCGGGTAGGGAAAAGGCGCTACAATGACGTCCAGCCATGGGGCAACGAAACCTCAACCTAATTGATGTACGACTCACCTGAATAACGAAACCCAGGCCCGGCAATCGTCGCTTTCCGGTTGCCCGAACCCCGTGTGCGCCATTGCAGGCTTCATCACCGACATCACATCAACATGGCCGCCAGCTTTTCCGATATCGTTGAAGAGGCGCGCCTGTCGGCACGCGCGCTGCTGGACTACGGCGAAAACTTCTTCAACCCGACGATCAGGCTCGGCGTGACCGGCCTGTCCCGCGCCGGCAAAACCGTGTTCATCACGGCGCTGGTGCATGGCCTGTCGCGCGGCGGCCGGTTTCCGGTTTTTGAATCTCTGGCCAGCGGCCGCATCGCACGCGCGCAGCTTGCCCCGCAGCCGGACGACGCCATACCGCGATTCAACTATGAACATCACGTCAATACCCTGATCGCGGAACGGCGCTGGCCGAGTTCGACGGTCGATATCAGCGAGTTGCGGCTCGTGATCGGCTATCAGCGGCAGAACGGTTCGGATCAGACGCTGACGCTGGATATCGTCGACTATCCCGGCGAATGGCTGCTCGACCTGCCGCTGCTCGACAAGAGCTATGAACAGTGGTCGGCCGAGAGCCTGGCGCTGTCGCGGCAACAGCCGCGCGCGCGCCTCGCGCAGGCATGGCACGAGCATCTCGCAACCATGCGCCCCTCCGCGCGCGAGGATGAACAGGCGACGCTCACCGCCGCCCGGCTGTTCACAGACTATCTTCGCGGGTGCCGGGACGAACGCTTCGCCATGAGCCTGCTGCCGCCCGGCCGTTTCCTGATGCCGGGCAACCTCGCGGGCTCGCCCGCGCTCACCTTCGCCCCGCTTGACCTGCCCGCCGGCGGAATACCGCTTGACGGATCGCTCTGGACGATGATGCGGCGGCGCTATGAGGCCTACAAGGACCTCGTGGTGCGGCCGTTTTTCCGCGATCACTTTTCGCGGCTCGACCGGCAGATCGTGCTGGTCGATACGCTCGCCGCCTTCAATGCGGGACCGGAAGCCTTATATGATCTCGAAGCGGCACTTGCCGGAATTCTCGATTGCTATCGTGTCGGCCGCAGCACGTTACTGAGCACACTGTTCCGGCCGCGGATCGATCGCATTCTGTTCGCCGCCACCAAGGCAGACCATTTGCATCATATCAGTCATGACCGGCTTGAAGCGATCCTCCGGCGCATCGTGGAACGCGCCGCCTCGCGGGCCGAAGTCGCCGGCGCGACCATCGATGTCGTCGCCCTGGCGGCGGTCCGCGCCACGCGCGAGGCCCAGGTGCGGTGCGGCCGCGAGAAACTGCCGTCCATTCTCGGCACGCCTCTTGCCGGCGAGGCCGCCAATGGCGAAACCTTCGACGGCAATACCGAGGTGGCGACGTTCCCGGGCGACCTGCCCGAGGATGTCAAGAGCCTTTTCAGCGGAAACGGCGCGTTTCGCGGGCTGTCGACATCCGCTATGGATCAGGCCGACTTCCGCTTTCTGCGCTTCCGTCCCCCGCGCCTCCAGAACGAAGGAACCGGCGAGCCGTCGCTGCCCCATATCCGCCTCGACCGGGCGCTCCAGTTCCTGATCGGAGACCGACTGCAATGAGTGAGCGTACCGGCCAGCGCCGTCCCGTCACCTTCAAGCTCGACGATCCGCACGTCGTGGTCCTGGAACGCGACGAGGCCGCTGCCCGGCCCGCGCGCGGCAGCATCAGCATCACGCCGGAAGCGGAACCCGAGCCCGACCCCGTGCTGCTGCCGGAATCGCCGGACGCGCCTCCGGTGCCGGCGCGGAAGGGATTTCGCTGGGGAGTGCTGTTCTGGTCATCGCTGGCCGGGCTCATTCTGCTCGGCACCGTTCTCGGCGCGATCAACCTGGTCGGAGACCTGTTCGCGCGCAGCGAGGGGCTTGGTTTCCTCGGGCTGATGCTGGCGGCGCTGTTCGTCGTGGCGTCGATCGTCATCGCGGCGCGCGAGATCCTTGGCCTTGCCCGTCTCTCCACCATCGAGAACCTGCACCGGCGCGCGCTGGCCGCGATCGCGGCTGACGATCGCAGGGAAGCTGATTCGGTCGTGCGTGATCTGGTAAAGCTCGCCCACAACGATCCGCATCTGGCGCGGGCGCGGGCCACGTTGCGGAGCCACAGCACCGACATCATCGACGGCGCCGATCTGGTGCGGCTGGCGGAGCGCGAACTGATGGCTCCGCTGGATCAGGAGGCCCGCCGGCTGGTGTCGGTGGCGGCGCAGCGCGTGTCGATCGTCACCGCGATCAGCCCCCGCGCCGTTGTGGACGTGCTGTTCGTATTCGCCGCCGCGATGCGGCTGGTGCGGCAGCTCGCGCGCCTCTATGGCGGAAGGCCGGGCACGCTCGGGATGATCCGGCTGATGCGCCACGTCATCGCGCATCTCGCCATCACCGGCGGCATCGCCGCCAGCGACACGCTGATCCAGCAGATGGTCGGTCAGGGCATCGCCGCGAAACTGTCGACGCGTCTGGGCGAAGGCGTGCTCAACGGCTTGCTGACCGCCCGTCTCGGGCTGGCGGCGATCGACGTCACCCGGCCGATGCCGTTCACGGCGCTGCCACGGCCCGCGCTCGGCGATCTGGCCAAAGATCTGTTGCGCAAGCGCGACGGCGGCAACTGAGCCGTCGTGCGGCGTCCGCCAGAGCGTTTTCAAGCGAAGCGGACACCGGTTCGCGTGAAGAAAACGCGTCGAATCAAAATTATAGAGTCCGCTTCTGATTCTATCAGAAGCGGAAAGGCTATGGTCAACAGCGGCTGAACGGTGTCCTGGACGCGAGCGGCGGGCGGAAGTCCGCTTCCGCTTGACACTCCTGCCCTGCATTCCCTAAATCGCGACTTCGTCGCCGCGCCGGGTCGGGCTCGATCCCGAAGTCTGGAGATTCTTCCCGGCGGATGACGATCCCGGGCGCATAGCTCAGCGGGAGAGCGTTCCCTTCACACGGGAGAGGTCCAAGGTTCGATCCCTTGTGCGCCCACCATTCTGGATTTATCGCGTTTTCGAACGACGTGAATGCCGCGGTTCGCGTGAAGAAACGCACCAGAACAAACAGACAGGGTTTCTCGCCTTTTCAGTGAAGCGGTGAAAGACTGCGGCCGCGCGGCGCGCCCACATGATCTCCGCCCGATCATTCACAGCAGTTTTGTTCGGGCGAACAACGCGCGCAACGCATCGGTCGCCTTGCGGCTCAGCATCGCGTTGCCGGCGGCGGCCTCGAGCGCGGCGCACGCGTCCTCATGCAATGTGCGAAACTCCGCCCATTCGGCGGTGCTCAGGCGGGTGATGAAGTCATAGGCCTGTCCCACGGTGGCGATAGCAATGGACTCGCCGTTCACCGTGATGCGGAACGTCGCCTGCAGTTTCGTGACCGAGTCCGAGACCTTGTCCATTGCCACACGAAGACCTGCGCCGCGCGCAGCCGTCAAGACAAACCATCGGGCTATCCCACGAAAGAAGCCGGCCGCCTTCCTTGCCCGAAGGGTACGCCCTATCCTGGAGCGTTTTCAAGCGAAGTGGACGCCGGTTCGCGCGAAGAAAACGCGTCAAAAACATAACGACTCTATCCCGCCAGAGCCGGCCCATGAACGACGATGAAATCGACCGGCCCGCCCGGCGTTGCGTCATCGAACACGCCGGTTACGAGACGGCCGGTCCGCCATGCCCCGGTGTCGAGATTGGTCCGGCCCTGGTACAGTTCCGGCCCCTGGGCGGCCGAGTTGTGTCCATGCACGACGTGACGGCCTTCAAAGCCTGAGGCATCTCCCTTGGGGTAGCGTTTCCAGAGCAATGTGATGTCGGACTGCGCATCGCGTGCGATGCCGCGATCGAGTCCTGCGTGAACATAGATCCGGTGCGCATCGATATGCATGAGCGGCAATGTCTCGAGCCAGGCGATGTCCGCCTCGGGAATGCAGGAGGCATCACCACCATACGAATCCACGACCGCATCGCCCCCGCGCTTCAACCAGCGCGTCATCGTCGCGGGATCGCGACACGCCGAAATCATCATCGCGTCGTGGTTGCCTTTGAGCGGAACGAAGGTCCAGCCCGCGGGCATGCCGCGCCGCAGGCGGGCGATGACCTTGTTGCTGTCCGGTCCCTTGTCGACGTAATCGCCGAGCATGACGAGTGTGCCCCCATTGCCGGCGGCGTGGGCGTGAATCTCGTGCAGGGCCTGGCTCAGCAGATCGAAACGGCCGTGAATGTCGGGAATGACATAGGTCCGTCTCATCAAGGCCGCCGAATCCGGGGTTTCTCCCCGAGGAGAAGCTCTCGATCGTCGTTTTGACGCGTTTTCTTCACGCGAAGCGGCATCCACCTCGCTCGAAAACGCGATACTGTTTTCGGCGGTATCCCGCATCGCCGTCACATCTGGACTTCGATCAGGCGCGGCCCCTGCTCGGCCGTGGCTTCCGCAAGCGCCACGCTGAACTCATCGGCCGTGGTCACGGCGCGGCCCGGTACGCCCATGCCTTTGCCCAGCGCGACCCAGTCGAGCGCGGGACGGTCGAGGCTGAGCATGTCCATGGCTTTCGTGCCGGGCTCGCCCGCGCCAACACCGTCGAACTCGCCGCGCAAAATCTGATAGATGCGATTCGAGAAAACGACCGTAACGACATCGAGGCTTTCGCGGGCCTGCGTCCACAGTGATTGCAGCGTGTACATCGCGCTGCCGTCGCCGACCAGGCAGATCACCTTGCGGCCGGGACAAGCCACCGCGGCGCCGGTCGCCACCGGCGTCGAAAATCCGATCGAACCGCCCATGTTCTGCAGCCAGTCATGGGGCGCGGCGCAGGCGGTCGGCGGAAAGAAGCCACGGCCGGTCGAGATCGACTCGTCGACGACGACGGCGTTCTCGGGAATGGCCATCGCGATCGCCTGCGCGATGGAGGCGGAGTTGAGCGCACCGTTGGGCCAGGCCATCTGAATTGGCGGCTGCGGCTTCGCATCCTGCGCCCTGGCGCCGACAGCACCAGCCAATGCTTCCAGCGCGGCCATCGTATCTTCGCCCTTCGCCGTCATGCGATGCACCTCGCAGTCATCGGGCTTCAAGAGGCTCGGCTTGTCCGGATAAGCGAAGAAAGCGACGGGATCGCCTGCTTCAACCAGGATGATGTTGCTGAAGGTCTTCAGCGCGCGCAACGCCTGCTCGATCGGATAGGGGATGCGCTCCACGAAAAAGCGGCCGCGGCCGCGCGCCATGCGCGCGTTATAGGTCTCTGCCATCACCTTGCAGCCCGTCTTGCCGGCGATGCCGGCGGCCAGCGCCAGCCCCTTTTCGGTTAGCGTGCTCCCGCCGAGCAGAAGCAGGGTCTCGTCGCGGCTGCGCAGAACCTTCGCCGCGTCATCGATTGCCTGCGGTGAATAATCCGGGCGCTGCGACGCTCCGGCGACTTCGGCAACGCCATCGGCTTCGCTCCATGCGGCGTCGGCCGGCAATATCAGGGTTGCGATCTGTGGTGGCGAGCTTCTGGCCGCGGCGACGGCGGCCGCGCCGTCGCGAGCGACCGATCCCGAATCCGAAGACGTCCGGACCCAGGCCGACATCGGCCGGGCCAGCGCTTCGATATCCGAGGTCAGCGGCGCGTTGCATTCGATGTGGGGAATCGCATGCTGGCCAACGATATTGACGATGCCTGAGCTGGCCTTCCTGGCGTTGTGAAGATTGGCAAGGCCATTGGCGAGACCCGGTCCGAGATGAAGCAGGGTGCAGGCCGGCGTACCCTTCATACGGAAATAGCCGTCCGCCGCGCCGGTCACCACGCCTTCGAACAGTCCGAGCACACAGCGCATGCCTTCCACGCGGTCCAGCGCGGCGACAAAATGCATTTCTGATGTGCCGGGATTGGCGAAGCACGTATCCACGCCGCTTTTGATCAGCGTCCGGACCAGGCTTTCAGCGCCGTTCATTCTGTGCTCCGCTTCTCAATTCTCAGTGATCCCGCGATCGACATCGTTCCCGCCGCGTCCTTACCGGCGCTGCCTGTCACCACCGTGGCGCTCCGCGTGACTTTGGGCGGGAAAGCTGATGCTTTTTCGCAACGCCAGCGGGGAAGAAGCATCCCTGCACGGCCGCGGCTTGCGAAATCGGACGAATTATGGCCTCAATCACAGTCAAATCGATTGATGCGAGGAAATAATGACGCGCGTTTTGGCTTTCCTGATTGCCATCGCCTTTGTTTTCAATGTGAAGCCGGCTTTCGCCCAGTTCCTTGATACGGGCGACTTCATGAATTTTGGCTCCGGTTATACATCCGCAAGTCCGATCCCCCGGCAGCTTGTCTATTTCCAGAGCCGGTATGCGCCTGGAACCGTTGTCATCAGGACCGGCGAACGGAGGCTCTATCTCGTTCTCCCTGGTGGCCAGGCATTGAGATACGGGATCGGCGTTGGCCGCGACGGCTTCCGCTGGAGCGGCGTTCACCGAATCAGCGCCAAGAAGGAATGGCCGAGTTGGACGCCGCCCGCGCAGATGCTGCGCCGGCGTCCGGATCTGCCGCGCTTCATGAGAGGCGGCCTTGAAAACCCGCTCGGCGCGCGCGCCATGTATCTCGGCTCGACGCTCTATCGGATTCACGGCTCCAACGAGCCGGAGACGATCGGTCAGGCCGTGTCCTCCGGTTGTTTTCGCATGACCAACGATGACGTGGTGGACCTTTATAACCGCGTGTCGGTGGGCACGACGGTCGTTGTCAAGAACTAGCATTCTCGCTTCTGATCGAATTGGAAGCGGCGCGCCGGATTGTCGTTCTGGCGTATTTTCTTCACGTCTGGTTCGACGGCGTTGAATCGGAACTCGTTGCTCATATTTTGTTTGAGCATGATCTTTTCCGAGAACCGGTTTCTACTTCTCGGGATCATGCTCTAGCGGGGGTTTTTAATCGTTCCATCTCATTGGTGAATATCGGACTCGCTTTCCGAGGACGGAAGGCGCATACTTTTGCTTACCACCACGAGGGTTGTGGCTTCTAAACAGGGCTCCGGAGATCGCTGCTCGCGATCCGTCCCTTTTCAAACAGGGAGCAACGCCATGAGGGTGCAACGTGGTTTGCGTGAGCTAAAGTCCTTGAAAATTCGGTTGGCCGAATTTGCCGCAGGCGTCAACAAGGCGGCCGGCGAACCTTCTCCGAATGCTCGCAACGATGAAGCGTTGAGGAAGCGCCGTCTGTCAGACATCGCGGCCCATATCGATCGCTGGGCGAATTCTCCGGGATTGCAGACGCCGAAGTGAAGCTGATGCGCCGCGTTCAACGTCAAGCCTTCAACGTCAAGCCAATGTGCTTTTGAGTGCTTTTGACGTGGAGAATCGCGCGCAGGTGCTTGCCGGGCGGCATCCGGTCTTGGCGGCTTTCGCCCGGATGATGCGATGGTGGTCTCGTGTGCCTCAAGGCTCGTGTGCCTCAAGGCAAGGGAAGCAAAGAAAAAGCCATTCTCATTTCAAGAATGGCTTGAGGCGAGCCATGGAGATCAATCCAGCCCTGTGTACTGCCGTTACCTTGTTTGCAGCCATACCCTGCGACGATGCCCCATATCCGGTGATTCGTCTGTGACCTGATGAACACAGCCGGTTCCGGTTTTTTCAGAGCGGGCAGGTCATCGATCCTGCGGTGAGAACCTGCCGGTGCCTCTCGGCCCCCTCGGACTGCGCTCCGGAAAATCGCTCGACCGTCACCGGTTATCTCCCGTTCGACGTCGTCCTGTCGTCGCCCCAGGAGGCCGCATGCATGTGCGGCGGCACGGCCGACGAGTGCTGGAACCGGTACGAAACCGCCATTGCGCACAGGACGGCCAGATCGTTGTTGAGCGAGGTGGCGCACCCGGTTCGGGTAAGAAAAACGTGTCAAAACAACAATCTAGAGTTTTGCGTCCGATTCAGTCAGAAACCGTACGCTCTAGGAAATATGTCTTGCGTTACAGCATAATATGGGTTTCTTTCGAGCAAAGAGACATCTTCACGGAGAACAGAAATGACGGCTCCATCATCAAAAGGTGTGGCCGAAGGCGATCTGCGTCTCGTAGCGCTCTCACTTATTTCCGAGGCGCCCCGTCACGGCTACGACGTTATCCAGACGGTCGAGAAAATGACGGCTGACTGGTTTCTACCCAGCCCCAATGTCGTCCATCCGATGTTGGCCAAGCTCGTGGAAGAGCGTTGTCTGACAGCTTCTGCCGATCCTCCCCGGCTATTCAGCATTACCGACGAAGGCCGCGCCTATCTTGAGCAGCATCGCGAACGCGCCGATGCCGTCCTCAACCGGCTGAAGGCTCTCGGCGAACGCGTCACCCGCTGGCGCCAGGCTCTTGGAGTCGCGGAACGGCAGAAGGAGGCCGACGCGGATTCCACGGAAGGCCTGCTGGATGTCCTTGCCCGCGCAGCCATGCCGAGAAAGTAGCCTGCGCCAAACGCAAGGTGGCCGGCAGTTATCGCCGTTTCGGATCTCACGGTCGGTGAGACCCCTTGATTGTGTCCCGTGAACCGCCGCTCCTGGCATAAGAGTGAGCGTTAGCCGATTGCTTTGACTCTAGCCGGGTCGCGACAACCCGCGTGTCTGTGAAAGCTGTCTCTGGATTGCACGCGCCGGCTTACCGTGGCGCGATCTGCCGGCGGTGTTCGGCGAGTGAAACGGCGTTTTGCTCTGCTTCAGCCGACAAAGCCGCAGGGTGTATGGTGGCGTATCCCTACTGTGATGCCGGACGATCCCGACCTGGAGTGCCTGATTGTCGATTCTTCGATCATCCGCGCCAACAGCACGGAAAGAGCGGGGCATGGAGATCAAGTCTTCGGACGCGCGCGGTGGCCTGAGCGCTAAAGCATTATTGCTTCTGATTGAATCAGAAGCGAAGCTCTATGATGTTGATTTGACGCGTTTTCTTCACGCGAACCGGATTCCACGTCGCTCGAAAACGCTATAAAATCCGCATGGCTGCGCGGACTGAACTGTTCCGGCTCGCTCTACGCTCACCGCGGAGCAGAAGGGCACCGCACCGACGGCCAACGGCCTGATCGAGGAGTTGCGCTGCCCGACATTGTCGTCGCCGACGCGTCCTGGAGTTTTTCCGGCGAAGTGGATGACCTGTTCGCCGCAAGAAAATGCGACCGGACAATAACCTTCTGGCATGGTCCGATTCAACTTGATCGGATCATGATCGAGAGCTTCGCATCTGATGAAACCGGAAGCGAAGCTCTCGATTCTGTTCTTCGTGCAACCTCATGTCTATCCCCGGGTCTGGCCCGAGGATAGGTCTTGTTCGAAAACGCGAGAGAGTCTTGCGCAACTCAGGATCCGCATTCGAGGATCTTGAGTGAATGCTTTAGAGCGTTTTCAAGCGAAGTGGAACCCGGTTCGCGTGAAAAAAACGCGTCAAAACAATAGTCGGGACGTTCGCTTCTGATTCAATCATCAGAAGCGAAAGTGCTCTAGTCTTTCTGCAGCGTGTGCGTGAAGTACCACAGCGTGCCGTTGAGGACCATCGCTCCCAGAATATTGCCGATCGTGACCGGGATCTGATTCCACACCCACCACTCGTAGATGGACACGTTGGCGCCGGAGAGAATGGCAGTCGGGAAGAGCCACATGTTGACCACGGTGTGCTCGAAGCCCAGCGCAAAGAACATTCCGATCGGTATCCACATCAGAACGACCCGGCCCACGGTGCTGCGCGTCGCTTTGGACATCACGGACCCGAGACTGACCAGCCAGTTACAAAGGACGCCCTTGCCGATCGCGGCGCACCAGCCGATGAGACCGTAATGAATATACTCGATCTTGTGCTCGGCGGTGTGTGCGATGACTTGCAGCATCTTGTCCGGTTCGACGGCGCCACCCTTGGTGAGCGAGAACCACAGCAGCCAGCCGAAGAATATGCCTCCGAGCAGGTTGCCGCCGAGTGTCCAGAACCAGTTGCGAATGAGCTGAAGCGGAGTGATCGTCCCGGCGTACATGCCGATCGGCATCGTGGCGAAGCTGCCGGTCGCCATCTCCAGACCGAGGAAGCTCAGCGTGATGTAGCCCGCCGGGAAGACAAGTCCGGCGACCGCGAGCGGTATGCCGGCTGCGACCATGGCGAAGACGACGCTGGCGCCATAGGCCAGAAAGGGTGTGCACAAGAAGCCGCGGATGAGTAGGTGAATGGTGCCGTACTTGGCTTTTTTGGCGGCGTCCGCCGCGATCGCCGCGCCCATATCGGATGGCGGCACCGTTTCGATCACAACGCTGGCGTTCGCATAATCGGCCATTGCGTTCCCCCCTGCATTTGATTTTTCCGGTCGCCGCCGAGCAGGCGGTGCCGTTATCGCTCAAATGCATATCAGATATCTGAATATCGTGCAACGTCGAGACGAAGTGTCACACGCGAATCGAACTTGACGCGCGCGAAAAAATCATCGGGCTCTCATGCCCGCCGCGCGCAGCCGATCGCGAGCGCAACTGCAAGGCGCCGTGCTGCGGATATTCGTTACCTGGAGGAAGGCGAATCCTGAGCATGACCGATCCAGATGAATCGGATCATGTTCAAGAACATCATTATCCGGTCGCGTTTTCTCGCGGCGAACAGGTCATCCGCTTCGCCGGAAAATGCTCTACTCCGTCAAGGTCGAGATCTGTTCGGTGAACCAGTCCAGATCTTTTTTCCAGCCGGCATTCTCAGGTGCGCGCATGACGACGCGTTCCATGGCGGCCTGTCCCTGCCGCAACGCGGCCAGCGCGCTATTGTGATCGTTGGACCGGCGATACATCTCGGCCAGATGTCCCTGGCTCACGGCCACGCCGCGCTGCAGATCGACGTTGCCGGGGTCGGCAAGCGACAGCCGCTCCATGATCGCCAGCCCTTCGCGGAAGGACTTCTCGGCCGCTTCCAGATCGCCCTTCGATTCCAGCACCTCGCCGATACGGTCGTAAGATACTGTCAGGTCGCGCTGCCAGCCGACGTTGGATGGATCACGCTGCGCGAGCCGTTTTCTGATTTCGAGCCCTTCGCGGAAGGCTTTCAGCGCCTCGTCCACCTCGCCCTGTGCTTCCAGCACGTCGCCGATGCAATCGTGCGACACCGACAGGCTGCGCTGCCAGTTGATGTTATCGGGATCATTGCGCGCCAGCCGCTCTCTGATCGCGAGCCCCGCGCGATAGGATTTCAGCGCGTCGGGCAGATTGCCTTGCGCCATCTGCACGTCGCCGACTTTCTCGTGGGACACGGACAGATCGCGCTGCCAGCCGGTGTTGTTCGGATCGATCCGCGCCAGCTTCTCGGCGATCGCGAACTGATCCTGGAAGGCGCTCAGCGCATCGCCCATGTTGTCCTGCGCCATCAGCACGTCGCCGATGCGATCGTAGGACACAGCCAGACCGCGCTGCCAATCAACATTGTCGGGATCGGCATTCGCCAGGCGCTGCCGGATCGTCAGCCCCTCATGGAAGGCCTTCAATGCGTCGGGCAGACTGCTCTGCGCCACCAGCACATCGCCGATCTTGGCGTGCGACACCGACAGGTCGCGCTGCCAGCCGACATTCTCAGGCTCGGTGCGCGCCAGTTTCTGGGCGACCTCAAGTCCCGTGCGGTAGGATGTCAATGCGTCAGGCAGTTTGCCCTGCGTCACCAGCGCGTCGCCGATGCGATCATGGGAGATCGACAGGCTGCGCTGCCAGCTCGTGTTTTCCGGGTGCGCCTTCGCGACCCGCTCCTTGATCGTCAGTCCGTTGCGGAAGAATTCGAGAGCCTCCGGCAGCTTGCCCTGCGCCATCAGCACATCGCCGACGCGATCGTAGGCGAGTGTCCGCTCGCGTTGCCATTTGTTGTCGTCGGTGTCGGCACCGCGCGCCAGCCGCTCGCTGATCTCGAGCTGGCTCTGGAACGCTTCCAGCGCCCCCGGAAGATTGCCTTGCGCCATCAGCGCTTCGCCGGTCTTCTCATGGCACAGCGAGATCTCGCTCTGCAGGTCCGCGTTGTCGGGATCGCCGTTCGCCAGCCGCTCGACAACGGCGAGCTGCTTGCGGATCGAGTCCAGCGCCTCGTCCAGCTTGCCTTGCACCGCAAGCAGATCGCCGATCTTCTCGTAGGAGATCGACAGATCGTGCTGGAGCCCGGCATTGTCGGAATCCGTGCCCGTCAATTTCTCCCGGATCGCAAGTCCCTCACGGAACGACGTCAGCGCTTCAGGCAGCTTGCCCTGGGCCACCAGCACGTCGCCGACGCGATCGTGGGCAACCGACAGATTGCGCTGCCAGCCGGCATTGCCGGGCTCGTCGCGCAGCAACTCCCGGAACGTTTGTTCGACCGCGTTCAAAACAATCAGGCGAACATCGGAAGATACGTGCCGGCCCGCAGCATCGTCAAAACTGAAAAGCAGGCGCTCGGCCACGCGGGCGCGGACGGAGTGGTCCGGGTTCTGAAGCAGACGGCATATCTCGCGCGCCGCGCTTGCCGGAGTGCCGGTGGCCGGTGAGACGATCGCATCGGCGAGCGCGTATGTGGCGCCTTGCAGTTCCTTCTCGCCGAGCGATGGATCGCCATAGTGCCGGGCCGCGCGGACCTCATCCTTGCTTGCCAGCAGATGGACCATGGTTTCAGTCACCCGCAGCCGGTCGTCCGGCGCAAGCGTCAGAAGGTGATCCGCGATCAGCAGGTGCAGTTCGGGATTCGTAACGCGCAGCGCGGCAAGGCGCGAACGGGCGGCGGCGCGCGCCTGGGAATGGTTGAAATCCAGGAGCGCAAGGTCGCCGTGCTGGTGAATCTGGCCGCGGAACAGGTTGCGCAGCGTAGCAAAGCGTTTCTGGTCCCAGGCTTCGCCACCCACCTGCGGCAGCAACTGACGGAAGTCGCTCTCCCGCCATCCGGTCCGGCCCGCCGAAAGAAGGCCGATGAACGCCGCCGCGATCGCCGGGCTCAACAGCTGGGCCGCGCTATCGAATGTCGCGCGGCAGAGGAGCGGAATGTCGGCCGGCATCGCGCCGACCGCATCCAGCATCGCACTCCGCAGGCGCTCCTCGGAAGAGCCGGCATATTCGCGCCGCATGTCGGCGAGATCACTGCTATCGAGCAGTTCGAGTTCCTCCAGCGCCAGCAGCAGCCATAACGGATTGCCCCAGGCCGGCCCGCCCGCATGCTTCTTCGCGAGCAGCGCGTCGATCACCGGAGCAGCCAGCTTGCGCTCGTTACGCTTGCAGACCGCTTCGATGATGCCTTCCGCCTCGGACGACTCCAGCGGCGGCAGAGCCAGCGTTTCCACCCCGGAGCGCTCGGACAGCGCCTTGGAGGCGCCTCCGGCCAGGCCGGTCGCGACCAGCCGCGCATTGATCGGCCAGAGCCGCGGCAGCCAGGCCGTAAACTTCCCGCGCGAGGTCTTCTTGAACTGGTCGATCGCATCGATCAGGACAACCACGCGCCGTTTCGAAGCCATCCGCACCAGCAGCGAGGCGAAGGCCCGCTCGACGATCTCCGGATCGATATTGGCGGCGAGGTCGATATCGCCGGCGCCGAGGGCGCTGCCGAGCTCGGCGATCCAGCGGCGCAGCATGGCGTCGATCGAGGAAGCCTGCGGGGTCGCTTCGGCGGCATGCGCGAGAATGAAGGCGTCGGTTTCCTTCAGGCGGCGGAGAACCTCGCCGAACACGGCGCTCTTGCCCGAACCCGGATCGCCCGTGATGCAGATTCCCCATGGCGGGCCTTCTTTCGTGGGAGAAAGCTCCTTGGCGGGAGAGAGGCAGAGGTCGGTGACCCGCGAAAGCACCGACTGTCTGCCGACGAAGTCGCGGGCGCGATCGTCGGCAAAGCTCTGGAGCGCGTTGCGCTCCGCCTGCATCTCCTCGATCGTGCTGCTAACGGATACCGACATCGTGAAACCTCACTGAACAACTCGTTTATATCTATATCATCGTCGTGGAACCGGAAAAAACCGGCTAGAGCATTTTCCGGCGAAGTGGATACCGGTTCGCCGCAAGAAAATGCGTTAAAACAATAATCTAGAGCTTTGCTTCTGATTCAATCAGAAGCAAAAATGCTCTAGTCGCGACATCCGCCGCAAGACGTTCGCCGAATTCGCGCCGAAGCGTCGCACCGCCGGCGCAGAAGGTCTTGTTGGCACCTCGTGAAAAGCTTTCCGCACGGTCCGCATTCGAACGATCGCCGGGAGCATGCGTCGCGCGAAAGCGGTGGCCGCAGGACAGGTGTTCAAGTCCGGACCGGCAGCGCTCCCGCGTCTGTACGGGCTTGAAACCATGGCGTCAACGTGCGCAGCCAGGCTGGAAATAGGAACGGCGAAGGGAGAGGGCGTGGTTGCCGCGATCCCGCCAGCGGGCCGCGGGCAGGCCGGCCAGGAGCCGCTTTCGAGCCATGCGGGACGCATCATCGTGTTGGAATCATGCTGGAAGTCGGCAACGGCCGCGGATGCTGGATGCTATAGCGTTCTCGCGCGAAGTGGATGACCTGTTCGCGTGACGGAAACACATTAAACAGTAAAAGCGAAGCTCTAGACGTCGATGTTCCGTCCTCTGGTGATCGCCGCGTCCAGCAGTTTCTCCGCGTTCTCGACGGCCTGCCTGAAGATTTCCGCCTCGTCATCCAGCGGAAATCCGGTGATGGTCGAGTTCTTGAGATCGCGGATGCAATTGTCCCGCAGAGTCATGAGAGACCTGTCATCGAGGAGGTACCCGCTGAGGACATATCGGATCAGTTGGGCGGTGAAATTTTCGAAAACAAGCGTGATCATGCCCGCCTGGGCTGCGCTGCGAGTGGCATTCTGGAGGATCTGCTTGTCATCCATCGCGTCGTTTCATCTGTTTTGCGCTAGAGAATAATAATGAAGTGGTTGCGGATTTGTCTGGTACCGTTCGAAGCCATGGGAGCAGGCCGGCGGCGGCATGACGCCGTTCGTTATCCCCCGAACGGACGCCGGCCCAAAGACTAGCCTTTTCCAGTTCATCCAGCCAGCAGCCTTTATGCCGGTCGGTTATGCGCCCACCGGCGGGAGCCCCGGCTCGCACTGATCCTGAGTGCGCCGTTTGATCGCATTGCGGCACCAGGTCGTCATGGTGTCGATGTCGGGGCTCAAACGCGTGGCTGAATCTCCGGCGAATGCCAGGAAATCCGCGAGATTCTGCGAGGAAACGCCGATGATAACCGGAATATCGGCGATCAGGGCTTCGGCGATGACCGCGCGCAGTCCCCGGCCCTGGGCTTCTTCCCTGCCGAATTTGTTGATGATGAGCAGATCGACATGTTCGAGGACCGCGCGCTCGATCCAGGCGTCGATGCGCGCGAACGCATCCTGGTCGAGCCGGCATCCCCTCGCCTCGTTGCCGCGGTCCTGCGAGATCTTGACTTCATCGCCGCCCAGCAGATCCTTGACATACATATCGCATCGCCGCCGGCCTTCACGGTGCGGATTCGACTGGACGATGCCTCCGAGCCTGTAGCCTGACGTGGCAAGGTCGGCCGCGCATTGGGCCATGAGGGCATCCCTGACAAGGCCATCATCATAGGCCACGACCCCGATCGGATTCGTGCCGGGGTCGGACCCTGCGGAAATGTGGGGAGCACGGCGTTGCTCCATCGTTTCCTCTTCTGCGTCAGCCATGTCCTGAGTTCTTGCTCTTGATCGCTGTCCGGTTTTCGTCGTCGCTCATTTTCCGGCCCGCGGCCTTTACATCAGGCGCGGAGAAAGCCGCAGGTGCTGCTTCAGAGCGGCCTCACGATCAGCAATGGACGCTGCCTCATTGGCGACAGGCAGGTCGTGGAACAGTATGAGGAGCAAGTGAAACCGACCTATGGCGGCCTGTCAAGTGACCGCGCGATCGGCCGGCCATGGCATCAATCCGGAGCCGCCGAATCCCGCTTGCCGGATAGACCGCCGGGTGTGAGCATGCCGAAAGCGCGGCCATCGCCATCGCCATCGAATCGGGAGCTTTATGTGAAAACGGCCATTACGGAACTGTTCGGCATCGAGCATCCGATCATCCAGGGCGGCATGCATTATGTTGGCTTCGCGGAGCTGGCCGCCGCCGTCGCCAACGCGGGCGGGCTTGGAATCATCACCGCGTTGACCCAGAAGACGCCGGAATTGCTGGCGAAGGAAATCGCGCGCTGCCGGGACATGACAGGCAGGCCGTTCGGCGTGAACCTGACGTTTCTGCCCGCCTTCACCGCGCCGCCCTATCCTGAATATATCCGCGCGATCGTGGAAAGCGGCGTCAGGATCGTTGAAACGGCGGGCCGCAACCCGGAAGCCTACATGGCCGCGCTCAAGGCCGCCGGCATCAAGGTGATCCACAAATGCACCTCGGTGCGGCACGCGTTGAAAGCGGAACAGATCGGCTGTGATGCGGTCAGCGTCGACGGCTTCGAGTGCGGCGGTCATCCCGGCGAGGACGACATCCCCAACATGATCCTGCTGCCGCGCGCGGCCGACGAACTCAGGATTCCTTTCGTGGCGTCGGGCGGCATGGCGGATGCGCGCAGCCTGGTCGCCGCCCTGGCGCTCGGCGCCGATGGCATGAACATGGGCACCCGCTTCATCGCGACGAAGGAGGCGCCGGTGCATGATAATGTGAAGCAGGCGCTGGTCGCGGCCTCCGAACGCGACACTCGGCTGATCATGCGCGCGCTGCGCAACACCGAGCGCGTGCTGAACAACCGCAAGGTCGAGAGACTGATGGAGATCGAACGCGAGAAAGGCGAGAGCCTCAGGATCGACGACATCATCGAGCAGGTCGCCGGCGTCTATCCGCGGGTCATGATCGAAGGCGACGTGAATGCCGGCGCATGGAGCTGCGGCATGACGGCGGGTCTGATCCATGATGTGCCAAGCTGCAAGGAGCTGATCGAGCGCATCGTGAGCGGGGCGGAGCGCATCATCCGCCAGCGGCTGACAGGCCTGCTTGAGGGCAGGGCGGCGTAGCGCGGATACAGGAGCGAAATGCGCCGGAGGTTCAGCCGTCGTGGCCGATGTGCTTGTGGCGAATGCGGCGCACGATCGACCAGATCGTTAACGCCGCGACCGGAATGAAGGCCGCGGTCAGGTGGCCCGGCTTGATCGCGAGCGTTCCGGAATCGTGCAGCGCCTTGGCGATATAGCCGAACAGGCTGACGACGTAGTAGGTGATCGCCGCGACCGACAGTCCCTCGACCGTGGTCTGCAGCCGGAGTTGCATCCGGGTGCGGGCGTTCATCGATTTCAGGAGTTCCTGGTTCTGCTGCTCAAGCTCGACGTCGACGCGTGTTCGCAGCAGGTTGGCGGTGCGCGAGAGCTTGAGCGAGAGACTCTCCTGACGGGCCTCGGTGGTTACGCAGGTCCGCATCGCCGGCGCCATCCGCCGCGCCAGGAACGAACTCCACGTCGGCAGCCCGGCCACCTTCCGTTCGCCGACGGTGGCCAGCCGCTGCTGCACGATCTCATAATAGGCGCGGCTGGCGCCGAAGCGGAAGACGCTGGCCGCGGCGCCGGCCTCGACCTCGGCGGCCAGCGCCGTGAGTTCATCGAGCAGGTGGCGATTGTCCGCGAGATTGCGGTTAGAACGCATCTTGTCGGTCACTTCGGCGAGGCGCTGCTCGACCGCGCTGATCGAAGGCGAGAGCCGCTGCGCTTCGGGCAGCCCGAGCAAGGCGAGCGTGCGATAGGTCTCGATCTCGATCACGCGCTGCGTCAGCGCGCCGGCGCGGTCGGGATTGAGCTTGCGGTCGACGACCAGGATTCGCACGAAGCCGGACGGATCGGGCTGGAAGTCCGTGGCGTAGATCGCGGCGCCGTCATTGTTTTCGGCGAGCGCCAGGCTGGTTCGCTCGAACAGCCGCTCCGGCGGCTGGACGGCGGGCCCGTCGGCCAGCACATGCATGTCGATGGCGACGAGCAGCGGTCCGGGCTGCGGCACGAGCTGCATGGGGGTTGCGAGCGCGGCGGCTGGCGGGTGAAACGGAATGCCGCCCGCGGGAGACGGCAGCTCCCAGGTATAGGTCGTGAACTCGGAATGCTGCTCCCACCGCAGCGCGGTGGTGCCGAAGGCGACGCGATAGTGCCGTTCGGAGAAGGTCGGCACGGGAAGGCCGCGCGCCTCGCAGAACTTCGCGAGGTTGACGCGGTCGGCGTGCCCGCGCTCGCCGGCGGTATCGAACGCGAAATGCAGGATCCGGGCTGGGACGGTCAGCGCCGTGAAAGGCCGCGCATGGAGTTCGCCCAGGATCGCGTTGCGGAGCGGATGCGGAGCAAGCCGGGCGGCCTCTGCGTCCCCAATCGAGACTTCCGCGCTCATGCGATCCTTGTCCTGCGTGCGTCGCTTTGACTGTTGACGGCGGCGTAAGCAACGACCGCGGCGGCGATGCGTGGTAGTTGCGCCCTCTGATAAGCCCAGAACGGCTGCCGATCAACGGCGATACGGGAGAAAACGGTTGCGTCCGCTTCAATAATGCGGTGGCGGCTCATTGGAAGGGGCAGGTCGCGCGGCTTCAGCCTCCCGCAGGCGCTCGCCCAGTTCGGCGATCTGTCGTATCAGCGTGTCGATCTGCTTCCACTGCGTGGTGACGACCTGGTTCAGCGTCTCGATAGCTTCTTCCTGATACGTCGCGCGCATCTCGAGCGCCTCGATGCGGTCCGCGAAAGTCTCGTCAGTCATCGCGCGGCGCTCCGTCCATCATCCGGCCCGCCGGCCGGGATTGCTTCAATCCGTGACTGAGAGCGATTCTGTCGTCGAATACAAAACATTCGCCTCGCCAGCGACTCTCACTTTCAGGAATCTTTTCAAGATACTTCAGAATGCCGCCCTTGAGATGGTAGACGTCCTTGAATCCGCGCGACAGCAGATAGGAGCTTGCCTTCTCGCAACGAATCCCGCCCGTGCAATACATCGCGATCCGGCGGTGCTTTCGATGATCGAGTTCTTGCGCGGCGAAATCCTTGAATTGCCCGAAACAGGCGAGTTGCGGATCGATCGCGCCTTCGAAGCTGCCCATGGCAACCTCGAAGTCGTTGCGGACATCGAGGAGAAGCGTGCCGGGCGCGGCGATCAGTTCATTCCAGTCCTGAGGGTCGACATAGATGCCGACCGCGCGGGTCGGATCGGTCGCGGGATCACCCAGCGTCACGATCTCCTTCTTCAGCCGGACCTTGAGCCGGGCAAACGGCATCGTCGAGGCGGGAGAAAATTTCAGCTCGAGATTATTCAGCCGGCCGGAGAACAGCGCGCCGTTCTGTAGTTCCGATATCAGCGCATCGATCGCGGCGGGCGTTCCGGCGACGGTGCCGTTGATGCCCTCGGCGGCGAGCAGGATCGAGCCCTTGATGGCGTGTGCCGCGCACAGCCCGCGCAGCGGCTCGCGCAACGCACGAAAATCCGGCAGCGGCGTGAACTGATGCAAAGCGGCGACCTTGAGCATGAAGCGTCTTAGCAGCCCGCGTCGCGTCGCGAAACCCGTTCAGTTTAATAGGGACCGGATGTGTTGTCTTTATCTTCGCCGCACGGCAGAGCCGGCCCACAAGGAGCCGGCCCATTCACATCCGAACGTGATTACATGTTTTGTTTGGCAATCAGAGATTCTTGTTGATGGTGGCGGCCGCTTTGTCGGCGGCGTCCTTGGTCGCCTGCTTGGCGTCGCCGAGCGCGTTCTGGCCCTTGCCTTTCAGTTCCTGAATCGCGCCTTCGCCCTGAAGCTTCTCCGAACCGGTGGCTTCGCCGATAACCTGTTTGGCCTTGCCGATTGCTTCGTTGGCGGTGCCCTTGATCTTGTCGGTCGTGGAACCCATCAGTCTTTCTCCTTAACGTCAGTCTGCATTGACCTAACGTGCGGCGCGTTGAAGGGTTCCCGCGCGCAAAATGCTGGTGGCGTTCCGTATTCAATCCGGGAAAGATTGCGAAGAGAACGTTCATGAGCGGATCGGCCAACCCGCTCATGATTCACGTTAGCATCAAGATGCCACGGACCGCGAAGGCCCTGCGCCGCCGGATGTCAGGCGGCTCTGACCGTTGCGAGAAATTTCTCGACTTCCTGCTTGAGGCGGTCGGTGTCTCCGGCCAGGGACTTCGCCGCGGCGAGCGCCTGCGTGGAGGCGCTGCCTGTCACGGAAGCTCCGTTGCTGACCTCGATAATGTTGGAGGACACTTCCGAGGTCCCTGCCGCGGCCTGCTGGACGTTGCGGGATATTTCCTGAGTGGCGGACGCCTGCTCCTCGACGGCCGAAGCGATCGTGGCGGAGATCTCCGCGATCCTGCCGATGACGATGCCGATCTCCTTCACGTTATCGACGGAATCGTCGGTCGCCGACTGGATGCTTGTAATCTGCTGGCCGATTTCAGCGGTGGCTTTCGCGGTCTGCT
Source organism: Nitrobacter sp. TKz-YC01 (assembly GCF_047824785.1). Lineage (GTDB taxonomy): Bacteria > Pseudomonadota > Alphaproteobacteria > Rhizobiales > Xanthobacteraceae > Nitrobacter. The sequence goes on along the minus strand of NZ_CP181167.1, from coordinate 3,795,290 downwards.
CGGCCAGCGCCTTCACCTCGGACGCGACGACCGCAAAGCCGCGGCCGGCTTCACCTGCGCGAGCGGCCTCGATGGTTGCATTGAGGGCCAGGAGATTGGTCTGGCTCGCGATGGTATTGATCAGTTCGACGACGTCTCCGATCTTCGCCGATGCCTGCGACAGCGAATTGATGCGCAGGTCGGCGCGATGGGCCTTCTGCGCCGCGTCGCTTGCGATCCTCGATGCTTCCTGCACTTGCCGGCTGATTTCGTTCACGGAAGCCGCCATTTCCTCGCTTGCTGAAGCCACGGACTGAACGTTGACCGTGGCTTCCTCGGAAGCCGCCGCCACGGCGGACGACAGCTGGTGGGTTTGCTCGGCCGTCTGGGTCAGGGAGGTCGCCGAATCTTCGAGCTGGGTCGCCGCCGAGGATACGGTCTGGATCACCGCGCCGACCGCCGCTTCGAAACCGTCGGCCAGCCGGTGCATGTCCGCCTTGCGCTGCTGCGCGGCCAACTGATCCTGCTTCATTTTCGCTTCCGCTTCATCGCGCGCCTTCTGCTCGGCCTTGATCTTGAAGGTTTCGACCGCGCGCGCCATGTCGCCCATTTCATCCTTGCGCTCCAGTCCGGGCAGGACGACGGCGAAGTTGCCTTTTGCGAGTTCACCCATGGCGGCCGTCAGCGCCGCCATCGGCCGCAGGATGCGCGAGAACGCGATCCAGAAGCTGATAAGGGCGAGAACGATACAGCCCAGCAATATCAGTGCGGCGCTGAGCAGTTGGGACCGGCTGTCCGCGGCTACCCTGGCCGCGTCCTGGTCGGCCGCTTCCCCCACTGCATCGGCCAGCCGGAGTATCGAATTGATCGCGGTCGTCGCCTGCGCGACATAGTCGCTGCCGCTGATTTTGTATTCACCTGTCTCGGATGCGGCGAACACGGCGTCGCGAGTCTGGCCGTAGCGCTGGAAATAATCCTTTTCGACGCCAGAGATTGCATCCGCGACTTTTGCCGGCAGGTCGGCGCGCATCCGGATCGGCGAGATGGTTTCCCATGCCAGTTCCACGTTTCCGCGGAAACGCGCGATGGTCCGCAAGCTGCTTGTGGAAATCCCGGCGCGGGAGCTGACAATTCCTCCGAAGAGCGCGCGCTCCCTTCCGGCGTTCTCCGCCATCTGCGCGGTCAGATGACGCAAGCTGACCAGTTGCGTCAAAGTCGCGGTGGGCGGACGCGTCAGCGTTTCCAGCGTGAGCCGCAGCGTGTTGCCGGAAACCTCGATCAACTTCGTGATGGTCGGCGCGAAGCTCTCCACGACCTCCGGGCTCCGTTCCGATCCCCGCCTGGCGAGATTCTCGTCGAGGCGCGTGCGAAACCCGACGAACGCCTGAAAAGCACTCTCGGCCTCAGAGATCCGGGATTCCGCGGATTTCATCGCCGGATGCTCGCGCAGAAGCCGGGCAGCCTCGGAAAATGCGCGATCGGCGGTTTGCCGTGCTTCAAGAATCTGAGGGCGACGTTCAGCGGGCATGGCATCGGGCGACATGAGCGGCGCGTTGGTCAATCCGCGCTCCACCGCCCATTGTCCCGCGCTTCGCAGCAGCAATTGCGAGATGTGGTTCACTTCGAGAAATGCTTCGGATTGCTGGCGCTGTTCGTATGCTTGATAGGCCATGATTCCGGCGGAAAGGGCGCCTATCATGACAAGTGCGGAGACGATCGCGGGCAATATAACGCTTATCTTCGCCTTCATTATTCGGATCCTTCCGATGCAGGTAAAACTGCCGATCAACCGTTCTCTGTTGATCGAGAGCCAGTCATTGATTTGGTCTCTCGTTAAGATGAGTCAGGACGCCGTGCTTTGATGCGCGGCGGGGTGGCGAGAAGGCCTCGCGGGCGCGAACATATGAATCGTTCGAATCTGCGGTATCTTCGGAGGACAGGATTAAAATTTTACCAATAAAGGCGAGCAGCCGTCGTCTCGCAACCAGGCCTTGCGCTCGGACCCCCGGGCTCCGCGGGGCATTTTTCGTTCAATTTTAGATGAAACATGAAATGAAGCCGGCCTTTCCCTATTCTAAAGATATTCCCCTTATGGGTGTAGGATCATTGCCTGTAGCAATCCCGAACCGCTCGACGGCGTCGATTACCCGAACAAGAGGACATTGCGATGAGTTTTCGCCGTGACGTGATCTCCAAGCTGATCTTCTCCTGGGCGCGCCGTGTGTTGCCCTCGATGTCCGATACCGAGCGCGAGGCGCTGGAAGCGGGGGACGTCTGGTGGGATGCCGATCTGTTCACCGGCAATCCGGACTGGTCGAAGCTCCTCGATACCCCGCCGGCGACGTTGACGGCGGACGAGCAGGCATTTCTCGACGGGCCCGTGGACGAACTGTGCGCCATGCTCGACGAATGGAAAATCAACTGGGAATGCCGCGATCTGCCGCCGGAAGTCTGGGATTTCATCAAGCAGAAAAAATTCTTCGGCATGATCATTCCGACCGAGCATGGCGGCCTCGGATTTTCGCCTTATGCGCATTCGGAAGTCGTGCGGAAGATTTCATCGCGTTCGCTGGTCGCCGCGGTCACGGTGATGGTGCCGAACTCCCTCGGCCCCGGCGAACTGCTGATGCGTTTCGGCACCAGGGATCAACAGAACAAATGGCTGCCGCGCCTGGCCGACGGACGCGACGTGCCGTGCTTCGGTCTCACCAGCCCGGAAGCCGGCTCCGACGCGGCGGCGATGACCGATACCGGCATCATCTGCAAAGGTATGTACGAGGGCCGCGAGGTGCTCGGGCTCAGGCTCAACTGGCACAAGCGTTACATCACGCTGGGGCCGGTGGCGACGCTGCTCGGCCTCGCTTTCAAGGCCTTTGATCCGGATCATCTGATCGGCACGCAGGAGGACCTCGGCATCAGCGTGGCGTTGATCCCGACCGATCTGCCGGGGGTGTCGATCGGCCGTCGCCATCTGCCGGCGATGCAGGTCTTCCAGAACGGTCCGAACTGGGGAAAAGACGTTTTCATCCCGCTCGACTATGTCATCGGCGGCAAGGAGCGCCTGGGGCAGGGCTGGAAGATGCTGATGACGGCGCTGGCCGCCGGACGCGGCATCTCGCTGCCCTCGTTGTCGGCCGCGGGCGCGGCGTTTGCCGCGCGCACCACCGGCGCTTATGCGCGCATCCGCGAACAGTTCGGCATTCCGATCGGGAAGTTCGAGGGCGTCGAGGAGCCGCTCGCCCGGATCGCCGCCACAGCCTATCTGATCGATGCGGCGCGGCGGCTGACCTGCGCCGCGCTCAATGAGGGCCACCATCCCGCGGTCATCTCGGGCATCATGAAGCTGCACGCCACCGAGCGGCTGCGCACCGTGATCGACGATGCGATGGATATCCATGGCGGCAAGGCGGTGATCGACGGGCCCCAGAATTATCTTGGCAACCTCTATCGGGGGGTGCCGGTCTCGATCACCGTGGAAGGCGCCAACATCCTGACGCGCAATCTCATCATCTTCGGGCAGGGTGCGATCCGGGCGCATCCCTATTTGCTGCATGAGATGATTGCGCTCGGCGACACGGACAAGGCCCGGGGTCTCGATACCTTTGACAAGACCTTCTGGGAGCACATCGTCCACAGCTTCAGGACGCTGTCCCGCGCCTGGGGACGAAGCTGGAGCGGCGGGGCCTTCGCGCCCGCGCCGGATGATGCCGGCGCGGTGACCGGATTCTATCGTCAGCTCTCGCGCTATTCGGCGGCTTTCGCCCTGTGCGCCGACATGGCGCTGCTGACGCTCGGCGGCAAGTTGAAGCGCAAGGAAATGCTGTCCGCACGTTTCGGCGACATTCTTTCCGAACTGTATCTCCTGTCGGCGGTGCTCAAGCGCTGGCACGAGGAGGGTCGTCAGGAGGCCGATCTCGCTTTGGTCGAATGGTGCATGGTGACCGGTTTCCGCACCATCGAGCAGCGGTTCGCCGACATCCTGGCGAACCTGCCGAACCGCGTTGTCGCCATCCTGCTCAAATTCATGATCCAGCCGCTCGGCGCGCAGGCGCGTGGTCCGAGCGACAAGGTCATCCATGCCTGCGCCCAACTGGTGCTGGAGCCCTCCGTCGCGCGCGATCGGCTGACGCAGGGGCTGTCGAATGTCGATGATGACGGCGGGCCGGCCCGGCTGGAAAAGGCGTTCCTGCTGGTGACCGCCGCCGAGGGCGTGTTCAAGCGGATGCGCGGAGCGCGCCTGCGCGATGCGGATGCCGCCGTCAGGCAACGCGTCATCACCCCGGCCGAAGCCGAGCAGTACAAGGCGGCGCAAGAGGCGGTGGCCCGGGTCATCGAGGTCGACGACTTCGCGCCGGAAGCGCTGTCACCCCAGAAAAAGCCCGTCGGCGTGCAGGTCGTGCAGGAGCAGGCCGAGGTGCTGGAGCCGGCAGAGACAAGGGCGGCAGGCTGATGGCGCGCCCGGTCTATATCATCGACGGCAGCCGGACCCCGTTCCTGAAGGCGCGCGGCGGGCCGGGACCGTTCACGCCGGTCGATCTGGCGGTGCAATGCGGGCGGCCGTTGTTGGCGCGCCAGCCGTTCGCGCCCGATGCGTTCGATCAGGTCATCCTCGGTTGCGTCAACGTCATCGCCGATGAGATGAATCCGGCCCGCGTCGCCGCATTGCGGCTGGGCATGGGCGAGGCGATGGTGGCGTTCACGGTGCAGATCAACTGCGGCTCTGGCATGCAGTCGATGGACACCGGCTACCGATACATCCGCGACGGCGACGCCAACCTGATTCTGACCGGCGGCGCGGAGGCGCTGAGCCATGCGCCGCTGGTGTGGCCGCAGCAGGGCGTGCGCTGGTTCGCCGGCGTCGCAGCCGCCAAGGGCATAGTCGAGAAAGTAAAGGCGATCGCCAGGGCGCGGCCGCCCTACTTCAAGCCGGTCATCGGACTTGAGCGCGGACTGACCGACCCGATCACCGAACTCAACATGGGCCAGACCGCCGAAGTGGTCGGCCATCTTTTCGGCATCACGCGGCAGCAGTCCGACGCCTACGCCGTCGAGAGCCACAAGCGTCTGGCGAAGGCGCAGGCCGAAGGCTGGTTGAAAGGTGAGTTGGAAACCGCTTTCGCTCGCGATGGCAGATTCTACGATCACGACGACGGCGTACGACCTGATTCCTCGATGGAATCGCTGGCGAAGCTGAAGCCGGTGTTCGAGCGGCCGTGGGGCCAGGTCACCGCCGGCAATTCGTCGCAGATCACCGACGGCGCCTGCTGGACGATTCTCGCATCAGAAGACGCCGTCATCAAACACGGCCTTGAGCCGAAGGCGATGATCATCGACAGTCAGTGGTCGGGGCTCGATCCCTCTGTCATGGGGCTGGGGCCGGTGCTGTCGGCGACCGAACTGTTGAAGCGCAACAAGCTGTCGCTGCAGGATATCGAGACCTGGGAGCTCAATGAAGCATTCGCGACGCAGGTGCTCGGCTGCCTCGCCGCGTGGGAGGATGAAAAATTCTGCCGCGAGGTACTCGGGCTCGAAGGGGCCGCCGGCGCGATCGATCGCGCCAGACTCAATGTCGATGGCGGCGCGGTCAGCCTCGGTCACCCCGTCGGCACGTCGGGCAACCGCATCGTGCTGCACCTTGTCAATGCCATGAAGCGGCTCGGCACCAGGCGCGGGATTGCCACCGAGTGCATCGGCGGCGGGCTGGGCGGCGCCATGCTGGTCGAGATGGTATGAGGGCGTCATGAATTCAAAAGTATTGGACGTTCTTCAGGATCGCGTGCTGGAACTCGGGCCGAAACCCGATGCAAGCGGCCCCTATCGCCATTTCAAGCTGACCCGTGACAGCGATGGCGTGGCCTGGGTTCTGTTTGATCGCAAGGATTCCAGCGCCAACACGCTGGCGTCGGAGGTGATGGAGGAGTTTGGCGCAATCGTCACCGCGCTGGAAAACCAGCCGCCCGCCGGCGTCGTGCTCCGATCGGCCAAGACGTCCGGCTTCATCGCAGGCGCCGATGTGAACGAATTTCGCGGCGCCACCGATCCAAGTGAAGTCGAGACCACGCTTGGCCGCGCTGACGGTATTATCAGCCGGCTGGAGGCGCTGAAGATTCCGACCATCGCCGTGATCCACGGCTTCTGCCTCGGCGGTGGGCTCGAGGTAGCGCTGGCGTGCCGGACCCGGATCGCCATCGACAATGCGCGGTTCGGTTTCCCCGAAGTGATGCTCGGTCTGCATCCCGGCCTCGGCGGCACGGTGCGCTTTACCCGGCTGGTCAACCCGATGCAGGCGATGACGCTGATGCTGACCGGCAAGACCATCGACGCGCGGAAAGCGAAATCGCTCGGGCTCGTCGATGCCGTGACGCAGGAGCGCCACGTTCGCAACGCGGTGAAGGATGCGGTGGCCGGCCGGCTGAAGCGTGGCCGGCCGAGCGTGCTCAACGGTCTGCTGAATCTAGGTCCCGTTCGCGGCTTTCTCGGCACGCGAATGCGCCGTGAGGCCGCGAAGGCGGCCCCGCAGGAGCATTACCCGGCTCCCTACGCGCTGATCGATCTCTGGGAAAAGCACGGCGGCAGCAAGGCCGCGATGCTGGCGGCCGAGAAGCGATCCTTTGCCGAGTTGATGGTGACGTCGACGGCGCAGAACCTGATCCGGGTGTTCTTCCTCCGCGAGCAGATGAAGAAGCTCGCGGGCAGCGGCAACACGGTGAAGCATCTGCACGTCATCGGCGCCGGCGCCATGGGCGGCGACATCGCCGCGTGGTGCGCGCATCAGGATATCCGGGTCACCCTCGCGGACATGAAGCCGGAACCGATCGCCGGCGCGATCAAGCGCGCGGCCGGTCTTTACGGCAAGATCGTCCGCAAGCGGACCGCTATCCGCGACAGGCTTGACCGGTTGATGCCCGACCTGAGCGGCGACGGCGTGCGCCAGGCGGATCTGATCATCGAGGCGGTGTCCGAAAAGCTCGAACTGAAGCAGAAGGTCTATGCCGCGATCGAGCCAAGGATGAAGCCGGGCGCGATTCTCGCCACCAACACTTCGAGCATTCCGCTCCAGGAGCTGCGCGCGACGTTGCAACGCCCTGAGCGTCTGGTGGGCCTGCACTTCTTCAATCCGGTCTCGCGGCTGCAACTGGTCGAGGTGGTCAGCCATGATGCCGCCGACCCGCAGGTGCTGGAACAGGCCATGGCGTTCGTCGGGGCGATAGACCGGCTGCCGCTGCCGGTGCAGAGCGCGTCGGGCTTCCTCGTCAACCGCGCGCTGACGCCGTACATGCTCGAAGCCATGGTCATGCTGGACGAGAAGATCGACAAGACCGCGATCGATGCGGCGGCGGAGAAATTCGGCATGCCGATGGGACCGATCGAGCTTGCCGACCAGGTGGGGCTGGATATCTGCCTCGCCGTCGGCGACGAATTGCGTTCGAAGTTCGGCGACGCCCTTCCGCAACCGCCGGACTGGCTGCGTGAGAAGGTTGCGAAGGGGGAGCTTGGCCGCAAGACCGGCAAGGGCTTTTATGACTGGCGCAACGGCAAGGCCGAAAAGGGCGAAGCCGGGGATGTGCAGGTTCAGCCCGAAATCATCGACCGCCTGATGCTGCCGATATCGAACGTTTGCGTCGCGTGCCTGCGCGAAGGCATCGTCGATGATCCCGACCTGGTCGACGGCGCGATGATCTTCGGCACCGGCTACGCTCCGTTCCGCGGCGGTCCGCTGAAATATGCGCGGACCAGGGGTGCTGAGAATGTCGCCGCCAATTTGCGCGGGCTCGCGGAGAAGTTCGGCGCTCGCTTTGCGCCGGACCCCGGCTGGGAGTCATTCAAGTAAGACGACCGGATCACGATGGTTTTGGATCGATTCGATCCAAAACCGTCAACGTGATCGATTCCAGTATTTTGAGACGCGGGATGCGGGCGGAAAACCGCACTTCACCTCACTTCTCTTCCCGCTCTAGTGAGACGCCGCGTGAGCTTGTTTCAGATCAACGGATGACAGACCCAGCCATGACCGACCCGACAGCCGTTCACGCGCGGCCGATCGCTGATGCCGCGCCGCTCGGCGAGCTCTGCATCCGCACGCTGGCGATGCCCGCCGACACCAATCAGAACGGCGACATTTTCGGCGGCTGGCTGTTGAGCCAGATGGACATCGGCGGCGGCGTGTTCGCCTCCAAGCTTGCGAAGTCCCGTACCGTGACCGTGGCCATTGAAGCCATGAATTTCCGCAAGCCGGTCTATGTCGGGGATCTGGTCTCCGTTCATGCCACGCTGATCCGTGTCGGCAGAACCTCGATCGCGGTGCATCTGGAAGCCTGGGTGATGCGCCGCAAGGAGAAGCAGTCTATCCTCGTCACCGACGGCAAATTCACTTACGTCGCGATCGACGATAACGGCCGGCCACGGGAAATCCACCAGACCGGCCTGCCGAATCCGGCGTAGTCGAACCGGCGTTTTCGATTCGTTCATTCTAGAGCATCGGACCCGAAAGTGGGAACCGATTTTGGGGTAAATCCGATGCTCAATCAATTAGCTGGAGCGGCGGCGCTGATTCCATTTGATCGGCCGCCGCTCTAGGTCGGCCTGGCCATGGCTTGCCGCCACGAAGTACAACCTGCCATCAGCCTGCCGCGTTTTGAACGAAATATTCTCTCACGCCCGGCTCCGGGATAAAGAACCGGTTCGCCTGAAGAATGCACGAAAAATCAAAAACATGGTGCCTGTCAACGGTTCCGTGGAGCGGGTGCGGACTCTAGACATATTCCAGGTTGTATTCGCCAGAATCATGCTCATATCACAGCCTGAACGACAGGGAACGTTTCACCCAGTTGCCCGTTATCGGCGCGGCCTTGAGGCCGAAAAAATGCGAGTGGGACATGTCGAAAAGCTACATCATCGAAGTCGGTTCAGAGTCCGCGGGCATCGTGGTGCGCGATCGCGCCGGGTTTCGCTTCTTTTCGGCCTCGCAGCGGTTCAGCTCCCTCGACGGCAGGTTGTTTCGAAGCGCCCGTGACGCGGAGCGCGCGGCGAAGGATCGCGCGTTGTCCAAGAAACCCGCCTGTCCCGAGTTCGTGAAATCGCTGCGGCGCGCTCTGCCGAAGCTTCCTTTCTGATGGGAGCATAGGCCGGCGCAGAAACTGCGTTGACCGCTTCGTCAAACATCATCACCATGGCGTGTCCGGCGTGGGGATGTCCCGCGCGCCCTCGGCTGTCGCCCTGACGATTGTCGCCATCCTCGCAATCGAAGCGATCGTCGTCGGCCGGGCACCGGTTCGATGACGCTCGCATGTCGCTAGAGCATCGGACCCGAAAGTAGGTACCGGTTTCGGGATAAATCCGATGCTCAATCAATTAACTGGAGCGGCGGCACTGATTTCATTTGACCGGCCGCCGCTCTAGGATGATGGAGGAGGGCGCGCCCGTGGGTCAGGTTTACGACCTCGCTATCATCGGCGGCGGCATCAACGGCTGCGGGATCGCGCGCGACGCGGCCGGACGGGGCAACTCGGTCGTCCTGTGTGAAATGAACGACCTTGCCAGCGGCACCTCGTCGGGATCGACCAAGCTGGTGCATGGTGGACTGCGTTATCTGGAATATTACGAGTTCCGCCTGGTTCGCGAGGCCCTGATCGAGCGCGAGATTCTCTGGCGGATCGCGCCTCACATCATTCATCCGGCGCGCTTCGTGCTGCCCCATCACGCCGGCCTGAGGCCGGCATGGCTGCTGCGGCTCGGTCTCTTCCTTTACGATCATATCGGCGGCCGCAAGCTGTTGCCGCCGACGTGCTCGGTTGACCTTGCGCGCGATAAAGTCGGAAAGCCGCTGAGTCCCGGCCGCTACCGTAAGGGTTTCGAATATTCCGACTGCGTGGTCGACGATGCCCGTCTCGTCATTCTGACCGCGCGGGATGCGGCCGATCGCGGAGCCGATATCCGGACCCGGGCGCGCGTGGTCGAGACCCGCTTGTCCGACGGACTCTGGCACGTCACGGTGGAGGATACGCTCAGCGGCGAACGCGGCGCAATCGCCGCGCGGGCGCTGGTCAACGCGGGCGGGCCATGGGTTGAGCAGGTGCTGCGGCTGGGAGCCGGCGTCAACAGCCGTGCGCGGGTGCGGCTGGTGCAGGGGTCGCATATCGTGGTCGGAAAACTCTACGATCACGATCGCGCCTACATCTTCCAGAACAGCGACGGCCGGATCGTGTTCGTCATTCCCTATCAGGATGATTTCACCCTGATAGGTACTACGGATCGCGACTATGAGGGGGATCCCGCCGGGGTGAAGGCCTCGGACGAGGAAATCGCCTATCTCTGCGCGTCGGTCAGCGAGTATCTGGCGAAACAGGTCGCGCCACCTGATGTGGTCTGGTCCTATGCGGGGGTGCGCCCGCTCTATGATGACGGCGCCAGCGAGGCCAAGGCCGCCACCCGTGAATACGTCCTCGAACTCGACACCCCCGGCGGCGCGCCGCTGCTGTCGGTCTATGGCGGCAAGATCACGACCTATCGCCGGCTGGCCGAGGAGGCGCTGAAAAAGTTGTCTCCCTATCTGAAGGGGACAAAGGCGCGCGAGGGCTGGACGGCTAAGGCGGCGCTGCCCGGCGGAGACATGGAGGTCTCAGCGGTTGAGGGGATCGCTGCCGATCTGCTGCGCGGCTATCCTTTTCTGACGGAGGGGCACGCGCGCCGTCTGGCGCGCGCCTATGGCACCCGCGCCGCCAGGATGCTGAGGATGGCGAAAACAATGACGGATCTGGGCCGCGATTTCGGGGCCACGCTCACGGAACGCGAGGTCCGCTATCTCATGTCCGACGAATGGGCGTGCACCGCGGAGGATGTCATCTGGCGACGCTCCAAGCTCGGCTTGCGAATGTCGGCGGCCGACATAGCCGCGCTTGAGGCATGGTTCGTGAAACAGACGGAGGCTGGTCGCCTGAGGAAAGCCGAAGCGCGGCCATGAGCATCGCTTCAAGATCATCCAAAAGGCGCGCGGAGCCGGAAGCGATCACACGGACACGAAGAGAACCCCTACGTCGAGCCCGCTTCAGCGGAGCAAGGCCGGGTGCGGCGCTCTGCACGGAACGTGATTCGCATTCTCACACCTCCCGCGCATTCGAAAACGCAAAGCTTGTCATGCGGCGGGTGTTTTCGTCCAGGATCAGCGTGCGCGTGAGCGGGGGATCGGCCCGCTGGGCGCAGTTTTCGCGCTCGCAGAGACGGCAGTTGATGCCGATCGGCGTGCCCTCGGCATTGTCCAGGTTCATCCCGGAAGCATAGACAAGCCTTGCGGCGTGGCGGATTTCGCAGCCCAGGCCGATAGCGAAGCGAGGCTGCGCCAGCGGATGCGGCGCGACCGGCCGGCGCACCATCTGTGCGATCGAGAAGTAGCGGGTGCCGTCCGGCAACTCGATCACCTGCTTCAACAGGCGATCCGGCGTGTCGAACGTGGAGTGGACGTTCCACAGCGGACAGGTGCCGCCGAACTTCGAGAACGGAAACGTGCCGGATGAAAATCGCTTGGAGACATTGCCGGCATTGTCGACGCGCAGCATGAAGAACGGCACGCCTCGCGCGTTCGGCCGCTGCAGCGTGGTCAGGCGGTGGCACACCTGCTCGAATCCGGTGCTGAAGCGTTGCGCCAGCACATGGATGTCGTAGCCGAGCGATTCCGCCGCGGCGAGGAAGGGCTGATAAGGCATCAGCGCGCAGCCTGCGAAGTAGTTCGCGAGCGTGATGCGGTAAAGCCGGCGCGAGGTGTCGTCGAGCGCGCCGGCGCGCGTGATGATCGCATCAAAAGCGGCTGTGCAGTCGGCGAGCGCGATCTGGAATGCGAGCTGGAAGGCGCGCCCGGGGCCGTCCACGAGTTCGGAGATCAGGAGCTGGCGGCGGTGGCGGTCGAAGCGGCGCAGCGTTTCGCGCATGATATCAACCGGCATGATGCGGGTCTGGATCGAATGTTTTTCCCGCAGCCGCGCGCCCAGCGCCGCGAACAGGTCCTGTGCGGGAACGTCGATTTCATCGCGCAGCGCTTCCGCGGCCTGCTCAAGCTCCGGGAAATAATTGCGGTTGGTTTCGATCAGGTCGCGAACCCGCTCGATCGGATCGGCCTCGAAGCGCCCGCCCGTGCTGTCGTCGCGGCCGGCGAACTGCGCCGCCGCCAGCGTTTCGCCTCGCCTCGCCTCGGCGTAGGCGGCGTAGAGGCGCTGCAACGCATGGGTCACGCCCGGGCAGAGCTCAGCCAGATCGCGTAGCTCCTGCTTGGGGATGTCGATCTGGCGAAACAAGGGATCGGAAAAGACCTCGTTCAACTCTGCGAAGAAGCGGTCCTCGTCGGCGGTGGCGAGGTCGCGCAGGTCGAGATCGTAGGTCTCCGCGAGGCGGAGAAGGATCTGCGCGGTGACCGGGCGCTGGTTGCGCTCGATCAGGTTGACGTAGCTCGGGGAAATTCCGAGCCCTTCCGCGAATTGGGTCTGCGAGAGCCCGAGCTGCTGGCGGACACGGCGAAATCGCGGGCCGACGAAGAGTTTCTTGCCTGGGTCGGTGACCATTCCGGGGCTCATCTATGACAGTTTTTACAAAATGACATACAAGACAAATAAGTATGTTACATGACATCACCATTTGAAATCAAGGTATCTATACTAAAGGTCTGAACTGGCGTTTATCTATCCAGGTATCTTGCAATGCAATGTCATGAATGTGAACTGGAGATAGGGATGACCAGGACCTTTGAGCAGATCGTTCCCGCCCCCAAGGGCCGGTTTGAGGGGATCAGCCGTCCCTATGCTCCGGAGGACGTGGAACGGCTGCGCGGCTCGGTCGCGATCGAGTACACCCTGGCCGAGAGGGGCGCGAACCGGCTGTGGAAGCAACTCAACGAAATGCCTTACGTGAATTCGCTTGGCGCCGTTACCGGCAATCAGGCGATGCAGCAGGCGCGCGCCGGTCTGCCCGCGATCTATCTCTCCGGCTGGCAGGTCGCCGCCGACGCCAACACCGCGGGTGCGATGTATCCGGACCAGAGCCTCTATCCGGCCAACGCCGGCCCTGAACTCTGCCGCCGCATCAACCGGACCTTTCAGCGCGCCGACCAGATCGAGCACGCCGAGGGTGGGGCGAGGATCGACTGGTTCGTGCCGATCGTCGCTGACGCTGAAGCGGGTTTCGGCGGACCGCTCAACGCGTTCGAGATCATGAAGGCCTATATCGAGGCGGGCGCGGCGGGCGTCCACTTCGAGGATCAGCTCGCATCGGAAAAGAAGTGCGGCCACATGGGCGGCAAGGTGCTGATCCCGACCGCGGCGCATGAGCGCAATCTGATCGCGGCGCGGCTTGCGGCTGACGTTTGCGGGGTGCCGACCCTCGTGCTGGCGCGCACCGACGCGGAGAGCGCGAAGCTGATCACGTCGGACATTGACGAGCGCGATCACGAGTTCATCACCGGCGAACGCACGGCGGAAGGCTTCTATCGCCTGAAGCCCGGCACCGGCCTGGACCACTGCATCAAGCGCGGGCTGTCATATGCGAGATACGCGGACCTTCTGTGGTGGGAGACCTCGAAACCCGACCTCGAAGGCGCGCGCAAGTTCGCGGAAGCCGTCAAGAAAGTTCATCCGGACAAGATGCTGGCCTACAACTGCTCGCCCTCGTTCAACTGGGAAGCCAACCTCGACAAGGCCGCCATCGCGCAATTCCAGAAGGAGATCGCCGCGATGGGCTACAAGTTTCAGTTTGTCACGCTGGCGGGATTCCACTCGCTCAACCACGGCATGTTCGAACTGGCGCGCGGCTACAAGACCAAGGGCATGGCGGCCTATTCCCGTCTCCAGCAGGCTGAGTTCGCATCGGAACAGTTCGGTTACTCGGCCACGCGCCATCAGCGCGAGGTCGGCACCGGCTACTTCGATCTGGTGTCGACCACGATCACGGGAGGCCAATCTTCGACTACCGCGCTTCACGATTCCACGGAAGCCGCGCAGTTCAAGCCTCAGGGCTCACCGATCAACGTTCAGGCCGCTGAGTAAAGCGGACGAACAGGCGAGGAGGTTCTCATGACCCGTAGCAACTTCTGGGTAATCGGCGGCGAATTCGGTTCAATGAACTTCCACAAGCTGGTGGAAGGCTCGGCCCAGGTGCAAGGACCGTTCAAGACGCGGAAGGAAGCGGAGGACGCCTGGAGGGTGGTGTCCGAGGAAAATCGTTACCGCGCCGGCGTGCGCTTCTCGATCGTGGAAGAGCCGAACCGCATGGCGGGCTGAGGCTCGTCCGTCTTGGAGTCTGTTTCAACTGCGTTCAATCAGACTCGTCGCATATCATTTTGTTTGAGCATGATCTTATCCGAAAACCGGTTTCCACTTTGCGATGGCGCGGCCCTTCGGGTCGGGATCATGCTCTAAAAAGAAGAAGCGTCCAAGGAAGCAGCGGCCCTGCCCGGCAGATCGGGCGGGGCCGTTGTGCATCCGGCGGGCTGAGTGCCCGCGGAAGCAGTCGTCAGCCCATAAGCCTTTGGATCTAAACGGCCTTTGCGCCGACCGGAGTTGCTGTTAAGTTGCATGGTTACCGTCTGGTTAAAGGGCGGCAGCATCTGCGGGAAAGGCGGCCGATGTCGGACGCACCGATCATTGGAAGGAGCGCGGCGGAAACGGCGAAGCCGCTGCGGCTGCGCGACGCGCTATGGCGGGCCCGGATCGAGGCCGCCGATCGCACCGGCGTCGTCGTTGATCTGCGCGACGCGGAAGCGGCGCGGCTTGAGATCCTGAACGAGGCGCTTGATCCGTTGTTCGCGGAGGTGCCGGATCAGATCGACCTGTTCGATCGGGGTATCAGCAAGGGAGACACGCCGCGGCTGTGGATCGACATCGTCGCCCATGTCGTGATGGGACGCGACAAGCGCCTGTACCGCTTTGTTCAGGATACCCGGTACGGCCGGATCGTGCTCGCGGAGTCCCATGACTCGGCCGCGATCGTCAAGGCGGTCACGGACTATGTCGCGCGACGCATGATCGAGCGTGAGCGTGCGCTGTCGGCGACGCCGCTGTGGGAGCCGGCGGAGACGAGGAAGCCTGTTCGCGGATACCTGACATTCGCGTTCGGTTTCATCGCAGGCGCCGCCGTGCTTTTCGGCTTCGCGCTGCTCGCCGCGCTCAGGACTCCGTGAGACGATGAAGGACGCGCGGCGCGGCGATCCCGGCGCGACGCGTTATTTCCCGGCGGGCGATACTCGCAACAGGCGTCCCGCCTTGCTGTCGGTCAGAAGCCACAGCGCGCCGTCGGACGCCTGGCGGACGTCGCGGATGCGCTCGTCGAGGTCTTGCAGCAGGCGTTCCTCGCCGGTGACCTCATCGCCCCGGAGCGAAAGGCGCACCAGCATCCGCCCCGAGAGCGCGCCGATGAAAAGGTTGCCTTTCCACGACGGAAACAGCGCGCCGGTATAGAAGGCCATGCCGGAAGGCGAGATCGACGGCACCCAGTGCTTCACCGGCTGTTCCATGCCTTCCCTTGAGGCGCCGGCATGAATCTTCGCACCGTTGTAATCGATGCCGTAGCCGATCACCGGCCAGCCGTAGTTCTTGCCCTTGCCGATGATGTTGACCTCGTCGCCGCCGCGCGGGCCGTGCTCGACCTCCCACAGACCGCCGGTCGCCGGATTGATGGCGAGTCCCTGCTCGTTGCGATGGCCGTAGCTCCAGATTTCTGGCCTGGCGCCGGCGCGGCCGACGAACGGATTGTCGGAGGGCGCCGAGCCATCCGGCGCGATGCGGATCACCTTGCCGAGGTGGTTGGCGAGATTCTGGGCTTCGTCACGATGGCTGAAATGATCGCCGAGCGTCACGAACAGGTTGCCGTCGTCAGCTTGCGCGATGCGGCAGCCATAGTGATTGCCCGACGACAGCGGTCCTTCCTGACGGAAGATGATCCCCACGTCCTGAAGACGATCCTCACTCAACCGGGCGCGTGCGATGGCGGTTCGTCCGCCGCGTTCCACCCGCTCCGCGAAGCAGAAATAGAGGGTCTTGTTGTCCGCGAACGACCTGTCCAGCACGACGTCGAGCAGGCCGCCCTGACCGGAGTTCCAGACGCCCGGCACGTTCTTGAGCGGCGGCGACAGATCGCCGTCGGGGCTGACGATACGAAAGCGCCCGGGCCGTTCCGTGACCAGTGCCCGCCCGTCCGGCAGCAAGGCGAGCCCCCAGGGGTGGACGAGGCCGCTGGCGACGGTCGAGACCTCGATCGGCCCGGCTGACGACTGGTACGATTGGCTTTCGCTGCGCGCGCCGGTGGCGAAGCAAGCCGCGAGCAAGCAAGCCGCGAAAATGGTGACCGCGCGCCGAATGGCCGCAGCCCGCATGACGGGTGTATTCATCGGCCGCTCCTGGCAATCAGCGATGGCTCACACGCAGGGAGTTCCATGACGGAGATCGGATTCACAGACCAGGATTCACAGAAATGGGACGCCGCACCAAATCGGGCGTGGGCCGATGTAAACTGCAAGGAACGGGTCAGGTTCCGATCGGCATGGCCATCGCGACCTTGATCGACATCATTGCGAAAGCGACGGAAAGGGAGACCGCAAAAGCAGCGATGGCCAGTGAAGCCGCGACCGCATGGATCAGGTGCGCCGAGGCGACGGGCGCGAAGCGCCCTCCAAACCATCCGATCGAACCCGGCGAGCGCCTCATTGTCGAATCTCCACAAGCATGAGCGAATCACCCCCGCCCTCGACCATCTTTCACCAGTCGCGGGCAGGATTGGGGCAATCGGCGCGGAGAGAAGCGCTTCCAGCGCGTGTGCTGTCGAAGCTGGTGCCTGGATTGAGACTGATGCCGACCGCGCAGGTCAGGCCCTTGCGATTCGGACCGCGGCGTGGCCTGAAGAAACCGTGCTGCCGTCCATGGTCACGAAGCCGGGCTGCTGTTCGATCCGCCGCAACCAGGCACGGACAGAGGGGAATGTGGCGAGGTCGAAATCGCATTGGTCGGCGAGGTGGGTGTAGGCATAAAGAGCGATGTCGGCGATGGTCAGCTGGCCGGCGGCGAAGAAGTCATGGGTTCTGAGATGATTCTCCATGACCTGGAGGGCCGCGTAGCCACGCTCCATCCAGTCGTCCAGCGCGTGAGTCTGCAGATCGCGTCCCCCTTTAACGAGCGACAGCCAGAAATACGCGGCGCCGATATTGGGCTCCAGCGCGTGCTGCTCGAAGAACATCCACTGCAACGCTTCGGCGCGCTCGATCGGTGAATCCGGCGCCAGCCCGGTTCCGATCGCGACATACCACAGGATCGCGTTGGACTCCGCGAGGTAACGCCCTTCTGCCACCTCCAGTAACGGCACCTGCCCGCTCGGGTTCTTCGCCAGAAAATCCGGCGTGCGGCTTTCACCACGCAGGATGTCGATTTCGATGGCATGATAAGGCACGTCAAGGAAAGTCAGCGCGAGGCGAACCTTGTAGCTGTTTCCCGAGCGCTGCATCGAATAGAGCTTGTACATTCGCGTGGCTCCCGATGTCGCGCGGTGAGGCTGCCGATTTCGCATCTGATAGTTTTCGTATCTGACAATGAGGATGGCACTGAACCGGCGCAAGACCTCAACTTTGAAACTTATTGAGGTGGACGACAAGCGCCGCCGCGCGAATAGCCGGTAATTGCCGGCATCGGGGATTTTTCAGAAAGTTCATTCCGCCCACGAAGCGTCGCGGGTCACATTGCGTTGAAGGCGGCGCTGTTCGAAGGCGAGCGGAATGCCGGTCCCGGACCGGCGCGGGGCGGCTCCGCTTGATTTTCACGAAACGGCATCGCCGCCGACACCAGGCCCGCAAGCTTCTTGCGGCGCAACCTGACGCACACTAATGTGCCGGGATTCCAGTCAATGAGGTAGCGTGGAAGGGGTGACCGCCACGCTTGCTAGGAGATGACGATGTCGTTCCTGTCCGCCGCGCTCGATCGTGTGAAGCCGTCCGCGACCATCGCGGTCACGGATAAGGCACGTCGGCTCAAGGCGGAGGGACGAAACGTGATCGGCCTCGGCGCGGGCGAGCCGGACTTCGATACGCCGGCCAATATCAAGCTGGCCGCGGTTCATGCCATCGAGGCGGGCAAGACCAAATATACGGCGGTCGATGGCATCCCCGAATTGAAGCAGGCCATTATCGCCAAGTTTCAGCGCGACAACGAACTGACCTACAAGCCGAACCAGATCATTGTCGGCACCGGCGGCAAGCAGGTTCTCTACAACGCGCTGATGGCGACCATCAATCCCGGTGACGAGGTCGTCATCCCCGCGCCGTACTGGGTCAGCTATCCCGAGATGGTGGCGCTGGCGGGAGGCGAGCCCGTGCCGGTGATCTGCACGGCGGAGTTCGGATTCAAGCTGCAGCCCGAGGCGCTGGAAAGAGCGATCACGCCGAAGACCAAGTGGATCATCCTCAATTCGCCGTCGAACCCGACCGGCGCGGCCTATACGCGGGCCGAATTGAAGGCGCTGACCGACGTGCTGGTGAAGCATCCCCACGTCTGGATCATGACCGACGATATGTACGAGCATCTGATCTATGACCAGTTCGAGTTCACCACTCCGGCGCAGGTCGAGCCGAAACTGTTCGACCGCACCCTGACGGTCAACGGCGTGTCGAAGGCCTACTGCATGACGGGCTGGCGAATCGGCTATGCGGGGGGGCCCGCGCAGCTGATCAAGGCGATGGCGACGATCCAGTCGCAATCGACCTCGAACCCGTCGTCCATTTCGCAATGGGCGGCGGTGGAAGCCCTGAACGGTCCCCAAGGGTTCATCGAGGCGAACAACAAGGTATTCAAGGAGCGCCGCGACATCGTGGTGGCGATGCTGAATCAGGCCAGTGGCATCGATTGTCCCCGGCCGGAAGGCGCGTTCTACGTCTATCCGTCGTGCGCCGGCGCCATCGGCAAGACCACGCCGTCCGGCAAGACGCTCGCGACGGACGAGGATTTTGTCACTGAACTGCTGGAGGCCGAGGGCGTCGCGGTGGTGCAGGGGTCGGCGTTTGGCTTGGGGCCGGCGTTTCGCATCTCCTATGCGACTAAAACGGCGGATCTTGAAGAAGCCTGCAAGCGCATCCAGCGTTTCTGTGGCAGCCTGCGCTGATCGCCTGAGAAGGCTTCATGAGATGGGCCGGCGTCCGAGCCTTCCGCTGTAAGCTGGCACCTGCACTCGGTCCCGAAAGGTTTTGTCCGCATGTTCATTTAAGGTTTAGCAAGGTTCAGGCATGTTGGTGTAGTGAGTGTGGCGTTCGCCTTGTTTTGGACACGCCGGTTCCATCATGTCCCAAACCTTTACCGATTCCCAACCGATTCCAAGCGGAGATCATTCATGAACTTCCCGAAACTTCTCGCTGCGGCCGCCGTGACCCTCGTCGCGTCGGTTGCGGGCGCCCAGGCCCAGTATCAACATCATGGAGTCCAGGCCGGCGTCCTTGAGTGCGGGGGCGGCCAGCATGTGGGCTATATCGTTGGTTCCACAACGGAACTTCAGTGCATCTTCCGTAGCAGCACCGGTGCGCCGCCTGAACCCTACATCGCGCGCGTCCAGCGCTTTGGCCTCGACCTTGGCGTCACTCAGCAGACCGGCCTGGCATGGATCGTCCATGCGCCGAGCGGACGGGTGGGCCGCGGCGCGCTGGCCGGCCATTTCGGCGGAGTCGGAGCGAACGCGACGGTCGGCGTCGGGATCGGCGCGAACCTGCTGGTCGGTGGTTCGGGCAACTCGATCTCGCTGCAGCCGCTGAGCCTCCAGGGCCAGACCGGCTTCAGCGCCGCGGCCGGCGTGGTCGATGTCGATCTTCGCCCGGCGGATGTGCGTGCGACGCCTCGCAAGAAGCGGCATCGTCACCATCATCGCCGTCACCATCACTGATTGGACGACTGAAGAGGCCCGCGAAAGCGGGCCTTTTCTTTCTCACGGATATTTTCTCACTGAAGAACGTATCCGGGAAAAGCGGACCGGGGCCGCCAAACGCGGCGCGGGTGTCCGGCCGTCCGGTGCGTTTTCACGCTTGCCAAATTCCGCCTGCGGGTGGAGCATCGCCATTGCCGACCCGATCATGGGCCGACTTCCAGACCAGGAGGCGGCAATGGGACAAGACCTCAGAAGTTCTCACGGGGGTTCTCAAGGCACTCAAGCATCGGGTCCCCGGTGCATCGCGCTGGTGGGCCCGTTCCAAAGCGGTAAGACCACGCTTCTCGAAGCCATCCTTGCCCGAACGGGCGCGATTCCCAAAGCAGGCAGCGTCGATCAGGCCACCAGCGTCGGTGACGCCAGCGCCGAGGCTCGCCAGCACAGAATGGGAGTCGCCCCCACCCCGGTCACCACCTGCTTCATGGACGAAAGTTACACCTTTATCGATTGTCCGGGGTCGATCGAATTCGCGCACGACATGCGCGCGGCGATTCCCGCGGTCGATGCGGCGGTCGTGGTGTGCGAGGCGGATGAGCGCAAGCTGCCGCAGCTACAGATCATCCTTCGCGAACTGGAAGATCTGAATATTCCCCGCTTTCTGTTTCTCAACAAGATCGACAAGGCGAACAAGGGCGTTCGCGAAACCCTGGCCACGTTGCAGCCGGCGTCGCGAACGCCGCTGGTGCTGCGGCAGATTCCGATCTGGAAGGGCGATTCGATCGCGGGGTTCGTCGATCTCGCGCTGGAGCGCGCCTTCGTCTATCGCGAGCACGCGGCCTCCGAGGTCGTCCAGCTCGACGGCGGCGATCTCGACCGCGAGAAGGACGCGCGGTTCTCGATGCTGGAGAAACTCGCCGATCACGACGACGCGTTGATGGAGCAGTTGCTCGAGGATATCGCGCCGCCGCGGGATGCGGTGTTCGACGACCTCGCTCGCGAACTGCGCGAAGGCAAAATCTGCCCTGTGCTGCTCGGCTCGGCGGCGCGCGAAAACGGCGTGATGCGGCTGATGAAAGCGCTGCGTCACGAAGCTCCCGGCATCGGCGAGACCGTGAAGCGCATGGGCGTGGCCGGCAGCAGGGAGGCCTTGGGCTGCGTGTTCAAGACCGTGCACCTCCAGCATGGCGGCAAGCTGTCGCTGGCGAGGGTGCTGACCGGACGTTTCGACGACGGCGCGGCGGTGCAGGCATCCTCGGGCGAAGCCGGAAAGATATCCGGCATTTTCGCGGCAACCGGCGCGCAGGAGACCAAGCGCGCATCGGCGGGCGCGGGCGATGTGGTTGCATTGGGCAAGCTCGAGGCCGTCAGGACCGGCGATACGCTCACGACCGCCAGGACCGCGCCGCCCTCGCTGGTCAGCATCGCGCCGTCCCCGCTTGTGCTTGCGATGGCGCTTGCCGCAGCCGATCGCAAGGACGACGTCAAGCTCGGACAGGCTTTGAGCAAGCTCAACGAGGAGGATCCCTCGCTCGCCGTCGTTCACAATCCGCAGACCCACGACACCGTGCTGTGGGGACAGGGCGAGATGCATCTGCGCGTCGCGCTGGAACGGCTGCGCGATCGTTTCGGCGTCAACGTTTCCTCGCATCCGCCCGCGATCGGCTACCAGGAAGCGATCCGCAAGCCTGTCACCCAGCGCGGACGCCATAAGAAGCAGTCCGGGGGGCATGGCCAGTTCGGCGACGTGATGCTGGAGATTCAACCGCTGTCGCGCGGCGTCGGTTTCGTCTTTGTCGACAGGATCGTGGGCGGCGCGGTGCCGCGCAATTATATCGGCGCGGTCGAGGACGGCGTGGTGGACGGGCTCGCGCGCGGTCCCCTTGGCTTTCCCGTGACCGATGTGCAGGTGACGCTGACCGACGGCTCCTATCACAGCGTCGACTCCTCGGATCAGGCGTTCCGCACCGCCGCCCGCATCGGGATCGCCGAGGCATTGCCGAAATGCCAGCCGGTGTTGCTGGAGCCCATTGATGTGGTCGAGATCGTTTGCCCGAGTGAGGCGACCGCGAAGGTCAATGCGATCCTGGCGGCTCGTCGCGGCCAGATTCTTGGCTTCGACAGTCGCGAGGGCTGGTCCGGCTGGGACTGCGTGCGGGCGACGATGCCGGAAGCCGAGATCGGCGATCTCATCATTGAACTGAGGTCGGCGACCGCGGGAGCGGGCGGTTTTACCCGGCAGTTCGACCGCATGGCCGAAGTCACCGGGCGGACCGCGGACCAGATCATCGCCTCGCGTCGCGTGGCGGCTTAGAGAGCAAGATCCCGACCCGAAGGGCCGCGCCAGCGCAAAGTGGAAACCGGTTTTCGGAAGATCGCAGCCCGCGCCGTGAGCGCGGGCCGGGGATGCGTGTTGCAGTGCGGCCGGCGGCGGCATTGACAGGCGGCGCGGCTTGAATGATTCCATTCTGGCGGGCCGCCCTGATGGTCGGGCGCGCACGCGACGGGATCCCATGATGATAGCCGAGACAACAGGCCGGGCCGCCTGCCTGATCGGATGGCCCGCGGCGCATTCGCGCTCGCCGCTGATCCATCACTATTGGCTGCGCTTGCACGGAATAACGGGGGGTTACAGCATCGAGGCGATTCCGCCCGAAGGATTCGCCGAATTCGTCATGCATCTTTCGACGCACGGCTTCGCGGGCGCCAATGTCACGATCCCGCACAAGGAGCGGGCGCTGCAGCTCACGGAGCCGGATGAGCGTGCGAGAGCCGTCGGCGCCGCCAACACGCTCTATTATGACGGCGCCGTTCTGCGGTCCACCAATACCGACGTCGAGGGCTTTATCAGTAATCTGGACGTTGCGGCGCCGGGCTGGGACCGGACCGGGGACGCGCTGGTGCTTGGCGCCGGCGGAGCGTCGCGGGCCGTGGTGTTCGGCCTGGTCGAGCGCGGCATCCCGCGCATCCATCTCGCCAACCGCACGATGGAAAGGGCGCGGGTGCTCGCGGATCAATTCGGGGCGAGGGTTATTCCGGCGGCCTGGAACACGCTTGGCGAGCTGCTGCCGCGCACCGGCCTGCTCGTCAATACCACCTCGCTCGGCATGAACGGACAACCGCCGCTGGACATTGATCTGGCGCTGCTGCCGCGGGATGCGGTGGTCGCCGATCTGGTCTATGTTCCCCTGGAAACGCCATTGCTGTCCGCGGCGCGTGCGCGGGGCCTCAGGACTGCGGACGGCCTCGGGATGCTGCTGCATCAGGCGGTGCGCGGGTTCGAACTGTGGTTCGGCCTGCGTCCCGCGGTGACGCAGGAACTGCGCGCGCTGGTCGAAGCCGATCTTCTATAGCGTTTTCGACGTGAGATGCCTTTACTTTTTAATCATTCTAGCAAAATTCAATCAATGCTCTGTGTCTTGACCCCCACGAGAGGTTGATCCACTGGATAGAGGCGTCACCCCCTTCATCAGCGAGCATCATGTCCGATCCCGATACCAGAACCCTTGAAGCAACGCAGGCCACGCCGCTCGGCCTCGCGCGGCGCGGCTTTTGCGGCCGGGTCAGCGCCATCATGGTCGGCGGCGACCATCTTGGCGTGTCGGCGAGCGAGATCGAACGGCGTCTTCTCGAATTTGGCATCGTCGAGGGCGCGTCGGTTCAGATTTTGCACGAAGGACCGGTCGGCCGGGATCCGATCGCGGTCCGGGTCAACGGCACGACGATCGCGTTGCGTCGGCGCGAAGCGATGGCGATCATGGTCGGTGATCACGATCAGGCGGCGAAAACCGCGACATGACCGCAATCGAGGTGAATGACTGGCGCATCGCCCTGGTTGGAACGCCCAACTGCGGCAAGACCGCTTTGTTCAATGCGCTTACCGGCAGCCGGCAGAAGGTGGCCAACTACGCCGGAGTCACGGTGGAGCGCAAGTCGGGGGTTTTGCGCACCGCATCCGGCCATCGCGTCGATCTGATCGATCTGCCCGGAACTTATTCCTTGCGGGGACGCAGCCCGGACGAGGACATCACCCGCGACGTCATTCTCGGCAAGCTCGCGAGCGAAAGCCCGCCGGATTTTCTGCTCTGCGTGGCCGACGCCACCAACCTTCGCGTGGCGCTGCGCCTCGTGATCGAACTGAAGCGCGTGCACCGGCCGATGCTTCTGGTGCTGAACATGATCGATATCGCGCGGCGCCGCGGCGTCGACATCGATCTCGACAAGCTCTCCGCTGAACTTGGCGTGCCGGTCGTCACATCGACCGCCGTGCGGCGCGGCGGCATCGACGATCTGCTGTGCCGGATCGATGAGATCGCGGGAAAGCCGACCGGCGCCATCGCCGAAAGTGACTGGACGACGCCGGCCGCATCGGACCTGCGCGCCGCGCAGCGCGAGGCCGATCGCGTGATCCGCGCCGCGATCAGCGAGCCGGCCAAGCCCGACACATGGACCACGCGGGTGGATGCCGTTCTGCTGCATCCGGTGTGGGGGATGGTTGCGCTGCTTCTTTTGCTGTTCGTGATGTTCCAGGCTGTCTTCGCCTGGGCCGAACCGGCGATGGAACTCATCAGTCAGGGGTTTGACGCGCTTGGCGCGCTCTCGGCGGCGGTGCTGCCGGACGGATTGTTGCAGAGCTTCATTCAGAACGGCGTGATCTCCGGCGTCGGCAGCGTCATCGTGTTCCTGCCGCAGATCCTCATCCTGTTTCTGTTCATTCTGCTGCTTGAGGATCTCGGCTACATGGCGCGCGCGGCGTTCCTGATGGACCGCATCATGGGCGGGGCAGGACTGCACGGACGCGCTTTTATCCCGCTGCTGTCGAGCTTCGCCTGCGCGATTCCGGGGATCATGGCGACGCGGGTGATCGACAACAAGCGCGATCGGCTGACCACGATCATGGTCGCGCCGCTGATGACCTGCTCGGCGCGCATCCCGGTCTATACCTTGATCATCGCGGCCTTCGTGCCGAACCAGCCGGTTCTTGGCGTGCTGGGATTGCAGGGGCTCGTGATGTTCGGGCTCTATGCGTTGGGGATATTCAGCGCGCTCGCCGTGTCGTTCGTGGCCAACCGCTTCTTCTGGCGTGACAGCGCGACGCCGCCGTTCATGCTGGAACTGCCGGATTACAAGCTGCCGCAACTGCGCAGCGTGCTGATGAACCTCTACCAGCGCGCGATGGCGTTTTTGAAGCGCGCCGGCACGACGATCTTTTCGATGATGGTCCTGATCTGGTTCCTGGCGTCCTTCCCGCGTCCGCCGGAGGGCGCCACCGAGCCCGCGATCGATTTCAGCCTTGCGGCGATGATCGGCCGCTGGATCGAGCCGGTGCTCGCGCCGATCGGCTTCAACTGGCAAATCAGCGTTGCGCTGATTCCCGGCATGGCGGCGCGCGAGGTGGCGGTCGCTTCGCTTGGCACCGTTTATGCGATCGAGGGAGGCAACGAGGCGGCGGAGCAGGTCGGGCAAATGCTGGCCGGTCAATGGAGTTTCGCCACCGCGCTGGCTTTTCTCGCGTGGTATGTGTTTGCGCCGCAATGCGCTTCGACGCTGGCCGTCATCAAGCGCGAGACCGGCGGGTGGCGCTGGGTGCTGACCACATTCTTCTACATGCTGTCGATGGCTTATCTGGCGGCGTTCGTCACCTACCGCGTTGCGCTGGCGCTGGGTTGGGGCTGATCGCCCACCGCGCGGAGCCGGAGCCTGAATGGCGACCTTCGCCGGAACTCTGGCCTGCACGATGGCGTTACATAAGCGGCGGTACCGAAAGCGCTTCCGCTTCTGATGGAAAAATGGAAGTCGCGCTCATGATTTCGTTTTGATGCGTCGTCTTTCACGCGAACCGGTCCCATCCTTAGGAGTAATGCTATGGGAGAGGCTTATGGCGCGAAATGACGGCGGGACGGACGACCGGAGCAGAAAAACCAAGAAAGAACTGGATGAGGAACTCGATCGCGGCCTGGAAGAGTCGTTTCCCGGTTCGGACCCGTTGAGCATCACCCAGCCGGCTCCTGCAAAACCCCCAGAGGAAAATCCTGCCAAGGAAAAACCCACCAAAGAAGAATCCACCAAGGATCAGACTGAGAATTAGGGAGATGTCATTGGAGGGGTACCCCCGAAAAAAAGTAGGCGGGTTCCGATGGTGATATGCAAGGGGTTGACGGCACGGCCTTTTCCTCACAATTCCGGTAACGGTTCATTATATTTTTTGAAGTCGTGTTATCTCTAGTGACGGTATAAGCGCGTCGAGCGATATATTTGACGTCCTGAGGATTCGACGAGCCGGCCTCAAGCGTGGCGGTGAGCATTTGGGCGCGTCGTGGGGGGAAAATGAGCCGCAAATATTTTGGAACGGACGGAATTCGCGGCCGGGCCAACGGCTTGATCACGCCGGAACTGGCGATGAAGGTTGGACAGGCGGCCGGGCTGGTATTTCAGCGCGGCGAGCATCGTCATCGCGTTGTGATCGGCAAGGATACCCGGTTATCCGGCTACATGATCGAATACGCGCTGGTCGCGGGCTTTACCTCTGTCGGCATGGATGTGCTGCTGCTTGGTCCGATGCCGACACCGGCCGTCGCGATGTTGACCAAGTCCATGCGTGCCGATCTCGGCGTCATGATTTCAGCCTCGCATAACCTTTTCGAGGACAACGGCATCAAGATGTTCGGCCCGCGCGGCTTCAAGCTGTCCGACGAGGTCGAAAAGAAGATCGAACAGCTGCTCGATGAAAACCTCGACAAGAAGCTCGCGCAGAGCAGGAATCTGGGCCGTGCCCGCCGTATCGACGGCGTGCATGATCGCTATATCGAATTCGCCAAGCGCACGCTGCCACGCGAACTGAGCCTGGAGGGGTTGCGGGTCGTGGTCGATTGCGCCCACGGCGCGGCCTACAAGGTAGTGCCGGAGGCGTTATGGGAACTGGGCGCGGATGTGGTTCCGATCGGCGTCGAACCCGACGGTCTCAATATCAATAAGGAATGCGGCTCCACCGCGCCGGAAGCACTGTGCCGCAAGGTGCGTGAAATGCGCGGCGATATCGGCATCGCGCTCGACGGTGACGCCGACCGCGTCATCATCGTCGACGAACGCGGCCATGCCGTCGATGGCGACCAGCTTCTCGCGGTGATCGCCGAGAGCTGGAAGGAAGACGGCCGGTTGACCAAACCAGGGATTGTCGCGACCGTGATGTCGAATCTCGGTCTTGAACGGTTCCTGAATGATCGCGAACTGTCGCTGGTGCGGACGCCTGTCGGCGACCGCTACGTGCTCGAGCAGATGCTGAAGCAGGGCTACAATCTCGGCGGTGAGCAGTCAGGACACATCATCCTGTCCGACTATGCGACCACCGGAGACGGATTCGTGTCCGCGCTTCAGGTCCTTGCCGTGGTGCAGAAGCTGGGGCGCCCGGTCTCGCAAGTCTGCCATAAGTTCGAGCCGCTGCCGCAGATACTGAAGAACTTCCGTTACCGCAACGGCAAGCCGCTGGACCGCGCGGAGGTGAAGTCCGCCATTACGGCGGGCGAGAAGCGCCTCAATGGCCATGGGCGGCTGTTGGTGCGTTCTTCTGGGACCGAGCCCGTCATTCGCGTCATGGGCGAGGGCGACGACCGTATCCTGGTCGAGGAGGTTGTCGACACGATCGTTTCCGCGCTGGGCAATCCGGCGGTGGCCTGAAAGCCGGTAGAACCGGAACCTTTGCCGTCAAGGCTCTGTGGCAAACATTTTCGGATGCGTATGCGTCCCTGCTATTGTAACCGGTCGCGGGTTGGCCGGGCCGGTATCTCATCGTGAAGATTTTCCACTGCTGACGGAATTAAAAGCGGGCTCCATGATTCGGGGCTCGCTGATTTGATCTGACGTGTTCCTTCGCGCGAACCGGTATCCACTTCGCTCGAAAACGCTATAACAGACGCGGGTTGCAACAACCGGAAAACGGCCCGTGGACAAGCCTGTCATTTCCGAAGAAACGCTGGTCGCGCCGGTGGTGGTTTCCGGGATCGCGGAAAAGGCTGCCGCGGGGCCGGCGTATATCGTGCTCGGCGGCATCAGCTTCTCGCATTTTCTCAACGACACCATGCAGTCGCTGATCCCATCGGTCTATCCGATCCTGAAGGAGAATTACGCGCTCGACTTCGCGCAGATCGGAATGATCACGCTGGCGTTTCACGTCACGGCGTCGCTGCTGCAACCCGTGGTGGGTTACGTCACGGACAGCAAGCCTCAGCCATTCTCGCTCGCGGTCGGCATGGGATCTACATTCGTGGGATTGCTGCTGCTCAGTGTCGCTCATTCCTACGCCATGATTCTTGTCGCTGCCGCGCTGATCGGCCTTGGCTCCGCTGTGTTTCATCCGGAGTCCGCGCGCATCGCGCGGATGGCGTCCGGCGGCCGCTACGGCTTCGCGCAATCGGTTTTTCAGGTCGGAGGAAATTTCGGCGCGGCGATGGGGCCGCTCCTGGCGGCTCTGATCATCGTGCCGTTCGGGCAGCCGAGCATCGCGTGGTTTTCGTCGATCGCCTTTGTCGCGATCGTGCTGCTGGTTCAGATCGGCCGCTGGTACAGGCCGAGGATTGTGCCTCGCAGGAGCGCGGCGCATATCCGGTCGCCGGAGGCGCCGACGCGCGCACGAACCACCGTCGCACTGGCAATCCTGATCGTGCTGGTATTCTCGAAGTTCATCTACATGTCGAGCCTGACGAGCTATTACACTTTCTATCTGATCGAGAAGTTTCATGTCTCGACGCAGACATCACAGCTTTTGCTGTTCGTGTTTCTCGGCGCCGTCGCCATTGGCGTGTATTTCGGTGGTCCGATCGGCGATCGCTTCGGACGCCGCTATGTGATCTGGCTGTCGATTCTCGGTGTGTTGCCGTTCACCCTGCTGCTGCCGTTCGCGAATCTCGCCGGCACGGTGGCGCTGACGGTTGTTATCGGCGTCATCCTTTCGTCCGCGATGCCCGCGATCATCGTCTTCGCGCAGGAATTGATGCCGCACCGGCTCGGCATGATCTCAGGCATGTTTTTCGGCTTCGCGTTCGGTGCGGCGGGAATCGGCGCCGCGCTGCTGGGCGAGGTCGCGGACGCGAAGGGCATCGAGTTTGTCTATCGGGTCTGTGCGTTCCTGCCGGCGATCGGGCTGCTGGCGATGTTCCTGCCGAAAATGCCGAAAACCCGGCAAGTGTAAACGCCGCCGCATGATGAACTTGCGTGGGCAGGCCACCCGCTCGCCGCGCGTAAGAAACTCACCAAAAATCAACCTTAAAAATTAGGGTTAAGCAGCTCTTAAGTATTCGGTGTCATCGTCCCTCCTAAATCGGAGTGGGGCAGCATTACCTCACGGCACAAAGGGACGAAACCGATGCGTAGTGTAAAATTGCTCGTCGCCGCCGGAGCGGCATCGCTGTTCACATCGGCCGCGTTCGCAGCCGACCTGCCCATCGCGCCGCCACCTCCGCCATACTTCGTCCCGCCGATCGTCGATTTCGGCGGCTGGTATCTGCGAGGCGATATCGGATTCAGCAACCAGCGTGTGCGGAACATTGCGATGGCGGATGGCCGCAACGCGCAACTCCTGTCGCATGAACAAACCACCGCTTTTGACGCCGCCGGCATCTACGGCGTCGGCGTCGGTTATCAGTTCAACAACTGGTTCCGTGGCGATATCACCGGGCAGTATCGTGGCAACGCGAACTTCAAGGGTACCGATATTCTGACTTATCCGGTTGGTGGAGGCGTGGTCGGAAACGGTGTGAACAATTACAATGCCGCCAAGTCGGAATGGCTCGTGCTCGCGAACGCCTATGTCGATCTCGGCACCTGGTGGGGTATCACGCCGTTCATCGGCGCCGGCGTTGGCGCGGCGCGTGTAACCATCGCGAACTACACTGACGTCGGCATGGTCAATAATATCGGATTTGGTTGGGGCACGTATCCGAGTGCTGCGCTCGCGCCGGCGGCCTCGACATGGAATTTCGCCTGGGCGGCGCATGCTGGTCTGGCCTACCAGGTCACTCCGGGCCTTGCGCTCGAACTGGGCTACAGCTACGTCAATCTCGGCAGGGGCACGACCGGTCCGGTCTCGACCTATACGGGGTTCACCCGCGGTGTTCCGATGCAGTTCAACGATATCACCTCGCACGACCTGAGACTTGGTGTGCGCTGGTACTTCAACAGCCCGCCGGCCTATGCGCCGCCGCCGCTTGTGACCAAGGGCTGAGCCATATCCTAAATCTTGACGGCTCAAAACGGCGCGGGATTTCCCGCGCCGTTTTGTTTTCGTGTGCTCGAGTCCGACTGCCGCAAGAGGCCGCGCACGCCAACATTTTGTCGGCAATGTAAACGCATCACCTCGCGCAACAACCATTGGTTAAGGTTAACAGGCGATGATCGCCATTATCCAAGTTGGTGGTCGATGGAGCGTTCACGATGCGTAGACTTCTGCTGGCGACGGTCATTTGCGGAGCAGCGCAGGGCGCGTACGCAGCCGATATGCCCGATGACCTTCCATTCTTGCGCGGATCGCAGCCGCCGAGCCTCAGCACGGTGCGGACGGTGTGGCAGGGGTTTTATATCGGCGGCCAGGCAAGCTACGGCTCGGCCGACATGGATTTCAAGAACTCCGGAAAAGAGTTGCTGGAGCGATTGCTGAACAACGTCGATATCGAAAGTCAGTATCATCTTTCGACCTGGCCATTGGGCCAAACGACATCGATCCGGAACGAGGGGTTTGGCGGGTTCCTCGGCTACAACCTGCAGTCGGAAGATGTCGTCTATGGTGTCGAACTCAACTACACTCATGGCAAGTTCTTCGGTGCATCGGGCGGAAGCCAGGGCCGATCGTTCAATTACCCGACCGATTATCTGACGTCGGCGTTCGTACAATCGAACGCCTCTATGCAGATCACGGATTTTGGTTCGCTCCGGGTCCGTGCGGGGTATTCGTTCGGCTGCTTCCTGCCATACGCCTTTGGCGGCGTCGCGATGGGGCGGGCCGATATCCAGCGTAACGTAAGTTACAGTTCGCGCTATCAGTATGTTGGTACGCAGATTCCACCGCTTCCCAACCTGGCAGGCGCCGGCTCCTTGTCCGATAACGCCAATGCGCATTTCATCTACGGCTACGCGGCCGGACTCGGCATCGATATGATGATCGTCGATGGTCTGTTCCTGCGTGCCGAATGGGAATTCTTGCGGTTCACGGCGCCGGTGGACACCATCGTCAACACCGTGCGCGCCGGCGCGGGCTACAGGTTCTGATTCCGACGTGCTTTTCGGTGGGAGGACGACACTTCGCGTAGAAGGTCTTGGCGTAGCAGGTTTTGCAGGCGGGGGCGCGGCGATCAGCCGTCGCTAGAGCATGTTCGCTTCTGATGGAATCAGAAGCGAGGCTCTAGATTATTGCTTTGACGCGTTTTCTTCACGCGAACCGGTGCCCACTTCGCTTGAAAACGCTCTACCGGGAATATTCTTGACGAAATCGCTTGATTCCCATATCCACAGCGGCGGGACACCTCCCCCCAACGGGAGGCTTGCTATCTGGAAGGATAGATCATGACCGTTGCGAAGCCTGCTTCGCGGCCCGACGTGCCGCATTTTTCTTCCGGCCCTTGCGCCAAGCGCCCCGGCTGGACCCCCCAGAATCTCAAGGACGCAGCTCTCGGCCGTTCGCATCGTGCGAAGATCGGCAAGGCGCGCCTGAAACTCGCGATCGATCTGACGCGTGAGGTTCTGGAGATTCCGGCCGACTACAGGATCGGCATCGTGCCGGCGTCCGACACCGGCGCGGTCGAGATGGCCTTATGGTCTCTGCTCGGCGCGTGCCCGGTGACGGCGATCGCCTGGGAGTCTTTCGGCGAGGGCTGGATCACCGATGTCATCAAGCAGCTGAAGCTGAAGGACGTCACCAGGCTCACCGCGGGTTACGGCGAGATTCCAGATCTCGCCAAGGCCGACCCCGCCTCCGATATCGTCTTCACCTGGAACGGAACCACGTCCGGCGTGCGCGTGCCGAACGCGGACTGGATCAGCGCCACGCGTGAGGGTCTTACGATTTGCGACGCGACGTCAGCCGCTTTCGCGCAGCCGCTCGATTGGCCCAAGCTCGACGTCGTGACCTTCTCCTGGCAGAAGGCGCTGGGCGGCGAGGCGGCGCATGGCATGCTGATTCTGTCTCCGCGCGCCGTGGCCCGGCTTGAGAGCTACACGCCGCCGTGGCCGATGCCGAAGATTTTCCGCATGACCAAGGGCGGCAAGCTGATCGACGGCATCTTCACCGGAGAGACCATCAACACGCCGTCGATGCTGTGCGTCGAGGACTATCTCGATGCGCTGAACTGGGCAAGGTCGGTCGGCGGTCTCAAGGGCATGATCGCGCGCGCCGACGCCAATACCAAAGTGTTGAGCGACTGGGTTGCGAAGACGCCGTGGATCGATTTCCTTGCGGCCGATCCGGCGATCCGTTCCAACACGTCAGTCTGCCTGAAGGTCGTTGATCCCACGATCACGTCGTTGCCGCCGGAAGCCCAGGCCGATTTCGCCAAGAAACTCGTTGCCGCGGTCGAGAAGGAAGGCGCCGGTTATGATTTCGGCTACTACCGTGATGCGCCGCCGGGACTGCGCATCTGGTGCGGCGCGACGGTGGAAGCAAGCAATGTCGCGCTGCTGACGCAATGGATCGACTGGGCCTTCGCCGAGACCAAGGCTTCGCTTGCGAAAGCGGCGTGATGCTTTTTTCCTCTCCCCGTCAGAACGGGGAGAAGGAGATGACCCAAGCGACTTGCAACCCATTCACCCCATCCCGGCGCTGCGCGCCGACCCTCCCCTCAAGGGGAGGGCGGAGGACAACATCATGACCAAACCGAAAGTTCTCATCTCTGACGCTCTCAGCCCCGCCGCCGTGCAGATATTCAAGGATCGCGGCATCGAGGTCGATTTCCAGCCCGCGCTCGGCAAGGATAAGGACAAGCTCGCCGAGATCATCGGCGACTATGACGGCCTTGCCATCCGCTCGGCCACCAAGGCGACCGCGAAGATTCTCGCCAACGCCAAGAGACTGAAGGTGATCGGCCGTGCAGGCATCGGCGTCGACAACGTCGAGATTCCGGCCGCGACCGCCAAGGGCGTCATCGTGATGAACACGCCCTTCGGCAATTCGATCACGACCGCCGAACACGCGATCACCTTGATGCTGGCGCTGGCGCGCGAGATCCCGGCCGCCGATGCCTCGACCCAGGCCGGCAAGTGGGAGAAGAATCGCTTCATGGGCGTCGAGATCACGGGCAAGACGCTCGGCGTGATCGGTTGCGGCAATATCGGCTCGATCGTCGCGGATCGCGCGCTCGGTCTGAAGATGAAGGTGGTCGCGTTCGATCCCTTCCTGTCGCCGGAACGGGCCAAGGATATCGGCGTGGAGAAGGTCGAGCTCGATGATCTGTTCAAGCGCGCCGACTTCATCACGCTGCATACGCCGCTCACCGACAAGACCCGCAACATCATCGACGCCGCCGCTATCGCCAGGATGAAGAAAGGCGTGCGCATCATCAACTGCGCGCGCGGCGGTCTGGTCGATGAGCAGGCTCTGGCCGATGCGCTCAACGCCAAGCAGGTGGCGGGCGCGGCGTTCGACGTGTTCGTCGAGGAGCCGGCGACCGGGAACGTGCTGTTCGGCCATCCCAACGTGATCTGCACGCCGCATCTCGGCGCTTCCACCACCGAAGCACAGGAGAATGTCGCGCTTCAGGTCGCCGAACAGATGTCGGACTATCTGCTCACCGGCGCGATCACCAATGCTCTCAACTTCCCTTCGATCACGGCGGAAGAAGCGCCGAAGCTGAAGCCGTTCGTAGAGCTTGCGGAAAAGCTCGGCTCCTTCGCGGGCCAGCTCACCGAGACCGGAATATCCAAGGTGACGATCACCTATGAGGGACAGGTCGCCGAAATGAAAATCAAGGCGCTCACGTCGGCGGCGCTGTCGGGCCTGCTGCGGCCGATGCTGGGCGATGTCAATGTGGTGTCCGCGCCGGTCGTCGCCAAGGAGCGCGGCATGGTGGTGGACGAGGTCGTGCGCGCCGCGCAGAGCGACTACGAAAGCCTGATCACGGTCACGGTCTTCACGGAACGGCAGGAGCGTTCGGTGTCGGGAACGGTGTACGCCGATGGCCATCCGCGCCTCGTCGACATCAAGGGCATCCGCGTCGACGCCGAGTTCGGCAAGTCGATGATCTACGTCACCAATGAGGACAGACCGGGATTCATCGGCAAGTTCGCCTCGCTGCTGGGCGACGCGGGCGTCAACATCGCGACCTTCAACCTCGGCCGTCACAGCCAGGGCGGCGATGCCATCGCGCTGGTCGAGGTCGATGGCGGCGTGCCTGAGAACGTTCTCGCCAAGGTGCAGGCGTTGCCGCAGGTCAGGCAGGCCAAGGCGCTGACGTTCTGACCGGCGGAAGCACGGACGTGCCCGATCGGCGGCTAATCGGTGTGGTGTTGCCTCATTTCATCAGCACGCGCGCCTCGTCGCGCAGCGACCGGCGCGCGCCGTCGTGCGAATAGAACATGTGGCCGCCGGGATAGACCACGAACTTGACGCGATCGCGCGAGCCGAAGGTCGGCAATTGATCAAGACGGATCTGGGAGGCGAAATAAGGTATCGCGAGATCGAATAATCCATGCGCGACAAGCAGCCTGAATTGCGGGTCCGCTGCGAGCAGTTCGCGGATATCCGACATCGATTCGACGGATGACCGGTTCTTGCCGAAATCCCATTTGCGGTTGACGGTACGGCTGAGCAGTTCATAGGAGCCCGTCGGCCGCCAGTTCAGCTTGCGCGCATGAAGTTCGAACGCCGCCGATGTCAGCGAGGTCAACAGCGGTCCCTCCGAAGGGTCGTTGAAATTGCTGGCGCTTGAATCCGGATAGGGGTCGAACCCCAGCACCGAGGCGTCATAGCGTCCCGTGACCTTGCCGCCCTCGCGGTCGAAGGCGCGGCGGAATTCGCTGACGTCGAATCGTCCGGCGAGGCGGCGGCTCTCCGCCTGATCGATCCCCGTCAGCGTCGCGAAGCGGTCGGCGAGCCGCCGCGTTGCCTCCGCATCAGCCTGGCCCTTGATGAGATCGGTCAGGAATTCGCCGCGTGCGTAGGCCTCGGCATCGGCCATGTCGGCCCGGGTCAGTGTTTCGCTCTTTTCCTTTGCCCGTGCAACCGCCGCCATGCTCGGCAGGCTTGCCACGAACCGGGTCAAGCCCGTGCCCAGCACGTCGCTGAAATCAAGCGCCGGCGAGATCAGAATCAACCCCTTGACGGCGACGCCCTGCCGGGTCTGCAGATTGCGCGCGATCTTCGGTCCGCGAATGCCGCCATAGCTTTCGCCGGCGATGAATTTCGGCGACTGCATCCGGTCGGCTTTCTCCAGCCAGCGGCGGATCACCAGCGCGATCGAGTCCACATCGCCATCGACGGTGAAGAAGCGTTTCCGGGCCTCGTCGCCGCGCGCCACCATGCGGCTGTAACCGGTGCCTAGCGGATCGATGAAAACGAGATCGGTGAAGTCGAGCCAGGTTTCCGCGTTCGGCTCCAGCGGCACGGGAACGGAAGGGCTGGCGATCGCCCGGTCCATCGCGATGCGCCAGGGGCCGTTGCTGCCGAATTGCAGCCACGCCGAAGAGGCGCCGGGACCGCCGTTGAAAACGAAGGTCACGGGACGGCCGCGGGGATCGGCGCCGTCGAGCTGATAGGCCGTCGTGGCGATGTCCGCTTGCGGTTCGCCTTTGTCGTCAAAGATGCGAATAGCGCCGGCCGTCGCGGTGAAGGCCAGCGTGCGGTCCGGTAAAACGAGCTTGTGCTTGGTGGTGGACTCCGGCGGCAGCCGGTGATGGTCGGCGGTTGCGGCGGGCTGGTCGCCGTCGTTTCGCGGGCCGGCGGGGGTGGTTTCCGTGAGGTGCGATGGCGCGCCGGGCGCAGCCTCCCGCGCGTAAGCGGCGGCGGGAGCCAGCATCGCCAGCAGCACCGCTCCGGCGCATGCCCTGCCTATCGTCAGACGGCGCATCTCTCCTCCCATTGGCTTGGCCGGTGGCTTGGCCGG
Organism: Nitrobacter sp. TKz-YC01; assembly: GCF_047824785.1. Classification (GTDB taxonomy): domain Bacteria; phylum Pseudomonadota; class Alphaproteobacteria; order Rhizobiales; family Xanthobacteraceae; genus Nitrobacter. Next base: position 3,759,369 of record NZ_CP181167.1, on the reverse strand, counting down.
TCCGGTTGGCTTGGCCGGCTGAGCGGCGGAACGTGAACATTGACGACCGAGCGTGCCTGAAAACTGTGGCGGGTGCGGGACCGCGCGTAAAGCGTCCAACTGCCGGGTTTGGATTATCAGGATTTATCAACGGCTTGGAGAGGCATTCACGGCCGATCCGGCTTGCGTGAACCGCACGCATCCTTTATCCGATGAGACGCTTGGCGGGATGGTCCGGACGATCGCTTCATTTTTGCTGCGTGCCTGCAAGGCGTATCTTCCGAACCCGCGCCATGACGACAATTACGGGTATGGTAATCACGAGTTGCCGGCGTCCTTCGGGTTCGAGGTTCACGACCGAAGGTCGGTATGGACGCGCTCCACTTTTGTAAGGAACTTCCGCGGAAATGACCAACGTTGTCGTCGTCGGCGCCCAATGGGGCGACGAAGGAAAGGGCAAGATCGTCGACTGGCTGTCGGAGCAGGCGGATATCGTCGTCCGCTTTCAGGGCGGCCATAATGCCGGTCATACGCTCGTGATCGATGGCAATACCTACAAGCTGGCGTTGCTGCCCTCGGGGGTGGTCCGCTCGTCGAAGCTGTCGATCATCGGCAACGGCGTCGTGTTCGATCCGCAAGCCTTCGTCAACGAGGTCGAGAAGCTGAAGGAGCAGGGCGTCAAGGTCGGCCCCGACAACCTGCGCGTTGCCGAGAACGTCACGCTGATCCTGCCGCTTCATCGCGAACTGGACAGCCTGCGCGAGAACGCCAGCGCGGCGACGGCGATCGGCACCACCCAGCGCGGCATCGGTCCGGCCTATGAAGACAAGGTCGGCCGCCGCGCCATCCGCCTGATGGACCTCGCCGACCCGCAGACCCTGCCGCACAAGATCGAGCGGCTGCTCGCCCATCACAATGCGCTGCGCCGCGGACACGGCATCGCGGAAGTGGATGGCGGTGCGCTGCTCAGGGATCTCGCCGCAATTGCGCCGCGGGTGCTGCCCTATGCTGACAGCGTGTGGAATCTGCTGGATCACAAGCGCCGCGAAGGCAAGCGCATCCTGTTTGAAGGCGCGCAAGGCGCCTTGCTCGACGTCGATCACGGCACCTACCCTTACGTCACCTCCTCCAACACCGTTGCCGCCCAGGCCGCCACCGGCACCGGCATGGGGCCGAGCGCGCTCGGCTACGTTCTCGGTATCTGCAAGGCCTACACCACGCGAGTCGGCCAGGGACCGTTCCCGACCGAACTCAACGACGAGATTGGCGAGCTGATCGGTCAGCGCGGCAAGGAATTCGGCGTCAACACCGGCCGCAAACGTCGTTGCGGCTGGTTCGACGCCATGCTGGTACGGCAGACCGTGCGAACCAGCGGCATCCATGGCTTGGCGCTGACCAAGCTCGACATCCTCGACGGTTTTGACACGATCGAGGTTTGCACCGGCTACCGTCTCGACGGCAAGGAGATCGATCATCTGCCGGCGGGAGAGGGAGCGCAGGCCCGTATCGAGCCGGTCTATGAAACGGTCGAGGGCTGGAAGGAGCCGACGGCCAATGCGCGCTCATGGGCGGACCTGCCGGCTCAGGCTATCAAATACGTTCGCCGGATCGAGGAGCTGGTGGGATGCCCGGTCGCCCTGCTGTCCACCAGCCCGGAGCGTGAAGATACCATTCTGGTCCAGAACCCATTCGAGGCTTAACGGGATGTTACGGGAATGCGTTCAAGGTTAATGTTCGTGCATTGAGGAGACATGGCTGATTATTACCCGCTGATCGCACGCGCCATCGCCGGATTGGACGTTAACGCGCCCGGCGAGCAGCGGCGTGCGCTTTATGAGCGGGCACGGACTGCGCTGATCGCTCAGCTCCGCGGCGTCGAGCCGCCTTTGACTGAATCCGAGATCACCCGCGAGCGGTTGGCGCTGGAAGAGGCGGTGCGCAAGGTCGAGTCCGAGGCCGCCCAGCGCGCCCGCGAAGCCTCGCGTAGCGGTGGTTCGCGCTCCGGCGATGCGTTCCGCGCCGCGACGCGCGCTGCGATGAAGTCGCCGGACACGGCTACCCAGCCGCCGGTCCGCTCGCGCGCCAACGCGACGCCCCAACCGCGCAATCTGCGCGCTGACCCAACCCCGGCCCCATCCCCGTCACCCCCTCCATCCGTCAGTCCGACGCCGTCCTGGCGGCCGCCTGGACCGCCGATCCCGTTACCGGATGAACCGCCGCCGCCTGCCCGCGAGCGGCTGGATCAGGGTCAGAATCAGAATCATCAGAATCAGGGGTTGCCGCGCCGCGGTCCCGAACCCGATCGCCCGCCGCCGCGGCCTCCGGTTCCGGGCTTTCGAGACGTCACGGCGGATGCTGATGATCTCGGCCGCGCCGCGGCGCAGGCCAATCGCTCGGCCCGCCGCACCTATGCCAATGTGCGATCGCCGTCACCCGAATTCGATCGGCTGGAGCCAAGCCTTGAGGATCGCGGCGCGTTTGAGGGAGCGTATCCTTCTGATGAATCGTTTTCCGGTATTGCCGCGGACGACCAGCCGCCGGCGCCCCCGCCGCGATCGTGGCCGCGCCCCGGTCGCGAAAGGCCGGAGCGTGTGCTTGGCGGCGGCTTTCCGCTCAAGAGCGCGATCGTGGCCGGTCTCCTGCTCATCCTCGCCGGAGCGGGAATTATCTGGGGTTCGAATGTGGTCTCGGCCGTGCGCGGGCTGTTCGATTCCTCGAACCAGACCAGCGAGATTGTGAAGCCCGCGGCGCCGGGACTGAAGCCGAAGATCACTGACCGGGTCGGTCAGCCTTCGATGTCCGAAACGATCGCGCCGGTGGCGCAGCGCGTCGTGCTGTATGACGAAGACCCCTCGGACCCCAAGGGCAAGCAGTATGTCGGCTCGGTGGTGTGGCGCACCGAAGAGGTAAAGGGGGCCGCCGGCAACAAGCCTGAGATTGCCGTGCGGGCCGAGATCGACATTCCCGAACGCAAGTTCAAGATGATGATGTCGTTCCGCCGCAACACCGACACCTCGCTGCCTGCCAGCCACACCGCGGAGCTGACCTTCGTATTGCCGCCGGATTTCGACGGCGGTGGAGTCTCCAACGTCCCCGGCGTCCTGATGAAGTCCAACGAACAGGCCCGCGGCACCCCGCTGGCGGGACTCGCCGTCAAGGTCACCGACGGATTCTTCCTGGTCGGGCTGTCGAACGTCGAGTCCGATCGCGTGCGCAATCTCCAGCTTTTGAAAGAGCGCTCATGGCTGGACATCCCGCTGGTCTATACGAACCAACGTCGCGCGATCATCGCTATCGAGAAGGGGGCGCCCGGAGAGCGCGCATTCAACGAGGCGTTCACGGAGTGGGGCGAGTAGCGCTTCGCGGGACGCATATTGCCGACGTCCTTATGAAACGCCTTTGCTGAGGTCAGTCTCCGTTACGTCGACCTCGCCAGATCAGCGTGCCCCTCCGGTGGAATTCAGGACATATCGAGCGGGACATGTTCAGCCGGGCATGAGCGGCAAACATCGCAGACGTACCTTTACGCGGTGCGGTCCTCACCCGCGGTCGACGCCGCGTTCGTGAAATGTCGTGCCTCGGGGAGGCCATCCTTCTTGCCGATGCGAGTCCTGGTGATCTTCGCTTTGGTCGCCGGCGCGCGATGTTCGGGCCCGATTTCCTCGGCTGCGATATCGAGCAACTCGCGCAAATGCGCGACATACTCGGCGCCAAACTTCTGCGACGGAGCCTGACTCATACAACGTTCTCCCCTGTCGACATGATCCCGAAACAAGGCAAGGCGAATTTTCTGACGCGATCATGCAAAACGCTTGGCCGGGAAGATGGCGGCGCAATGGGGCGGAGTTGAGACCTGGAGAGGGAGGAAAATGTCGGGACGATATGTTTCGCATCCCGCTGAGTCCTGCCGATGCGAAACGGCTGTTTCGCCGCGATGAGGTTGTTCTGCGCGACGGCGACGCATCGAAGCAGAAGATCATCACGATCGCGTGGCCGCGTGACCCAATCTTGCGAAAGTTGCCGGGGGAGACCATGTCAAAGCGATGAAATCCATGCCGAACGACGACTTGTTTTCGCGTGATAACTTTCGAGCCCGTAGGTCCGCGCGCGCAAAGGTCATCGATCAGGACGGTCGTGAGATTCATGGGGACCCGCCGGGTGCCGATGGATTCCAGGCCGGCCCGTTCGGGGCGTTTCAGCACGGTGCTTCCGGCTTTGAGTTCGCCGCTGCGTTCCAGCCGCTCACCCGCGAGCAGCGGCTGGCGCGGCTGGATGCGATCGCGAGGCTGCTTGACGTCGCCTTCGTCGTGCCGGGAACGAACGTCCGTTACGGCCTTGATGGCCTGATCGGGCTGGTGCCGGTGATCGGCGACATCATAACCACGGCGTTCTCGCTCTGGCTGGTGCGCGAAGCGCGGGCGCTTGGTGCACCCTGGTACCTCACCGCGCGGATGCTGAGCAATGTTGCGGTCGACGGAGTGATCGGATTGGTGCCTGTGGCCGGCGATGCCTTCGACGTGATGTTTCGCGCCAACATGCGCAACGTGCGGATGCTCAAGCGCTGGCTCGACCGCCAGCCGAATGAGAGCCTGCGTTCAGCCGGCTAGAGCATGTTCGCTCTGATTCCATCAGAAGCGGAAAGGCTCTAAAGGACGCGCTCGATCAGAAGATCGCGCTTAAAGCTCGGCTGAATTCCGGTTGGTTCGGATGCGCGGAATTCTCACGCAGCATCCTTCGGGACTCTCGTTTCTGCGGATGCCGTGTCGAGTTTGCGGCGGGGCAGCGGAAAGTCGCGGCTCTCATAGAGAGAGCGGATGCCGTTCTGATCGAAGCGGGCTTCGTCCACCTGAAGATACGCGCCGTTCAGCGAGTCGGCCGGAAGCTCCTCGATGGCGAAGCGTACGGCGTCGGCCGCGGTATCGAAACGGCGGTAGGTAAACCCGGCACGCTTCTTCCTGCGGACCGCGGCAGGAAACAGTTCGGCGGATTTCTGGAAGCTGAACGTCATGGCGGGAACCCCTACAATTACGCTTTTCGAGAACGGGCAATGCTGATGCAAGGGCCCGCTGGGGCTCTCCGACACGCAGCATGTCCGTGATGCGCTGATTATATAGGGTCGAATGCGGAAATTGCGACCATCCGGGGCCGGAATCATGAATCCGGCGACCGGACCGGAAATTTCAGCGGGAGGTTCTATTGATTGAACCTCCGCGCCGCTGTCGGATTTCGTCGAAAGACCGGATCGGAGCGCCACCTGCAACCGGGCTCTCTCGCAGATCCCCGCTTCGGTGAATCAGAAGCGAGGCTCTGGATTATTCTGACGCGTTTTCTTCACGCGAACCGGTTTCCATCCTCGGGTCTAGCCCGAGGACATGCTTCGCTCGAAAACGCTTTGGTCAGGCGCGCGGATGCGCCGTCCTGTAGACGTCCAGCAGCCGCTCGCTGTCGATGCCGGTATAGATCTGCGTGGTTGAGAGCGAGGCGTGGCCGAGCAGTTCCTGGATCGCGCGCAGGTCGCCGCCGCGGCTCAACAGGTGCGTCGCGAATGAATGGCGCAGCGCATGGGGCGTCGCGCTGTCGGGCAGGCCGAGCGCGCCGCGCATCCGCGCCATCACAAGCTGGATGATGCGCGCCCTGAGTGGGCCGCCCCGCGCTCCGACGAAGATTGGTTCTTCCGGCGGCAGCGAATGCGGGCACATCGCCACATACTCATGGATGAGCGCCAGCACGTTCTGCAGCACCGGCACCATCCGCGTCTTGTTGCCTTTCCCGGTGACCACCAGCACGTCGCCCGCGCCGGGCAGCGGCACGTCGCGGCGCTTCAAGCCGAGCGCTTCGGAGATTCGCAGGCCGGATCCGTACAACAGCGCCATCACCGCGGCGTCGCGCGCCCAGATCCATGGCTCCCGATCCTCGCCCGCGCGCTCGGACGCGTCGGCAAATCGCTTCGCCGCGCTCATATGGATCGGCTTCGGCAGGCTCTTGCCGACCTTCGGCGCGCGGATCGCGCCGAGCGCGCCGACCTTGCCGAGCCCTTCCCGTTCCAGAAATCGGGCGAACGAACGCAGCCCGGCCAGCGAACGCATCAACGACCGGCCGCCAATGTCTTCCGCGCGTCGCGCGGCCATGAAGGCCCGGATATCGCTCGGTTCAAGCGCGGCAAAACGCTCCAGCGTCACCAGCGCGTCCCAGTGCCGGCCGAGAAACATCAGGCATTGCCTGACATCGCGCTCATAGGCTTCCAGCGTCTTGGGCGACAGCCGCCGCTCGGCCCGCAGATGCGTGAGCCAGCGCGCGATCTGCTGTCCGATGTCGGACGCCGCGCAGGCGGGATCGGCAAGCGGCTCCACGAGTTTCGCCATCATCGCACCCTGCATGTTGAGTCCGGCGATTATATCGCGCCGTCCTGGTTTATCCTTCGCTAATCTTCCGGTTGGCTGGCCTATGGCGCCGTGTCCTCCTAAGCTGGCCGCCACCCCCACCGAGACCGATTCTCCAGATGGACCGTTCTTCGCGCCCTGGCACGTTCCCGGCATCATCGACGACGCGCATAGTCGATGTGCAGGTTCCCGTCGCGATCGGTCACGCCTATTCCTATCGCGTGCCGGACGGCATGGAGGTGCGGCCAGGCGAGGTGGTGACAGTGCCGCTCGGCCCCCGCGAGGTGGTCGCCGTGGTCTGGGCCGAGAACCCCGCGCCGGATCCGCGCCTGCACAACCGCCTCAAGGACATCTCCGGCAAGCTCGATGTCCCTCCGCTCAAGGACGAACTGCGCACGCTGATCGACTGGATCGCCAACTACACGCTGTCGCCGCGCGGCATGGTGATGCGCATGAGCCTGCGGATGGGCGAGCACCTCGGGCCGGAACGGACGCGGCCGGGCGTGCGTCTGAGCGGCGAGCCGCCCCGGCGCATCACCCCGGCGCGGCGGCGGTTGCTGGCGGTCCTGTCGGACGGGCTGCTGCGTGCGAAATCCGATGCGGCCCGGGAAGCGGGCGTCAGCGCCGGCGTGGTCGACGGCCTCGTCGATGAGGGCACGCTGACGACCGAGCCGATGCCGCCGTCACCACCCCCCCCGCCGCCTGACCCGGATTTCGCCGTGCCCGATTTCTCCCGATCGCAGCGAGCGGCCGTGGACGCCATGCGCGCGCTGGCGTCGAATGGCACGTTCCACGCCGCGCTGCTCGACGGCGTGACCGGCTCCGGCAAGACCGAGGTCTATTTCGAAGCGGTCGCCGAAACCGTCCGCCGCGGCAGGCAGGTTTTGATCCTGATGCCCGAGATCGCGCTGACCGGGCAGTTCCGCGACCGTTTCGCGGCCCGCTTCGGCGAGCGGCCGCTGGAGTGGCACTCCGAATTGACGCCGCGCAATCGCGCGCGCAACTGGGCCGCGATCGCGGCGGGAGAGGCGCAGGTCGTGGTCGGCGCGCGCTCCGCGCTGTTTCTTCCCTATGCCAGCCTCGGACTGATCATCGTCGATGAGGAGCACGATCAGGCCTACAAGCAGGACGAGGGCGTGCGCTATCACGCCCGCGACATGGCCGTGGTGCGCGCGCATATAGCGAAAATCCCGATCGTGCTGGCGTCGGCGACTCCCTCAGTGGAAAGCGAAGTCAACGCGCGCAAGGGCCGCTACCAGCGCATCGCGCTGACGTCGCGGTTTGGCGGTCAGCATTTGCCGCGGATCGAACTGATTGATCTCAGGCGCGAGGGACCGTCGCGCGGCCGCTTCATTTCTCCGCGTCTGGCCGCAGAGATCGGGAGCGCCATCGAGCGGCGCGAGCAGGCGCTGCTGTTTCTCAATCGCCGCGGCTACGCGCCGCTGACCCTGTGCCGCGGCTGCGGTCACCGCTTCGCCTGCACCATCTGCGATGCCTGGCTGGTGGATCACCGCTTCCGGGAGCGGCTCGTCTGCCATCACTGCGGCTTCTCGATGCCGCGCCCGCCTCGATGCCCGCATTGCGCGGCCGAACAATCGCTGGTCGCGGTCGGCCCCGGCGTCGAACGGCTGCAGGAAGAGGCTGCCGCGCTATTTCCCGACGCGCGGACCATGGTGCTGTCGAGCGACCTGATCACCTCGATCGAGACCATGCGCTCGGAACTGAACGACATCGCCGAGGGTCGCGTCGACATCATCATCGGCACGCAACTGGTGGCGAAGGGACATCATTTTCCGCGCCTGAACCTCGTCGGCGTGGTGGACGCCGACCTCGGCCTCGGCAACGGCGATCCCCGCGCTGCGGAGCGAACCTTCCAACTGCTCAATCAGGTGATCGGCCGCACCGGCCGCGAGACGGGCCATGGCATCGGCTATCTGCAAACCCACCAGCCCGAACATCCCGTGATGAAGGCGCTGGTCGCGGGCGACCGCGAGGCGTTCTATGCCAGCGAAATCGCGGCGCGCGAGCGGGCCGGATACCCGCCGTTCGGCCGGCTGGCCAGCCTGATCATATCCGCGGGCGAGCGCCCGAGCGCGGAGAGCTTCGCCCGCCGGATTGCTGCGGCCGCGCCGATCGACGAGCGCATTCAGGTGCTGGGACCGGCGGAAGCCCCGCTGGCCCTGATCAAGGGACGCTATCGATTTCGCCTGCTGGTGAAGTCGGCGCGCGGCGTGGACCTCTCCGGCTATCTGCGTGAATGGCTTGCGTCCGCGCCGAAGACAAAAGGCAATCTGAAGCTCGAAGTGGATGTTGATCCGCAGAGCTTTCTTTGAGAGGCCTTTCCGCTTCTGATGGAATCAGAAGCGGGGCTCTCAGATCGTGACTGATGCGTTTTTGAGAAGCGAAACGCGGTGTGGAACGGGGTTACATGACCTCGGCGACCACACGGCCGACGCCGCGGCTGGTCAGGCCGATCGCGTGGGCGGCGCCTTTTGAAAGGTCCAGCACGCGGCCGCGGATGAACGGACCGCGATCGTTGATGGTGACGACCACGCTGCGGCTGCCATGGGTGACTCTCAGCCTGGTCCCGAACGGCAGACTGCGGTGGGCGGCGGTCATGGCGTTCTGGTTGAAGCGCTGGCCGGACGCGGTGCGGTTGCCGGCTTCATTGCCGTAATAAGAGGCCACGCCGGAGAACGATCGGTTGGAACGGGCAGAACGTTCAAGGGACGCATTGGCGTTCGTCCAGGCCGGCCCGCTGGCGCCGTGGCTCTTCGCATGATGTCCCTGGTGGTGGTGACGATGATGGTTGCGCGACCCGGCCAAAGCCTCGGTGACGCCGCCTGCAATCAAGACGCTCGCGGTCATTACAGCGGCCAAGGTACGCGGCCGGATCAGAAACGCTAGCGTCGTCTTTCGCGAGTGCAACATAATGGAGGACCCCTAAAAGTATTGCCGCCCTTGCGGCAAGTGAAACCCATGATCTTTGACTCGCGGCGTGGTTGATCCTCCAACTAAGGCGTAAAATGGGCAGGGAATTGCTTCGTGACTCGGATGAAATATCTTTTGATCGGAGCGAGCTCGTCCACTAATCGTATTAATACACGGTTTAACGAAAAATTAATAATAAGATACTTATGTATACTGTAAAGGGAAGTCATTACGCCGGATGAGTAACCATTCGGTAAGTACTGCGGGTCCCTCGCGCACTAAGATCGACCTGTCGTCATGTAGAAAGTCGCGACGGCACGGGATCGACTGGCTTGTTGTTCCATGCGGCGTTCGCCGAGCGAATGACTGTGCGCAGGCGCGTTGGGCGCCTCCCGCGATTCTCTTTAATTTCCGGGCTCGGTTGAAATTCCGGGCGCCATGCGACAAGGCATCGCCCTAGGCTGCGGTCATGTTGCACCTGCGCGCGCGCTATGTTAGCAAAGCCGCGATTTTAGCGTCGCCGGTACGTTCGTGCCGGCCGGAAATCGAAGTCCCTCTTGAATTCCAAGGGCTTGGGCCGCTTTGGCGCCGCTTATTCGGCGACGGCTTTTCCCTTGCGAGTTTGACAGCTTGAAGAGCGCGGTGGTGGCTGCTGTAGATCCCTCGGTTTCCGGTGTGTCCGGTCGTTATGCGACGGCCCTGTTCGAACTGGCGCGTGAAGACAAGTCGATCGACGCCGTCAAGGCCGACCTCGACAAGTTCGATGCCATGCTGGCGGAGAGCCCTGAACTGGTGCGCCTTGTGCGCAGTCCGGTTTTCAGCGCCGATACGCAAAGCAAGGCGCTCGCCGCCGTGCTGAGCAAGGCCGGGATCGGCGGCACGACCGCGAATTTCCTGAAAGTCCTGGCCGCCAACCGCCGACTGTTCGCGGTGGCGGATGTAATCCGGGCGTTTCGCGCGCTGGTCGCGAAATTCAAGGGCGAGGCCACGGCGGAGGTTACCGTCGCGGAGAAGCTTAATGACAAGAATCTGGATGCGCTGAAGGCCGCGCTGAAATCAGTGACGGGCAAGGACATTACGCTCAACGTGAAGGTCGATCCGTCCATCATCGGCGGGCTTGTCGTCAAGCTCGGCAGCCGCATGGTGGACACCTCGCTCCGGACCAAACTCAATTCGATCAAGCACGCGATGAAAGAGGCAGGCTGATGGACATCCGCGCCGCGGAAATTTCGGCGATCCTGAAGGATCAGATCAAGAATTTCGGCAAGGAAGCCGAAGTTTCGGAAGTCGGACAGGTGCTGTCCGTCGGCGACGGTATCGCCCGCGTCTATGGCCTCGACAACATCCAGGCCGGCGAGATGGTCGAGTTCGAAAACGGCACGCGCGGCATGGCGCTGAACCTCGAAACCGACAATGTCGGTATCGTGATTTTCGGCGCCGACCGCGAGATCAAGGAAGGCCAGACCGTCAAGCGCACCCGCGCCATCGTCGACGCGCCGGTCGGCAAGGGCCTGCTCGGCCGCGTGGTCGATGCGCTGGGCAATCCGATCGACGGCAAGGGTCCGATCCAGGGCGCCGAGCGCAAGCGCGTTGACGTCAAGGCCCCCGGCATCATTCCGCGCAAGTCGGTGCACGAGCCGATGGCGACCGGCCTCAAGGCCATCGACGCCCTGATCCCGATCGGTCGCGGGCAGCGCGAATTGATCATCGGCGACCGTCAGACCGGCAAGACCGCGATCGCGCTGGACACCATTCTCAATCAGAAGCCGCTCAATGTCGCCGGCGCTCCGGAGAGCCAGAAGCTCTATTGCGTCTACGTCGCGGTCGGCCAGAAGCGCTCCACCGTCGCGCAGTTCGTCAAGGTGCTCGAGGAGCAGGGCGCGCTGGAATATTCGATCGTGGTCGCAGCGACCGCGTCCGATCCGGCTCCGATGCAGTACCTTGCGCCGTTCACCGGCTGCACCATGGGCGAATATTTCCGCGACAACGCCATGCACGCCGTCATTATTTATGACGACCTTTCCAAGCAGGCCGTCGCCTATCGCCAGATGTCGCTGCTGCTGCGCCGCCCGCCGGGGCGCGAGGCCTATCCTGGCGACGTGTTCTACCTGCATTCCCGTCTTCTGGAGCGCGCCGCCAAGCTGAATGACAGCCAGGGCAACGGCTCGCTGACCGCGCTGCCGGTGATCGAGACCCAGGCCAACGACGTGTCGGCCTATATTCCGACCAACGTGATTTCGATCACCGACGGCCAGATCTTCCTGGAAACCGACCTGTTCTTCCAGGGTATCCGCCCCGCGGTGAACGTCGGCCTTTCGGTGTCGCGCGTCGGCTCCTCGGCGCAGACCAAGGCGATGAAGAAGGTCGCCGGCAAGATCAAGGGCGAGCTCGCGCAGTACCGCGAAATGGCGGCCTTCGCGCAGTTCGGCTCCGACCTCGACGCCTCGACCCAGCGCCTGCTCAACCGCGGCTCGCGCCTGACCGAGCTTCTCAAGCAGCCGCAGTTCTCGCCGCTGAAGATGGAAGAGCAGGTGGTGGTGATCTGGGCCGGCACCAACGGCTATCTTGATCCGCTGCCGCTCGGCAAGGTGCGCGCGTTCGAGGACGGGCTGTTGTCGCTGTTGCGCGGCAAGCATGCCGATGTCCTCAACACCATCCGCGACGCTCGCGATCTCAGCGATGAGACGGCGGGCAAGCTCAAGAGCATCGTCGAAGGTTACGCCAAGACGTTCGCGTAAGTTTCGTCAGGGCCGGGCCTGCCGCACCTTGAGGCGCGGCAGCGAAAGATGACGCGAACGCCCGGCACAAGGCCGGGCGTGACGAAACAGGGAATTTGCGACCGGGTCCATGACCGGACCGGCAGGGCGAGACAGAGAATGGCTTCACTCAAGGACATGCGTGTCCGCATCGCCTCGACCAAGGCGACGCAGAAGATCACCAAGGCCATGCAGATGGTGGCCGCCTCCAAGCTCCGTCGCGCGCAGAACGCCGCCGAAGCAGCGCGGCCTTACGCCGAGAAGATGGACACGGTGATTTCAAACATCGCCAGCGCCGCGGCCGGCTCGCCAAATGCGTCGCCGCTTCTGGTCGGCACCGGCAAGGATCAGGTTCATCTGCTGCTGGTCTGCACCGGCGAGCGCGGCCTGTCCGGCGCGTTCAATTCGGCCATCGTCCGCCTGGCCCGTGACAGAGCCTTCGCTCTGATGAACCAGGGCAAGGAGGTCAAGTTCTTCTGCGTCGGGCGAAAAGGCTACGAGCAGCTCCGTCGCATCTTCGAGAAGCAGATCGTCGAGACCGTCGAACTGCGCTCGGTGCGTCAGCTCGGCTTCGTCAATGCCGAGGACATTGCAAGGAAAGTGCTGGCCCGGTTCGATGCCGGCGAATTCGATGTCTGTACCCTGTTCTATTCACGCTTCCAGTCCGTTATTGCGCAGATCCCCACCGCCCAGCAGGTCATTCCGCTGGCGGTCGAAGGCTCCGCTGCGAGCGATGGCCCCGCGCCATCCTATGAGTACGAACCGGAGGAAGATGAAATCCTCAACGGATTGCTTCCGCGCAATCTCGCCGTGCAGATTTTTCGCGCGCTTCTGGAGAACAACGCCTCGTTCTACGGCGCGCAGATGACCGCGATGGACAACGCCACCCGCAACGCCGGCGAAATGATCCGCAAGCAGACCCTGATCTACAACCGCACCCGACAGGCGATGATTACGAAGGAACTGATCGAGATCATCTCCGGCGCCGAAGCGGTCTAGTCGAAGGAGACGCAGCTATGGCTTATGTCACCAAGGCGACGACGAAGGGCGGCCGCAACGGCCGCGCGATCCTCGATGACGGCGGCCTCGGTCTGGCCATGGCCCTGCCGAAGGAAATGGGCGGCTCGGGCGAAGGACATAATCCCGAGCAGCTTTTCGCGCTGGGCTGGTCGTCCTGCTTCGGCCAGGCGGTGCTGGCGCTCGCCAGGAAGCATGGTCTTGACGGTCAGGCGGCCGAGATTGGCTGCCACGTCTCGATCGACAAGGACGAGATCAGCTTCGCGCTGAAGGCCGAACTTACGCTGCGCATTCCGGGCGCCGACAAGGAAAAGGTCAAGGCGCTGCTCGAAGACGCTCACACGATCTGCCCGTATTCCCGGGCCACGCGCAACAACGTGCCGGTGACGCTCAGCGTCCTCTGACACGCCTCGTCGTTATAGGAGACTTTCCATGGCTACAGCAGCCAACCAGATCGGTCGTATTACCCAGGTCATCGGCGCCGTCGTCGACGTGCAGTTCGAAGGCCACCTGCCGGCTATTCTCAACGCCATCGAGACCAAGAACGGCGAGAACCGGCTGGTTCTGGAAGTGGCGCAGCATCTTGGCGAATCGACCGTCCGGACCATCGCCATGGATACCACCGAAGGCCTGGTGCGCGGCCAGGACGTGACCGACACCGGTGCGCCGATCCGGGTGCCTGTCGGTGCCGGCACGCTCGGCCGCATCATGAACGTGATCGGCGAGCCCGTGGACGAGCAGGGCCCGGTCAAGGCCGACGATCTGCGCCCGATTCACGCGGAGGCGCCGTCCTATACCGACCAGTCGACCGAAGCGGAAATTCTCGTCACCGGCATCAAGGTGGTGGACCTGCTGGCGCCTTACGCCAAGGGCGGCAAGATCGGCCTGTTCGGCGGCGCGGGCGTCGGCAAGACGGTGCTGATCCAGGAACTGATCAACAACGTCGCCAAGGCGCATGGTGGTTATTCGGTGTTCGCCGGCGTCGGCGAGCGCACCCGCGAAGGCAACGACCTCTATCACGAATTCATCGAATCCGGCGTCAACAAGAAGGGCGGCGGCGAAGGCTCCAAATGCGCGCTCGTCTACGGCCAGATGAACGAGCCGCCCGGCGCGCGCGCGCGCGTGGCGCTGTCCGGCCTCACGGTCGCGGAACACTTCCGCGATCAGGGCCAGGACGTGCTGTTCTTCGTCGACAACATCTTCCGCTTCACGCAGGCGGGCTCGGAAGTGTCGGCGCTGCTCGGCCGTATCCCCAGCGCCGTCGGCTATCAGCCGACGCTCGCCACCGACATGGGCGCGCTGCAGGAGCGGATCACCACCACCAACAAGGGCTCGATCACCTCGGTGCAGGCGATTTACGTTCCGGCGGACGATCTGACCGACCCGGCGCCGGCGACCTCGTTCGCGCATCTCGACGCAACGACGGTGCTCAACCGCGCCATCTCGGAAAAAGGCATCTATCCGGCGGTGGACCCGCTCGATTCGACCTCGCGCATGCTGTCGCCGCTGATCGTCGGCGAGGAGCACTACCAGACCGCTCGCCTCGTGCAGCAGGTTCTGCAACGCTACAAATCGCTGCAGGACATCATCGCCATTCTCGGCATGGACGAGTTGTCGGAAGAGGACAAGCTCACCGTCGCTCGCGCTCGCAAGGTCGAGCGCTTCCTGTCGCAGCCGTTCCACGTCGCCGAGGTGTTCACCGGCTCGCCGGGCAAGTTCGTCGATCTCGCCGACACCATCAAGGGCTTCCGCGACCTTTGCCAGGGCAAGTACGATCATCTGCCGGAAGCGGCGTTCTACATGGTCGGCACCATCGAGGAAGCGGTCGAAAAGGGCAAGAAGCTCGCTGCCGAAGCGGCTTGATCATTGTCGTCGGTGCCGGGCTTCACCCGGCAATCCATCGATAGATATTCGATGGCGGATGGACCCGCGGGTCAACCTCGCGGGTGACAGCAGAGAGACTGGACACCATGGCGACTTTCCATTTCGATCTCGTTTCGCCGGAGAAACTGGTTTTTTCAGGCGAAGTCGATCAGGTCGACATCCCCGGCGTCGAGGGCGATTTCGGTGTTTTGGCCGGCCACGCGCCCGTCGTCGCGGCGATCCGTCCCGGAATGCTGACCGTCACCGCCGGCGGCACGCAACAGAAGATCGTCGTGCTCGGCGGTCTGGCCGAGGCGTCGGAAAAGGGTCTGACCGTGCTTGCCGACGTGGCGACCTCGATCGAGGAACTGGATCGCGCGCAGTTCGCTGATACGATCGCGGGCATGGAATCCAGGCTGACGGACAAGGAAGGCTCCGAGCTCGACAAGGCGATCGAGCGGCTGGACCACTTCAAGAGCATTCAGAGCCAGCTCAATACGACGGCTATGCATTAGAGCATCGGACCCGAAAGTGGGAACCGGTTTCGGGATAAATCCGATGCTCAATCAATTAACTGGAGCGGCGGCGCTGATTCCATTTGACCGGCCGCTGCTCTAAGCCGCCGCTTGCATCCACCACTGAAAATACCGGAACTGGTCCCGCTCATGCTTTCTGGATCGACTCGATCCAGGAACATTGCGTGGCGTATTTTCGCGTCTGATTGAATCAGAAGCGAAGCTTGAGCTTGCTTCTGGGACGCGCTCTTCACGCGAACCTGCATCCAGCCTCGGGTCAAGCTTGAGGACATGCTCGGCCCCTGTAGCGTTTTCGAGCAAAGTGGAATCCGGTTCGCGTGAATTAAACGCTCCAGATTAAAATCATAGAGCCCGCTTATGATTCTACCGGAAACGGAAAGACTCTAAAGCCGTAAGCGCCCGTTCAGGGATGAGCGGACGGGATCGCTGCCGTATGGTCGGGATGGGGACGGGATTGCGGGAGCGGACTCTTGCGCATCAGGCTGACGCCGATCGGCATTCTGACGATGGCAACGATGATCGGGCTTGTCTTGGTCGCCGTGGCCGTGGTGCTGGCCGTCCGGCAGCCGTGGCTCGGCCTCAACCTTTCCAATCATCCAGATCGAGATTTGGTGTGGATCGATTCCGTCGATGCCGGCAGCCCGGCCGCGGCTGTCCCGGCCGCTGCCGCCCTGGTGGCGCTGATCGGTTCCGGCGGGGAGCGGATCAGGCTGGATCCCGGCGACCTGATCGAAGACCCCGACGGCCTCGCCACCTACGCGCAGGTGCGGGATTTCCTGGCGCGCCAGAGCCGGCTTGCCGCCATCATGGCGCGGGAGACGATCGGCATCGAGACCCGGTGGGAGGATGCCGAACCTATAGCGTTTTCGAGCGAAGTGGAATCCGGTCCGCGTCAAGAAAACGCGTCAAACCATAAAGATTCTAAGGTCACGAACGTCCGGCTCCGGCAGCAGCGCCCGGTCGGCGACCTTCCGCTCGTGTTCTGGGTCCAGGCCCTCACCGGACTTTTCGGTTTTCTGATCAGCGTCTGGGTCTGGAGCCTCAAGCCTGGGGGGACCGGCCCGCGGCTGTTCGCGCTCGCCGGCGCGGGGCTGATGATCTCCGCCATGCCCGCCGCGGTCTACAGCACGCGCGAACTGGCGCTCGACGGCGGGCTCTTCCGCGTTCTCTCCGGCATCAATTACGCGGGCGCGCTCCTCTTCGGCGCGGCGATGATCGGGCTGTTCCTCTCCTATCCGCGCCGGCTGGTGCGGCCCCGCTGGCTGGCCGTGCCGGCGCTCGTGCTCGGCGCATGGTTTGTCGTCGGCGTGCTGGAGCTATCGTCGGGTCCCCCGATCGGACTTCACCTGCCCGTGACCCTGGCGATGCTGACGATCCTCGCCTGTGCGGGGCTGCAGTACCGGCGCACGCGTGGCGATCCGTCCGCGCGCGCGGCGCTGGGCTGGTTCTCCCTTGCGGTGACGATCGGCGCGGGCGCCTTCGTGATCACCATCATCGCGCCGCACATGATCGGGGTGACGCCGGTCATGTCGCAAGGCTACGCCTTTCCGCTGTTCCTCATCATCCATGCCGGTCTCGCGCTCGGCGTGGCGCGCTATCGCCTGTTCGAACTGGACGACTGGGCGTTCAGCATCCTGTTCTATCTCGGTGGCGCGGTGTTGCTGCTCGTGCTCGACGCGGCGCTGATCTATGGGGTGGCGGTCGAGCGCTTGCCTGCCTTCAGCCTCGCGCTTCTGACCGTCGCCTTCCTCTACCTGCCTTTGCGCAGCGCGCTGGCGAGCTGGCGAGCTGGCTGCTCGGCCGCAGGCCTGTCATCCGCGAGAACATGTTCCGGCAGGTGGTCGACGTCGCGCTCGCACCGCCCGGCGTCGATCAAACCGGACTGTGGCGTCAGCTTGTGCGGGACGTGTTCGATCCGCTGCGGATCGATCCGTCGCCCGGCGCCGCAACCGCCACCCTGCGCGAGGACGGTCTGGCGCTTCTCGTTCCCGGCATCGGCACGCTGCCCGCGCTCCGGCTCGAACACGCCGGCCGTGGCCGCAGGCTGTTTTCGGCGCGGGATGCGAGCCTTGCCGCGGAACTGCACGCCATGCTGCGCCATGCGGTGGAAAGCCGGGAGTCCTACGAGAAGGGCGCGGCGCAGGAGCGCGAGCGCATCGCCCTCGACATCCACGACAACATCGGCGTGCAGCTTCTCGGCGCGCTCCACAGCCGCGCCCCTGACCGCAAGGACGCGATGATCCGCGAAACCCTGTCCGACCTGCGCGACATCATCAATAACGCCTCCCGCCCCGGCCTGTCGTTCGACGAGACGCTCGCTGACCTTCGGGTGGAGATTGCCGAGCACCTGTCCTCCGCCGGCATCGACCTCGACTGGAGCACGCAGACGCAGGGCGCGCCGGTCCTGCCGCCGCAGGCCGTGCATGCGCTGCGCTCGGTGATCCGCGAGGCCTCGGGCAACGTCATCAAGCACGCCCGCGCCTCCGTTCTGCGCATCCACATCGCGCACCGCGCGGGCGCCATCGCCATGGCGATCGAGGACGACGGCTGCGGCTTCGATCCCTGCGGCGCGAGCGTCGGCAACGGCCTGACCAACATGCGCACCCGCATGGCCGGGCTCGGCGGCACGTTCGAGATTGTGCCGGGCGCGGCCGGCACCCGGATCGCGGTGCAATTCCCCCTCTCTAGCGCAAAGGCTTCGCCATGAACCGCGTTCTGATCGTGGAAGACGTCGCCGAAACCCGCAGCTGGCTGGCCGAGATCGTGCGCGGCGCCTTTCCCGGCTCCGGCATCACCGAGGCCTCCAGCATGCGCGCGGGGCTCGCCGCGGCGACGGAAGGCGGCTTTGACCTCGCGCTGATCGACCTCGGTCTGCCTGACGGCTCCGGCCTCGACGTGCTGCGCCGCCTGCGGGCCGAGCGGGCGGATACGCTGTGCGTGGTTACCACCGTCATGGGCGACGATGCCCATATCGTCGCGGCGCTGTCGGCGGGCGCGCACGGCTATCTCCTGAAGGAGCAGCGGCCCGAGGTCATCGTCCGGCAATTGACCCAGCTCACGCAGGGCATCCCGGCGCTGTCGCCGTCGATCGCCCGCCGTATCATGGAGCATTTCCGTCTGACCGGCCCCGCCGTGCCCGACGCCGATCTGACCGCGCGGGAAAAGGAAGTGCTGGCGCTGATCGGCCGCGGCATGCGCAACGTCGAGGCCGCCAAAGCCCTCGATCTCGCCGAGAGCACGGTCGCACGCTACATCAAGTCGATCTACCGCAAGCTCGACATCTCCTCGCGCGCGGAGGCGTCGTGGCACGCCACGCGGCTCGGCCTGACCAGTCAGCCGGGCTCGAAGCCGGGCAAATAGGCCGCGCCGCCGTCTTTGACCACGAGTCGCCGGCCGAAGCGCGCCGCCAGTTCCTCGCGGTGGGTGATGACGATCAGCGTGCGGCCCTGCATCGCCGCGCGGACGTTTGCGATCACATCGGTCTCGGTCTGCGGATCGAGCGAGGAGGTGGCCTCGTCGAGGATCAGCACGTCTGGACGCCGGATCATGGCGCGCGCAATCCCCAGGCGCTGGCGCTGGCCCGCGGAGAGCGGCTCGCCGTCGGCGGACAGCAGCGTGTCGTGCCGGCGGGGCAGTCCGTCCACCACCTCCCCGAGGCGGGCGATCCGCAGCGCTTCCATGACCTCCGGGAGAGCGAAGGAGCCGTCCCACAGGGTGACGTTGTCGGCGATGCTGGCGCTGAAGATCTCGGTCTCGTGCGGCAGCATGAGAACGCGCCGGCGGTACGGGGTCAGGCCGATGCCTGCGGCATCGGCCGCGCCGGCGAGCACCGCGCCCTCGCTCGGCTGCATGAACCTTGCGAGGATGTGCGCGAGCGTGGTCTTGCCGTCGCCGGACCGGCCGGTGACGGCGATGTGCGATCCCGGATCGAGCGCGAGATCGACGGCATGCAGCACGGGAGCGGCGTTCGCCGCATAGCGATGGCCGACGCCCGCGAGCGAGAGCCCGGCGTCAAGGCTCCAGTTCCGCCCTGTGTCCGCGTCGAGGTCCTCAAGCTCCGCGGCGCGCAACTCGGAGATGCGTGTGATCGCGGCCATGGTGCGCTGCGCCGCCTCCCAGTGCGAGCACATGTTGCCGATCGGACCGGACAGCGACGCCGAGACCGTGAGAAACAGCACCAGCTCGCCGGTGCTCAGTTCGCCCCGGCTCACCATCCAGACGCCCACGACCACCACGATCCCGGGAGCGAAGGTCAGCCACCCGCGGCCCATGGCCTCCGCGTCGGCGGTGCGCTGGCGCATCGCCGCGAGGCTTGTGTTCTCCGCCTCCAGCTTGTCCGCGAAGCGGTCCGCGACCGCGCGATGCGCGTTCATCGACTTGATCGTCAGGAGCGAGGCGAAGGCTTCGACGATCACGGTGAAGGCGCGATCGCGGTCGAGGATCCAGGTCGCGAAGGCGGTGCGGCTGCGCCGCGCCAGCACGACCGCAGTTACAAAAGCGAGCCCCGTTGCGCCGAGCGACACCACGGCGAGCAGCGGGTTGACCACCAACATCAGCACGGCATAGCTCGTCGCCAAGATCGCGCCCGTGACGAACTCTGGCATGGTGCCGGCGATGAAGCCGAGTGTCTCATCGAGGTCGTCGAATGAGCGCATCATGGTGGCGCGGCTGTTGTCCTGAAGCCCGCGCAGCGGTAGCCGCAGGCCGGTGGCCAGCAGTTTCGGGGCGATGCGCGCGCGCAGCCGGACCTGGGCTGCGATGGTGAAGCGGTGGCGCAGCCAGGTCAGGCCCGCGTCGAGCAGCGCGAGCGCCGCGAAGGCTGCGAGCACGCCGAGCGCGAGCAGGCCCATCGTGCCGGCCCCCGTCTCCGCGCGGTCGATCAGGTGCGCAATGAGGACCGGCGGCAGCACCGCGAGCAGGCCGAGCGCGAGCGAGGCGGCGATCGCGGGCACGAACCCGCCGGCCTCGGCCCGGTAGGCTTCGCGGCACAGTTCCCGGAACGCCTTGAACCCGCTTCCCAGGCGGCCTTCGACCAGGGCGTCCCAGGCGTTCATGCGATCAGGACTGCAGGAGGTCGGCCATGGCGGCCGCCATCGGCGCGCCGGTGGTCAGCTCGATCCAGTACCACTGGCCGTTGGGATTGAGTTCGAGGAACACGGTCTCGCCCTCGGGCGTCACGATCAGGTCGAAGGCGCCAAAGCGCAGGCCGAAGCGCCGCATCATCGCCTTGAGTGCAGCCTCGACCTTGTTGTCCAGCGTCACCATGCTGTGGGCTATGCGGTCCGGCGTCACCATCCGCCAGTCGATCCTGGCCGCTTCGTCGGCCTGGGAATCCAGCCGACAGGCGAACACCACATCGCCGACGACGGTGACGCGTAGCTCGTAGGCTTTCTCGATGTATTCCTGGAGCAGCGTGGGGCACAGCGCTATGCGGTCGGCGTGCGCATCGAACTCATCCTTGCCGACACGGCGCGAGAAGATGAAATAGGATCCGTTCGGGGTCGAGTAGCCCGCCTCCTTCATCGCCTTGCACAGGACGCCGCCCTGGGTCTGAGCCGCAAAGCGCCGGGCCTCTCCGGGATCGTTGGTGATCAGGGTGCGCGGCACCCGCAAGCCAAGCTCGCTCGCCAGGCAGAGCTGGGGGAACTTGCGCTGCGAAACCCGATTGCTCTCAGGGTTGTTGTACCAGGGCCGGTCGTGGAAGCAACTCAGCGAGTTGAGAAGCTCCAGCGTCTCGCTCTGGATCATGTCCGCGGTGCCGCGCTGCTCCACGCCCGGCGGATTGTTCGATTCGACCGGCTTGCGGTGCCAGATCGCGTGGACATCGTGCGGAAAGCGAACCGAGCGGCCCCAGATGTCCTCGAAAATCACGCTGCGGTCGCCGGACCGCAGCATGGTCCTGTACTCGGTGTGGAAATCGTCGGTGTTCAGGCGGAAGAACGGCTGCCCGCGCGCCTTCAACTCGCTGATGACGGCATCCGCGTGAGTGTCGAGCTTCGCCGTGACGATGAGGATTGGTCTGGTTTCGCTCATGGCGGTCGCAGCGATGCCGGGGAGGCCACCGCGCCGGCCGAGCGCGCGCGGTGGCTGGATGGCTCAGTCGTCCCGCCGATGGGTGGTGTCGCTGGAGGTCGCGCCGCCGGCCGTCCGGTGGGTGCTGTAGGTGCTGCTGATCTGGGCGTGGAGCGGAGCGATCCAGGTCTGGCTCATCGGATCATAGTATCCTTCCGACTCAGCGTTCGCCACGTCCATGTCCACCGGACGGGCGTTCAGCATCACGAACGCCAGATTCTGGCTGGACGGTTCGCTACCGGTCTGCTGTCTCATTCGATCTTCTCCTGTGAAAATTTCTTGCGAACGCACGACAAGCTCTTCCGCGGCGGCGACCCGGTTGGTTGCCCCCAACCCGCTTGGCCGAAGCAGAGGGGCACGTTTTGCCATGAATGAATGCGCGTGCCACCCCCCGATCAGGGGTATGGAAGGAGGTCGGGAAGATCGGACAAAAACCGGATATGGTATTGATATATCAATGAGACATGGCGGAGAGGAGGTCGCCAAACTGAATTCTGATCATGTCCGCTGTTGAATAAAATACTGAATTAAAATCACCGTAAATTGGTGGATGAATTGGTGGACGGGAGGCGTTTCTGGGAAAGCTGACGGCGCGCAGGGTTGAAACCGCTAGGAGCGTGATTCCGCAAAGTGGATACCGGTTTTGCGATCAGAATGCGCGTTGGTTTTTGGTTGAGAGCATTTCTTCACGCGAACCGGATTCCACATAGCCGGAAAATGCTCGATAGCGCGAAAAGGACGAAAGCAGCGGCCGCCGTTGTTATTTGGGCTCGAGCTTAAGGGCGGCCGAATTGATGCAGTAACGCAGACCCGTGGGCTCGGGACCGTCATTGAAGACATGGCCGAGGTGGCCGTTGCACCTTGAGCATAGCACCTCGGTGCGGATCATGCCGTGGCTGGTGTCCTGCTCCTCATCGATGTGGCTTTCGACCGCGGGCACGGTGAAACTCGGCCAGCCGCATCCCGAATCGAATTTGGCGCCGGACTCGAACAGCGCCTGCCCGCAGCCGGCGCAGACATAGGTGCCGGCGCGGCGCTCGTGCTCGTATTCGCCGGAGAACGGCTGCTCGGTCGCTTTTTCGCGCAGGACCGCATATTGCATCGGCGTCAGTTCCTTGCGCCATTCGCTGTCGCTCTTGGTGATTTTGGCTGCGATTTCCTTGCTGTCTCGCATTTGATCTTCCTCTGTGCAGTTCGCGGCCCAAACCCTCAGCCTCACCGCCGCCAGCCAGCGTCGGATTATCGACATGGTGGGGGATGCTGCAACTTTCTGCAGATGACGGATTTTCCGAAGATCATCGTGTCAAATATAGGGCTATTCGGGCGTGCGTCGGAGCCCCCATCGGATTCCAGCTATCTGAAGCGCGGCCGTTTTGCGTCCGCGCGACGGAATCGGACGCCATCGACAAGGCGCGTCGCGACATAACCCGCCGCTATGCAGGCTTCGCGTTGCGGCATTCGTTGTTCGGGCGCGCGCGCCGTATCCCACCACGACGCGCGCTGCGCTGCGCGCGGCAGATCGTCGTCGATGATCTGTTCGATCTGCGCGAAGCTCAGCACGAATTCGGTCTGCGTCTGTTGTTTCAGATAGTCCCGCAACGCATCAAAGTTCGGCACCGCGTCACATCCCGAGATACTTCTTCATCTCTGCGCGCAAGCCTTCGCGTAGATCGGGACGCGCCATCCCGAACGCGATATTGGCGCGCAGGAAGCCCGCGCGCGAGCCGCAATCGTGGCGCTCGCCGGCGAATTCGAGGCCGTGGAAGGCTTGTGATTTCGACAGGCCGATCATGGCGTCGGTGAGCTGGATTTCGCCGCCGGCGCCGCGTTCCTGGTTTGCGAGAATCTCGAAGATCTCGGGCTGAAGGATGTAGCGTCCGGTAATTGAAAGATTAGAGGGCGCGGTACCCTTCGGCGGCTTCTCCACCATGCCGTCGATCTCGAAGGTGCTGCCGCTGCGCTTGCCCACACCGCAGATGCCGTAGTTGTGGGTCATGTCGTCGGGCACCGCTTCCACCGCGACAATGTTGGACTTCGGCCCCAGATTCGCAGCCGCCTGCATCATCTGCTTGAGGCAGCCCGGCGTGTTCAGCACCAGTTCGTCCGGCAATACCACCGCGAAAGGCTCGTGGCCCACGATGTCGCGCGCGCACCATACCGCGTGGCCAAGCCCGAGCGGCGCCTGTTGCCGGGTAAAACTCACCGCGCCGGCCTCGGGCTGGAATTGCGTCAGCAGGTTTATCTCTGTCTGCTTGCCGCGCGTCTTCAGTGTTTCGTCCAGTTCGAACTGGCGGTCGAAGTGATCCTCGATTGCATTCTTGTTGCGGCCGGTCACGAAAACGAAGTGCTCGATGCCCGCTTCCCTGGCCTCGTCGAACACGTACTGGATCAGTGGGCGGTCGACGATCGTGAGCATCTCCTTCGGCATCGCCTTGGTGGCGGGGAGAACGCGGGTGCCGAGGCCCGCGACCGGAAAGACGGCTTTGCGGATTTTCATATCGATTCTGTGGGTTGTTGTGCGGGCGGGATGAAACGGATCAGTTAGAGCATTTTCCGGCGAAGTGGATACCGGTTCGCCGCAAGAAAATGCGGTCAGACAATAATTCCTAGAACATGATCCGATTCAACTTGATCGGATCATGTTCTAGGATGGTGTTAGCCGGTTTTGCAGCCGGGAACAAAGGCGGATATGTGGTCGCGGTGGGATGGCTCTGGTGAAGCAATCGTAAGGGCCGGATACGGTGAATGTATGCCGGTCGTTTGTTCCCGGTCGGGCTCTTGCCCTGCGGATGCCGAAGTTCCGTCAGTATGATGGATCGGTCATGCGGAGATCCGCGGCTGATTGTCCTCAGGCGGGAATAAAGACCCGCCGTTAAGCCGATGGAAACCGTGACAGGGCCTCCTGAGATCGCAATACTCGACATGCACGGTCAGGACATGCACGGTCAGGAAATGGTTGCGGCAGTGATGCAGGAATGGATACGCGGAACAGGAATGGCGGCCATCGTGGCGCTTGCGGTGCTTGCGCCGCCGGGCGAGGCGCGCGCGCAGGCATCGAACGGCAACGGCATTCAGGGTTTTCTGGACAACCTCTTCACCGGCTCGGTCTCGAATGACGGGCAAAATGCTTCGCTCGCGCCGCGCGGCGGATCGGAGCAGACGCCCTCTCCGCCGAAACGGCCGGCGAGTTCGGCCGCGACGGCCTGGAGCGGCGAGGATGGCGCGTCCGGTCATCCGCTGATGACCTCCGCCGCGATTCGTCAGGCGGCGGCGAATTTTCCGAACTGCGTCGCGGCCATGTGGCCCGATGCGGCGCGGCGGCACATCACCCGCGAGAACTTCGAGCGCTTCACGGCGGGGCTGTCGCCAGATCTCCGCATCATGGACCTGATGGATTCGCAGCCGGAGTTCACCAAGGCGATCTGGGATTATCTCGATATTCTGGTCAAGGATGCGCGTCTTGCGCGCGGCCGCGAAATTCTCGCCACCTACAAGCCGCAGTTCGACGCCGCCGAGAAGGCCTATGGCGTCGATCGTTACGCGATCGCGGCGATCTGGGGCATCGAATCAAACTATTCGACGCAGATGGGTGACCGCAGCGTGCTGCAATCGACGGCGACGCTGGCATGCGTCGGTCGCCGCCAGAAGTATTTCCGGGACGAGTTTCTGGCCGCGCTTGAGATTCTCAATCGGGGGGATCTGCGGCCGGAGCAGATGCGCGGCTCATGGGCGGGCGCGTTCGGCCCGACGCAGTTCATGCCGACGGCCTTCAAGCGTTACGCGGTTGACGGTGACGGCGATGGCCGTCGTGACGTGGTCGACAATCCGGCCGACCTGATCGCATCCACCGCCAACAACCTCAAGAAAGACGGCTGGCAGGCCGGCAGGACCTGGGGTTACGAGGTGGTCGTGCCCGATAACTTCAACTACATGCTGGCGGACCGCGCCAGGGCGATGACGCTCGCGCAATGGGAGCAACTCGGCATCCGGCGCGCCGGCAACAAGGGCTTTCCGTATCCTGCCGACCGCGCCTATCTGCTCGCGCCCGCCGGCGCCGGGGGGCCGGGATTCCTGATGTTGCAGAACTTCCGGGTCTTCATGAAGTACAACCCGGCGGAAGCCTATGCGCTGGCGATCGGCCACTTTGCCGATCGGTTGCGCGGCGGGGGACCTTTCGTGCAGCCGTGGCCGCGGCAGGAGCGGGTGCTGTCGCGCGCCGAGCGGCTCGAGTTGCAGCAACTCCTGGCGCGGCAGGGTTTCTATCGCGGAACTCCCGATGGTCAGATCGGCAGCCGGACGCGGGAGGCGCTGCGTGGTTTCCAGGCTTCCGTCGGGACGCCTGCCGATGGTTTCGCATCGTCCGACGTGCTGGAACGTCTGCGGCGTCGGTAGGGTCGGCCTCCATCGAGGTTTGGGGGCATCAAAGCAACGTTGAAGAGAATGGCGTGCCGCGTACTTTTGAAGCCGCAGGTCGAAGGTTCGCTTGTGGCGGGAAAATCGCCCGCTTGCGGCCCGATTTCGCTATTATAAGATTGCGAGACTTTCCCTTGCGATTGAGCGTATGTCCGGACCTAGATCGCTGCTTCGCCGCCTGACCCGACGCGAACCATGGATTGCGCTGGCGATCGTTATCGCCACGCTGGTCGCGGCGCCTGCATCGGCGCAGCTTTTCGATTTCGGTTTTGACCGTCCGGCCCCCGCGCGTCGCGGCGGAGGTGGGGGCGGCGGAGGCGGAGGCGGAGGCGGAGGCTGGTTCGGCTCGGACAATCCTTTCTTCGCGCCTTTTCAACAGTCGCCGCAGAGACAGCCACAACAGCAGCAGCAACAGCGGCCGGCCGAAAATTACTCCCACGCGCCGCCGCCTGAAAAGCGGGATACCGTGTCTGAGCGCAATGTGCTGGTGCTCGGCGACGCCATGGCCGACTGGCTTGCCTATGGCATGGAGGATGCTCTGAGCGAGACGTCCGACATGGGCGTGATCCGCAAACACAGGACCGTCTCCGGCCTCATCCGCTATCAGCCGAAGGGTGATCCGGCGGATTGGGTGGCCGCTGCGAAAGCCATTCTCGCCACCGAAAATCCGGATGCCATCGTGGTCATGCTCGGCCTGCAAGACCGCATGTCGATTCGGGAAGCGCCGGAGAAGGACAGGAGCGGCAAGACGGACGACAAGAAGGCCGATGCGGACACGAAAAAGGCAAGCAAAACCGGCAAGGCGGATGAAGCCGCTGCCGACTCGGACGGCAAGCCGGCTGATCCCGAACAATCTCCGGACGAGATCACCGATCAGCCCGCCGCCGCCAGGACGAAAAGCGCGCGTTCGCCGGGCGGGGTTGCCGAGTTCCGCAGCGATCGCTGGGTCGAACTCTACAGCAGGAAGATCGACGACATGATCACCGTGCTCAAGTCAAAGGGCGTTCCGGTGTTCTGGGTTGCCCTGCCTGCCGTGCGCGGTACAAAATCAACCGCCGATATGCTGTTCCTCAACTCACTTTATCGGGGCGCCGCGGACAAGGCGGGAATTACTTACGTCGATATCTGGGATGGGTTCGTCGACGAGGCTGGCCGTTATATCCAGCAGGGACCGGATTTCGAAGGCCAGATCCGCCGTCTGCGTTCATATGACGGCGTGTTCTTCACCAAGGCTGGCGCGCGCAAGCTCGCCCATTACGTCGAGCGCGAGGTGACGCGCGTGATGGCGGCGCGGTCGGGGCCGGTCGCGATCCCCGTCGAGCCCGGCACGCCGGATACCGACGTTCAACCGGGGCAGCCGGCACCACGTCCGCTGGCTGGACCGATCGTGCCTTTGGTGGCTTCCTCGTTCGGGACGGATCGGTTGCTCGGCGGTCCCGGCAGCCATCCCGCGGCCATCGACGCGCTGGCGGCGCGAACGCTGGTGAGGGGTGAACCGTTATCCGCGCCCGCCGGGCGTGCCGACGACTTCGCCTGGCCGCGGCGCGCGGTCGGCCTTGAGCCGGCCAAGGGCGATCCGCCGGTCGCGGCGGCGCCGGAAGGCGCTGGTGCAGCTTCCGCGGCGAAGCCGAACAAGCCGCGACCCGTTTCATCCGGCTCGCAGGCGCAGTCGAGCGGCCCGCCGGGATCCCGCGCCTTTTCGCCGGCGCAGGCGGGACGATCGCAGGCGCCGTCACGTCCGCCGCCTGACTTCGGATTGCCGGGATTCTTCTCGGATCTGTTCTCGCGATAAAACTTGGCTGCTGACTGGATCGTTGTTGCGACGCGTATTCTTCACGCGAACAGGCTTCCACTTTGCGCTGGCGCGACCCTTCGGGTCAGGATCATGCTCTCGAGTCTGTTTCACTTATCTTTTTGTTTGAGCATGATCTTCTCCGAAAACCGGTCTCCACTTTTCGGGATCATGCTCTAATCAATGCCCGAGTTGCGCCCGGTAGTCGTCGAGCACGCCCTGCACGCGGTAGCAGCTCGTTGAATCCGGCGTGAAGCTCACCCACTTTTTCTCCGACTCGACGAACACCTTGGAAATCTTTCTGGCGCGCGCGTCGCCGGCCGCCATGTTCGCCTTGTCGGATTTCGAAAGGTAGGGATCGAGCGCTTCCAGGAGATGCTCGGTTTGACCCGGCGTAATCAGGTTCTGCTCTTCGCAGCGCGCGGCGGCCGCGAAGAATGAGCCGGCGCTGACGGCGACGTGACGTGACATCGCCTGTGCCGGAGCGATCGGGAAAACGACGATCAAGAAAACCATCCAACGCGATGATGCCGCCACTTCGCCGTTCCCCCACTTTGTCACGACAGTAACGCGCGGCGAACGACGATCAATTCACAGATTGTCTCTGTGCACGGTTAGGTTAAGCATGTGGATGAGTGTCGATGCGAGCCCGCAACGATTCTAGTTTAGAGTCCTTCACCGCTTCACGGAAAGACTCTATCTCTATGGTCTGATGCGCTTTCTTTACGCGAACCGGATTCCATTTCGCTCGAAAACGCCATGGAGCATGATCTGATCGAGTTGAATCGGACCATGCTCTGGAATTTTTTGTCTGGATGCATTTGTTGTGGCGAACAGATCAACCACGTCGCCGTCAAATTCGCCAGGGCAGGATCGATTGCCGGAGCGTGCCTGATGATCACGGCCGTAGATTTGCGGCGCGGCGGAGCCACGCCGCGCGGCTTCATAACGGCAGCGTGGTCGATCCCATCAGCATCTGATCGATGGCGCGGGCACACAGGCGTCCCTCGCGGATCGCCCACACGACCAGTGACTGGCCGCGACGCATGTCGCCGGCCGAGAACACTTTCGGGAGCGAGGTTTGAAAATCCTGCGTATTGGCGCGGACGTTGCCGCGCTGGTCGAGGTCGAGGCCGAGCGTCTTGAGAAGACCCTCCTGCACCGGATGCACGAAGCCCATCGCCAGCAGCACGAGATCGGCTTCCAACGCGAATTCGGTGCCTGCGATCGGCTGAAACCGGCCATCGACACGTACGCAGTGCAGTTTGGTCACCTTGCCGTCGATGCCGGAGAATTTCTGTGTCAGCACCGCATAGTCGCGCCTGGCGCCCTCGGCCTGGCTCGATGACGTGCGCATCTTCAGCGGCCAGTTCGGCCAGGTCAGCGCCTTGTTCTCATGCTCCGGTGGCGCCGACATGATTTCGAGCTGGGTCACCGACTTCGCGCCCTGCCGGAACGAGGTGCCGATGCAGTCCGAGCCGGTGTCGCCGCCGCCGATCACCACCACGTTCTTGCCGGTCGCGAGGATGTCCGGCACATCGAACGTCTCGTTGCCGTTGCGGCGATTCTGCTGCGGCAGGAAATCCATCGCGAAGTGAATGCCGTCGAGATCGCGGCCGGGGATCGGCAGATCGCGCGGGGATTCCGCGCCGCCGGTCAGAGCCACCGCGTCATGGTCTCGGACGAGTTGCGCCGGATCGATCGCGCCCGTTGTGTTCCCCCCGACCGGCTTGCCGTAGTGGAAGATCACGCCTTCGGCCTGCATTTGCTCCAGGCGGCGGTCGATGATGTGCTTTTCCATCTTGAAGTCGGGAATGCCGTAGCGCAGCAGGCCGCCGGCCTTGGCGTTCTTCTCGTAGACATGCACCTCATGGCCGACGCGCGCGAGTTGCTGCGCGCAGGCGAGCCCGGCGGGACCGGAGCCGACCACGGCGACTTTCCTGCCGGTTTTTTGCGCCGCGACCAGCGGCTTCAGCCAGCCGTTGTCCCAGGCGCGATCGACGATGGCGCATTCGATCGTCTTGATGGTGACCGGGTTGTCATCGATGTTCAGCGTGCAGGAGGCCTCGCATGGCGCCGGGCAGATGCGGCCGGTGAACTCCGGGAAGTTGTTGGTGGAGTGCAGCGTTCGCGAGGCTTCTTCCCAGTTGCCCTGATAGACGAGATCGTTGAAGTCCGGGATCTGGTTGTTGACCGGACAGCCGGGCGTGCCGGGCTGAACCGAACCGGTGCCGTGACAATAGGGAATGCCGCAGTTCATGCAGCGCGCGGCCTGATCGCGCGTTTCCTTCTCGCTGAGCGGGATCACGAACTCCTTGAAGTTCGTCACCCGCTCCTCGACCGGCGCATATTTGCGGTCGTGCCGCTCGATTTCCAGAAACCCCGTGATCTTGCCCATCGGACCCTGATGCCCTTGAATCTGCTTTTGTCCGTCATTGCGAGGAGCGAAGCGACGGCGCAATCCGGCTTTCGCTTGCCGCTCCGGATTGCTTCGTTCCGCCCGCAATGACGACTAAGTCGTCCATGCTTTGCCACCCGTCGAGATCAGCGCGAGGCGCGCGTCCTTCAGGATGACGGTATTCGTATTACGCTCCGATCGCGATCTTCGGTTCGGCGTCCGCGTTGGTCTTCATTTCCTTCAGCGCACGGCGGTATTCAACCGGCATCACCTTGCGGAATTTCGGCAGGTAAGCCTTCCAGTTCGCAAGAATATCGGCGGCGCGTCTGGACCCGGCAAGCCTGGCGTGGCGCGTGATCAGCACGTGCAGCCGTTCGACATCGGATTCCAGCAGGTTCTGGAACACGTCGACGCGCCCGTGCGCCTCGAGGTCGCCGCTGTGATGATAGGTGCCGGCATTGATCATCTCTTCCGATAGCACCGGCTCCAGATCGACCATCGCGAGGTTGCACAGCTTTGAAAAATCGCCGGTCTCGTCGAGCACGTAGGCGACGCCGCCTGACATACCGGCCGCGAAGTTGCGCCCGGTCTTGCCCAGCACGACGACGATGCCGCCGGTCATGTATTCGCAGCAGTGATCGCCGGCACCCTCGACGACGGCGACCGCGCCGGAGTTGCGCACCGCGAAGCGCTCGCCG
This sequence comes from Nitrobacter sp. TKz-YC01, assembly GCF_047824785.1. Taxonomy (GTDB): domain Bacteria; phylum Pseudomonadota; class Alphaproteobacteria; order Rhizobiales; family Xanthobacteraceae; genus Nitrobacter. The sequence goes on along the minus strand of NZ_CP181167.1, from coordinate 3,728,534 downwards.
GCGATGCCGCGAAAGTAGCACTCGCCTTCGATCGCGCCGTACATCACGGTATTGCCGACGATGATCGATTCTTCCGGCACGATGCCGGAATCCGCCGGCGGCCGCACGATGATTCGTCCGCCGGAAAGGCCCTTGCCGACATAGTCGTTGCCTTCACCCTCAAGGTCGAAGGTGATGCCGCGCCCGAGCCATGCTCCGAACGCCTGACCGGCTGTGCCCTTGAAATGGACCTGGATGGTGTCGAGCGGCAGGCCGGCATGGCCGTAGATCTTCGCGACGGTGCCTGACAGCATCGCGCCGGCCGAGCGGTCGGTGTTGTTGATGCCGGCCTCGATCGTCACCGGGGCGCCGCGATCGAGCGCGGGCTTTGCCTGCGCGATCAGCTTGCGGTCCAGCACGTTGTCGAGGTGATGGTCCTGCGTCTCGGCGTGATGGATCTTCTGGTCCGGCGCTTCCTTCTGCCGGTAGAACAGCTTCGAGAAGTCGAGCCCCTTGGCCTTCCAGTGCGTCACCAGCGCGGTCTGGTCCAGCATCTGCACCTGACCGATCATCTCGTTGAATGTGCGATAGCCGAGTTGCGCCATGATCTCGCGCACTTCCTCGGCGACGAAGAAGAAATAGTTGATGACGTGCTCGGGCTGGCCGGTGAAGCGCCTGCGCAGCACCGGATCCTGGGTCGCGACGCCGACCGGACAGGTGTTGAGGTGGCATTTGCGCATCATGATGCAGCCGGCGGCAATCAGCGGCGCGGTGGCGAAACCGAATTCGTCGGCGCCGAGCAGCGCGCCGATCACAACGTCGCGGCCGGTGCGGAAGCCGCCGTCGACCTGGACGGCGACGCGCGCGCGCAGCTTCTCCCGCACCAGCGTCTGGTGGGTTTCGGCAAGCCCGATCTCCCAGGGCGAGCCCGCGTGCTTGATCGAGGTCAGCGGCGAGGCGCCGGTGCCGCCCTCGAAGCCGGCGATGGTGACGTGGTCGGCGCGGGCCTTGGCGACGCCGGCGGCGACCGTGCCGACGCCGATCTCGGAGACCAGCTTCACCGAAACCAGGCTCTCCGGGTTGACGTTCTTCAGGTCGTAGATGAGCTGGGCGAGATCCTCGATCGAGTAGATGTCGTGATGCGGCGGCGGCGAGATCAGGCCGACGCCGGGCGTCGAATGGCGCACGCGGGCGATGGTCGCGTTGACCTTGTGGCCGGGCAATTGTCCGCCCTCGCCGGGCTTTGCGCCCTGCGCCATCTTGATCTGAATCATGTCGGAGTTGACCAGATACTCCGTGGTGACGCCGAAGCGCCCCGAGGCGACCTGCTTGATCGCCGAGCGCATCGAGTCGCCGTTCGGCATCGGCTTGAAGCGGTCGGCCTCCTCGCCTCCCTCGCCGGTATTCGACTTGCCGCCGATCCGGTTCATCGCGATCGCGAGCGTGGTGTGAGCTTCGCGCGAGATGGAGCCGAAGCTCATGGCGCCGGTCGCAAAGCGCTTGACGATCTCCTTCGCCGGCTCGACCTCCTCAACGGGGACGGGCTTGCGCCGGTCGTCTTCCGCGGCCTTGAAGCGGAACAGGCCGCGCAGCGTCAGCAGCCGCTCGGACTGTTCGTTGAGGATCTTCGCGAAGGCGCGATAGCGTTCCTGCGAGTTGCCGCGCACGGCGTGCTGCAGGTTGGATACCGACTCGGCGGTCCAGGCGTGATCCTCGCCGCGGGTGCGATAGGCGTATTCGCCGCCGACATCGAGCGCGGACTTGTAGATCTGGATGTCGCCGAACGCGTCCGCATGGCGCCGCACGGTTTCTTCCGCGATCTCCGTCAGGCCGACGCCCTCGATGCGGCTATGCGTGCCGGCGAAATACTTCGCGATGAAGTCGGCCTTCAGTCCGATAGCGTCGAAGATCTGCGCGCCGCAATACGACTGATAGGTCGAGATGCCCATCTTCGACATCACCTTGAGCAGGCCCTTGCCGATCGACTTGATGTAGCGCTTGACGATTTCCTTGTCGTCGAGGCTGCCCGGCAGGCGCTCCTTCATCGCGATGATGGTCTCGAACGCCAGGTAAGGATTGATCGCCTCGGCGCCGTAACCGGCGAGGCAGGCGAAGTGGTGCACTTCCCGCGGTTCGCCGGATTCGACGACGAGGCCGACCGAGGTGCGCAGGCCGACGCGGATCAGATGATGATGCACGGCGGCGCAGGCGAGCAGCGAGGGAATCGGAATCCGGTCGACACCCATCATGCGGTCGGACAGGATGATGATGTTGACGCCTTCCCGCACCGCGGCTTCCGCGCATGCGCAGAGTTCGTCGAGAACCTGCTCCAGTCCGGCCGGGCCGATGCTGGCCTGGAAAGTGATGTCGAGGGTGCGCGAGACGAAGTGCGATTCGGCGACATCGGAGATCGAGCGGATCTTTTCGAGGTCGGCGTCGGTCAGGATCGGCTGCCGTACTTCGAGCCGCTTGGTCGAGGCGAGACCTTCCAGATCGAACAGGTTCGGCCGCGGTCCGATGATCGAGACCAGGCTCATCACCAGTTCTTCGCGAATGGGATCGATCGGCGGGTTGGTGACCTGCGCGAAGTTCTGCTTGAAATAGGTGAAAAGCTGCTTCGGACGGTCCGAAAGCGCCGAAAGCGGCGTGTCGTTGCCCATCGAGCCCGAGGCTTCCTCGCCGATGGAGGCCATCGGCGTCATCAGGATGTTGATGTCTTCCTGCGAGTAGCCGAAGGCCCGCTGGCGATCCAGCAACGGCAGGTTGGAGCGTGTCGCCCTGGCCGGCGCGTCCGGCAGGTTCTCGACCTGGACCTGGGTGCGGCCGAGCCATTCCCGATACGGATGGCTGTCCGCCAGCGTGGCCTTGATCTCGTCGTCGGGGATGAGACGGCCCTGCTCGAGATCGACCAGCAGCATCTTGCCGGGCTGGAGCCGCCACTTGGTGACGATCTGGTCTTCCGGAATCTTGAGCACGCCCATCTCGGACGCCATCAGGATGCGGTCGTCGCGGGTCACGAGATAGCGCGCCGGACGCAGGCCGTTGCGGTCGAGCGTGGCGCCGATCTGGCGGCCGTCGGTGAAGGCGAGCGCCGCCGGACCGTCCCACGGCTCCATCAGCGCCGCATGATATTCGTAGAAGGCGCGTCGCTGCTCATCCATCAGGGGATTGCCCGCCCACGCCTCGGGGATCATCATCATCACCGCATGCGCCAGCGAATAGCCGCCCTGCACCAGGAATTCGAGGCTGTTGTCGAAGCAGGCCGTGTCGGACTGGCCTTCGTAGGAGATCGGCCACAGCCGGCTGATGTCCTTGCCGTACAGATCGGAATGCACCGACGCCTGCCGCGCCGCCATCCAGTTGACGTTGCCGCGCAGCGTGTTGATCTCGCCGTTGTGCGCGACCATCCGATAGGGATGGGCGAGCGACCAGGCGGGGAAGGTGTTGGTGGAGAAGCGCTGATGCACCAGCGCCAGGGCTGATTCGAAATCCGGCTCGTGCAGGTCGGGGTAGTAGGCGCCGAGCTGGTCGGCGAGAAACATGCCCTTGTAGATCACGGTGCGGCATGACAGCGATACCGGATAGTAGCCGGAAAGGCCGCGCTCGCGCCGCTCAAAAATCGCCTGCGAGATCGACTTGCGCAGGATGTAGAGCCTGCGCTCGAACTCGTCCTCGGTCGCGGCCGTGCCGTTGCGGCCGATGAACACCTGCATGTTGGCGGGTTCGGTCGGCTTGACGGTTTCACCGAGCGAGGAGTTGTCGGTGGGCACCTCGCGCCAGCCGAGCAGGGTCAGCCCCTCGGCCTTGATCTGATCGGCGATGATGCTCCGGATGATTTCGCGCCAGGCGGTCTCGCGCGGCATGAACAGCGCGCCGACGGCGTATTCGCCGGGCTTCGGCAGCGTGAAGCCGAGTTCCTTCGCCTTGCGCGCGAAAAACACGTGCGGAATCTGCACGAGGATGCCGGCTCCGTCTCCGGAGCGCGGATCGGCGCCGACCGCGCCGCGATGTTCGAGGTTGCAGAGAATGCTGATCGCGTCGGAGACGATCTGATGCGACTTCCTGCCCTTGATGTTGGCGATGAAACCGACGCCGCAGGAATCCCTTTCCAGCGCGGGGTCATAGAAGCCCTCCGCCGGCGGCCGCCAGGTGTGCTCATGAGTCTGTTCAGGGCCTGCGTGCGGACGTGCGGGTTCAAACGGTTTCGCGGCCGACTCCGCTGCCGGTGAATGAGGCCCGATGGTCTCCCGCTCGAACGATGGCCCGCTCATCTCAGTCCTTTCCCGGCCAGGATGTGATATCCCGCAAATTTCCGCGTCTTCGGCGCACCCTTCGGGGGGGGCGGCCGTGGCCACCCCGATCGACAACCTCCGGGTTGACAATCTCGGGTTGACAACCCAGGGGCCACCCTTCGCAAGTCGCGATCCGAAGCCGCGATCCGAAGTTTTGAGAATTCGAGCCTAGCTACCTGACGTCCGCGGGGACAGCGAGCCTGTCATGCCCTGACCGGACATCAGACGCCTGCATACGCGGCAATACCTCGGTGCCAAGCCGACCTTCAAATTAAGACAGCTTTGCTGTCCTAACCCTCACATTGCCAAATTTTTCTCTATCATACAAGCGCCGGGGAGTCGCTGATGGCGTGGAAATTATGCCCAAAACGCGACTGCGGTGAAATTGATCAAACCTGACCGGTCTCGCTCTCCGGGCACGGCTCGGCAAAAAGCGCCCCGGCGGAACCGGGGCGCTTTTCTCGCTCGAAAAGTCCGGATCAGGCGGCCGCCTTCTCGACAGCCGGTGCGGCTGCCGTGCCGACCGCGATCGGAATGCTGCGGGGCTTCTTGGCCTCCGGAATCTCGCGAACGAGATCCACATGCAGCAACCCATTCTCCAGCGAGGCGTCCTTCACCTGTACGTAATCAGCCAGCTGGAAGGCGCGCTCGAAGGCTCGGGCCGCGATGCCGCGATACAGCACCTCGGCTTTTTCCTTGCCGTTCTCATTGGCGACCTTCTCGCCCTTGATCGTCAGCGTGTTTTCCCTGGCGACGATCGAGAGCTCGTTCGGCGCGAATCCCGAGACGGCGACGCTGATACGATACGCGTTATCGCCGGTGCGCTCGATGTTGTAGGGCGGATAGCCCGGCGCGTCGCCGTTGACCTGGTCGAGCAGGTTGAAGAGACGGTCGAAGCCGACGGTGGAACGATAAAACGGGGTGAGATCGAAAGTACGCATGGTTCAGTCCTCCATTGAGCGACATCTTCAAAGAACCCGCCCGCCAATCGGGCCGGGCTTTCGTTTGGGTGCAGCCTGATTGATCCCTTCGGGACCACTGGTAGCGGCCTGCACGAAAATGATATGGAGGACGTTCAGGCACGTTCAAGAGGCGGGACACGGCTGCTTCCAGGCGATCCGCTCTTTCAGGTTTCCCCTCCAGCCGGTTCGGTCATGAAGCTGGTTTCAATCCCCGCAAATCCGGTTCCGGAGAATTGCGTCAGCGGCACCGTGAGAACCTCCGACGGGGTCGATTTACGTTTCGCGCGGTGGCCGTCGCCGCAAGGGCGCAAGGGAACCGTCTGCCTGTTCACCGGGCGCGGTGAGCAGATCGAAAAGTATTTCGAGACCGTGCGCGATTTACGCGACCGCGGTTTTGCGGTGGCGATGATCGACTGGCGGGGGCAAGGACATTCGTCGCGCCAGTTGCCGGATCCGCGCAAGGGCCATGTGCGCCATTTTTCCGATTACGAGAATGACGTTAGCGCGTTCGTCAGGCAGGTCGTGCTGCCGGATTGCCCGCCGCCCTACTTCGCACTGGCGCATTCAATGGGGGGCGCTGTGCTGCTGCGGGTGGCGCGCGCCGGCAATCGCTGGTTCGACCGCATGGTGCTGTCGGCGCCGATGATCGACCTGCCGGGACGTCGCAACTCGCTCCCGGTGCGTACGCTGCTGCGTGCGATGCGACTGTTGGGGCAGGGCGGCCGCTACGTGCCCGGCGGGAACGCCCGGATCACCGGCATGGGCAGTTTCGCGGGCAACTTCCTGACCAGCGATCCCGTGCGGTTCGCCCGCAATGTCGCGATTTTGCAGGAAGACCCGACGCTGGGAATCGCGTCTCCGACGGTGGCATGGGCCGACACCGCCTTCCAGACCATGCACGATTTTCGCGATGCAGGTTATCCGGCGCGGATTCGTCAGCCGCTGCTGTTGATCGCGGCCGGCAGCGACGCCGTCGTCTCCACTTCGGCCATCGAGCAGTTCGCCTGTCGTCTGCGCAGCGGGCTGCACCTCGTCATCACCGGATCGAAGCATGAAATCCTGCAGGAACAGGATCGCTACCGCGCCCAGTTCTGGGCGGCCTTCGACGCCTTCGTGCCCGGCACGCCGCTGTTCTAGAGCTTTTCCGCTTCTGATCCGATTAAGTTGATATCGGACCACGCTCTGGATTTATTGTCTGGTCGCATTTTATTGTGGCGAACAGGTCATCCACTTCGCCGGAAAATGCTCTAACCATTCAGCCGCTTCAGCGCGGCCTCGTGGACGCGGCGGTCGCCGGCGGCGACGACGCGGCCGCCGCCCTGGGCCGGCTCGCCCTCCCACGTCGTGATCACGCCGCCGGCCCCGGTGATGATCGGTATCAAAGCCGCGATGTCATAGGGTTTCAGCTCCGTCTCGATGACGAGATCGAGATGGCCCGCGGCCAGCATGCAGTAGGAATAGCAGTCGCCGCCATAGCGGGTCAGCCGTACCTCGGCTTCGACCTTGCCGAATGCGGCGCGATCGTCGGGATTCATCAGGAGAGGACTGGTCGTGAACGAGGTCGCCTCCCGCAGCGACGGGCATCGCCGCACCGCGAGTTTGCGTCCCTGCGACGGTCCCCGGTAGCGCGAGGAGCGATTGTCGCCGCTGAACCTTTCGCCGATATAGGGTTGGTGCATCATGCCGAACACCGGCGTTCCGCGATGCAGCAGCGCGATCAGCGTGCCCCAGATCGGAAAGCCCGCGATGAAGGATTTGGTGCCGTCGATGGGATCCAGCATCCAGACATATTCGGCGTTTTCGTTCTGATTGCCGAATTCCTCGCCGACGATGCCGTGCTCGGGAAAGCTCGCCTGGATCATCCGGCGCATCACCGCCTCGGCCGCCCGATCGGCCTCCGTCACCGGATCGAAGTCGCGGCTGGCGCTCTTGTTCTCGACGTCGAGAAGAGACGTTCTGAAAAACGGCAGGATCGTTTCGCCCGACGCCGTCGCGAGACGGTCGATAAAGGCGGTAAAGTCAATCACCGTCACGCTATACCTCACCGGGTAATGTTCGTTGCGCCCCGAAAGTCTGTTTCAACTGCGTTGAATCGGACTCGTCGCTTATCTTTTTGTTTGAGCATGATCTTCTCCGAAAACCGGTTTCCACTTTGCGCTGGCGCGGCCCTTCGGGTCGGGATCATGCTCTAGCATTCTCGCCTCTGGTTGGATCAGAAGCGAAGCCCGAGTTCGTGTTCTGACGCGTTTTCCTCACGCGAACCGGTGTCCAATTCGCGCGAAAACGCTCTATACACGTCCGGATCGGATATCGCACCGTCTGCCATCCCGTCACGGTGCAGTTTTCCCGTGCTCGAATCATTCGCGGGCGTTGGGCTGCATCCTTGGACTGCATCAGCGCGGATCGGACGCGACCCGCCCATGAGGGGCGGAGGCGGGGAAAATCTCGATAAAACAGCGTTAAGTATTTGAATTTGTATGATAAAGCAGCTGTTGAGGCGTCGCTTGATGAGCGGACCGGACAATAGATAAACGATTAAATTACTTCTATTTGCGGGGAGTTAGCCCGAAAATCCCTTGCATTTTGTGCAGCGCGGTTACATATTGTGCGCTGCGGTAGCCGTCGCGCTATCGCTGCCCTCCTTGGGCGTTTCCTCCCTAGACTTGGGTCGCTTGTTCGACGGGCGACCCTTTTTCTTTTTCTTTGCCGCATTTCAGACCGTTGGCCGGGCGCCTACTCCGCGGCGGCGCGGAAGGGGCCGAGATCGTCCAGGGGGATCGCGGCCAGGGCATTGGCGAGCGTCAGGAAATCCGTGGCAACCTGGTTGAAGCGGGGGCCACGCTCGCGTCGCCGTTCATCCATATAGACCGCCCGGTTGAGTTCGAGTTGAACCGCGTGCAGTCCGCTGGCTGGGTTGCCGTAATGTTCGGTGATGAATCCGCCCGCGTAGGGCTTGTTGCGGGTGACCGAGTAGCCGAGGCTTCTCAACAGATCGTCGATGATGTTCGGAATCTGCGGCGCGCAACTGGTTTCATAGCGATCACCGATCACGATGTCCGACCGCCTCGGCTCCTCCGGCGCGATGCCGGTCGATGGCATCGAATGGCAGTCCACGAGGATGACGGTTCCGAACATCTGATGCGCCTTATAGATCAGCCGTCGCAGCGCGCGGTGATAGGGTTTGTAGAGCTGTTCGATCCGGCCCAGCGCATCCTCCACGCTGAGGCGCTCGCGATATATTTCCTCGCCGTCGCCGACCACGCGCGGGATGGTGCCGAGACCGCCCGCGACGCGCATCGAGCGCGTATTGGCGAAGCTCGGCAGCCGCCCGGTGAACATTCGGGGATCGAGTTCGTAAGGTTCGCGGTTCACGTCGACGTAGGAACGGGGAAAATTGACCCGGACCACCGGAAAACCGGCATCGGTCAAGCCACCGATCAGTTCATCCATGAACGAATCTTCCGACCGGCGCAGGCCGGCGAGATCGATTCGCGATGCGGACAGGAATTGCTCCGGATAGATCGAACCGGAATGCGGGGAGTTGAAGATGATGGGGGATCGCCATGTCGCCGGCTCTGCGATCTCGAAAGGAGGCGGTTGGTCACCGTCAAACTGGCTCATCGCCGGCGTCATCCTTGCGCAGCCGTCCGCCGGACACCTCCGGACAGGCGTTTCTGAACCTGTATTGTCGATAATCGCAACCCTTCTGCCAAGCCCCAGTTAGCCTTCACTCCAAATTTACCAGATATGGATTATATAAAAGACTACTTATCCAGCCGGGCCCCAATGACCTCCATGCACAAGATCCTCCTCGCCGAAGACGACAACGACATGCGCCGATTTCTGGTCAAGGCGCTGGAAAACGCCGGTTTCAAGGTGTCGTCCTATGACAACGGCCTCTCAGCCTATCAGAGGCTGCGCGAGGAGCCCTTTGAAATGCTTCTCACCGATATCGTCATGCCGGAAATGGACGGCATCGAGCTGGCGCGCCGCGCTTCCGAGCTCGATCCCGACATCAAGATCATGTTTATCACCGGCTTCGCGGCCGTCGCGCTGAATTCCGATTCCGAAGCGCCCAAGAACGCAAAGGTGTTGTCCAAGCCGGTGCATCTGCGTGAATTGGTCAGCGAAGTGAATAAGATGCTGGCGGCTTGATTCAGGCCGCCGCTGATCCTTGCCTGTCGGCGCGGGAGCCGATATAGGACCGGCGACCCTGTGGACGTTTTCGGGCGCGTAGCTCAGCGGGAGAGCACTACCTTGACATGGTAGGGGTCACAGGTTCGATCCCTGTCGCGCCCACCACCCAGTCTGTTATTTTTCACATTTCCAGAGACTGACGCAAAAGCCCCGCTGTTGGCGGGCTTTTGCGCATTTTGATCTGCGGAGGCGCGGTCTCTGTGACCCGTCGGGCGTGGTTTTGGGGCTCTGTCTCCGTGGCGCAATTTCCCGTTCCTGGGAATTGGGCGGGTGGAATGAGACGCGGTTATTGGCTGGCGGAATCGGGAGCGCCCGCCGGTGCCAAGCCGAGGCGCGTCATCTGCTGTGACCATTCAGCCGGCGCATCGCGGAGGGTGGCGACACCGATCCCGCGCGGGAATCGTCCTTCAACGGCTGCGGTCACAAGGGCCGGTGCAAGGAAGGCGAGCGAGATGGTCATATTGATGTGTCGGGTGCTGCAATGTTGGCGGGCGGCAAGGCTTTCGATGGTCTCGCGGCCGTCGACGATCTCCTGAAGCCAGAGACGGCCGCGGCCGATCGATCGGATCAGAGCCGACCGGCGTTCGGCCTTCATGGGCCGAGCGCGATGCTCTGGCGTATTCGCCGGCAGTAGGATCTTCCGGACGGGCCTTGATGGCTTCTTCCAGGGCACGACGACGGTGCGCGAGGTGAGGGCGGGTTGTTCAGCCGAATCCGGATCGTGGTGGTTACCGGTCCGCTGAATATCGTTTTCGCCAGACCTTAGATGAATGGCCAACTGGTTCTTGCGAACTTCAATCCGGGTGACGAACCGCTCAAGGGTTTCTCGAGACAACGTTTCGTTCGAAAGCGATTCATCTATGTCCGTGTTGGCAGTGACCGCCTTGGAGATCGTGACCTCGATCTCTGACGCAGGCACGCGGGTGACAAAGCCGACGGGTTCATCCGTCTGACCCCGGATGCAGGGCGCGGAGACGTAATAGCGATGCCGAACGCGGTCCCGACTGGCGTAGGTCAAGATCATGCGATGACCCGCGTCATCAAACAGCAGTCCGGCAAGGAGGGCCCGGGTTCGAATACGTGTCGTCGTGCGATGGGACCACTGTTCGGTCAGCCTTTGCTGAACGGCCTCAAACAGTGTGCGGTCGAGCAGGGCAGGTTGCGATCCTGGCAGAATCTCGCCCTTGAACTTGACTTCGCCAAGGTAAAACCTGTTCCGCAGCATGTAAAACAACGGTCCCTGCGTGAACGGCACACCGCCTCGCGTTCCGCCTGACGCCAGCTGCCGGACCTTGGACCTAAAACCTCGCTCCTTCAGGTCCTTGACGAGACGGTTGACGCTGCCGAGCTCCAGATAGCGCTGAAAGATCAGCCGAACGATCTTGGCCTCTTCCTCGTGAATATGAAGCTGACCATCCTTGAGGATGTAACCAAGCGGAACCATGCCGCCGACCCATAACCCCTTGCGTTTGGAAGCTGCGATCTTGTCGCGGATACGTTCGGACGTGACCTCTCGTTCGAACTGGGCAAAGGACAGGAGAACGTTGAGGGTCAGGCGTCCCATGGATGTGGTGGTGTTGAATTGCTGGGTCACCGAGACAAATGACACACCATGGGCATCGAACAATTCGACCAGCTTGGCGAAGTCGGCCAGAGAGCGGGTCAGCCGGTCTACCTTGTAGACGACGATGATGTGGATCCGATGGGCCGCGACATCCGCCAGCAACCGCTGCAGGGCAGGGCGATCGGTCGATCCGCCAGAGAAGCCGCCATCATCATATCGCGCCTTGACCAGCGTCCAGCCTGCATGCGCCTGGCTTCGGATATAGGCTTGGGACGCATCATACTGGGCATCCAGCGAATTGAACTCCTGATCAAGGCCGGTGTCCGTAGACACCCTGGTATAGATCGCGCACCGGACGACCCGGTTGTCGGCCGGCTTCATGTTCGTACCCCCTTGCCGTTTCCGGCACGCAAACCAAAAAAGCGCGGTCCATTCCAGTTTGTGCCGGTGATCGCGAACGCAATCCCCGACAGGCTGTCGAAGGTCTTGCCCTCAAAAGCGAAGCCGCCTTCGACGGCCATCACCCGATGAAGCTGCCCGTTCCATTCCCGGGTTAGAACAGTGCCGGGCACCATGGCTTGCTTGCGCTGATCCTGTGCCGATACCAATGGCAAAACCTCACTCAAAGACCGCACGGTAGCCGCACGCTTCAGAAGTTGCACCGTCGCAGCATCGAGATCCCCAAGTGCATCGGCCTGGATGCGGTAGGCAAGGATGCCGAACAGCAGATGCTTCGGCAGGTGTTCCGGGGCCGACCGCCCCATCACACTCTGCCAGCGGCGCTGTAGGCCGATCAGATCGAGACTGCGCAGATGCGCAATCTCCTCTTTCATTGACAAGCGCACAAGCCTTCGACCGATAGGCTTTCGCGACCCTGGACTTCGCGCCATGGTATCAGGCCGCGGTCTTGTCAGGCTTCGATCTAGTCAACGCGGCAGATGCGGCGTTTCCAGTGACTTTGTAGATCCGACCGGCTTCAGTAGCTTCCGATATCAACGTCAGCTTGAGCTTCTTTCGTATGACACCAGCGAAGAAGCCACGCACCGAATGCTGCTGCCAATTCGTCGCCTGCATTATGTCGCCGATCATTGCGCCCTCGGGCTTCATCAGCATCTCGATGACCCGGGCTTGCTTGCTGCCAGCACGATGCCGCGTCGGTTGATCCAAAGGCCGAGCCGGTGCTGAGCTGCTCTTCTTGACGGGTGCAGCCTTAACGGCCTTGGTCGACGTACGGTGCGCCGACTTTGCGCGCCCGAGCGCTATCGCTGATCGAGATGCAGTCTTGCGGGATTGTGCTTTTGCCATGTGACGTCTCCGGTTGCGGCAGCATCATCGCTGCCACCACCGAAGCCCCGTCACGCGAACACACCGACGGGGCAAGCTGTTCAGTGGCCGAAGGAGGCACTCAACGCGCCGACAGTAACGCTCTAATCGCCCGGCAATGCCAGTGGTTTCTGAGCAATCTTGTTGCTCGTTTCTCGGATCGGTGCTGGGTGTGAATGGTCACAGGCGAGCATCAGACTACGACTGTGGGGGGGCAGGAGTTCGAATCTCTTCGGGCGCGCCACTTGGTACTCATCTGCGAACGTAGTTCCGGCCCCGTTTGGCTGGCGAGAACGGCCCGTTCCAGCATATCCTTACTGCCCTTGATGCGGATTTGGGCGTCATCCACCTCGATCACGTCGATCAAGGTACGAAGGTAGGCTTTTCGGAAAGGCGTCGAGCCGGTCGTCAGGTTTTCTCGCATGGTCCGTCCAAAGCTCTCAATGAGTTCCGGGTCGATGCGGATATCACCTCTGTGACGGGATGTCGTTGCTTCAAGTGCCGCCTTTGCGCGGTCCCGATCCACTTTTAGTTGGCTCAGTCGTCCCTGCAAAACCTCATCGAGATCGGTAACGCCGTCTTCAACGAGTCTGTAGAGGCGCTTAAGTCGCTCGTCTGCTTCCGCTACCTCGCGCTGAAGCGCCATGATGCGCTTGTTCTCGCTCTCGGCCTTTGCAGCGCGCCGGGCCTTCAGTGAAGACAGCATTACCGCAAGACGTTCTGGCTGAAGCAGACGCTCGACAAGATGTTCGGTGACAAGGCCATCCAACTTGTCCATGCGGATCGAGCGCCCCTTACATGCGGACTTACCTTTTCGGGCACAGGTCGAGCAGGTGTAATAGCGATGAACTGCGCCGGTCGATGATGTCCCGGTGCGAAGCGTCATCGCGCCATGACAGGTCGCACATACCGCGAGGCCTGTGAGAAGAATGGGTCCGGTGGTGAGCCGAGGAGCCACAACCCGCGGGCTGCGGGCTCGCAGTTGGGCTTGAACCTGTTCGAAAACGTGTGGCTCGATGAGGGCAGGAACAGTTATCTTGACGATCTCAGCATCCGGCTTGCGCTGCCGGGTTCGAGAGGAAGTTACATTGAACTGCCACTCGCCGATGTAGACCGTGTTGGTGAGAATCTTGTGAACGCCGGCAACCCCAAAAGTCTGGCCCCGGCGAGTTCGATAACCATTGCGATTGAGCCATTTGACAATTTCCTTGACGCCAAGGCTACCCGAAGTCCCGTCACCGTAAAGGTAGAGTTTGTAGATGAGGCGGACGTATTCCGCTTCGACGGTATCGATCTCCAGTTTCTTCTTGATTTTGGCGCCCCGCTTTTCAGCTTCGATGAGCTTGTAGCCCAACGGAGCCGTGGCGCCATTCCAGAATCCCTGCCGGGCATTTTCCTTCATCGAACGGATGACGTGCTTCGCGTTCTCTCGTGACTGATATTCATCGAACAGCGCAATCACCTTGCGCATCATGGCGTGGACTGGCTCGTTCTCATCGCCGACTGGTTGGGTGATCGAGATCACCCTGACCTTGTGTCGAGCCAGCTTCCGCAGATAGAACTCCTGTTCGAATGCCTCGCGGAAGAAGCGGCTGTAACTGTGTACGATGATGACGTCGAAGGCGTTTTCTCCATCGCAGGCCCGCTCGATCATTTGCTGAAAGATCGGTCGCCGATCGTCGGTCGCAGAAGCGCCGGCTTCGACAAACTCCACAACGGGCTCAAAGCCGTGAGCGCGGCACCAGGATTGCAGTTGATGGCGCTGGTCGGGAATCGACAAATCGTGCTCAGCCTGCCGCCCTGTCGAAACTCGCATGTAAAGAGCTGCCCGAGGCATCGATGGCAGCGTCTGCGTCTTCGCGGCTTTGTGAGCGTTCATGGAAATACCAACTTATGGAGCCGCTATTGTTGCACCCTGGAGGAGCACCGCCAAGGCGCCTAAGAAATTATCGCTCAACCTTTCAGCAAGTCCCCGATCATCTCGCCAAGATAGGTCTCGATGACATCCAGCTCTCGCTCCGTCACCGGAGGAGTTGCAGGCCAACCGTCAATAACTTCCGGGTAGCTCAATGACTCGCGCGGAAGGGAGGCCGCGACAATGCAAGGATCGTCATTAGCGACGATCTTTATTGCGACAGTCGAACCGCGATTCCGACTCATTCCTACGGGTATCCGTCAAGCTTCGCGCGGCCTTCGACAGGGCGGCGGTTGACGGTGCGTAGCAGGGGCAACAAGCCCGACTGCCGTAATCGCCCGAAACTGGAGTAGTCTCGGAAGCGCGCGGAGGGGCTGCGCCCGATTCGCTCAGACAGTTCCAATCAAGATCGATTCCGAGGTCTCGACATGCGCGTCATGGACATCCCGTCATTCCCGAGACCGATCGAAATCCTCGATCTTGAAACTCTTTTCGCAGCCCGTCTCAACGACACGGTCGTCGAGTGGCCCTGCCAGGGGATCCCGCTCTTGGGCTACATGTGCCACCCGAACGACGAGACCGAGCGCCACGGCCTCGTGAGCCTGCTTCGCAGTTGGCCGAACTACGAAGGATCGGGGCAGCCACCGGTTCCCAGAAGGGTCAACCGAATCCAGGGCAACTGGCTGAGGGTCGCTGACATCTTTCATTCATACTGCGACTTGATCGATGGTCAGCACCAGGAGCGGCGGGGCGGGCCAAGCATCGGAAAGGCCATTTCGCTGGCCGCGGCCAAGACAGAGAGCCGAGGCACCGGGGAGGCCAATCTCTGGAAGCTTTGGAGCGGCTACAAGGATGTTGCGCACCTTGTTGCGGCAGCCTGCTTGGTCCGGCGCGAGGTGTGCAAAAGATTTGTTGGACGCCCGCCAAGACTGAACCCAACTCAGTTTGTACCGTTTCAGATGGTGCATTTAATGCCTGATCTGGTGTTGGCGGTGGCGCTGGAATTTGAGCGGATCGGTCAAGCAAAGGGAGAAGATCCGCGGTCAGAGCCGGCGCTCGACCCCGACACGCACTGGCGAATCCCAAGCGACATCAATGTCGCGCCGCTGCCTCCGCCATTTCGCGAGATTCGACCGCAGGACATTAAAATCCTGAACGATCGCCGCGCGGGCAATCGCGGGCGTGCCAACAAGACTACTCCAGTTTCTGACTGATGCATGAGATGGACGTCGAAGTCCGGGATATCTCCACGGTGTAACGCTGTCGGAGCGATGTCTGGCAGCCCCGAACCAGAGAGGTTGCCGTCATGGATTTGCAGTCCCCAAAATCGTCCCGGAACACACCGACCGCGGAAGGCATGCTGACGCCCAAGGAGTTCGCGAAGGCACAGAAAGTCAGCCTGTCGTGGCTCGCCAAGGCACGCAAGCGCGGCGACGGTCCGCCGTTTGTGAGGTTCGGCCGGTCCGTCCGCTATTTCCCTATGCGCAGGCCGCAATAGCCATCGTCGCAAAAGGCGGCGGCCATCAAATAAAGAATATCCCACAATACATCAGTATACATCGGGATACACAAGCAACATTATGTATTGGGAATAATCTTCTAAGTACATGTACCCATTATACTATTTACAATTTCCCAAATTACACTTAGATACATCTGCAGCTATCCCCGTCCACCATCGGCGCCAAGGACGCCTTCCCAACGTGACCAAACCGTCCCTCCTCGAACCCTCGTTCGCCGACGCACTCTCTGCGATCGAACAGTCGACGGAGCTGGCACCGCAAATGCGGTCTCAGTGGGCATCAGCGTTGCGCCAGATCGCCAAGGCGCTCGACAAACCGATGGAAACTCTGCCGGCCCGCCTGACGGCGATGCGGTTCAACCTTGAGCGACTGCATCATGCGACGGTGGGCGCCAACGCCAAGACGCTTGCCAACCAGAAGTCCAACGTCAAAGCCGCATTGCGCTGGTTCGGCAAGGAGCATGATGTAGCACCGCGCGGAATGCCGTTGACGGCTGCCTGGGCCGCCTTGCGCAATAGCATCGGTGATTATGGCCGCAAGGCACGGCTGTCCGGCTTCATGCGCTACTGCTCCGGTTGCGGTATCGAGCCGGCGGCGGTGAACGAAGCCGCGTTGAGTCAATATTTCGCCTACCGCATGCAGACGACCTCGCTTGCGACGAATCTTGCGGCCCGCCGATCGATAGCCCGCGCCTGGAATGTGTGTGTCGGTCACAGCGCGGTCTGGCCACAGCGGAAGCTTGCCGAGCCAGCTCTACAAGCGGCAGATGGGCCCGCTTGGAACGACTTTCCGCCGGGACTTCAAAAAGATATCGACTATTACCTCGCTAGTCTCCAGAAGATCCGTAAAGGGACGAACGGCAAGCGTTATCGCCCCTGCAGCGCGACGACCATCAGGACCCGCAGGGCGGAGTTGGTGGCAATGGTGCGCAAGGCGGTCAAGATTGGCATTCCCATCGAACGGTTTACCTCACTTACGGCCCTCGTGCATCCCGATGTGGCCGGGCCCGTCCTCGACGCCTATTGGCGTGATAACGGCGATGAGCCCAAAATCTTCACCATCGAGCTGGCGTCAAAGTTAGTCGGACTGGGGCGCTATTTGAGTCTGGATCAGGACGCGATCGATCGCCTGGAAGATCTCCGCGCTACCCTTGAAGAGCATCGGCAAGCCGGCTTGACGGAAAAGAACCTGGCGGTTGTCCGAAAGGTACTGACGCCGGGTGTCTGGAGAAGCGTTGTCAATTTGCCCGCGCAATTAATGCGCGACGCCCGGGCAAGTCTCCCCTACGCTCCGGTCAAGGCGGCGCTCACGGCCCAGATCGCGGTCGCTATTTCGATCCTGTGTTTCGCGCCCATCCGGCTTGGTAACCTCGTCGCGATCCGGATCGATCAGAACTTGATTAAGCCGGGTGGACCGGGCTCATCCTTCTGGCTGAGCTTCCCGCACTATGATGTGAAAAACCGTGTTTCCCTCGACTTCACTTTTGACGACGAGCTAACAGAACTGATCGACGAATACATCCATCAGTATCGGCCGCACCTGATCCGCGGAGCGAATTCTGACTTCCTGTTTCCCGGGGCGAGCGGGGGCCCGAAGACCGCCAACATGTTCAGCGGTCAGATTACCGACCGGATTGAAGAGGTAACGGGCCTGCGGCTCACCGTTCATCAGTTTCGCCATGCGGCCGCAGCAATTTACTTGCGACACAATCCCGGCGCCTACGAGGTCGTGAAGCGCCTGCTCGGTCACCGCAATATGCAGACCACGATCAACTTCTACTGCGGTCTGGAAACGGTGCAAGCCAATCAGGACTTCGGAAAGATGATTCGCCGGCAAATGAGGTTCGAGGAGGACGTTGCATGATGCCGGCAACTTCGAATGCCCCCGCATCAAGACCTAATCGTTTTCAGGTGCGATCATTGCCGATCGCAGAGTGGCCGGCAGCAGATCGCCACGCATGGATTGCGGCGTGCCGTCCGAGCCAAAGGCTGGTTCTGCGATCAACATCGCCCATTGGATAGCGAGCAGCAAAGTGAGCTCTACCGCTCGGCTTTCGTGTATCCTTGGAGAACCGTTCTTAATGCCTCAGCCGCGCTCAGGCTTGATGCGCGATTGTAATGCTCCTCGGTAACGCGCGGGTCTCGGTGATGAAGGAGAGCACTTGCCAGGTACGGGCTTTGACCAGCGTGGACCGCCGCGCTTGATGCAGCGGCAGTCCGAAACATGTGTGAAGAGACCCCAACCCCAATTGCGGTCAGGGTGGTTTTTTTGATCGCGTCGGCGACAGCACTGTAGGTCATTGGTTGGCCATCCGCCGAGGATAACCACAGTGCATTTGATTCGCTCTTCTGTGCCAGCACATCCCGATATTTGGACAGGTACTTCTCCAGCGAGGGAGCTAGCATATCATCGAGGCGCCGTTCGTCAGGGCGGTTTTCTTTTGTCTCACTAGCGCCGAGAATAATCCACCACTGCCCTTCGATATTCACAAAGTTGCGTCCGATTTCGAGACTTGCGAAGTTCTTGAGGCGAATGGGATGCAGAGCCAGCGTGGCGACCATCAATCCGTTGCGAAACTGACGCGCCCTGGCAAGGTCGGAGCAGTTGGTCGAATGATCTGCCTCGGCCATCAAGGTCAGGCCATGCTCAACCAGAACTTCGGTGAGCACGAACCGATCGGCTTTCGAGCGCGGTCGCATCACCATTGCGAGGTCCTTTTCGATTTCGGTCAGCCATCGAAAGTCGCGTCGTGGATCGAGCAACTGGCTGGCCCGTCGCAACTTGTAGATTGATCCGTAGACTGTGACGGATGAAACCCTCTTCTGCAGTTTAGTCAGATACCCGGCGACGTTCTCGGGCGTAACATTGCCGGCGGCGGCACCACGGCGGTCGAGCAAACCCGACCGATCCAGGAAATCAAGAAAATAGCCGTAGCGGCGCGCGAGATCCGAAAGCGTGATTGGCTTCATGTGAGATCCGGCACCGCCCCGAGCCAATACCTTTTTAGAAACAGGTCATCATCGAGGCTCGAAGCGCCCGGACCTCCTACTGCCCTCGCTAGTTTTCATTGACAGCGGCAAACCGGGCTACGACACAGGACCGACCATGGCGCGAAGACGACATTTCGGAAACGCTTGGAACAGGTCGATCGCGAAGAGAACAAGCGGAATCTTTTCCTTACGATAGTAGGCGTGAACATTGCGGGCAACGCGATTGAGGATAGGGTCAGCCTGATGATCCCCGAGAGTCTTCTAAAGTCGGCGGAGACCGAGTATGAGAGGCACGGGAATGTTCTGAGCTTCCGGCAATTCCGAGACGGCAGTGTTGCTCCGAACATCGCGGCCTGAGTGTGAACTCGGTGTGATCAAGGGGAGTAAATGCCAGAGTCTATCAAAATCAGCATGAAGCATTGCTTCGGCATTGATGCTCTTGATCATGCGTTCGATTTTTCCAACAACAACATGCCTGTTCTGGTCTATGCGCCTAATGGCGTGATGAAGACATCTCTAGCGAAGGCTCTTCGCAGTTACGCGAACAATAAACAGCCCGAGGATATCTATTTTCCGGAGCGGAAGAGCGAACTGTCTATATTAGATCAAACCGGCGCAGCACTGGACCGAGAGTCAGTGTTCGTGATCGACTCCATCGACGAGAAATACCAATCCGCACGGATTTCCTCGCTCCTGGCAAGCGAGGAGCTGAAAGCCCGTTATGACGAAATTTTCGGTTCGATTGCGGAGAAGAAGGAGAACCTGTTCAAGGCGCTGAAAAAGCCGTCCGGACTGTCGAAGGACATCGATCTGGCAATTGCCGGTGCCTTCAAAGTCCGGCGCGAGGATGTCCTCGTCGCCCTTGCCCGCCTGGAGCGGGAAGTCAAGGAGGGTGCCAATTCCCAGTACTCATCTCTGAAATACAAGGTCCTGTTCAGCGACAAGGTCCTGGAGCTTCTTCAGAACGAGAATGTCAAGGCGCTCATTGACGACTACACGAAGGTCTATGAGCGGATCCTTGATCAGTCCATGTATTTCAAGAAGGGCGTGTTCAACCACAGCAATGCCGAGACAATTGCGAAAAACTTGAAAACGAATGGCTGGTTCGAGGGTGGACATTCCGTCAATCTTGTTCACGGCGGTGTGCGCAGCGAGATCAGAACCGACGCCGAGCTGATCGCGGCAATCGAGACCGAGAAGAAGAAAATCCTGACGGACCCTAAGCTGGCGGAAATGTTCCAGAAAGTGGACGGGACGCTCACGACAGCCGAGCTGCGGAGCTTCCGTGACTATCTAATAGAAAATCCCTTCGTCGTGGCGGAGCTGAGCGACATCGATGCGTTCAAGCAAAGGGTATGGATTTCATACCTGGTCGAGAACAGCCAAATCTATTTTGATCTGATCAGCGAATACGACTCCAGCAAGGAGAAGATCAAGTCAATCGTCGGCGAGGCCGAGAAGGAACAGACACGCTGGGAATCTGTGATTGCGCAGTTCAATGAACGGTTCTCGGTACCCTTCGATGTGCGTGTCGAGAACAAGGGCGATGCCGTACTGAACGTCTCAGCGCCGCAGATTTCGTTTTACATCAAGAATCGTGAAGGAGCAGACAGAAAAGCGGATCGATCGATTCTGGATCGGGGGCTAAGCACGGGTGAGAAGCGGGCACTGTACATCCTGAACATCATATTCGAGGTGGAAGCGCGCAAGAAGGCTGGCATCGAAACGCTTGTGGTCCTCGACGATATTGCGGACTCGTTTGATTACAAGAATAAATACGCAATCATCGAATACCTCAACGACATGCGGAACGAGGACAGCTTCCATCTGGTCCTTCTCACGCACAACTACGATTTCTACCGCACGGTGCGCGGGAGGCTCGGAATCTATGGAGACAACAAGCTGCTTTGCAACCGTCTCAATGGTGCCCTGCAACTTATTCCAGATCGGCTCAGCGACAACCCGTTCGAGGACTGGAAGAAGAGGCTCGACGATCCGGTTGTCCTAGTCGCATCAATTCCGTTCGTCAGGAATCTGGCGGAGTATGTCGGGAACGCCGCTGTCTTCGATCAACTGACTTCTCTTCTTCATATCAAGGACAACACCAGGACGATCACAGTGAATGATCTGTCCGGGAGGTACGCTTCGATCCTGACGGCAGGATCATTCAAGGATTTCAGCGCGAATGCCGGGACGGTTTTCGATCTTGTGATGTCGGCATGCAACGAGGTCTGCAAGCGTGGAGACGACGACCTGTCGCTTGAACAGAAGATTGCCCTTGCGATTGGCATTCGCCTGCTGGCCGAAGAGGTCCTAATAAAGAAGATCAACGATCCGGATTACGTCAAATCAATCGGGAAGAACCAGACCGGAAAGCTGATCCGCAAGTACGAGAAGTCGGGAACGTGCGACGGGGTCATCCTCACTGCGGTCAAAAGAGTGGCGCTGATGACGCCTGAGAACATTCACCTGAATTCCTTCATGTTCGAGCCGATCCTCGATATGTCGGGACATCATCTAGTGTCGCTGTTTCAGGCTGTGAAGGATTGCGCCGACGCCGCATGATGCCTGCTGCCAGTTAGGCGCGCCGGATCCGGTTCAGCGCCGAGGCACTGGCGGCATCCAATCGGCGGACGGTTGGCGCGCATATATCGGGGAGCTAGGAAAGGCTCGCACCAGCCTCTCCGCCGGTGGACCTCCTGCGCAGGTCCTGATCGATAGCTCGGCCGTGAACGCGCATCTTTGCGCAACTGGCGGCAACGGGGGAACATCAGCAGGCCATCGGCCGATCGCGCGGCGGGCGGACCACGAAGATCCATGTTCTGACCGACGCGGAGTGTCGTCCCGTCGCGTTCTTGCTGACCGGGGGTCAGATATGAGTCCGGACCCTAAGATAGGATGCGCCGCCTTATCGACTTCCCCATTCAGGCAAAAGGCGCAGCCATCCGGACAGATTTTTCGCATCTAAATAGACGCGCTCCCGATGGACCGGATCGCCGCCATGTATGGTGAGCCGGAAATAGCCCGGCTCGATCGCCGCCGTGGCTCGCTCCAGCAATCCGATAGCTCTTGCATCAGGTGCCCTATCAGGTCACTCAAAAGTCGAACCTTTTGTAAGATTTTAAGAGCACAAGTCTTTCGTATGCGAAACATATAGTTGCGTTCAGCGCGTTCGCTTTTCGATCTCGCTCCATCGTTATACCCACGCGAAATAAGGGTGATCTTAGATAAAACATAGACAAAGCGTGTCAGTGCTTGTGAACGACGACAACGTGAGGGTTGCGCCGAGCAAGGCCAACAGGACTGCCACATAAACGGCGCGCCGGCCGACACCAATCACCAGTCCTGCCCAGGACCGTCGTGCCGCTGCCTGCCGCGCATTTCTACTTTTTGTTATTCATGCTGATAAGGTCCAACACGACTCGGATGGCGGGCAGCGGTTGTGCTAAAAAGCCTCGAGAGCGAAGCGTCTGATCGACGCGCCGTGATAGCATGCCAGGATTGATCGGTTTTTTTGGGGGGCTTCCTTGACGATTGTGGCGACCGCGCCAGCGCGCGCTCTCTGGCGCGCGGAAAAAACCGTCACCCGGTCGGGGCATCATTTGCGCCCGCACACGCCAAGCCCGGTGTCAGCCGGCTTCGTCGCGCCACCCGTGCCCACGCACATCGCCTTTCGTCCGGAGGCGCTAGCGGCTTCGATGGCGAGGGCGCTCACCTTGCGCCACGCGCCGGACGCGATGCTGGAGCGATGGGCAAGGATGCAGCTCCTTGAAGTGGAATACCTGGTTCAGGACGGTGCGGCCTTTGCCCTTGCGCCGGAAGTGACCGCACTCGCCGACGCGGAGCGCTCCGGTTTCGCCGGGCGCGTTGGCGCGGGCGTCACCGATCTCCTGATGAACACGCTCGGCTATACGTGGCGGGATAACGCGGTGTGCCTCTCCGCCAGCCTCGAGCCCCATGCCGACTTTATCTATGGGGGTGGTGCCGTATCCGCGCATGGCGTGGTGCTGGCTGAGGCGCACGGGTCCTTTGCTCAGGCTGTTACCGATGGCCGCATGCGCTGCGAGTCCTCTGCCAAGTATCGACGGCAAGTGAAGCCGCATATAGGGAGTGTATGCCCGCACGGCAAAGCCGTGCATGGCTATTCGGTGGCGTTCGGCTCTCACCCGACCACGCATGATACCTTCCTGCACGTCACAGAGACCAAGATAACCAATAGCAGGAAGAAGGCCGCGCCGCCTGCGGCGGCGGCCCGTGGCCTTGCACCTGTCGCCACGTCACTCGCGCTCGCCTCGCACCGTTCGAATTTCCTCCTCATGGGAGCTTCGCGCATCGTCGCATGGATCGATTGGCTACGGAACGGTGGCCCGCCGCCCGCAGACGATCTCGTGGCCCCCTTCGTCACGGTGCAACAAGGCGGGCAACGGTTCTGGGTGGCGCTGGAAGCGCTCTTGCCGTTCGTGCGGCCTTGGACACGGCCTGACGAAGGGCCGTTCTGGGCATGGGAGGATTTCGAACGCTTGCTGGAAGCGCGGCGCATAGGTCTCGACAACGTCTTCGCCATGGAAGAATGGGCCGCGAATTCTTTTCTTTCGACGCTGTCCGCGATGATCGACGGTGGACGCGAGCAAATGCCCGCGACGCTCGAACTACCGGTCATCGCGCTTTCCGGCCTTTTCACCGATCCCGAACGGCCCGGGCATGACGACGGTGCGCGATATCCGGTCGCGCAGTTCCGCGATGGCTTGGCATTGCTCGGCCGGCTGCCGCGCATCGAACGGCCGGGTTCGCGCATCTGGTCGCCGCGGCAGGGGTTTGGATGACGATGGGCCGCACCTTATACACGCACTTGCGCCTGACGGGGGCAAGGAGAGTTCCACGAAGGCATCGAAGTTTTTCAAAGGAGCAGATCGCATTTGTTTTGAAGCAGGCCGAAGACGGTGCAGCGGTTGCTGATGTCTGTCGCAAGGCGGGGATCAGCGAAGCAACCGTCTACAATTGGCGAACGGAGTGCGCTGGGCTAATGCCCTCGGAGATGAAGCGGCTGGGTCTTTTAACCCCTGAAAATTCCAGCGCTGGCTGGCCTAGATTCGGGGAGCGCTCCAAACCCTGAACAGCGTCCACTATAAACGAGGGTAAATCGAGGAGCAGGTCACGAGCCATCGATCATCCAACCTTGAGAATTGTTGCGCAAGCACTCCATCTAACCTTAAACTTTATTCTTGCGGGCAAGCCCGGATCGTACGAGAAAACAATCTTGTGAAACGTCCGCAACTCTCCAAGCCACCACTCGTGAGGCGGCACCAGCATTAGGATCGCGGCGTGGACGAGAAAGTCACCGGCATCAAGAACATCCAGATCGCTGCCACCACGCGCTATCCGATCGTGAGCGCCTACGAGTTCGAGTTCCTGAAGACCGAGGAAGTAGTCCAGCGCATCATTGAAGGCTGCACGATTTATTTCATCCTTCAACGGCCGCTGATGATGTTCAACAACGTTGTCCCCAACGGCCTCCAGATTCAGTTCGATATTGTCGATACCGTCAACCCGCCGCTCCATTGCATGCTTGACCTGGAGGAATGCAAATTATTCAAGCCGGGCGAGAGCTGCGATATCGAATTTCAATTCTACAAAAAGATACGCGACGAGATGCCACCGCTGAACGATGTGGCGGCGTTTAAAGCCCAGAAGCTAGATGGCACGTTCGTCGTCTGGGAAACACCGCAAAAGCTGCTCTACGAAGCCTTGGTGAACGGCCTTCCGCTGCATTGTGAGGGCGATGTCGAGCCCTA
The DNA here is from genome assembly GCF_047824785.1 of Nitrobacter sp. TKz-YC01. Classification (GTDB taxonomy): domain Bacteria; phylum Pseudomonadota; class Alphaproteobacteria; order Rhizobiales; family Xanthobacteraceae; genus Nitrobacter. The sequence continues at coordinate 3,703,997 of NZ_CP181167.1, read as the reverse complement.
TCTGACCTACACCGTGCACTATATAGGCAAGGCGTTTTCACAATCGGTGTGGGATCGCCTGACGGGTCATGAAAAGATGCAGAAGATCCTAACCCTTGAGCCAACCTTCGCCACGGCCAACCCGAATAACCGGGCGCCGTTTGAGATCGCGCTGTTGATGCTGGATATTGAAGGCGTCACCGAGGCGAATGTTTTCTCGGTTTTCGATTTTGCGGTGCCGGCGGGCGTGAAGCCGATCGAGCACCCCCTGGATACCGAGGCAGAAATCAAAGATTATCTGACCTGCAAGATCAATCTCAAATCCCCGGAATTGACATCAGAGGTCGAAGCCAAGCTAATTCATCTCTTCAAGCCGGACTATAACGAGAAGAAGTTCGATTCCTATCCCAATATTCAAAAGGGGACCCGCTCGCTGGGCTATACCTCCGCCGAGCTTATCATCGGCAAGCTGCCCGCCATTCTGAAGACCGCGACCCACACCCAAGGGATCATCGCAAGCTAGCGATACGCTTAAGGGCCGAATGGCCGACATGAACATGATTTACCCAAGGATCATCATTTCGTGCCGACGTCCTTTCTGAAGCAATGGGCTGGGCCGAGTGGCAAGCTTTTCGAGTACGCACGCAAATACATTAAGCTCGTTTCAAAGCCGGTCGGCTTACGCTGCACCGGCTTTGAACCTTTATTCCTTTCCCAATTTGCCGTCGGAGATGGCGCATTCCTTGAGCAATCCTTCGTCGGTTTATGCGGACAGGACGGCGCACGAAGCGTTACGAACGCTCTTGGGCGCTGAACGGAAGCCTTGGACCATCGAGCCTCGCAGCGCGTGGTCGTGCTCTGTGGTCGCAAAGGGGGCAACGGGAGTGATAGCTGACTACCAATCCAAGCTATTCGCACATGAGCTGAGCAGGCGGTATTCCGTTGCGGATGCCGAGAAACTGGTTTGCGCTTCGGATGCCCGGATGAAATTCAAACCAATGGGCCAAGGCGGTCGGCTTGCGCCAACATCTTTTGGCGAGGAGGACTAAGGATGCCGAAGAGGGAAAGCTACAGGGTAGGCAGCGAATTATTCATCGTCGACAACAGCGCCGATGACTGGAAGGCGCTTCGGTATCTCCATGACTGGTGCCAGATATCAAAGGCGATCGACATTGCCACCGGCTATTTTGAGATCGGCGCGATCCTTGGTCTGGGCCAGGAGTGGCAGAAGGTCGACAAGATTCGCATTCTCATGGGGGATGAGGTTTCCAAGCGAACGAGGAAAGCTTTTGAATCCGGCCTCAGGACTATCGCCGACCGTTTGGACCAGAGTATCGAGCAGGAGAAGGAGAAAAACCATTTTCTGGCGGGCGTTCCCGCGATCGTCGACGCTATCAGATCGCGCAAGATCGAATGCCGAGTTTACCGGAATGACAAGTTTCACGCCAAAGCATACATAACCCACGGGCGCATGGATGTTGTCGGCTCCTCAGCTCTGGTCGGCTCCTCCAATTTCACGCACCCTGGCATGACTCAGAACATTGAGTTGAATGTCCAGATCACTGGTACGCCCGTTGCAGTCCTCCAGGAATGGTATGAGGAGCACTGGGAAGAGGCCGAGGACGTTTCGATCAATATTTTGAAGGCAATCGAACGCCATACACACTTATACCTACCGTTCGACATCTACACGCGTTCCCTGCAGCAATATTTTTCCGGTCACGAAGAAACCGCGACCGAGTGGGAGCAAAACACGTCCCGAATTTATCCAGTTCTCGCCAAATATCAGCGCGACGGGTATGGCTCGCTGATCAAGCGCGCCAACAAATATGGCGGCTCCTTCTTGTGCGACGGCGTAGGTCTTGGCAATCATGCTTGTCCGGCCATGTCATCATGTTGACGTTGGCGATCTCTGTGCCGACGCGCATTCGAACGCCGAACCGGTCGAATTTACCGGGTTTGGCCGTATCCGGCGTGAACTTGCTTGGCCATCCCCAAAAGTCGGGATCATTCTCCCGCGCGCTGAGCGGAACAAAAATCTCAGGCGACCTTCGCGACGTGCCGGGCGTGACCTGTCCGGTGCCGACATCGGTCCGCTGAAGAGTCATCACGAACCCTTTGTTGGGCATGGCCACTGCTGAGGCTGCAATCGTCGCGGCGCTGGTTGTTGCCGTAGTGCCCGAAACCTGTGGCGGAGATTTTCGAGGCCATGCAACAGATGGGGCGTGTGCGACACTCCGGGCTGAGAACAATGCCTCCAGCACTTCGGTGCTTTCAGTTGTTTCGCCGCCGTCGGCGGTCTCGCCGTCCGTAGCCGCATCATCGCGCTCAGATGCCGTCAACGCTTCGACTGGGACATAGCCACGGGCGACGAGCGTCGTCAGAAACGCACTATCCAGAACCCTAGCCGTTCCAGTACTTGTGTTTCCCCATTCATCAAGCACGGTCTCTATGGATTGAAGCATAGTGACATCGTCTGCAACCGACAGATCGAGATTGAGATGAACCGATGCCTCATAGTTGGTAAAAATCCCACCCTCAGTCAGGTTGCCTGAGCCGACCAATACTTCGGCCTTGGCATCTGAGCGAAACAGGTAAACTTTCGGATGGAATGTTGATGCAATCGGATTGTGAAACACAACCACACGGCCTGAGGTACCAACACCGACCAGGAGGTCATCAAGTCCTTCTTTCGATGTACCGCGATGGTCAATGCCTACAATAAGGTCACTTTTGCCTGCTTTTGAGAATGCCGCAAGTGGACCAACTACATGACGGGTACCTGACTGCTTTACAAAAGCTATCGCAGCACGAAAAACTGGCCAGGACTTCTGAAGATTATCAATCAGGAAGTCGCCGAGGCGGTTTGCTCTTGCTGGCTGATGAATGAATTCCATGCGTAGAGCATACCCGATTCGCGGACATTCAACCGTATCGCCGGTTGAGCACTCGCACCGTTTGGCCGTTGCATCACCAGTCGGGAAGCCTTCAGGCTACCCCGACCCCCCATGACAAGGAAGGCATCGGCCTTCCCTTGGCCCTTGCGACCATAGGGCGTTCCTGCCCCTTGGAAACCCTGACGAGGACTTTCGCGTCCCTCGACCCACGACCGCCATTCCGTTTGCGGCATCCGGCACGGGAAGATTGCGCGATCCCCGTAACCCCATCGCTCTTTATCTTCATTGCACCGTTTCAGTTTCGGCCTGCCGCCGCAGGGAACGGCTGAGTGTCCATTGCGGCACGTCCATCTCGCGGGCGACGCTGGCGGTCGTCATACCGCCAACCTCGATGCGCTGGCGCGCCTCCTGCAATTGTTCATCCGTGAGAACGCGCGGCCTGCCGATGCGGGAGCCCTTCTTGCGGGCGACGGCCATGCCTTCCTTTGTCCGCTGCGAGAGCGTGCGGCGCTCGAACTCTGCCAGGGCCGACAGCATGGTGTAGACGAAAATCCCGGCAGGCGTGGACGTGTCGATATTCAGGTTGGCGATCTGGAAATGAACGCCGCGCGCACGCAGTTTTTCCGCTTCTGTCAGGGCATCAACGACAGAGCGGAATGCCCTGTCCAAATCCCAGACCACCAGCATGTCGCCGGATTTCAGCCGTTTCAGAACCTCATTATAGATGGGACGCTTCGTGCTACAGGCCGATTGCGTTTCGATATGGAGTTCGTCGCAAATTTCGCGGAGCCCCTCGATCTGCCGATCATGACGCTGCTCGGGCGTTGAAACACGGATGTAAGCTATCTTTTTCATGCAATTTCAGTTTCTTATTGGAAATCAGGGCATTCACACAATCGACCCCTTTCGCTTTTGCATTTCCGGCCATGTTTCCCCAACGTAGACCATGGCGGAAAATCCCTAATTTCTATAATATCTTAGCAGATATGGTCGGCCCGTTTCAAATATAACGAAAAGGGTCGATTTTGAGCGTCAAGATCAAGGGATGCAGCCCGATCATCATGGGCGCAAGCACCGCAATTTTCATTTCATCTTTTCTGTCCCCCGCACCCGCGAATGCGGCGGGAACGCAGTTCACGGCAGAAAAAGTCATGAAAGAAATGAACAGCGACCAACGCACATCCTACATTGCGGGGGTTGTCGAAGGGCTCGCCGTTGCCCGATACATGAAGGACGGAAAGAAAAAGGCCGGAATGGAGTGCATCTACGATTTTCTGTACGGGAACAAAGGCACTATGAGCGTCATTTTCGACGCGTTCGACAAATACCCGACCTACCCACCGGGCTCCGTCATCGACGTTTTGACGAAACAGAAGTGCGGTGAGTGATGCAGGTTATTCTCCCGCGCTCGTGGAAGGAAGAATTCGCAGCCGCCGCAGCCAGGCGCGAGGACATCCTGCACGCCGAAAAGATGGCTCGGCTTGACGAGCGGGAACGAGAGCGGCGCAAAACAGAAAGACTTGAAGGCGAACGCCGCGATAACGAGTTCATGGCGGTGGTGGAAACTGTTTTGGCGACCTCGGAAGAGATCGCGGCATTCCGTGTCGAGCTTGACGAGTATGATACGAAAACTGTCGAAGCGTTGATGGAGAACCGTGAGGCCCTTGAAGTGGCGCGCGAGCGCATCGATGCGCTGCTTGAGAACGCTTATGTTCTTCCCGATGGCCGAAAAGTATTCAAGACAAAAGATGGCCTTCGCGTTTTTGATGAGAACGGCCAAGCATTGTCGGCGGAGACGATCGACCCGAACGAGATAGACGATAAGAAACCACGGTGGGAAGAATTCAAAGGGGTGGTCGATGAAGGAGCCCGATTGGCGCAAGAACGCGAGCAGCTTTTGACGTGCCAGGCAAAGCTCGACGAAGCCCGTGAGCGCCTCGACAAAGGCGAAATCACACATGAAGAGCTGGAGAACCTCAAGGCCGGCCTTGCAGAAGACATGCCGGACACCGTGCGCGCGAAGCTCGACCGTGACATACCAAAGACGGATTCCGACTTGGCGCACGAAACGGCAGCGGCAAAACCCGCTCTTCCCGCTGATATGGATGATCTCATTCGCAGTACTGGCTTAAGTTCTGGGCCGACGGGACCATAAAGCCATACCAAAGTTCAAGCATGAATATGCTTGATTGCCGTCCCGCCGCTCCGTATCCATTGACTGTCACACACCATTTTCCCATGATAGACGAGCATCCGAAGAAGCTGCTGCTGAACGGCGGCACTATTTTTGGGTGGGACAACGGCAAAGGCCTGCATCATGGCTTCAGCCGTCACGCAATCAGCTCAGGCGCTCCGCTAAACCTCATTCAACGCTTGCTCGGCCATCCCAGCGTGGAAACCACATATTCTCGGGCGATAGGAGACAATAAGTAGGAACTTGCTTGTCAAATGTGGTAGCAGAAGAGGCCTCTTTGAAGGTTCAGGCGAGTAAGAAGTACGATGCGGCACCACTCTATAAACATAACGCGGTCTCTCACTGTTACTGACTTTTTTTATTGTTCTATCCTTGTCGCGGCAATCATCTCATTTGAGGTTTGGAATAGCTGCGCAATCGGCAAAGAATTAGCCAGAGTCCACCAAACTGACACCAAGGACGTTTACGCAGAGATACAAGAATCCACAAACCGGCCAGATATATGCAGGATACTACGGCGCTACAGTCCGAATAAGCACTCTGATCAGCCACAGACTCCGTCTGCGTCCATCACAGATTCTGAAGTTCTGAATTCTGTCAAGGATGCCTGCGATAGCGACGAGATATCTTTGAGTGGCCAGCGCGGCCTATCTAACTGCTCCAAAGATCAGTTGGCAACCCTATCCACAGAGCACCTCAACTTTCTTGTTGCCGTTGTAAACCGACTTGAGACGTTAAAGCGTTTTGAATTGTCGTGTCTCTCAATGGCGGAAACTAGTGACGTTCTGCAAATTCAGGCCGCAGAGATTCTATTCTCAGATATTCAAAGTAAGCTGGTCTGGATTAGTGGTATTAATTCCATCCAAATTGGAATCTCGAACTCGAATATAGATGAGTTAATCTTACAGGATTCGACCACTGGCCATCTAGAAGTTACCGAGTCAAAAATCGCGAATAGTTTCGGGCTGATCCGAAATCGACTTTCCGTCTCCATTAAAAGTGTGCGCCTTGGATCATTCGTTGCCCTCCAGAACGAGTTGTCTTCCCTGACATTTTCTCGATCTGAATTGAGGGAAGTCACATTCTTTGGCAATGAAGTTACCGGCGGCTTGACCTTTGGCGCTGATTATCAGGATGAGACGCTGTACGCAGCGGCTAATTCCACTGACGCGTTGCCGTATTTGGTTGGCGGCGATGGCGGTGGAAAGATTTTGATATCGGGTAACAAGATCAGCGGGGAACTCCATGTCAACCACGCAAACGTCACTGCTATTCAAGTCTCGAATAATAAGGCGACTTCCCTAGTCATTCGCGCCGCAAAAATTGCCAACGCGCTGCACGTGACTGACAACAAAATTGAAAAAGATCTAAACTTGGGGGTTTCCAAAAATATCGCAAATCTACAAATAACGGGGAAAGCGACGCCATTTTTGCCGCTGGAGATACAAAGTGGTTTCGCAGCGATTAGTAACAATGATGTTGGTGGAGATTTTAACGTGGCAGGCGCGATCTTCGGTTCCACCAAGCCACTCTCTTTTATTTATTTTCACGAATCGAAGGCAGAAAACTTTCTTTTCCTTAATTCAAGCGTCCGCTCGCAATCATCGATTAATTTTTACAAGACACAGTTTCGTTCATCGATAAGATTTGCGTGTGTCGATGTCGATGCAGAGATTATTGGCTCAGAGTTTAGAACCGAGACTATTGACTTTAAATTTACAAAGATCAAACGACCACTTTTGTTTCGTAACGTAGATGTTGACGTGATGGAATTAACTTCACCGCGCGACGCCGACGATGACGTTTGTTGGTCTGGTTCAAAGCCCCGACCCAATGTATCTTTGGAAAGAAGGCCCGCTGACGGATTGCTGAGACGTGACAAGTTGCTTCCCTGGCCAAGTAGAGAGCAAATAGAAGATGCCTTTTCGAGTTTCGCACTAGTAAATTCGCGAATCGGAACACTCGCCCTGAATGCGTCGATACGAGAAATTCTGATCTCTAGCGTTGAGATTCAGAGGGACGTGTATCTTTTGGGAAGGTTTGGTTCTGAAGTGGACCTCAGCAATTCGCAAATTCGACGCGGCCTTTTTATTGATAGCCCGGACGCTCCAATCCGTTGGGAGCACGGAAGTAAACTTATACTCCGAGGAACAAATATCGACACGTTTGCCACGTCCGCCTGCGGGATATCGTTTGGCGAATGCGATCGGAAAAGCCTTGATGGTTGGTCACCTGTTCCAGCAAGACTGGACGGAGTCAGAATTCAGATCGTAACTGCTTCGCCATCTATCGGGGAAAATCGGAGTGCTGAGACAGTGGCTCTGTTAGACCTTCCAAGCGATAAGATAATTCAATGGCTTAAAACTGGATCCATGCCGCCTTTGCCAACACATTTTAATCCGCAGCCCTTTGCAATGTTCGCAAAAATACTTTCTGAATCCGGATATCGAGATGCAGCAAACGATCTACATGCGTATCGAACTCAAAGATTGTTGGAGCAAAGTGACAGCTACCTGAACCATATCAAGGCTTATGTGGGGCGTTTAATCGGTTACGGCTACAAGCCCGATGGTTTGATCATCTTTTTGGCGGGTGTTGTCGCTATAGGGTGGTTTATGTGGCTTCTACTTGCATGGAACGATATTCGAGCTTGGTTTCGATCTAATCCCAAAAGGGCGGCTAAGGCGTGGCCGATATTACTGGCTTCACCGCTGTTGGGGGCAACGATACGCATTCTCCCAAATATCGCAGAATTCTGGTCTCTTACCCCCAGATGGGAACGTGCTGTTGCGCTTGAGTTAAATCGCGACCCTTATGCTCATTGGTATTTTGTCGTTCATTCATTTATCGGTACGGCGTGCCTATTTCTATTGATAACGCCTCTCACAGGGATGTTTGATTGAGCATCGTGGCGAGAGCCGATATGCAATTTGCCCGGGTCCGTGGTCGTCGGGGCTACCGGGAGGGGAAGGATAGGACTTCGCGCGTCACGCGCGACGGTACGGCCTCAAACCACGCATATTTATCGGGCTTCTCGCGCACGTCGCGCAGCATTCCGTTCATTTCCGGACGTTCCCAGAAGTTTGGCATATCGACCGTGAAATACCCCTGGTCGCGGGATTCCAGCAGCGCGCTTTCGCCGCCGGTCGCAAGGCGGATGTCTTCCACCTGGAGCAGCGGTCTTGATTGTTCGGAGAGATTGTCGCCGGAGCCGTTCACCTGGTTCTGGTTGACGTTGAATCCGCGCACCATGACCGAGGTGCGGCCCGAGCGGTGCTCGATGTCTTTGAGTGTTTCGGTATCTGGCAGCCCCCGGTAGAGCGTATGCGCAACCGCCTTGCGCCAGATGCGCGCGAGTTCGCGCCCGTAGCGGTTTTCGATCTGGGCTGCGGCGTTCTGGAACACGCCGAGGAAATTGATCCCGCCCTGCCGGTAGAGGGTCAGGATTTCAGGGAAGTTGCTGACATAGAGCTGGCCCCATTCTTCACCGATGACCAGCGCCCGCAACGGGCCATGCGCGTCGGCAAAACGTTCGATGACCGCCGCAGCCATCGCGCCCACGAAATTCCGGCTCGTGTCGGAGCGGGCCGACCCAATAATAAAGAGCGCGGTTCTCTCCCGTTTCATATCGGCGGGATCGAAGCTGTTGCGCTCGGTCACGGCCCGCGCCGCTGATCCGGGCTGAAAACCTTGCAGCCGTTCCACCACGGTCGAGGAATAGGCGTTCCATTGATCGGTCGAAGCAGTGAGCCCCGCGACCAGGCGGCACATGCCCCAGTCTTCCTCCATGCGGGAATCCGACGCCCACACCAGCAGATCGTCCGCAATCTCATCCGGTGCGCGCCCGAAGAAATCCCAAAGCCCGCCGACCGTGCAGGGCCAGCGCTCGGAAGGATAAAGCGCCGTGATCTTGTTGTAGAGGGCGAAGGCCGTGCGCACGCCCTGGCCGATCCATTTGTGATGGGGGTTCGGATCGACCGGCACGAGATAGCTGGCGGCATCGTAGGCCGCCTCCCACACCAGAGGCCGCAGCGCCGGTCTCAAAGCAATTTCCAGAAGCCGCGTGTTGAAGTTATAGCTTTCGGAAGGATAGCCGTAGAGTTTCCCGGCATTGATAAAGCGCACGCGGTAGCCTTGCCGCTCCAGCGTTTTCCACGACACCCATGCAAGCTCGGCGTGTCAATCGGCCCTTTAATTGCGGGTTGTTGTCAACTCTCTTTTTGAAGCCATTCGGCAAAGTGGTAACGCTCGGCCCGACGGAGCAGGTCTGGGTTGCGCAGACGGGGCGAGCGCGGCTGGTGGATCGATAGCCAACTCGTATAGTGGGCCGATTAGCTGTCACCTGGTTTCAATGCGATCAGTTGCCCGTCGCTGGGGTCATGGTCCTTTCCGAGGTCGCAAGCGCCTCATGATGATGTCCGGATCGGGCGCCTCATCGTTTGCAACGGGGTGCGGACGAGCCGCCACCAGCCGATTGACCGAGGTCACCACGACCACCGTCCCAGCGGGACATCGCCAGCCCGGCGGACCGGGCCAGGAACTTGCAAAATAAGGTCAGGCCGGCGCGTTGCCCCAGTCGAATGATGTGCCGTCGACCCAGATGCAGTGGAGGATGACAGCGATCTTGCGGGCGATAGCAACCTTTGCCTTTTTCATGCCGATCCGCTTCGCAAGTTTCATACCCCAGGCTTTGAGGGAGGACCATTTCTTTGTTCGATAAAGCAGAACGGTCGCCGCCTCGTAAAGGTACGTTCGGAGGAGCCTGTCGCCCCATCGGGATATCTTGCCACTAGTGTCAGTCTCACCAGATTGGTTGCGCCGAGGTGTGAGGCCGAGATAGGCGCCGACTGTCGAGGCCGATCGGAAGCGAGACGGGTCATCGATCGTATGGCGGAACGTCAAGGCGGTGACCACGCCGACACCAGGAACTGTCATCAGGCGACGCGTCGTCTCGTCCGACTTCGCCAATCGGCGGACCTCGTCGTCAAATTTGCTTTGCTGCTGGCAGATGAGTTCATGAATCGACAAGAGCGGCGCGATCACGCTGAGGAGTTGATGATCTTCGCCCAATAGCTCGCCAACCTGGTTACGGAACTGTTGGCCAATGGCGCGAGGGAATAGCAACCCACACTCCTTGATCAGACTGCGGACCTGGTTCTCGATATCCCGGCGTATGGACACAAGGCGGAATCGCGCCACGAGGATAGCTCGAACCTTCTGGCTCTTCTCACTCTTGATTTTGACTTCTCGAAACCAACCAACCCGCACCAGTTCGGCAAGGCCCCGAGCATCGTTCTGATCGCTTTTGTTCATGCGGACCGATAGTGCTGCGTGTGCATGCCTTGCATCGATGCAAACGACGGGGAGTTCGACCCTACGAAGCTCATGCCAAAGCCAGCTCGCCATTGCGCCCGTCTCAAAGCCGATACGCTCCGCCAGTGGCGCATGTTTACGAAGTAACTTTGACAGATCTCCAGGATGAGACTTGGCCTTTCCTTCAAAAATTGCTTCACCCGTCTCATTGACTACGCAAACCGCAGTCTCTCTCTGCGAGACATCTAGCCCGACGTATTGCCGCATGACAGCTCCTCCGAATCGCTTGATTGCGAGAGGTAGACGATAACGGAGCTCTCGTGCCCCGAGCGCTGACCGCAATTACGCCATCGTTCGCAAATTTGCCCCCGTATCGGCGTCCAATTTTGACCCCTTCGCGCGCCGGGCTTTGGCGGTAGCGCTCGTCTCGCCGGAGCTGGCCGGGATTGCGGAGACGAGACGAGCGCGGGTGGCGTGCTCGTCGTCGCGGCTTTTGAAGCGCCAGCTGTCGTTGCCACTCTCGACGATGTCGCAGTGGTGAGTCAGGCGGTCGAGCAGCGCGGTGGTCATCTTGGCGTCGCCGAACACGCTGGGCCATTCGCCGAACGCGAGGTTGGTGGTGACGACGATCGATGTGCGCTCATATAGCCGGCTGACGAGATGGAACAGCAGTTGGCCGCCAGACTGGGCGAAGGGCAGATATCCGAGTTCGTCGAGGACGATGAAGTCCATCCGGGTCAGATGTTCGGCAAGCCGGCCCTGACGTCCGTTACGGGTCTCGATCTCGAGGCGATTGACGAGGTCGACCACGTTGTAGAAGCGGCCACGGGCGCCGGATCGGATGCAGCTTCTGGCGATTGCGATGGCCAGGTGGGTCTTGCCGGTGCCGGTACCGCCGACGAGCACGGCGTTGCGTTGCTGGGCGATGAAGCCGCCGCCGGCGAGGTCGTTGACGAGCGTCTGGTTGATCGGCGTGCCGTCGAACTGGAAGTCGGCGAGATCCTTGGCCAGCGGCAGCTTGGCGATGGTGAGCTGGTACTTGATTGAGCGGGCCTGCTTCTCATTGATCTCGGCGTTGAGCAGGTCGCCGACAATGCGCTGGGGTTCATGCTGGCGCTTGATGGCGGTCGCCATGATCTCGTCGAAGGCAGCTTTCATGCCATAGAGCTTCAACTCACCCATGAGGTCGAACAGTTGAGTACGTTCCATCAGATGGTTCTCCTAAGGCTGTCATAACGGGCACAGTCGGCGATCGGCGCATGGCGCAGGATCAGCGCCGCGGGAGTGAGGATGTTGGCTGGTGGAGCGGGTTCGCGTTGACGGGCCAGGATGTTGAGCACGACGTCAGCGGAATGAACGCCATGAGCGATCGCCTCGGCGCAGGCTGCTTCAACGGCCGGCAGACCATCGGTCAGCACCGCATTGAGGATGTCGACCATCTGCCGGTTGCCATCGTCGGTGCTGGCGAGCCTGCGCCGGATCCGTTCGATCGCGGCCGGCAGCACCCAGTCCTTGAAGGGAGCGCCGTTACGCAAGGCGCCGGGCTTGCGCGCGAGCACCGGCACATAGTGCCAGGGATCGTAGGTCGTCTCGCCGCGTGCGAAGGATCGCGGATGCTCCGCCACGATCCGTCCATCCTGACGGATTACGATGCGGTCGGCCTAGGCCTGAACCTCGACCGGGCGTCCGACGGCGCTGGCCGCGACCGAGTATTTGTTATTGTCGAAGCGTACCAAACAGGTCTTGGAGACAGACGCCGGCACCGCGTGGAAGCCGTCGAACCGGCCGGCATAGGGAACGAGCTTGGGGCGCTCGGCTTCGAACACGTCCCAGATCGTCTGATCGGCCAGTTCCGGATGGCGATGCGCCTTGGCGTAAGTGATGCATTTGTCGAGCAGCCAGACGTTTAGCTCGTCGAGGGTTTTGAATCGCAGCCGTGGTGTGAAGAAGCGTTCCCGGACCAGTCCGACCTGGTTCTCGACCTGGCCCTTCTCCCAGCCCGACGCCGGCGTGCAGGCAACCGGGTCAACCAGATAGTGGCTGCACATCTGCAGGAAGCGGCGATTGTAGCGGCGATCCTTGCCGACAAAGATCGTCTCCACCGCCGTCTTCATGTTGTCGTAGATGCCGCGGCTGCAGGTCCCTTTGAACAGCGCGAACGCCCGGTCATGGGCGTCGAACACCATCTCCTGCGTCTCGCGCGGATAGGCTCGCACGAACAGCATGCGGCTGTGGCACAGCCGGACATGAGCGACCTTCACGATCGCCGTCACGCCGTTGAGGAGAACGATCTCATGGCTCCAGTCGAACTGGTAGGCTTCGCCCGCCGCAAAGCTCAACGGAACATAGGCCGCCGCGGTCGATTGCCCGCGCTCCTTGTTCCACCGCCTGGCGTAACGCCGCACGGCATCGTAACCACCGTCATAGCCGCGGCCGCGAAGCTCTTCGAAAATCCGGATCAAGGTCAGTTGTTCGCGCGCGGATTTGGTCGCGTTCGCCGCCAGCAACACATCGAGCTCAGATGCCCAGTGTCCAAGCTTGGGCCGCGGCTGAACCTGCCGCTCGTACTCGAACGAGGTCTCTCCCGACCTCAGCACCTTCCGGACCGTGTTCCGGGACACCTTCAGGTCGCGGGCGATCGCCCTGATCGTCTTGCCCTTGATGAAGTGTTCGCGCCGTATCCGCGCAATCGTCTCCACGACCAGCATCTCCAACCACCTGCTTCGTTACAAAGCAGGCAGCGCAACAGACCAACCTGTAGGGGGTCAATTTTGGACGCCGATCCCCCGGCTCAGGGGGTCAATATTGCAGGCCGAATGACACGGCGCGCCATTATTTGCAGGCTTTTCTCGAAATGTGCTGCCGGCTCAGTGCTCTCTAGCTACCAATTAGCAACCGTCGTCTGCAAACTAGGGTCCGGTCAGAGAAGGCATGGTTGCTTGAGTCAGTGCCGACCAATTTTTTATTTGCCGTAGGCCCCCATGGGCAAACCGCCTCCCACTACGAATTTACAAAAGGCCGATTACAGTGCGCCACATCCTCACCTGGCAATAGTGCTACTGCGCCAACACCGTTACCACCTCGGCGAGCTTGGCCGCGACGTCCGCCATCGTATTTGTTGCAGTGACAGTTAAACCGCTTCGTGAGGCGAGCATGGGGCTGACATTGCGGAGAGCTTCGAACGTTGTGCCGTGCGCTATGGGGACGAGTTGGTCACGCGATAGAAGTACCGATAGCTCTTTGTCAGAGATGGCTCCCTCTGCGTCGAGGCGGTTCAGCAGTGCAGGGGTCACCAGCACAATACCAATTCGCGACTTCGCCAGGCCTCTGTCGATTTCGCGAAGAAGCGACGTGCCGAGGGCGACATCCTTCTCGCTGAACCAGACCCTGACGCCACGTGACTCGAGCAGATCGTGTAGTTCCTTGGCGCTCCCCTGCCGGTCGTTCCACGCATGGCAAAGAAAGACGTCCCGAAGATCCAAAAACGCTTGCTTCTCGACGGCTTCGCGGATCGGCGTGAGTGTCTGCACCTCGACAGGGGTGTACGCCACCGACGAACTGGCCGGCGACCATCTCGGCCTTGCGCGGCCGCCAGACCCGCCCCCACTGCTCCGGCCGCCTCCGCTACTCCCTGACGTGGAGTGAGATGGGGGCGAGTAGTACGGGGGCGAATACGACGAGTAGCCGCCACCGTAGCTTCGGTAGCCGCCACCACCGCATGCAGGGCAGGCAGCTCGACCGCTCGCCGTGCGATGACCAAATCGTGGTGCTGTGCATCTAGCCATGGTCGCGGACCTCCAATTTTGCAAAGCCAGTCGTATTGGCAGCAACTGCGTCGCTGACCGGTCTAGCGCACCACGCCTGCCGCTCCGAGTTTCGGACGATGTATCTTCTGCTTCACCTGACCATCATCGGCGGTGATCGCCTTGCATCGGCAGCCGGTCGACAGCACATAGAAGATTGCGTTCAACACCTCGCGTATATCGACCGAACGGCGGCGTCCGCCTCGGACGGGTGAACGGCAGGCACTATGTCGTCTCGACCGAGAACTATAAGCAGACCCGGATCGGTCCATTTGAGACGGCAGCGGAAGCTTTGACGGTTGCAGCTAGCGAATGCGACCGCCTTGGACTGCCACCAGCCTACCGGGGCATTCCTGCCGCGTACTAGCCTAAAAGCAACGAGGCGGATGGTATCTGCCGATGGTCGGTAGCCTTGGCCTGTCCGCAGAAAAACCGCACGCCGCAGGTGGCTACATTTCGATGGGGGCGCTGCCGGTCGTTTCCCTGCGGTGTGCCGGGCTTTGATGGCAAATACCCGCGAAGGCGCGTAGCAGACAATTGCCCTCGCGCTCCGGTTGTTCTTAAATGCCCGCGGTCTGGGGAGGCTGGGGCATGAATATCTGGAAAATTGCGGCGCTAGCCGTAGCACTGACGCTTATCGGGGCCTAAGGCATGTGGCCCGATAATGAAACAGAGCGAGACTTTTTGAACTTTTCGGGCGTGGCTGACACGGTCGCAGAAATCATCGTTCAATCGCGGGGCCGCCCGATCTCGATCGGCGTGTCCGGCGCCTGGGGCATCGGCAAGTCGTCGATGATCAGGCTCACCCGCTCCGCCGTGGCCGCCCGCGAGGACAAGAGCGGGAAGAAGGCATTCGACAAGTACGTCTTCGTCGAATTCAACGCTTGGCTCTACCAGGGATACGACGATGCGCGCGCCGCCCTGATGGACGTCATCACCGACAAGCTCGCGAAGGAGGCCGAGAGCCGCCAGACGGCACTCGACAAGGTCGCGTCCCTCGCCAAGCGGGTGAAGTGGTTGCGGGTGGCGAAGCTTGCGACGACGTCGGCGGCGTCGATCTTCTTCGGCATTCCGCCGGTCGGGGCCGTCGGCGAGTTCTTTGAGCTCGGCAAGAAGGTCTGGAACGAGGGCGTCGGAAAGGGCGACGCCGATGCGGCGAAGAAGGTTGCCGGCGATGCCGCCAAGGAAGGCGGAGAGCTTTAGAAGCCCAAGGAGCAGACGTCTCCGCCGAAGGAAATCCAGGCGCTGCGCGATACGCTTGAACAGACCCTCGAAGAACTCGGCATCACGCTCGTCGTCCTCATCGACGACCTCGATCGTTGCTTGCCCGAGACGACAATCTCGACGCTGGAGGCGATCCGCCTCTTCCTGTTCCTTAAAAACACAGCGTTTGTCATCGCCGCGGATAACGACATGATCAAGCACGCGGCGCGCAAACACTTCGCTGGCGTCGAAAACGACCTGATGGTCACGAACTACTTCGACAAGCTGATCCAGGTTCCGATCCGCGTGCCGCAACTCGGCACGCAGGAAGTGCGCGCTTACATGATGCTGCTGTTCGTCGACAACAGCCAACTCCCGGAGCCCGACAAAGAGAAGGTGCGCGCTGCTGTGATCCGCCAGTTGAGGAGCACATGGCAGGGCAAGAAGGTGGACCGCGCCTTCATCAACTCTCTGGGTGTTGTGCTGCCCGGGGCGCTCGTCGGTCAACTCGACACCGCCGAGCGACTGGCCTCGCTCATGACGACGGCGTCGGGCATCGTCGGCAATCCTCGGCTGATCAAACGCTTCCTAAACGCGCTCTCGATCCGCATGACTATCTCCACCGCGCAGGGCGTCGGCGTCGACGAGGCGGTCCTCGCCAAGCTTCTCCTGTTCGAGCGCATAGGCGACGCCAAGGCGTATGCCGAGCTCGTCAAGAACGTGACGACTGACGCGGAAGGAAAGCCTGCGTTTCTAAAGGACTGGGAGGAGGCTGCGGCCGCCGGCTGCGACCTCGCGATGAAGAACCCGTGGACCGGCGATTTCGTGCGCGAGTGGCTGGCGCTATCGCCGCCGCTGCACGACGTCGATCTCCGCGGCGCGCTCTACGTCAGTCGCGAACACGCTCCGCTAATCACCCCCGAAGACCGCTTGTCGTCCGACGGCGCCGAACTTCTCGCGGCGATGATCGAGCATCCAGAAGTGTCGGCCCGGTTGAAGGATCGCCTCATCCACGTCCCCCGCATAGAAACCACTGTGATCATGGACCGCCTGCTGGAGCGCGCCCGCAAGGAGCAGGAATGGGGTGCGCCGCCCATACTCACTGCTTGCATCGCGCTCGCCGATGCGGATCCAGTCCAGGGGCCGCGGTTGGCGGCGTTCCTCGAAGCCCGCCCTCACCAGCAGATCCAGCCGAGTATCGTACCGAAGATCGGCGATCGCCCGTGGGCGGCATCTCTGCTCGATGCCTGGAGTTCGTCGGGCGATATCTCGAAGCCCGTGAAGACCGCGATCAACAAGACGAGGACGAATGGGAACGTCGCAGTCTAGCAATGGCCCGGGCCCGGGCGTACCGATGGTACCGCCATGGACGCCTGCCGCGCCTCTAGATCCCGTGCCGCCTCCTCCGCAGCCGCCCAACGAGCCGCCGGACATGGTGCCCGATGGCCTGCCTCTGGGCGAATTACCACGGGTCCCCGTTGCACCGCCGGCCGCGTCCCCACCTGGACTACAGCCCCCACCCATCGCTCCCGAGAAGCGGTTCGGCGGCGTCCGCACCAGTCTCGGAAACTTCGCGCGATCGGGTGACGGCCGCGATCTGAGACGAGGGCTCGGTCACTACGTCCGGGGAGGATACGGCGGATCGAACACCGCGACCCAGCGGTTCGGCAGCACGGCCCAGACCGCCGGTTCGCTCAGCCATACGCTGTATTCGACTGCGTCGGGTGCCGCCGACGCAATGCTGGACACAGTCGCGCTCGCCGGACGCTCGACCGAAGAGATCGCGACCGCGATCATCGAGGCGGTCAGGCCGGTCGACGGCACGCAGGATGCGGAAGCGGAGCGCGCCGCGATGCACGACGCGATGTCGCAATTGCTGACGGAGTTTCCGGAGGCAGACCTGCTCAATCTGTCGGACGTTGAACGCGAGTTCGTCATCGAGAAGTTCACCGCCATTGACGTCGCCAGGCGCTTCGAACTCGACGTCGGTAAACATTTGCTCGAAAGGGCGCCGACCGCGACGGTCGCGATGTCTCGATTGAAGCAGATGCGGGCGTATATCGCGGAAACTGTCGCCGCTTCGTTCCGCAAATTGAGGGACCAGGGCCGGATCCTCTCCCCGGGACGCGTCGCACGCGTCGTACAGGCGGCTCTTCGCGACACGTTCGAGGTCTTCGAAGGATACGAAGAATGAGGCTCCTGTGCGCACCGGGGGAAATCGGCCGGCTTCACGAAGCCGATACGCTCAGGGTCGTGCTGTACGGCCAAGCCGGCTCACCCGATCGAGCGAGCGCAGGCGCCGCCGTACGCAACGATATCCGAAAGGAAGGTCTGGCTCCCCACCGGCGGGCATGGGATCTGCTTTCCGTCGCGATGTCGGTCATGGTGGCCGACGCCGCGGGACTGCGCACCGGAAGTCCGGACGGATGGACGCGAGAATTCGAACTGGAAATTGCTGTGACCGAGCCGGACTTCTGGAACGGTGCCGCGCCGGTAATCGCGGACGCCCTTGCGTTTCTCACGACCGACAGATGGCACCTGCGGTTCATTCCGGGCGGAGCGGCGGCGCCCGAGCCGGCGCGTGTTGTTCGACCACCGCAGGATTGCGTGGCACTGCTGTCCGGCGGTCTGGATAGTCTGATCGGAACGATCGACCTCGCCACCGCCGGAACGCGGCCCCTCGTTATCAGCAAGATCGTCCGCGGAGACACGGAGAAGCAGGAAGATTTCGCGCGTACGATCGGTGGCGGACTGAGACACATACAACTCAATGACAACGCGGTAGTGCCGGCGCCGAAGGATACTTCGCAGCGCGCGCGCTCGATCATCTTCCTCGCATTTGGAATACTCGTCGCGACGACGCTCGCGCCCTATAAAGCTGGCGCGACCGTACCCCTCTACGTCTGCGAGAACGGCTTCATAGCGATAAACCCTCCGCTGACCGGAAGCCGGGTCGGCAGCCTTAGCACGCGTACAGCCCATCCTCAATTTCTCTCGTTGTTTGAGGATCTGCTAAATGCTGCCGACATACGGGTGGAGATCCGAACTCCCTACGCTGAAAAGACGAAGGGAGAGATGCTGAGGGAATGTGCCGATCAGCAGCTGCTCCGGACGCTGGCGCCGAGGTCGACGAGTTGCGGGCGTTTCCAGAAATACAACTATCACCACTGCGGTCGATGCGTTCCGTGTCAGGTACGCAGGGCGGCTTTCCTCGCATGGGGACAACCGGATCCGACCGAATACGTGTTCGAGGCGCTCGGTCGTGACGATGAAAAGCATGCCGGCTTCGACGACGTCCGTTCAGTCGGCATGGCCTTGGTCGCCACCGAAGACGGAGGATTCCGCAATTGGCTCGGCAATGCGCTGGCTTGGCCGCTGATCGGCGAGCGCGACGCCTTGCAGGATATGCTACGCCGAGGGCTAGCCGAGCTAGGCGTTCTGCACGCGAAATACGGTGTCAAGTGATCGATTTTCATGCCCATCTCGATCTCTATCCCGACCCAGTTGCCACGACGAGGGAGTGCATCGAACGTGATCTATTCGTTCTATCGGTAACCACCACACCTTCTGCTTGGTCAGGCACCGCCGCTCTTGCGAAGGATGCCCCGCGCATTAGGACAGCGATTGGGTTACATCCGCAGATAGCGCAGGAGCGGCAGCATGAACTACCGTTGTTCGAAGAACTACTTCCGCGCACAAGGTACGTCGGAGAAGTAGGACTGGATGGTGCGCCTGAGTTAAAAAGCTCGTGGGGCACCCAGCAACGGGTTTTCGACGGTATACTAAAAATGTGCCGTGTCGCCGGCGGTCGTATCATCTCCATCCACAGCCGGCGGGCGGCAACCGCCGTTTTAGACGCCTTGTCTGAAAACGCGGACGCCGGAATACCCGTTCTTCATTGGTTTTCGGGCACTCAACGCGAGGTGAAACGAGCTATCGAAATCGGATGCTGGTTCAGTGTAGGCCCAGCGATGTTGGCGGGAAAAAAAGGAAGGGCTCTAGCAGCCGAAATTCCGCGCGATCGTTTGCTCACGGAAACTGACGGTCCATTCGGGCAAGTCGACGGACGATCGCTGTTGCCCTGGGAGTGTGAGCAGGCTGTAGGCGCATTGTCCGAACTATGGGCAGAACCCCATAATCATGTCGAAGCCCAACTGCACGAAAACCTTCGACGGCTCGTAGCGCAAGGTCAGGGCGACCGTTCGAGTTCAATCCTCAACGCAGTCGAACCCGCAAGACCGCGTGGTAAGCCGGCGGTTTGAAGCTGGCGCCCGCGGCTACCGGTGTGACGGAGGGGTCGTTGAATATCTCACCGATCATTTCAACTCTCGGAGAGCTTGGCGTTGCCTCGATCAATCTGGCGGCTGACGAATTAGAGCATTTTCTCAAGGCGCTTCGTCGGATTGGTCGCATCACAAGGTCGGAATTGATCGTAAGAACCCAAGCCGAGGCGAGATCAAATTCTTTATCGGGCCGCTTTGGCGTTGGCGGATTTCCTCATCATACAGATTTTGCTTTCCGGCCGATCCCACCGAGACTTCTCATATTGCACAACGAGAGCAGCCATGTGTTTCAGCGCGGGACATTCGTTTCAACGGTTGATCTATTACCGCCAAAGCTACTCCGGACGCTCGATCGAAGTTCTTGGTACCTTACCAACGGAGGTCGAACGTTCAACGTCTCGGCTCGGATATCGATTGGAGATCGATCAGCGATACGATGGGACCCTCTATGCCTTTCAGCAGCGAATGCGGCAGCACATGAGTGCTGCGAACTAATCCCACATCAACTTTCGCAATCGCAGGTTAGGCACCGATGGTCTCCTGGGTCAGCACTTATCATCGATAATTGGCGCTCTACCCATGCCCGCGAAGCTCTTGAGGAAGGTGGGGACCACGATCGACGCATTATCCGTTATGAGGTATGGCAGCATGCAAGAATGGACATCTGATAGCCTGTGGGAAAAGGCGAAACTATTTGCCGGTCAGACTATAGCTGCTGATCCCGATCCAACGAAATTTCCGCTGTTCGCATCATTTACTCTTGAAGCGCTTGGAAAGGCTGCGTTGGCCAAGGTTCATCCGGCCCTGATTGCTGACCCGAGAGGTGATGGAGCGCCGAATATTTTGTACGCGTTTGGTGTACCAACCAAAGAGCCACGCACGATCGTTGCGAAGACGATCTTCGCCCGCCTTGTCCATTTTGTGGATGAATTCACGTCAGAAGATGCAAATGCATGTCTTATCCTATCGGAGCGAAGAAACCGCCAGCTGCACACCGGCGAAGTTGCTTATGCTGATTTCGGCAGCGGCCAGTGGCTTCCCGATTTTTACCGGTCACTGGACATCCTCACTAAATTTCTCGGCAGAGACTTGGACGACCTTCTTGGCTCCGCACGTGCGCGGGAAGCCAGAGAGACGAACGCCAGAACCGATAAAAAGATCGATGCTGAAGTGAGGAAAAGGGTTGCTGATTGTAGCAGGATGATATCAGGGCTAACCCCACAAGAGCTTGAAGCCCGGCGCAAGACGAAAGCGCCAAAACGTGGTTGGGCGCTCCAACAGAATGAGATATGGGCGACGGAAACAACATGCCCTGCATGCCAGAGCAAAGGAAGTCTGACTGTTAAGCACATCGGCGACCTGCCAGCCCAAATTGAAGACGCATCCATTTTTATTCAGAGCATCTTTTCCCCACGGAAATTTGAATGCGGTGTGTGCAACTTGCTTCTAATGGGGACGCAAGAACTTCGCGTAGCAGGTCTTGCCGATCAGGTTTTGCGGACGGTGGAAAATGATCCGACCGAGTATTTTGATATTGAACCAGAGCCTTACTATCCAAATGATGATTATGGAAATGACTGAAGCTGCCTTGGCCTTGTCCTCGCAGCAATCGCTTTCAGTGACCACATCTTTGCCGAAAGTCGCTTCTATATGTTCGCCATCCTCGTTGACGAACGCGGACCTACGGCCATAGCTGGCTCTCATCCATGCGATCTGGAATGTCTATACATGTCCGCTTCAGTTCGGCGTATCCGGGACGCGGTTTCTTGGGTATCTGACTGACGGATGGCGCTGGCGCTCTCGCCGACCGCGGTGCGTTCGATGATCGGTCTCGTTCGGTGCTCTTGCCCAACGATATGCCTGCGACACGATCCAGATCGGGACGAGCGCGGCTCGATCGTCAGGCGTAATCGCGTAGATCAGCGGCCTTCTGCCTGTCCCTACCGCAAACCATATCCGGCTGGTAGCTGGTTGAGAATCGGGCGATGCTGTTGCGTGATGTTGGACCTGTGCAGACTGATCTGGCGGATGTTCACGGATCTTTTCCGGTCGCGAGCTACGCTTGAGGCCGAGATTTTGGTATTGCGGCAACAAATCAATGTGTTTCGGCGAGGGGCGCCTCGCAAGCTTGCTTTCAACCCAATTGACCGACTGATTTTCATTGGTCTTTACCGGTTGTTTCCTCAGACCTGTCGTGCGCTTGCGATCGTTAAGCCGGACACGGTTATAAGATGGCACCGCGCGGGCTTCCGATCGTATTGGCGCTGGAAATCGCGCCGCCGCTGCGGCCGACCAACAGTGCCGTTGGAAATTCGCCGGCTGATCCGCGAGATGAGCCTCGCCAACCCGTTGTGGGGAGCGCCGCGAATCCATGGTGAGCTTCTCAAGCTGGGTATCGAGATCGGCCAGACCAGCGTCGCCAAGTATATGGCGCGGAGGAGAGCCCCTCCGTCACAAGGATGGAAGACGTTCCTTCGTAACCATGCTGACGGGATCGTGGCGATGGACCTGTTCGTGGTGCCGACAATCTCGTTCCGACTGCTCTATGGGTTGCTGATCATGGGCCACGGCCGGCGGCAGATCCTGTGGTTTGGGGTGACCGCGCATCCAACGGCCGAATGGATCGCCAATCAGCTCACTCAAGCTTGCGGCTGGGAGCAAATCCCTCGCTACCTGGTCCGGGATCGAGACGGCGCATACGGCGAAATATTCATGCGTCGGGTTCGATCCATCGGTATTCGCGATCGCCCGACGTCTCCTCGCTCACCGTGGCAAAATGCGTATGCTGAACGGCTGATCGGATCGATCCGCAGGGAATGCGTTGATCATCTCGTGGTAGTCGGCGAACGCCATCTGCGCCACGTGCTGCTCTCGTACATGAGCTACTACAACGGCACGCGCACTCACTTATCATTGAACAAGGACGCGCCGATATCACGTGCCGTCGAGACAGCCGGACGCATTCTCTGTCGACCAATCCTGGGCGGGCTGCATCACCAATATATTCGGATTTGATTTGCGGTAGGCACAGGACGAACACGTCCTTACCGCCGCTCTCAGGCTCGATGAACCCATAGCCCTTCTGCCCGTTGAACCACTTCACAGTACCGATCGCACTTGCCGAACTCCTGTTGGAATGAATAACGATGCGAACCCTCGCTAAGCTGCGCGGGTGAGATCGGGCGGTAATTTGCCGCCGTTAGCCGCCAGCTGTGCCATCATTTGCTTATGCAGCCAAATGTTCATCGTCGCGGAGTCGTTCATGTCGCCTGGATAGCCCAGATCCTTCGCCAGTTCCTTGTGAGCGCTGAGGCTGAAATCGACATCAAGTGCCTTCATCAAGTCAATGATCGAAGTCCGCCAGACCAGCTGTTCGCTTTTCTTGGCGACAGCCTTGTCAAGAATGGCTGCAACATCAACATTGAGGCCGGCGGCCGCTGCATTTGAGGTAGAGGCGGTATTGCCTTCGCCTGTCTCGGGTTTTGATGTCGGTGTAGCAGCTTCGGCGTGGCTGCCGAAGATGGCGCCCATGATCTTTCCAAATATGCTCATTGTGAGGCTCCATTCGGCCGCTGCGAGGAAAAATTCAACCACGAGATAACGCGCCCGAACAGGTTCGTTCGGCAATCGGGCAAACCCATCATGTACCTACCTTGGCCGGCGACCACCGCCGCCAGGTACATGGCCGGTCCTGTCAATTGCAAGTCATGCTCATCTGGAAATCTATTTTTGCTCGATACTCTCGCTCATGCCGCCTTTGGTACGTTTTGCGGAGTACCATTCGACAGCGTGTCGGCGGCTTTGCCGTCGCGGGCTAGTCCGCGCCCCTTCGCGACGCCAAAAATCGCCGGAATCACGATGAGGGTGAGGAGCGTCGATGAGATCATCCCGCCGATCATCGGCGCCGCGATATGCTGCATAATCTCAGATCCGGTGCCGGTGCTCCACATGATAGGCAGAAGGCCCGCCATGATGGCAACCACCGTCATCATCTTGGGGCGAACACGCTCGACCGCGCCCAACATGATGGCGTCGTGGAGATCCTGCCGAGTCAACATTCGGCTCTGGGCGTCGCGCCTAGCTTTCATCTCGGCAAGCGCTTGATCGAGATAAATGAGCATCACGACGCCGGTCTCGGCAGCGACGCCAGCGAGCGCGATAAAGCCGACGGCGACGGCGACGGAGAGGTTGAAGCCGAGCAACCACATCATCCAGAGTCCGCCGACCAGGGCAAAGGGCAACGAGAGCATGACGATCAGGGTCTCAGTCATTGCCCCAAAGTTTAGGTACAGCAGCAGGAAGATGACCGCGAGCGTGACGGGGACAACGATCTTTAAGCGAGCGGCAGCCCTCTGCAGATATTCGTATTGACCGCTCCAGACCACATAATAACCGGCGGGAAATTGGATGTTCTCCGTGACGGCACGCTGAGCGTCGGCGACATAGCTGCCTAGGTCCCGATCACGGACGTCGAGGTATATGTAGGTCGCGAGCTGTCCGTTCTCGGTCCGGATCGACGTCGGTCCCCGCGCCGGCTCGACCTTGGCGACTTCGCCGAGCGGCACGGCACCGCCTGCCGGCATCGGCACCAGGATGTCGCTGGCGATGGCCTTTGGATTGTCCCTGAGATCGCGCGGGTAGCGCATGTTCACCGTAAAGCGCTGCCTACCCTCTACGGTCGTGGTCACCGTCTGCCCACCGAGGGCGGCCGCGATGGTGTCCTGGACGTCCTGGACCAGGATCCCGTAACGGGCAAGTGCCTCGCGGTCTGGCGCGATCTCGAGATAGTACCCGCCGATGCCCCGTTCGGCGTAGGCCGACGATGTGCCAGGGACAGCTTTGATGACATTCTCGATCTGCTTGGCTAGACGGTCTATCTCGACCAGATCTGTGCCCATAACTTTTACACCGACCGGCGTGCGGATGCCGGTCGATAGCATGTCGATGCGGGCCTTGATCGGCATCGTCCAAGCATTGGAGACGCCGGGGAATTGCAGCGCCTTGTCCATCTCGGCGACGAGGCCGTCGAGGGTCACGCCAGGACGCCACTGTTGTTTCGGCTTCAGGTTGACCACCGTCTCGAACATCTCAGTCGGCGCCGGATCGGTCGCGGTCGCGGCGCGTCCCGCCTTGCCATAGACCGAGGCGACCTCCGGGAACGACTTAATGATCCGATCCTGCGTCTGCAACAGTTCGGCCGCCTTCGTGACAGAGATGCCGGGTAGCGTCGTCGGCATATACAGCAGCGTGCCCTCGTTGAGCGTCGGCATGAATTCGGTGCCGAGCTGCCGTGCGGGCCAGATCGTGACAGCCAGTACCGCTACGGCGGCGAGGATCACCAGAGTCTTCGCCTGCAGCACGGCCTTGATCACGGGCCGGTAGATCCAAATCAGGAAGCGGTTGATGAAATTCCTGTGCTCCGGAACGATCCTGCCGCGGACAAAGATCACCATCAGCGCCGGCACCAGGGTGACCGACAGCAGGGCCGCAGCGGCCATTGCGAATGTCTTGGTGAACGCGAGCGGGCTGAACAGCCGACCTTCCTGCGATTCTAGGGTGAAGATTGGCATGAACGACACGGTGATGACCAAAAGGCTGAAGAACAGCGCCGGCCCTACCTCGGACGCCGCGTCGATCAGGACCTGGACCCGCGATTCTTCGGGCTTGGCCCGTTCGAGGTGCTTATGGGCGTTCTCGATCATGACGATGGCGGCGTCAACCATGGCACCAATCGCGATCGCGATGCCGCCGAGGCTCATGATATTGGATCCTACCCCCAACACCTTCATGGCGCCGAATGCCATCAGCACGCCGACCGGCAGCATGAGGATCGCGACCAATGCGCTGCGGACATGCAGCAGAAACACGATACAGACGAGCGCGACGACGATGCTTTCTTCGAACAGCGTGTGCTTGAGCGTGTCGATGGCGGAGTAGATCAGGTTCGACCGGTCGTAGACCGGCACGATCTCGACGGACTTCGGTAGACTGCTCGCGATCTCCTTAAAGCGCTTTTTGACGTTCTCGATGACGTCGAGAGCGTTGACGCCAAAGCGTTGCAGCACGATGCCGCTCGCGACCTCGCCCTCGCCATTGAGTTCGGCGATGCCCCGTCGCTCGTCCGGACCGAGCTCGACATGGGCTACGTCCCGTAGCAGCACCGGTGTGCCGTTGCTGGTCTTCAGCACGATGTTGCCGAGATCGTTAATGTTCTTGATGTACCCCCGGCCGCGGATCACGTATTCGAACTCCGAGAGCTCGACGGTGCGGCCGCCGACGTCGGCGTTGCTAGAACGGATCGCGTCGCGGATCTTCTGCAAGCTGATGCCGCGATCGCGCATCCGCTGCGGGTCAAGGACGACGTTGTACTGCTTGACGAAGCCGCCGATGCTGGCGACCTCGGCCACGCCTTCCGCCTTGGCCAAGGCGAACTTCAGGTTCCAGTCCTGAATCGTTCGCGTGTCCGCCAGGTTCAATTCCTTGGACATGACGGCGTACTGGTACACCCAGCCGACGCCCGTCGCGTCGGGGCCGATCGTCGGCGTGACGCCTGCCGGAAGTCTCGAGGCGGCGCCGTTCAGAAACTCCATGACGCGCGACCGCGCCCAGTAGATATCAGTGCCGTCCTCGAAGATCACGTAAACGAACGACACGCCGAAAAATGAGAAGCCGCGCACCACCTTGGACTTCGGCACCGTCAGCATGGCCGTCGTCAGCGGGTACGTGACCTGGTCCTCGATGACCTGAGGCGCCTGCCCAGGGTACTCAGTGTAGACGATGACCTGCGTATCGGAGAGATCGGGGATCGCGTCCAGCGGAAGATGAACAAGTGCATACAGGCCGGCGGCGGCCGCGAAACCCGTGCCGAACAGCACCAGCACCAGGTTGCGGGCCGACCACGCGATGATGCGGGCAATCATTTATGATCTCCCATCGCGTCTGACGCGCCGTTCGACGGCTGCTGCGTCGCCTCAGCGAAACCCTTGAGCGCGGCCTTCAGATTGCTTTCCGCGTCGATCAGGAAATTGGCCGAGGTGACTACCGCCTCGCCCGCGGCAAGGCCGTCTCTGATCTCGATGAAGCCGCCGCCGCGACGGCCGACCTTCACTACCCGCGGTTCGAAACGCCCCTCGCCCTTATCGACCAGAACGGCCTGGCGGCTGCCGGTGTCAAGCACGGAGCTCTCCGGCACCGCCAGCACCGGCGCACCATCCGCGGTGTCGATTTCGGCATCGACGTACATGTCGGGCAGCAGCGCGAAGTCCGGGTTGTCCAGCTCGATCCGGACGCGGGCCGTGCGCGTGTCGCGGTTCACCTGAGGATAGATGACAGAGATCTTTCCCGAGAAGGTTCGGCCCGAGAAGCTGCGGGCGCGTATCGAAACCGGCTGGCCGACCTCGATGCTGCCGAGATCCCGTTCGGCAACATCGACCAAAGCCCAGACCGCCGAGATGTCAGCGATCCGGAACAGCACGTCGCCCGGATTGGCCCGCATCCCCTCGATGGCGTTGCGCTCCAGCACGATGCCGTCGCGCGGCGACGACCACTGCACGGTCACTGGCGCAACATGAGACTTGTCGATCTCGGAGATGACCTGCTCTGGCACGGCCAGATTTGTCAGCCGTTGTCGCGACCCGCTCCTGTACTTCTCTACCTGGCCCACCTTATCTGAGGTGATCGTCGCCAGATAATCCGCCGCCGCGGAGGCAACCGCCGCACTGTAGATCTCCATCAGCGGCTGTCCCGCCTTCACGTGGGTGCCAGTGGTCACGTTGGCGACCTTCTGTACGAAGCTTTCGGCACGCATCGCGATCACCGACACCCGGCGCTCGTCGAGCTGGATGGTGCCGGGAGCCTTGATTGAGACACGGATCGGAAGCCGCTCGGCAGGCTCCGACTTCACTCCCGTGCGCTGGATCTTGCCGAGCGATAGTTTGACGCTGCCGTCGTCGGTGTCGTCGCCTTCGTAGACGGGAACGTAGTCCATCCCCATCGAATCCTTCTTCGGTACTGGGGACGTGTCCGGCAGGCCCATGGGATTGCGGTAGTACATAACCTTTCGCGACGTATCCTCCGCCTGCTGCTTCGGCTTGAGGGGGGCTGGGGTGGCCTTGTCGTCGTCGTAGACCGGCAGGTAGTCCCGCCCGCTGTCGTTCTTCTTAGGACCTGCCGACCAGAGTGGCGCGCCGTCCGGATCGCGATAATAGAGCGGAGTTCGATCCGCGGCCGCCGCGGTGGTCGCGTATACGGACCGGTGATCGCCGGCCCAGTACCAGAAGCTACCGAAGGCGAGACTGCTCGTGAGTGCGAGTGCCGTCAGAAGACGCTGCGTGTTCATGGCGTTATCCAGCGCGCCCAAGCGCATTATGTGAATGAGAAAGAGAAATGCGGGCGCCGTCGAGCGCCCGCAGGCTCACTTGGTCGCCTTGACAATCACCTTGCCGGTGACGGTCTCGGATTCGCCCTGCACCTTCGCGGAGAGCGTCACCTGATATCGGCCGGCCATCGGCAAGTCGGTTTTGAAGACGTAGACACCCGGCTCCTTCGAGGGCAGCGGTGTGACCGGCGACTCCATCTCGGCCATACCGTCGGGAGCCATATCGACGCGGGTCTTGAAGATAACGGCGTCCGACACCGGCTTGCCGGTCTGCTTGTTGGTCAGCCGGACGGCGAGCGTGACGTCGTCCCCTTTCTTCATCTCCAGATTAACCGGCTCGAAAGAGTAGTCGCCGGCGCCTGCCATGGCGGCAGAAGCGGCAAGTGAAAGGGTGGCGGCAACAGCCGCGGTCGTGAATTTGGAAAACATGGTTTTGCCCTCATTATTGATCTCTCGCCGTGGCGCTTCCAAAGCGCGCACGTCAGTCGTCTGCGCAGCAAGCGTGCGCGCGCGAATTTTGCGAGATCAGCTTCGAGGAGGTCGGAAGGGAGGACTGCCGCCGCAGGAGGACAGGACCTGATCGGCGGGAATGGCGATCTCTGCCGCGGCGACAGCGAAGAGCGCGAGTGCACCGGGACGAACGTCGCCGATCGCGAAGGCTCCGCCAATGCAACAGAAACCCATCCCGCACTTGCCGTCCTTGTGCGACATCGTTCCCTGCATGTTGTCCGGACAGCAATCGTCCATCGACATGTCGCCGTGATCTGCCATGTGCATGGCGTTCTGCATGTTGTTCGACGGCATTGCGTGACCGACGGCGACCGATGCGCCGAGCGGCAACATCGCCAGCGAAATGGCGACCGCGAGTGCAAGGATGGTGCGGACGAGCCGCATTTGGCTACTTACCTTTCAAGCCGACCTAACTTGAATAGCATATTTCGGCGAGGACCGCAGTCTGATCCTGCTCAGGTATTTGTGACCACCGCCATCGCTACCTATCCACCCGCCCCACTACGTCCATCAGTTCCGCGATCTTGCGGCGCTGATCGGCCTTATCGCCGCTGTTGATGGCGTGTTCCACGCAGTGGGCCACGTGATCTTTAAGGATCTGTTCTTCCACCTGCCGGAGGGCAGAACGGACCGCTGAGATCTGCGTGACGATATCGATGCAGTACCGGTCCTCATCGACCATTTTCGCCAGCCCGCGAACTTGGCCTTCGATGCGGTTCAAGCGTTTCTGGCACGAAGCCTTGATGTCGTTCCTCATGGCTCGTATATACCCCCATAGGGTACATTCCGCAAGAGATGATATGGAGTCGCAATGGACGAGCAGCACAACAAATCCGAAGAGGCTCGTGGAAGCTGCTGCGGGCATTCGCATTCGGCCGGGGACGACGATGCCGGGCATACTCATCATCATCATGCCGCAGCGAGCGCGGTTGATCCGGTCTGCGGCATGAAGGTCGAACCAGCGACGGCTCGCTACAAGCTCGAGCACAGCGGACAAACTTACTATTTCTGTTCGGAACGCTGCCGCACGAAATTCGAAGCTGATCCGGCCAAGTACATCAACGGAAACGCGCAGCAACAACCGCCCGCACACGTGCCGGAAGGCACCATCTATACATGTCCGATGCACCCTCAGATCCGACAGGTCGGACCTGGCAATTGCCCCATCTGCGGCATGGGGCTCGAACCCGAGCTTGCGACCGCGGAGACCGGCCCCAATCCGGAACTGATCGACATGACCCGCCGCTTCTGGGTCGGTCTCGTGCTCTCAGTGCCCGTTGTGATCCTCGAGATGGGCGGTCATCTCGTGGGTGGCCACGAATGGATCGACCAAACTCTGTCGAACTGGGTTCAGTTGGTTCTGGCGACGCCTGTGGTGATTTGGGCAGGCTGGCCATTCTTCGTGCGCGGCTGGCAGTCGTTGATGACCCGCAACCTCAACATGTTTACGCTGATCGCCATGGGCACCGGTGTCGCCTGGGTCTACAGCATCGTCGCCACCGTCGCGCCCGGTGTCTTCCCGGCCACTTTCAGGGCTCATGACGGCGCCGTTGCCGTTTACTTTGAGGCGGCCGCGGTGATCACCGTACTGGTCCTCCTTGGCCAAGTCCTCGAACTCAGGGCGCGAGAGGCGACCTCGGGCGCGATCAAAGCGCTGCTAGACCTCGCGCCCAAGACGGCCCGTCGGATCCGGGCCGACGGGACTGACGAAGAGGTAGAGATCGCAGCCCTGCAGGTCGGTGATCGGCTTCGCGTTCGGCCAGGCGAAAAGGTGCCGGTTGATGGCGAAATCACCGAGGGGCGCTCGTCGCTCGATGAATCCATGGTGACGGGCGAATCTATGCCGGTCAGCAAGGAGGTCGGCGGGAATGTCATTGCCGGTACGCTTAACCGTTCCGGTGGCTTCCTCATGCGCGCCGAAAAGGTCGGCGCCGACACTATGCTGTCTCAGATCGTGCAGATGGTCGCGCAGGCGCAACGCTCCCGCGCGCCCATCCAGCGTCTCGCCGACCAGGTCGCAGGCTGGTTCGTGCCGGCGGTCATCGTGGTCGCGGTCGCGGCCTTTGCTGTCTGGGCGGCCTTTGGTCCTGAGCCACGCTTCGCATTCGGTCTCGTCGCCGCCGTCAGCGTCCTCATCATCGCCTGCCCCTGCGCGCTCGGTCTGGCCACCCCCATGTCGATCATGGTCGGCGTGGGACGTGGGGCCCACGCCGGCGTTCTGATCAAGAACGCCGAAGCGCTCGAACGCATGGAGCGCATCGATACCCTCGTCATCGACAAAACGGGCACGTTGACCGAGGGCAGACCCAAGGTCATCGCCGTGAAAGCCGCCCAGGATTACACCGAGGCCGAGGTGCTGCGGCTTGCCGCCAGCGTCGAACGCGCTAGCGAACATCCGCTCGCCGACGCGATCGTGAACGAGTCCAAGGATCGGGGCATCCAGACCGCCGACGTCCAGGACTTCGACTCGCCCGTGGGTAAAGGTGCACTCGGGACGGTCGAGGGCAAGAGAGTGCTGGTCGGGAATGCCGGCTTCTTGCGCTCTCAGGGAATTGACACCTCCGCCATGGAAGCCGAGGCGGAACGTCAACGCGGGGAAGGCGCCACCGTCATCAACATGGCGGTGAACCGCCAGCTCGCGGGCATCATGGCAATTGCCGATCCCGTCAAGAGCTCCACGGCGGAGGCGCTGCGCAAGCTGTCTGCCGACGGCGTGAAGGTGATCATGCTCACCGGTGACAACCGCACCACCGCCCAGGCGGTGGCGCGGCAACTAGGCATTGCCGACGTGGAAGCCGAAGTTTTGCCCGATCAGAAGAGCGCGGTTGTCGCGAGGCTCCAGAAGCAGGGCCGGATCGTAGCGATGGCGGGTGATGGGGTGAACGATGCGCCGGCGCTGGCGACGGCCGAGGTCGGGATTGCGATGGGTACTGGGACCGACGTCGCAATGGAAAGTGCCGGCGTCACGCTGCTAAAAGGTGACCTCACCGGCATCGTTCGGGCGCGGCGGTTATCGCGCGCGACCATGAGCAACATCAGGCAGAACCTGTTCTTCGCCTTCGCTTACAACGCCGCGGGCATTCCGATCGCGGCTGGCGTGCTCTATCCGACCTTCGGTCTCCTGCTCTCGCCGATTGTGGCGGCTGCGGCGATGGCTCTTTCTTCCGTCAGTGTCGTGGGTAATGCCCTGCGGCTGCGGACGGCGCGGGTCTGACATACTCGGAAACTAGCACTCGATTCAATGGACGAGCGTGTACGCGCAGCAAATGATCAGCATGCATCGCAGGTGCGCGGACAAAACCGACGACGCATTGGAAAAGCTCGTTCCGTAACGCTTCCCACCCGCCCTGTCCAATGGGCCTTCGCAGGGATTTATCGCCACAGAAGGCGCCTTAACGGAACCGCTGAAACAGGTGCCGTCTTGCTTTGCTAAGCCGCTCTTGAATGCTGAAAATTAGCTAGACGATCATTCCCGGCTACTGGAGCGGTTCTTCTCGTCGAAGCCTGCGAGCGCAGTGTGCCGGAATCGAGGGCTGAAACCTGGCCGCTGCCGATGCCGAAGGTGATGCTGGTCGCGGTGCCACCGTCGGTCGCGGCGATCGTCACGTCTTGCACCGAGCACGGCCGGTGTGCCGGGGGTGCGGGCTTGGGTGACGCCACCGCCGGTGAAGCCCAACGAATTGAACGCTGCTGCGTTCGAGCTCGTGATGGTGAGATTCGATGCCGTGCCGGTATGCAGGGTCACCGCGCTGGCGGCGACAGCAGAACCCGAACCGCCCGACAAAGTGTCGATCTTGCTGAGCAAGGCGGTGACGGTATTGGTGACATCGATCTGGTTCGCCCCAGAAGCACCGGAGACCACGAAAGTCAGCGTCTGACCGTTAACCGTGATCGTATCGTCGCGGCAAAGTCGGTTGCGATGGAGTCGCTCAGCGCGGCATCGGACAACGCAGTCGCGCCGGTGATGGCGTTGCTGTCCTTACCGCTAGCGGCAGCGCCGGCAACGGTCGCGTCGGTCGGCGAGCCAGCAGGTCCGAGCAGGTTGTCAGCGGTCGCGCCGATGGCGGCGGTGATCGCCGGCGACTTGCTGGAATAGCCCAGGGTCGCCTGCAGCGCCTGTCAAGGCGCTGTTGAACCGCACGATAAGGGTGCGACAGACGTCTAAGCGATGGCATATGTTCGAAGAGAAACGCGAAGCGGTAAACGCGATCAACGCAAAAATACAGACTGGAGTGTTCTGCACGACATGCGCCTAGTCTTACTGCGTCACAAGCGATGGTTTGTGGAGTGGGCGAACCTGATTGCGCAACAAGGACATCTCAACAATGTTCGAACGAGCCCTTGTTCGAGCCGCCGTCGCATCGTCGCGATCGAATTTGGAACATGACGTTGGGTCCGCAATGGCAGATCCGCGGGGTCTGTAATCCGTGGGAAGGTGAGTGAACGGAATCGGCCGGGCGCGCCGAGCGCCTGAGGGGGGAATCATCTCCCGCTCGGAGATCAAAAATCCGTAGGCCGCGATGCACATCGTTGCATGATGATGAAAGCCGCGCCAGCCGCGTCCCTCGAAGTGGCCGAGCCCGACCTCCTGCTTGAGTTCCTGATAATCGCGTTCGATGCGCCAGTGTCATTCGGCCTGCAATATTGGCTCTGTCGCAGCTTTGGTGCAGCTCGAATTATTCTGCGCCGATTAGTCTGGCCTGAAGGAGATCGATGTTGCCGCGGCCATACATCTGACGTCTGACGAGCTTGAGGCGTGTGATTTGGCCTTCGGTCTGTCCGTTGGACCAGGGCGAAGTGATTGCCGCCCGAACCGCCGCTTCATCCCTGACGACGCCGCTCGCGAACGAGGCGACGAGACTGATGCGGGCGCGCTCGATCCATGGAATGAGCCCTTCCTCAGCCTTGCGCCGGATCATCGCGTGGAATTCGGCGATGAGGTCGCGGGCCTCAACCAAGGTCGGTACGCCAGCCTCGATCGCTGCGATCGTGACGGTTTCCGCTTTCGTCAACAAGTCCCGCCCGATCGTCATAAGGCGCGCGATCGTTCTGGCTGACGGAATCCGCTGAAGGCTTTGCGCGTCGGCCCTTTCAGCCCGTCGTCTGCGGGCTGCCCACTCGCTGATGACGCGAAGCGAGCCTCGGAAGCCTCGCGCCTTCAGGCGGCGCCAAAGTTCAGCTCCGTTTCGAGAGCCGGACGCCCACTGATCGTCGAGCCATGCCAAATGCAGGTCCAACGAACTTTGTCGAGTCCGGAAGACATCATTGCGCTCGCCGCGGATCACCTGCCGTACCAGCTTCCTGCTATGGCCAGTCAGGCGCACCATCTGCTTGATCGATTTGCCGTTCTTCGACAAAGTCAGGATGGCCGCATCGATCTCCTCGCGGCGCAGATAGCCCTCATATTGGAGGCGCTCGGCGGCTGTGAGCAGCTTGGGATCGATCGTGGTCGCACCAATGACGGTGCGGATCTGTCGCATCGATTTGCGGACGGCGTCGAGGAAGGCTCGACTGGCGTTCTCCATCAGATGCCAACGATCTGCCACCTGTACCGCGTGCGGCAAAGCCTTTGCTGCGGCTTCGCCATATCCTCCACCACGGTCACGGGCGACGATCGCGATCGTGGGATGAGCAGCGAGCCACGCCTGGGCGGTTGCGGATTCCCGATCCGGCAGCAGGGTGACAATCCGGTGCTTTTCCAGGTTGCAGATGATGCTGGCGTACCGGTGATTGCGCCGCCAGGCCCAATCATCGATGCCGATAACCCTGAGCGGGTCGGCCGGCGGACGGCTACGGCGTCGGACCACGCGCAGGAGCGTGTCTTTGCTCACCGGCAGCATCAGCCGTTTTGCGAAGCCTGCCGCTGGTCGACCACCAAGCGCCAGACCGAGGTGATGAACGATAGAGTCCAGCCTCGCCGTGCGTCGCGCTGATGGAGCCAACACCCCCTCGGCGAAGCGCTCAGTGAAGATATGGCGCCCGCACAGGATGGCATCGCAGCGGAAGCGGCGGGCGATTACCAGGAGCTGTACGATCCGCCCCGCGAGTGGAAGATCGGTCACGCGGCGTCGATAGCGGCTATGGACACGTCGCGAAACCGTTCCGCACGATGGGCACAGACCAATGCTTCCGGACGCCCGGACCACAACAATGGCCTTATCACCCTCGTAGTACGCACTCTCTACAACAAACCCACGCGGCACCAGACTGGAGCGGTGGAGTGCTTGCTGCATGGCGCTGATTCTCTTCCAATCAAAACACCAGACATCCCCCAAACTGCACCAAAAGTGAGTCAGAGCCCAATTTTGACCCCTTCGCGCGGCGTGGTTTGAGGGTAGCGCTCGACTCGTCGGAGCTGGCCGGGATTGCGGAGACGAGACGAGCGCGGGTGGCGTGATCGTCGTCGCGGCTTTTGAAGCGCCAGCTGTCGTTACCGGTTTCGACGATGTCGCAGTGGTGGGTCAACCGGTCGAGCAGCGCGGTGGTCATCTTGGCGTCGCCGAACACGCTGGGCCATTCGCCGAAGGCGAGATTGGTGGTGACGATGACGGAAGC
Source organism: Nitrobacter sp. TKz-YC01 (assembly GCF_047824785.1). Classification (GTDB taxonomy): domain Bacteria; phylum Pseudomonadota; class Alphaproteobacteria; order Rhizobiales; family Xanthobacteraceae; genus Nitrobacter. The sequence goes on along the minus strand of NZ_CP181167.1, from coordinate 3,668,883 downwards.
ACGCTCGTAGAGCCGGCTGACGAGATGGAACAGCAACTGGCCGCCGGATTGGGCAAAGGGCAGATATCCGAGTTCGTCGAGCACGATGAAGTCCATCCGGGTCAGATGTTCGGCAAGCCGGCCCTGACGTCCGTTACGGGTCTCGATCTCGAGGCGATTGACGAGGTCGACCACGTTGTAGAAGCGACCGCGGGCGCCGGATCGGATGCAGCTTCTGGCGATTGCGATGGCCAGGTGGGTTTTGCCTGTGCCGGTGCCGCCGACGAGCACGACGTTGCGCTGCTGGGCGATGAAGCCGCCGCCGGCGAGATCATTGACGAGCGTCTGATTGATCGGCGTGCCTTCGAACTGGAAGTCATCGAGATCCTTGGCCAATGGCAGCTTGGCGATGGTGAGCTGGTACTTGATCGACCGCGCCTGCTTCTCGTTGATCTCGGCGCTGAGCAGGTCGCCGACGATGTGCTGAGGTTCGTGCTGGCGCTTGACGGCCGTCGCCATGATCTCGTCGAAGGCAGCCCTCATTCCGTAGAGTTTGAGCTCACCCATGAGGTCGAAGATTTGGGTTCGTTCCATCAGATGGTCCTCCGGAGGTTGTCGTAACGGGCGCAATCGGCGATCGGCGCATGGCGGAGCGTCAGTGCCGCCGGCGTCATAATGTTGGCCGGTGCAGCGGGTTCGCGTTGGCGAGCCAGGATGTTGAGAACGACGTCAGCGGAATGAACGCCATGAGCGATCGCCTCGGCGCAGGCGGCTTCGACCGCCGACAAACCGTCCGTCAGCACCGCATTGAGGATGTCGACCATCTGTCGATTGCCGTCGTCGGTGCTGGCGAGCCTGCGCCGGATCCGTTCGATCGCGGCCGGCAACACCCAGTCCTTGAAGGGTGCGCCGTTACGTAAGGCCCCGGGTTTGCGCGCGAGCACCGGCACGTAGTGCCAGGGATTGTAGGTCGTCTCGCCGCGTCCGAACGATCGCGGATGCTCCGCAACGATGCGCCCGTCCTGACGGATCACGATGCGATCGGCATAGGCTTGAACTTCGACCGGGCGCCCGACGGCGCTGGCAGCGACCGAGTATTTGTTGTTGTCGAAGCGCACCAGGCAGGTCTTCGAGACCGATGCCGGCACCGCGTGGAATCCGTCGAACCGGCCAGCATAGGGAACGAGCTTGGGCCGCTCGGCTTCGAACACCTCCCAGACCGTCTGTTCGGCCAGTTCTGGATGTCGGTGCGCCTTGGCGTAGGCGATGCACTTATCCAGAAGCCACGCGTTCAACTCGTCCAGGGTTTTGAACCGCAGCCGTGGCGTGAAGAACCGTTCCCGGACCAGCCCGACCTGGTTCTCGACCTGACCCTTCTCCCAGCCCGACGCCGGCGTGTATAGGTCACATCGGCACACCAAACGTGATCCGGCCGCTCGATCGTCAGGTGCCGCAGCAGGTAGGGATAGATGCGATGCTGCGGATGCGGCTCGCTGGTTCTCGGCACCTGGTAGATCGGCGACAGACCGATCTTGCGCATCAGCCGCCGGACCCGCTTGCGACCCACGCACCAGCCCTGACGCCGCAGATGCCGGGCCATCTGCCGGGAGCCATACCAGGGCGTCTCCATGAAGGCCTCGTCGATGGTGCGCATCAGTTCGAGGTTCTCGGGCGTCTCGCCGGCGGGCTGTCGGTAGAACGACGCCCGCGAGATCGAGACCAGTTCGCACTGGCGGCGGATCGAGAGCCGGTTGTGATCGGGGTCAATCATCATTCTCCTCCGATCCAGGCTCAGCGATCGAAGGCCTTGGCCAAAAAATCCCGCTCAACGACAAGCTGGCCAATCTTGGCGTGCAGCTTGGTCACCTCGGCTTCCCGGCCGACCTGCGCATCAGCAGCCTTGTCGTCGAACGTCTTGGCCAGGTTCTCGATGGCCTGCCGTTTCCACTGCGTAATCTGGTTCGGATGAAGCTGGTGCTTTGTCGCCAGTTCCGAAATCGTCCGCTCGCCACGGATCGCCTCAAGCGCAACCTTGGCCTTGAACTCAGCCGTAAATCGTCTGCGTGTCTTCATACCGGATCGTCCTTTTCATCGGGCGATCCACCTTATGCCCCTGTCTCAGAAACCGGCACCACCTCAGTTTCGCGTGCCGCAGCTAGGGCAGACGACTGAGGCGGTTTCCCCTATCGCGATCTGAACCTTGTCAGACCATCTGTGGCTGCAATGCCTGCAGCGGAGGATGTATTCTCTTACGACCGGTGAAATTGTTCGAGAGACCCGTTCACAACCCGCAGACCTGCATCTATCCGCCGTGTCATCAATTTTCCCTCCAAGTCCGCTATGTGCCGTCAGTTGTGGGAATTTGCGTCCTGGCCGGAGCGAGCGAGTAAAAGTATAGGACTCAGAGCTGCACCATTTAAGATTAACCGGGCGGTTGTCCGTCGGGTTGCCATTGACGTGGATTGCTGCCGGGAATGCGGTGGGATTAGGGACAAATGCCAATGCAACCAGCCGATGCACCTCCTCGATTCTCCGAGGTGAGCTCAGGCGTACAACAAAATACCCAAAGTCATTCATCCGCCTGTGAAGGAGGCGCCCACCTATCCTGGCGACGCGCCCAAGGCTCGAGACTTCATAGAAATCATCGATCGCCTGCCATTGCTCGTTTCGATAGTCAAATACTTCTGTGTGCTTCGCGATGTGCGACGTCTCCGGTCTTAGGATGTTGCAGGCCATGCTGCGGAAATCTATGCGATGTGCTTCCCGCGCCGTGACTTCTAAGTTGGAATTTTGCCTTGGCCGACGCCGCCGAAGCGGCGCCGGGACTCAGCCGTGTACGCAAAGTTAAACGAAGGGCGTGAATGATACGCAACTCGCGTTCCAATGTGCACGCTGTCGTTCACCGCGAGCGGTTTAAGATCATCCGTCGCTTACGCGAAGTGAAAGTCATAATGATCGAGACCGCTCAGAGTGGCATTCTTCAGCGTTAGCGAATTGCTGCCAGTGGAAATGACAACATCCTGACCAACCTGGCTCGCGTGTGACTGCACACTTGCAAAATCATCGAACACGCTTTTGCTGAACTCGATCGTATCGTGTCTCCATCCGACTGCATCGAAGTCTTTGATGGTGTCATTGCCAAAATTATCGGCAAACACAAATGTATCATCGCCGCCGTTGCCAACGAGGAAGTCGTCGCCAGTCGTGCTCTTTAAAGTGTCGTTTCCGGTCGAGCCTACTATGGTCTGGCCCGAAGTAGGAACGGTCGGCGCAGCTGCACTGGAAGCACCGATCTGCCCGTCACCGTTGAGATCCTGATGGAAGCTCGTCTCAAGCGATTTAAGGCCAGAGCTCGTACCCGAGACGACGCCGCCCGACGTGGAGCCGGTCAGGGTACTGACATGGGAGACGTAGTTGCCGTTGTTGTCGGTGTTCCAGGCCGTGTACAGACCGGTGCTCGCCTCCTTCCAGGCAACCTGATAGCCCGTCGTCGTCTTCTCCGCACCAATTGGCGCCCAGGTGCCATCTGTCCCGTCCACAAAAGCCACACCATTAATCTTCAGCGAGGGGCCCGATCCGCTGCTACTGTTGAGATAATATTTGTCACCGCTCTCAACGAGACTTGTCGCACCAGCCGACTCGATTATTTTACCAGAAGTTGTCGTTGGCGCTGTCGTTGGCGCTGACACCGATATCCCGCTGGCTGCGGAGGCAGAGCTGGTATTGCCGGCGGCGTCCATTGCCTTGGAGGTAAAGTTGTGACCGCCATTGGCCAGATCGGTCGCCTCAAAGCTCCAGGCACCGCTGCTGTTTGTTGTAGCGGTACCGATCTGGTTACCACCGTCGAAAACCTTGACCGTGGTAGATGCTTCAGCGGTCCCTTTCAGGATAATATCGTTATTCGCTGTCGTGCCGCTGACCGCAACGCCGCTCGTCGAGTAGATTCCCATCTTTGGTGCGGTAGGCGCATAAGTGTCGATTGTAACGGAGAGGGCTTCCGAGGCCGCACTGGTCTTACCGACTGAGTTAGTATCCGTCGCCGTCAGCTTATGAAAGCCGTCACTCAGTGCCGATGTGGTCACGCTCCACTGGCCGCTGCTGTTCACCTGCGCCGTGCCTACCTTGCTCGCGCCATCGTACACATTCACGGTAGTATTGGCAGGAGCTGAGCCCGTCAGCGTCAAGGTGTTGTCGTTGGTAATTCCGTCGCCGACTTTCCCGCTGTCGGTCGAGTAGGAAGCGATATGGGGCGCAGCTAGTGTCGTATCCGGCGTCGGCGCAGGTGCGGGCGTAGGCGCCGTCGCACCACCAACCACCGGAAAGGGCGGCGAAATAAGAGCACCCGGAACGAGTTCACCGTTCACGATCGTTGCGTAACGCACATTATCCCATTGGGTGATGTTTATGTCCGCATTCACTTCCTGAAATAGGATCGGATCGTACTGGAACGGTCCCACAAAATAGACATCCTTGAGCGCGACTGAGAGGTCCTTGTCATCCGCGTTGAGGCGCAAGCCGAATGGACCACCTTGAAACACCACGTTGTTGAACGTGAACGTTCCATTATAGTCATCGGCAACGAACATCCCCGCGGTGGCATTACTATTGTGGGATACGATGGTGGTATTGGTGATCGTGACATTTCCGGTGCTACCAGGGGCATAGGCTTGAATGCCGTCCGCGTGATCGCCCGGCTTTCCCGTTGTCTCAATGTACGAATTGTTGATGACGATATCGCCGCCACCTCCGATGCGAACGCCTTCGGCTGAATTGATACGGACTCCGTCGAGAGTGAACGAGCCAAGGCCTACTACGGATGCGGCGCTGCCGGTATCAGTGATACTCCTATCCGAAAGTGTCCCCCCATTCTTCAAGGTAACAGAGCCGGAACTGGTAACGCTGCTAAACATCGGGTCATTCCAACTGAGAGGAATGGCTGCCATCTATATTCTCCTGATAGTCGATAGTTTCCCCATGGCACGCGCCCCATCGAGGTCCCCCCGGGCGACGATACCGAACGAAATGCGCGATTGCGCGGCGCTGGATTAGTTAACGGCAGGGGCGTTTTTGCGACGACATGATGACAACTAACATTCTCTCGCAGAACGTTTTGAGTTGAATGCTGCCAGGGACTGCCGTGTAGATTGAATCGTTGATGAAAGCGTCGAGGTGCGAATACGCCGTTGAGGACCCACTGGCGAAGCTCGTGGGAACCCGGCAGCCGGAATGCCCCCGCCCTCAGTGAAACCAATCCGTCGCGATGTTCAGGAATGATGAATAGGTGGAGTTAGTCACAGAGACTTAGCGAAACTCACGTGGATTCCGGCAGGTGCCGTTGACAAGCAAAATGCGGGCATCCAATTGCAAGGTCGACTTTTGTTCTTGGAAAACTGACAAACAGACCGTTTGTCGTTAAAACACGCGGATCACTACAACTACTTCCCCGGCAAAAAAGGTTTTATTGCCGGCGCAAACGCGCTTCGATGATACCGCGTGCGGCTTCATAGACACGTTGCATGCCAGGTTCGCTGCCCTGACGCGTTTCGAGCATGAGGAGAGCATTTTCGTAAATCTCACGAGCGCCGAGCGAAGACAAAGCACCGGAATCTATCAACGCCGGAACTAGCGAAGCGAACAGGGACGCAGAAGCAAGTTCGGAAGCAGCAATAGCTTCGAGCGGATCAAGATTAGGCATTTGCGCTCCCTAAGCTGCGTAGCTGGTCAATTGAGTCGATTGCGAGCACGCTTGACTTCCCATGAATCGATCGGCGGCTCGACCTCCATAACTCCAGAAGGTCGACATGGTTTCTATCTATGGCGTGATATCGTTGCTTCATCGGTTCAGGCGCAGCACAGACCATCGTGCGCCATCGTTTCTTTTCCAGAGCTCTTTGAAAGATTGTCCGAACCTGATGGCATCTTCTAGTTGTAAAGCGAGCGACACGGTTGTTTAACCGGTCAGCAAATACTTTTGTTCGTTGTTTCTTAGTTCTCGATTGTCGATCATTGTACTTTGGTCGGGGAGACAAAGCATGACAAACGCTCACCGGTTGCATTCTCGCTAGAACGCACTTGCGGGTGGTTGCAGCGCACAGGCGTGTATCGCACGATACCACTATAAATGATGGCGCAAACATCGACCCGGCGTTGGCTACGATCCATCAGAAAGACGTTGGCGGAACTGCGCAACTTGCGCAAAGCCTAGTAAAAGATGCCCGCCTGTCGTCACAATCCTAGCGCATCAAGGAATCAAGTTTGATTCGATCATGGAAGGTGGAAAATATTGATCGGTTGGATTTGGGAGAATGGAGCTGTTCCAAACGCTTTAGTCAGCGAAGCGGGACTGATTACTCTACTGATTGGACAAACAGTTGCTGAAGTGGAACGCGATCTCATTATCGCGACGCTGCGTTCTTGCAATGGCAATCGGACGCGGGCAGCAAAGACACTCGACATTGCGGTTCGGACATTGCGCAACAAGATCAATGAATATGAAGCCAACGGCTTGGACATTCCTGCTCCGGTTCACCTCGACTATTTCACAAACCAGTAGCTGGTTAGCCGCTACGATCTTTCAGTTGCGTTAAATGCCAGCCTTCGGCTTTCCGCGCACATTCCCTTCACCGGCTTATCGCGCCACTGCGCCCGCGCTTCCCACTGAGACCGCTCCTTGAGAACGCCTCTAGTCGGTCATGTAGCGAGACAAGCGGAGTAATAAATGTGCCGCGTTGATTGCAGTCAATTGGCTGCCTGTCTTTAACAGGCAAACTTGTGAGTTTCTCATGTTGATCTACCATGTCCGCAGGACCGTTCTGGCTTTTCCACTTGCTCGAACCACTTTCGAACGCGGCAACTCGGGATGGCTTCTGATTGCCGTTATCGCCGCGGACAGTCTTCTCGCGGCCGGAGCTTGGTACTTTGCCGGCTTCATCATTGGAAATTAGACAAACAACGCATAGGCCCCGACGAGCAACATCGCATGTCGATCAGCTCCTCGCTGCCGATGTGCAGATAACAAGAGTTCATAGGGGACGGGATGGTAGAAATCGGCTGTCCGGGATCAGCGCCTATGGCACAGAATTGATGGTGTGATCTAAGGAGTGTTCGGTTCTCGTCGCAGACGAAGGAACGAACATGAGCACGAAGTCGACTGGCGGCAAACGCTCCGCCGAACACGTAGTCAAAGATATCCGCCGTGCGACGCGGCGGCACTTTTCATCAGAGGACAAAATCCGGATCGTGCTGGATGGGCTTCGGGGCCAAGACGGCATCGCCGAGCTGTGCCGCAAGGAGGGGATAGCCCAGAGCCTCTACTACACCTGGTCGAAGGAATTCCTGGAAGCTGGCAAACGGCGGCTGGCTGGCGACACGGCTCGTGCTGCGACGACCGGTGAAGTTCAGGACCTGCGCCGTGAGACCCGTGCCTTGAAAGAGGCGGTTGCCGATCTGATGCTGGAGAACCGTCTGCTCAAAAAAGGCATGATCGCGGATGGGGGCGACGACGAATGAGATACCCCGCATCCGAGAAGCTCGAGATCATCAGGATGATTGAGCAGTCGCATCTTCCCGCGAAGAAGACGCTCGATCAGCTCGGCATTGCCCAGCGCACCTTCTACCGCTGGTATGACCGCTACCTTAAAGGCGGGCCCGAAGCGTTGGAGGATCGTCCTTCCCGGCCGAGCCGGGTCTGGAACCGCATCGGCGACAATATCCAGGCTCAGATCATCGAATTGGCGCTGGAGCAATCCGAGCTGTCGCCGCGCGAATTGGCGGTGCGATTCACCGACGAGAAGCGCTACTTCGTCTCGGAAGCCACCGTCTATCGCCTGCTCAAGGCCCACGATCTCATCACCAGCCCGGCATTCGTGGTGATCAAGGCTGCCGACGAGTTCAAGGACAAGACGAAGCGGCCCAACGAGATGTGGCAGACCGACTTCACTTACTTCAAGATCATCGGCTGGGGCTGGGTCTATCTGTCGACCGTGCTCGACGACTTCTCCCGCTATATCATCGCCTGGAAGCTGTGCACGACCATGCGGGCCGAGGATGTCACCGACACACTGGAACTGGCGCTCACGGCATCAGGCTGCGACAGCGCCAGGGTGCTGCACAAGCCAAAGCTGCTCAGCGACAACGGGCCGTCTTACATCGCGGCCGAACTCGCTGAATGGATCGGCGCCAACGGTATGAGTCATGTTCGCGGAGCGCCGCTTCACCCGCAGACCCAGGGCAAGATCGAGCGCTGGCACCAGACGCTCAAGAACCGCATCCTGCTGGAAAACTACTTCCTGCCGGGCGATCTCGAACACCAGATCGAGGCCTTCGTCGAACATTACAATCATCGCCGCTATCACGAGAGTCTCGGCAACGTCACGCCGGCCGACGCCTACTTCGGTAGGGCCTCTGCCATCATCGAACAACGCGAAAGGATCAAACGACAGACAATCCAATTCAGGCGCTTGCAACACCGCAAGCTCGCCGCTTAACATCACCAACCAGAGGCCGACACTCCGCTAAATCAGGCAGCCATCTGCGCCAAATGTTCTGACGACGGACAAGGTTGACGCAAAAGGGATGGATCTTAGCAAAGCTCGATTGGGAATTTACGGGTGCTCGCTCCACCATGCCGGCCATCGCACCTTGTGCGGGGTGCGGGTGGCCTTCACGATGACCTGTTGATCGGCGGGACTGAGTGGCTGCGGGAGACGGGCAAGCGCGGCCTCGACGAGCCATGGTTCCAGGACGATCCGCGCGGTCGAGCGGTATGGGTCGAGTATCCTGGCCATTCGCAGCGGCTCCAATGCAGAGGTGACGCTCCCGGGATCCGCGCCTTTCCAGCTGATGTGCAGAGGAGCGAGGGCAACTTGCCGAAACCTGGATTCCTCGATGAGGGAAAGCGATGCACGGGCTGCGGCTCCGTCGCCTTCGACCCCGCGCTTTGCGAGCTGGAGCAGAAACGCCTCGGCCGCCGTGACACGGCGCGTGGTTCCACCCTCCCGGATGGTCACCATCCGGCCTAGCACGCTCTGATAGGGAGCTTCCCGGTGGCGGCCGCGGGGACGGCCTGCCGGATTGCCACTCTTGCCTTTGGCAAAGCGCGTGGTCCGCGGCGGTCGGCGATACCCGACAAAATTCTCCTCCGTGTCATCCGATGGACCGCCTGACGTCATTCGCCGGTCCCCCGCGGCCAGCGCAGACTTTTTGGATCGCGCGTGCAGCGTCGGATCTCATCACACTCCTTGTCGGTCAGGCGTTGGCCACCCCGCCTGCGGCGCAGCGCCGCCTGAACAGCCCATGGCTCGAGGAGAAGCTGTGCGCGGCCGCAAATCTCAGCGCGGTCGGGGTTCCGAGTCGTGATCCCGAGAAGCAGCAGGGCGGCATCCGCATTGTCGGGGTCGTGCTCAGTGTCACGCCAGATCACCTGCCGGGAAGGCCTTGGGGCATTCTTTTCCAGCCAAGCCTCTCGCTTGATGATCCATTTTACGACCTCGCGCATGGCCATGCGTTTGCCAGCCAGTGCATCCTGATAGGTCCGCTGCTGAAGTGCTTCCTCCACGGTGATCTTGCGGATGCCCCCTTGGCCGTCTACTGTGAGGGTCTTTTCTATCAAGACCTCGAACGCCGAGGCCTTTGAACGAGAGGAGGTTGGGCGGCCTTTGAGATTGCCGCTGCGCCCCTTCGGAAACCAGCCGGGATTCGGAGATTTCCGGGAGGATGACTTCTTGTTCATGATGCAGGCTTCTCCAGACGCGGCGCGAGGCCCGTCCGCGCTGACCAGCGTTCGATCGCAACATCGACATAGGCCGGATCGATGTCGAGCCCACGAAAGCACCGCCCGGTTCGCTCGGCGGCGATGAGCGTCGTTCCGGAGCCGAGAAAAAGATCAAGCACGAGATCGCCGTGCCGTGTGACATCCTTGAGGGCGTCGGCAACAAGCCCTGTCGGCTTGACCGTCGGATGGAGGGCAAGATCCTCCCGTCGGCTGCCTCGCATGGAGTTTACCGAGGCGTAATCCCACACATTGGTGCGGTTGCGGCCGTGTTTGCCGAGTTCGACCATATTGAGATGGGGGGGCATTCCCACGCGATAGACAAAAACCAGTTCGTGCTTGGATCGGTAAAGCGATCCCATCCCTGCATTGGACTTGTTCCAGACGCAGAGGTTTAGACACGCGCCATAGACGGTGGCGCCGACCGCCGAGACGCTGTCCATGTGCCGCCAGTCCATGCAGACGAAGTGGACCGCGCCGTCGCGCGAGACAGACGCCGCGGCGCCCAGCGTATCAGCCAGGAAGGACCGGAACTCGGCTTCGTTCATCTCGCCGGAAGCCATCGCGAACTCGCGATGGCTTCCGGCAGACACTGCATGTCCCCCGATCCGCACATTGTAGGGAGGATCGAGGAAAGCCGCATCGACGCGTTTTTTGTCGCCGATGACCCGCTGCAAGAATTCGGCATCGCGGCTGTCGCCACATCCCACCCGATGCTCGCCGAGAATCCAGATATCGCCGAGCTTGGTTCTTGGCGCCGCCAAAACCGGAGGGATCACCTCATCGTCGGGATCGGGAGCTGACGCGAGGATGACGTCGATCTCGCCGGTCGAGAAGCCGGTCAGTGTGGGATCAATATCGACATCGATTGAAGCGAGCTCGCCCAGTTCTTGCTGCAGGATTTCCAGATCCCAGCCAGCATTGAGGGCGATCTTGTTGTCGGCGATTCGTAGCGCGCGCTTCTGAGGCTCGGATAAGCCGGCGAGGGCGATCGTCGGGACCTCGGCAATCCCCATGGCACGAGCTGCCTGGAGGCGGCCATGGCCCGCGATGATGTGGCCTTCGGGGTCAATGAGTATCGGATTGGTGAAGCCGAATTCCTTGATGGAGGCCCGAAGCTGGTCGATTTGGCGCTTCGGATGGGTGCGGGCATTGCGGGGATCGGGAGTGAGATCGTTCACTGGCCGGTAAACGACGGCCAGCCGCGACGAGGGTGCGACAGAGACTGGATCGTTCATGGCGAGGAGGACCCAGCACTGGACGTGATCAATGGGAGCATGCTCGGTTCCCCAAGGTTTACAGCGTCAAGCATGTCGCGTCTCAAGCTATGCGCGATTCCGCTCCGGACCGCTGCCTGTTCGGAGCTTTCAAATGCCTGATGCTGCTTTCAAATTGCCTGTTTGCCCGTAATTAACGCCTGTTATGCAGAATAACAGGAAAGTGCTTGGACTACAGCGCATCAAACGGAATTCACAGGAGAATTTCTATCGCCTCGCCACTATGAGCCGACCAGAAGCCTGTTTTGACCTGCAATTTGCAAGAAATTCCCTGTTATGGCTTTTGGAGACTCGTTCGCATCCGACTGCCTCCGCCACCACCCAGTCTGCTATTTCTCAGATTTCCAGAGACTAACAAAAAAGCCCCGCTGTTGTTGGGCTTTTTCGTATTCTGATCTGCGGAGGCGCGGTCTCCGTGACCCGTCTGGGCGTGTTTAGGGCGCTGTCTCTGCGGCGCAATTTCCCGTTCCTGGGAATTGGACGGAGGAGATAAGGCGCGGTTATCGGCTGGCGGAATCGGTAGCGCCCGCCGGTGCCAATCCGAGGCGCCTCATCTGCTGTGACCATTCAGCCGGCGCATCGCGGAGGGTGGCGACTCCGATCCCGCGCGGGAACCGGCCTTCAACGGCTGCAGTGACAAGGGCCGGTGCCAGGAAGGCGAGGGAGATGGTCATATTAATATGTCGGGTGCTGCAATGTTGCCGAGCCGCAAGGCTTTCGATGGTATCGCGGCCGTCGACGATCTCCTGAAGCCAGAGCCGGCCGCGGCCGATCGCTCGGATGAGAGCCGATCGGCGTTCGGCCTTCATGGGCCGGGTGCGATGCTCTGGTGTATTCGCCGGCAGCAACATCTCCCGGGCGGGCTTTGATGGCTTCTTCCAGGCTACGACTATGGTGCGCGAGCTGGAGGCGCGGTTTTCAGCCGGATCCGGATCGTCGTGGTTATGGGTCCGCTGAATATCGTTTTCGCCAGACCTTAGATTGATCGCCAACTGGTTCTTGCGCACCTCAATGCGGGTGACAAACCGCTCAAGGGTGTCTCGAGACAACGTTTCGTTCGAAAATGATTCATCGATGTCCGTGTTGGCGATGACCGCTTTGGAGATCGTGACTTCCAGCTCTGACGCAGGCACGCGGGTGACAGAGCCAATGGGTGTATCTGCCTGACCCCGGATGCAGGGCGCAGAGACGTAATACCGATGTCGAACGCGGTCCCGACTTGAGTAGGTCAAGATCATGCGATGACCTGCGTCATCAAACAGCAGCCCTGCAAGGAGAGCGCGGGTTCGAATACGTGTCGTCGTGCGATGGGACCACTGTTCGGTCAGCCTTTGTTGAACAGCTTCAAACAGTGTGCGGTCGAGCAAGGCCGGCTGAGGTCCAGGCAGAATCTCGCCCTTAAACTTGACTTCGCCCAGATAAAAGCGGTTCCGCAGCATATAGAACAACGGTCCCTGCGTGAACGGCACACCTCCTCGCGTTCCGCCTGATGCCAGCTTCCGGACCTTGGACTTCAAGCCTCGCTCCTTCAGGTCCTTGACGAGGCGGTTGACGCTGCCGAGTTCCAGATAGCGCTGAAAGATCAGACGAACGGTATTGGCCTCTTCCTCGTGAATGTGAAGCTGACCATCCTTGAGGATATAACCCAGAGGAACCATGCCGCCGACCCATAGCCCCTTGCGTTTAGAGGCTGCAATCTTGTCGCGGATGCGCTCCGAGGTGACTTCCCGCTCGAATTGCGCGAAGGACAAAAGCACGTTCAGCGTCAACCGTCCCATCGATGTGGTGGTGTTGAACTGCTGGGTCACCGAGACAAATGACACACCATGGGCATCGAACAGTTCGACCAGCTTGGCGAAGTCAGCCAGAGAGCGGGTCAGCCGGTCCACCTTATAGACGACGATGATGTGGATCCGGCGGGCCGCGACATCCGCCAGCAACCGCTGCAGGGCAGGGCGATCGGTGGATCCGCCAGAGAAGCCGCCATCATCATATCGCGCCTTGACGAGCGACCAGCCTGCATGCGCCTGACTTCGGATATAGGCCTGGGATGCATCATACTGGGCATCCAGCGAGTTGAACTCCTGATCAAGGCCGGTGTCCGTAGACACCCTGGTATAGATCGCGCACCGGACAACACGGTTGTCGTCCGGCTTCATGTTCGTACCCCCTTGCCGTTTCCGGCACGGAGACCAAAAAAGCGCGGTCCATTCCAGTTTGTGCCGGTGATCGCGAACGCAATCCCCGACAGGCTGTCGAAGGTCTTGCCCTCAAAAGCGAAGCCGCCTTCGACGGCCATCACCCGATGAAGTTGCCCGTTCCACTCCCGGGTTAGAACAGTGCCGGGCACCATGGCTTGCTTGCGCTGATCCTGTGCCGATACCAATGGCAAAACCTCACTCAAAGACCGCACGGTAGCCGCACGCTTCAGAAGTTGCACCGTCGCAGCATCGAGATCCCCAAGTGCATCGGCCTGGATGCGATAGGCAAGGATGCCGAACAGCAGATGCTTGGGCAGGTGTTCCGGGGCCGGGCGCCCAACAACACTCTGCCAGCGGGACTGCAGGCCAATCAGATCGAGACTGCGCAGATGCGCAATCTCGTCGTCTATTGACAATCTCGTAAGCCGTCGACTGACAGCCGTTCGCAATCCTGCGCTTCGCGCCATGGCATCAGGCCGCAGCCTTGCCAGGCTTCGATCTGGTCGACGCGGTAGATGCGGCGTTGCCAGTTACTTTATAGATCCGACCGGCTTCTGCAGCTTCCGATGTCAACGTCAGCTTGAGCTTCTTCCGGATGATGCCAGCGAAGAAGCCGCGCACTGAATGCTGCTGCCAATCCGTGGCCTTCATGATGTCATTGATCGTTGTACCCTCGGGCTTCATCAACATTTCGATCACCCGTGCTTGCTTGCTGCCGGCGCGATGAGTCACCGGCCGATCCAACGACCGGGCTGGTGTTGAGATGATCTTCTTGACCGGTGCAGCTTTGGCGGTTCTGGTCAAGGAAGGGTGCGCGGACTTTGTGCGCTTGGTCGCCATCGCTGATCGAGGTGCGGCTTTGCGGGATTGTGTTTTGGCCATGTGACTTCTCCGGTTGATGCAGCATCACGCTGCCACCACCGAAGCCCCGTCACGGCAGACGAACCGGCGGGGCGGGCTATTCAGTGGCCAAGGGAGGCGCTGAATACGCCGACAGTACCGCTCCAAACGCTTAGCAATGCCAGTGGTTTCTGAGCAATCTTGTGGCTTTTCGAACCCGGGTTTGTGAGGCCGTCCGTAGCGAGAGTTCGAATCCCACTCTCTCCGCCACTTCGGTATAAAACCGGGAACGCCGATTCCCGCCGATTTCCCTCCCTTAGTGGCTACCAGCGTCCGCAACAGGACGTTTTTGCTGCCTTTGATGTAGATCGCGTCATCCGCGACCTCGACGTGCTGGGCAAAGGCCCTGACGTGTTCCCGCCGATAGCCGCCCTTTCCAAGCCGGAGTCGGGTGCGTGCTTCGCTCGCCAATTCCCGCACGGCTGCCCCTGTGAGACGCTGGTGGGTTGAGCTTGCGAGCATAGCTTCGATCCGCGTGGCATCGGCACGCGCCTGATCCCGAAGCGCCGTGAGGCCCGCAATGCGCTCGCCAAGGGAGGATTCGGCCGGGTCGAGCGAACCGGCTTCAATGGCGTCGTAAAGGCGCTTGAGGCGGTTGTCGGCCTCGGCCGCGCGATGGTTCAACTCGGCGATATGCTGGCTGCGTCGCTCGACGCCTTCTTGCCGGCGATCCAGAAGCGAGGCGAGAACGTCTTCGATCCGCTCGGGGTCCAGCAGCCTTTCCTCGATATGCGTCACCACCATGCGGTCGAGCTTATCCATCGGGATCGCACGACCTTTGCAGCCGGTTTCGCCCTGCCGCGCCCGAATCGAGCAGGCATAGTAGCGGTAGCGACCGTTCTTGCCGGTGCGCAGCGTCATCGCGCCTCCGCAGTTGCCGCAGTGGCAAATGCCGGTCAGCAGGTTCGGGCCGCTGACGACGCGCGGCGGCGTCACCTTCGGATTGTTGACCTTCAAGCGGTTCTGAACGGCCTCGAATATCTCAAGGTCGATCAGCGGTGGCACGGCGACGGTGACGATTTCTTCCTCGGGCTTCACCACGCCCTTGTTGGAGCGGCGATTGAACCGATGTTCGCCGATATAGGTGCGCCGTGTCAGGATACGGTGAAGCTGGCCGATGCCCCAACCCGCGACACCATCGAGACGATGTTCGTCTCAAAGACGCCCCGTTCGTGCTGGGCGTAGAAGATCAAGCCGATATCCTCGTCCCGGCGCCGGCTTGTCACCGTGCCTTTACGCTTCGGTACCGGATAGGGCTTTTTTGCCTTGCTCTTTGAAGTCTGGAGCTTGTCCGCGCGCGTCTTCAACTCCGGTCGCAGCAGCGACGTAAATATCCATGCGTCGTTGAGATAGCGGTAAAGCCGGATGTGGCGCGTGTAGATCGCCTTCGATACAGCACTTTTCCTTGCCACACCTTCCCTCCCTGTCGTCATCTACGATCCTAAAATATCTTGGACACTACGGCCACTGACATCCGCCTCGTATAAAGCTATGTCGTTATAGAAACGGAATTGCCTTCCTCGCCTCCCGGAAAGACCTCACGCTAATGTTCAAATCAGATTCGACTAGACTCGGCGCTTCCGGGAGGCCGATCCTGAAAGGCCCAAAACACTGTAGCGGGGATGGATGCTTTACGCTTGGATTGACGGAATAAAGCGCGCCCCCCTCACAAAAGGGGAAAGCACGGTCTGCCGTGATTGCGGCGGGTTGCTGACCTCCGTCATGCCGGTCGAGAATGTCAGGCACTGGCGGCACAAGGCCGGGGATTGCGATCCATGGAGCGAACCGGAAGGCCCCTGGCATCTAGGCTGGAAAGAGGCCTTTCCCGAGAACTGCCGCGAGGTTGGTCTGATCGACCAAGCGACCGGCGAGCGCCACAGGGCCGACGTGCTTTGCAACGCTGGCACCGCGCACGCGGCCGTTCTGGAGCTGCAATACTCTCCGATTTCGGAGGAGGAACGAGCGGCACGCGAAGCCTTTTATCGTCAGGGCCACCGAATGTATTGGCTCGTCCACGTTCATGACGGGCCGTCGAGCTTCACCGGCTGGAGCTTCAAGGCCTCAATGAATTGGGGAGCCCGGCCCGTCGAGATCGATGGCCGCCGCTATGCGATCATGCAGTGGATGGGCCGTAGCAAACAGTTCATCGAGAAGTGGAAACGAGCGACGGGCTATGTTTTCCTTGAGTGCGAAACTCACATTTTCTTCCTCGCCGGCGACGAGCTTGCGCGGCGCGTAACCGGCGGAATTCCGCTCAAAAAGGGCGAATACGCGCTCACTCGATGGAGTCGGGAAGACTTCATCCGCTCCGTCCAGTGGACGGGCGGCGCATGAAGGAAGGCAAAGCACGGGTCGAGTTGGGCGACGGGCTCGTGCAATACATGGCGGCGGCCGATGAGACCGTGCGCGAGCTGCGGGCAGCCGACAGCCCCTTGCTGAAGGCGCTGCTGCAGTACGACGCCTATTTTCGGCGCGACGTGTGGGATCACGTATCGCCGACGTCGGCCTTCGCCTTCGTCCTCTTCCTCAACGCCTACCAGATGTTCCTCGGCGCGGCGCGCATGGCATTAAGCGGGCATCCGGCAGCGGTTTTTCCACTTCTGCGGACCGCCCTCGAATCTGCAAGCTATGGTTACCTCATGGAGCAGCAGCCCACCCTTTCCGAGGTCTGGGGCAACCGACACCGCAGCGAGGCCGACAAGAGGGCGTGCCGCAACGCCTTCACCTTCGATAAGGCGATCAAGGGTTTTGCCCATAAGGCTCCGGATATCGGTAGGCTCGCCAAAGAGGCCTACGAGGGCGCGATCGACTACGGCGCGCACCCCAATCTGAAGGGCGTTTTCGGCCATGTGTCGATCAACGAAGATCGACCGGACGGCATGGTGGCCGTCACCTACACCAGCCTATACGGCTCAGGCCACCACGAGACGATCCGCGGCATCTGCGCCTGCCTCGACTTCGGCTTTGCCATTATCGGTATCATTACGCTGTCCGGCCCGACCGCGACCGGGAAGCTTCAGAACGAGCTGCAGGCGTTGAACGACGCCAAGGAAGCGGCGATCGCCGCCTATCAGTCTGCGCGATAGTTCGTCCGCCGTTTCTGAATCTACGGCCCCTCTGGCCGGCGAAAATAGCAGAAGAGAGCGCGACAATACGTCGATGTGTGCGAGCTGACCGGATCTTGATGTAGATCGGCACCGGCACCAAGCCGCAGTTTCATTGCCATGGCACGCGCCGCCACAGCGCTTGACGTGGCCAGCCATTCGCTTGCGCCTCAATTTTGGAGGGCTATAGCGTAGGTGTAGTTCTCCGTTTCTTCGTCTTCGGCCCGCCAGTCAACTTACTGGGATAATTCTCTAATCCTATTTGGCAGCCGAAAAGGCGCGGACCTGCGGGTTTGGGTCCAAAGCTGTTGACTGCGCTGTTTGGCCGAGACGCGGATTTCGTTCTCTCTCCGCCGATATTCTCCAAACCTCCTGACTGAACGGATTTGATACGGAATTGCAAGCTGCTGTAAATGCAGTGTTAATTGTTGGGTTCGGTCCGTACGTTTGTGCTGCATTCCGGCGGGAGATAGAAGCTCCAGTCGAACCTTTTGCATCGGTTCGCTACCGGCGAAATGTCGTGCATCCATTCATGTCGTGTACTCTGTCGCGGAAGCACTTCCATAAAGCGAGCTGATTGACGTGGCTGCCTCCACAGCGGAGCGAACGGACTCTTCCTTCAGGTCGAGAACTTTGAACGAATTCCCGACCTTGGCTACCACCTCGATCCGCCGGAAATGACTGCCGTGAGTGGCAGCGTAATGAGCCATCCCCTTGAGCTTTGGGATCGCATCGGCGAATTGCGCGCCATGATTTCAGTATTAATGCATGTTGGGCTTTTCGGCATTGCTCGCGCAGCTGGCGGAACAGATCGAACTGGCATGCTCTTAGCGATCTGACATCGCCACCCTAGCCATGGTCTCGCCTTGTACGACTGCTCTAGCTACGCGCGGATTGTGGGGCTTCTCCATCAGCCCATGACCTATGGAGCATAGCTTCGCCTCCTTGGCCTTCCTTCTTGTAGAGCTTTGCGTCCGGATCGGTGGTCAAGCATGCGTATCGTTAGTTCGCTTTGTCCGGGATCAGCACCTATGGCACAGAATTGATGGTGTGATCTAAGGAGTGTTCGGTTCTCGTCGCAGACGAAGGAACGAACATGAGCACGAAGTCGACTGGCGGCAAACGCTCCGCCGAACACGTAGTCAAAGATATCCGCCGTGCGACGCGGCGGCACTTTTCATCAGAGGACAAAATCCGGATCGTGCTGGATGGGCTTCGGGGCGAAGACAGCATCGCCGAGCTGTGCCGCAAGGAAGGGATAGCCCAGAGCCTCTACTACACCTGGTCGAAGGAATTCCTGGAAGCTGGCAAACGGCGGCTGGCTGGCGACACGGCTCGTGCTGCGACGACCGGTGAAGTTCAGGACCTGCGCCGTGAGACCCGTGCCTTGAAAGAGGCGGTTGCCGATCTGACGCTGGAGAACCGTCTGCTCAAAAAAACGTATGGCCCGCCCCGTCTGCAAGAGGATTTTACGGCATTCTGAACAGTCTGCGTCAACGTATACGGTCTCATGAGCAAGCCCATGGCCAAGATGGATATCCGCACGTTCAGAGCCCCATAAGCATGCCGGCAGCGAATGTGCCATTTTTTTGATCGGGATTTCCGAACGCCGTTCGACTGTCAGGCCATCTCTTCGATCCTTCCTGCAAACCCCGTTGGACTGCGCGAACTATGCGCAGCGCTGATCTCGTTAAACCACGGCTACCGGGTAACTGCGTTCAAAGCGCGCTTCCTTGCGCAAGATGGCCCAAGCTATCCGCGCCAGCTTGTTGGCTAAAGCCACCACTACGGCGTTACGGTGTACGCCCCGCTCGATCATTGCCTTCAGCCACCGCCCCAGTGGCGTATCGCTTTGTGACAGCGATGGCAAAGCCGCGCGAGCGCCGTGGATGAGTAGAGTGCGCAAATAAGTGTTGCCACGCTTGGATATCCCGAGCAGCCGAGCCTTACCTCCCGTGCTGGATTGTTTCGGAACCAACCCGAGCCAGGCGCCCAGGTCCCGGGCCTTGGCAAAATTACTTGCATCGCCAACCGCAGCGACCAGGGCCGTTGCGTTGAGCACGCCAACGCCAGGGATCGAAGTCAACCTGCAAGCTGCGGGATCATTGCGTGACAGTTTGACAAATTCGCCATTCAACGCCGCGATTTTCGCGTCGAGTTCTCTCCATTCGGTACGTAAATCGCCAGCTAACTGGCGTATACGCGGTGACAATGTTTGATCGCCATCGACAAGCATGCCATCCACGCCAAGCTCGAATTTCCGCCGGCCGGCCGGGAAGATCTCCCCGCGCTCCAGCAGGATCGCGCGTAGTTGATTGATGAGGTTGGTTCGTTCTGCCACGAGGCGCGAGCGCACACGATGCAGCGTTTGAATATCCAACTGCTCCTGGCTCTTGAGTTCGACGAACCGCATTGTCGGTCGTGAGGCAGCTTCGGCGATTCCTTCAGCATCGCGGTCGTCGTTTTTCTGAGCTTTAATATATGGACGGACGTATTCCGGTGACATCAACCGGATCTTATGACCTTGCGCGACAAACAGGCGGCCCAGGTGATGGGCGCCGCAGCATGCTTCCATCGCAACTACACAGGCCGGAAGTTTCGTCACATATTCGACCAGCGTTTGCCGGCGCATCGTTCGACGAACGACTACAGCACCGGTCGTGTCGACTCCAACAACGCTGCAAGAGTTCTTTCCCAGATCAACCCCGAGGATTGTTATAGACATTAGCTCATTCCTTTCCCGTTTTTGACACCAGCATCGTACTTGATGCCGGAGAAAGGGACGGGCCATTCCATAAGCATGATCGCGGATGGGGGCGACGACGAATGAGATACCCCGCATCCGAGAAGCTCGAGATCATCAGAATAATTGGGCAGTCGCATCTTCCCGCGAAGAAGACGCTCGATCAGCTCGGCATTGCTCGGCGCACCTTCTACCGCTGGTATGACCGCTACCTTAAAGGCGGGCCCGAAGCGTTGGAGGATCGTCCTTCCCGGCCGAGCCGGGTCTGGAACCGCATCGGCGACAATATCCAGGCTCAGATCATCGAATTGGCGCTGGAGCAATCCGAGCTGTCGCCGCGCGAATTGGCGGTGCGATTCACCGACGAGAAGCGCTACTTCGTCTCGGAAGCCACCGTCTATCGCCTGCTCAAGGCCCACGATCTCATCCCCAGCCCGGCATTCGTGGTGATCAAGGCTGCCGACGAGTTCAAGGACAAGACGACGCGGCCCAACGAGATGTGGCAGACCGACTTCACTTACTTCAAGATCATCGGCTGGGGCTGGGTCTATCTGTCGACCGTGCTCGACGACTTCTCCCGCTATATCATTGCCTGGAAGCTGTGCACGACCATGCGGGCCGAGGATGTCACCGACACACTGGAACTGGCGCTCACGGCATCAGGCTGCGACAGCGCCAGGGTGCTGCACAAGCCAAAGCTGCTCAGCGACAACGGGCCGTCTTACATCGCGGCCGAACTCGCTGAATGGATCGGCGCCAACGGTATGAGTCATGTTCGCGGAGCGCCGCTTCACCCGCAGACCCAGGGCAAGATCGAGCGCTGGCACCAGACGCTCAAGAACCGCATCCTGCTGGAAAACTACTTCCTGCCCGGCGATCTCGAACACCAGATCGAGGCCTTCGTCGAACATTACAATCATCGCCGCTATCACGAGAGTCTCGGCAACGTCACGCCGGCCGACGCCTACTTCGGTAGGGCCTCTGCCATCATCGAACAACGCGAAAGGATCAAACGACAGACAATCCAATTCAGGCGCTTGCAACACCGCAAGCTCGCCGCTTAACATCACCAACCAGAGGCCGACACTCCGCTAAATCAGGCAGCCATCTGCGCCAAATGTTCTGACGACGGACATGATGTCACGAGGACATATAGAGAACAAATATTTTATGAAAACAAGAATCCACAGCGGAAGCCGTCGATATGTCCCAGTCATTGGCCAGTGCCGAACACGTATATAGAGTAAAGCCAAGCGGTCCAGTATGGATAGCCACAGCCCAAGTGCTATCGGTAGCTCACTGGTCCGCCCTCGCAATCGAGCGCAGCCGGACCGCGATCGTGGATGGCGGAAACCAAATCGCGAAATAGCCAGGGTAGGCAGGATTGCTCTTTGCAGCGATTGGTCGCGCTCGCCGGCTAATCATACAAAAAAGGGATGGCTCCGATCAAAGCAATCCGACATGTTGTCTGCCCGTTGGAGGAAGGCTTGCGCTTCCCAATAGTTGTTCGGTGTGCGCATGGCGAGGCGAGTGGAGACGTCATCGAGATTCGAACGTGCTGATCTTCAGATCGCCGAGGTCAGGAATAGGAGGCGTCGCTCATTTTGAGCGCATTAACCCCAGGCTGATGCCGCGGGTCGAAGAGGTAGCTCTGGACTGCAACAAGATCGGTATTTAGTGTCGCGTCTAAGATCAGACATGTCAGTTATTTCTTTTGAGCGAATGTGGCCTTCAGCAAAGCTGCAAACTTTTGTCCCAGCGTCGGCGGCCCTGGCCCTCTTGGCTATTGTCCTTTACGCGATGATTTTGCCGTTTTATGAAGGTAGCGAAATTACACTTTTTTCATTTGTGGCCAGCGGGACGCTACTCTTCGGTTGCGCAGCCGCACTGCGTCCGTCTTTTTTTGTTGTCGTGCTCGCGTCTTTCCTGACGCTTGGTTTCCTGCTCAAGGCGGTTGCGCACCTTACGTTCGGAGCCGAACTGATCGAACCGGTAGGCGACTTCTCCGGATCGGCCGCACAATGGGATACAGCGCTAACATTTGCTGCGGCGGGCCAGTTCGGCGGCGTCGCCTCAATCATCTTGGCATCCTTCATTCCTTCCCATAGTCGCATCGTTCGAACGACGCAAGTAGTCCAGCGAAAGCTGGGAAATATCCTATTCGGCGCCTTGGCCCTCCTCATCGTCGTTGCGACCTGCGTTTATTCGCTCAATTACCGGTACGCCATCCTGCGGATCGGCTACCCGCTTGGGATCGACATTGATCCCCGAGTGTATGCCGTGTTGGCCTTCATTATAACCTGGGGTGCACTTCTCGGCGGCCTCGCACTTACGCAATGGCTTATAGAACTTCAACGCCTTCGCTACGCGTCCCTCCTCGTTGTCGCCAGTTACCTCGGCTTTCTCTCATCTCTCACGATGGGCAGCCGGGTTCAGTTTCTTCTCTATATTCTTGCGGCCGTCTGCATAGTGATTTTGCGATGGAGGAATGTTCCGCGCTGGGCGGAGATCGTGGTCGCACTCTGCGTGGCCGGCCTCCTTTTTATACTGTCGATTGCCGTCGTCAGCGTCGAGCGCAACTATGCCTTCCACGGTGGCCAGCAGATTGCTGCGCAGAACCCGACCTCGTCGACCATCGATCTGATTCCGGTGGTCGGCGAAACCTCTGTTCCCGAACACCCGGTACCACCTCAACCATCTTCCCCGACGAGGAACTCGCTGGTCGCCGCCGCTGGCGGATCCGCCCCGTCCTCGGAGAGCCAAGTCCCCATGACTGCTCCCAACACCCAACAGCCTTTATCATCGCTTGGCGAGGCGGCAACTCTAGTCGCGAAGTTTGATGCGGTGATCAGTAACAACAGGCTCAACAGTATTCTCAAAGAATTGCGCAGCCTTGTCGTGATGCGATGGATCGGATTGGAAGGTGTTCTCACGGCGGAAGGCGCCGAGCGTGCGCTGGGTCGCGACCTTCTCCTACGAGGTTTGACCGAAGATCCCGCGGCTGGAAAGAACGGCATCTATCAGAACATGTCGGGCGACCCATATGGCAGAGTCGAGATATTCACTTTCCTGACGCTTCCAGGGATCATCGGCTTTGCGAGCTATTCTGGAAGTGTTCCGCTTATATTCGGCTTCGTATTCTGTACGGTCCTCGCCGGCCATCTTCTGGAATGGATCGCGTGTAGCATAACCAGAAATGCGGCAGTGGGCGCGGTCTCAGGGGTTTCCCTGGCCTATCTCACGGTCCAGATGGGCTTTCCCCGCACGCTTTTCATCTATGCGATAGAGCTTTGTCTTGCCTGTGCCGCGCTCGGTGGATTCTGGTTCGTAAGCCGTCGGTTGGCGACGTCGAGGATCTGATAGGCGGCGCGGGCCTATGGCCGCGCTCGTTGAGTTCAGTTCCGGCCTCCCAGCACGCCTCGGGTAATTGTAATGGCGTGTCCCAACATCTTGCGGGACAAGGCGGCCTGAGGATAGGCCAAGGACGCTGCAAGACGCCGGATAGCGACGCCGGCGCGACCGGACCGACCATGGATCGCCGCCGACAGAAGGTCGGCGTTGGCCCGCGCCGAGCGCTCCCACTGCCGAATGTCCGCGGGAAGATCTGGACGCGCGAACAGACGTTCGATCACCAGCAGCGGCTCTTCCCCGCGCTCAAATGGAACGGCCCGATAGGTCGTCGATTGTGCGTGCCTGCGAAACTCGGCGAGCACCTCCGACACATGGTAGAAGTCGCCTTCGATAGCCAGGCGCAGGAAGAAGTCGAGATCGGGGATCTGCCGCAGATCCGTGCGCCACGGCCCGGCCTTCTCGTAGGCCGAACGCCGGAAGAGCGCGCCGGGCCCCGGCAGGCAGTGAAGCTCGCCGTAAAGAGCGCGGCGCGAAAAATCCGGCGGCTCGACGGTGAGGAGCCGCTGCGAGCGGTCGTCAATCACGTCGAAATCCGGATAGACGAGAACCACGTCGGGCCGCGCCTCCAATTCCTCGGCACAGCGCCGAACGGCGCTGGGCTTCAGCCGATCGTCGGCGCTGAGATAGCCGATGAAGGCGCCGTCGGTCATGTTCCAGCCCGCGGCCATGGCCGCGCTCTGGCCGGCATTGGTTTGGCGGTGAAGCCTGATGCGGCCCTCGTAGCGGGCGAGGATCACGCCCGTCGTGTCGGTCGAGCCATCGTCGACTGCCACGATCTCCAGATCGGGATAGTCTTGGGCAAGAAGGCTGTCGATCGTTTCGGCTATGTAGTCGGCAGCGTTAAAGGCCGGCATGACGATCGAGACTTTCGGCAGCATGCTAATTCCTGTCCTTCGCGGCCGCGCCGTCGTCCCTCGTGGATGACGATGGCGCAAATGTCGTCATCCCTCGTCCGGCGGCCTGTTCCTCGAGGGATTTGAGGTGGCCTGCAAGCCGGGCCACGATAGCAGGCCAAGCATAGGTCCGCTCGACATGGAGGCGCAGCGTTTCGCCCGCCAGCGGAAGGGTTGACCGTCGGCTCAGCATAGCGTTCAGGCCCTCGCGGAGCCCCTCAACCGTCGCCGGTACCACTCGCCCCCCGCCAACCGCCTCCACCTCGTCGAAGCCGCAGCGATCTGTAAGAAGCACCGGCGTCCCAGCCGCGCCCGCTTCCACCGCGACCAGCGACATGGCTTCCGCCCGGGAGGGTACCACGAGAAAAAGCGCGCGCCGGTAGGCGGCGGTCCGATCGGCCTCACCCAGATGGCCGCTGAAGAAGACACGTCCCGCAAGGCCCCGTTCGGCGGCTTCCTGCCGGAGTTCCGCGCCCATGCCAAAGTCTGGGCCCGACATCACCAGCGCGACGTCGGGACTAGTGGGCGCGACGGCGGCAAAGGCCTTCAAAAGGAGGTCCGGCCCCTTCACCTCGGCGAGGCGCCCGACGAAGAGGATGAACGGTGCATCCGGTAGGACGACCGCCGCTCCGGTCGCCGACGGGGAAGGCTCGACACCATTCGGAACGACCACGATCCGTTCGGGTGACAAGCCCAGACGCTGGATGATCTGCATCCGTTCTAAAGGCGTAATCGCCACGAGCAGACCGGCGTTGTGCACCATGCGTCGACCAAGCAGCATATGGAATGCGTGCGCAATGGGCCGCGGCCGCTCGAGGCCGGCGAACTCGCCTGCGGCGCTGAACGCATAAGGCTTGCCAAACCGGGTCGCCAAAAAGGCGGTCGCGACCGACAAGAGATTCCAGTATCCGAGGATGTGAATCGCGTCCGCGGAGCGCACAGCTTCAGACAGCTTCTTTGGGCGGATCAGCGGCACGCGAAAGCGCAGCTTGATCACGGGCGCAGCATAAACCGGTATCCCCATGCTGCGCAGCTCGTCGGCAAGATCGCCATCCTCCATCGTTGCCAGCATGCAGCGATGTCCCTGCGCTACCAGATGGCGCGCAAGCCGGCGGGTCCGCTCTGCGGTGCCGCCGCCGGCTTTCGAACTCAAGGAAACCGTTGTGAGCAGGATGTTCATACTCTGCGCTCTTCGGCCTCTGCGGCGAGCATCCGCGCATAGTTACGCAGTGCCTCGCCGAATCCGTCCGTTCTCAAGCCAAAGCTCTTGGCCTTTTGGGCTGAGAAACGCCGCCCCACGACTTGGCTTGGCAGGCCCCGTAGGCGAAGCGCCAGGCTCAGCGTGGCGGGCGGCAAGGCCGGCACGTTGCGCAGCGATTGGCGACCAAAGCTCTCGGCGAGGGTATCCTGGAGGAATGCGAAGTTGTTGTCGGGATCGTCGTCTTGCGTCACCAGCACCACAATGCATCCGTCGATATGCACGTCGAGAGCAAAGTGGGCGAGCGCGCGCGCAACTACATCGGCACTGGCGAGATACATTCGCCGCTCGCCGTAGAGCGCGCGGCGCAGGGCGAGCTTTGGGAAAGATGCGTGTACCATCTCATGCGCGAAGCTTACGACATTGCGCCCGCCCGGGCCGAATACCGCCCCCAGCCGCAGGATTGCCGCTTCGGGGAAGGCTCCCGCGATGATGCGTTCAGTCTCGCAGTGCTCCTTCTCGTAAGGCGACAGCGGCTGGACGGGAGTCTCCTCTTCGATTAAGGCCTGATCAGAGCCGGCATAGACATCAATACTGCTGGCATGGACGCAGCGGCGTAGTCCCGCCTCCCGGAAGCTCGGACCTAGCCGCCGCAGCAGGTCCGGATACCAGCCATGACCATCGGGGCGCAGAAGGTTGATGAGCACGTTGCAGCCCGCCAGCGCTGCGCGTACGTTGCCGGGATCATCGAGATCGACGCGCTGCACCGCGATGCCGGAATCAGACAGCCAGTCGGGAAAAGAACGATGCACAAGATAGCGCGGACGGTGGGCGGCCGGCCACGTCTTGGCCAGAGCGCGGCCCACGAAACCGGTGCCACCAAGGACGACCACCTCGGGAGCGCCTTGCGAAAAGGGCGCGCTTGTCATTGCCCCAGCCTCTCCGGAAAGGGGCGGCGAAGGGAGGGGCGGCTCGCCCCCCGCCCGGCAAGACCGGCCCGCCATTGACCCAGAAGCGAAGGATCAACTTTGAACTGAGTGCGCACTCGCAAGACGAAGCAGGCAACCTGCAAAACATTTCCGAAAGCGGCGAAAAAGGCGAGTCCAAACATGCCGCCAAACCGATAGCCGAGGAAGCACAATATGACGGTCAGCGCACTTGTGGCGACCACGATCATGAAAGCGCGCTTCTGATCACCCCAGATCATCAAAAGGATGCCAGCAGCCCCGCCGCAGGCGTGAAGCACGTTGCCCAGTCCGAGCACGAGGGTCAGCCAGTAAGCCCCCAGGTAGTCCGCGTTCCAGAGCGCGATGAAGCCGTAGCCGGCTGCTGCAAAGCCGAGATAGAGCACCGCCGCTACGCCGGCACCTCCAAATACAACGCGCGCTAGGATGCCGTCGAGGGTTGTGATGTCATCTGTCGAACGGGCATGGACGGCAAGCGGCGCTGCGGCGGAATTAGCGATTGCAAGAGGCATCACCATCGACGCGGAAAAGCGCAAAGCCAAGCCGTACTGGGCGACCTCATTCATGCTGCCAAGACTGCCGAGAATGAGTATGTCAAGATTTGCGAGACCAAATAGGCAAAGCGTCGTCAGGAAGTTGGGAAGCGTCTCACGCAGCACCGCGGTAGCCTGTACGGGCTCGTGCGCGGATCTTGGCCATCGGTTAGACCGCAGCCAGAACAGCACTAGACCAAGCGCGACGCTGCATAGCGATCCAAAGAGGATGGCAAGCAGGGCTCCGCTGAGCGTCGCCCGCTCCCCGGCCATCATCACAAGGCCGGCGTAGGCGGCGGCGAAGATGCTGGCCAGCGTGGCCAAATTGGCTGCAGCTCGGACGGCATGCACCGCCCGGAGAAGCTCGACAATGACGGCCGTCAGACTGGCCAAGGACGCGGTCGCTCCGATGATCGGCAGCGCGACGATCCAGGTAGCCCGCTCAGCCGGGTCGAGGAACTCCGCGATCCATGGAGACGCTACGACGACCGCGCCGGCGACAAGCAAACCTAGCCCAGCCGACAAGCACAAGATCGTTGCGGCTAGACGCCGCGCCCGCCCCAAATCGTTCCGGGCCATCGCGTCCGTCACCTGTCTCGGGATGGAAAACGTAAGGCCCAGTTGGCAGAAGGTCGCAAGTCCGGCGATCATTATCTGCAACAGGAAGTACTGCCCTATGCCCCTTTGATCCAGCACCAGCGGCAGCAGGAGCGAATTAGCGAATCCCGCGATTATGATGACGCTGCGGCTAAAGAGCGCTGCCGCTCCGGCGCTGCGGAAGGTCGGAATTACCGGCGGAGGCGCTGCCCCCCCTGCCATGGTTGGTCCCGAATTCGTCATCCCTTGCGCAATCGTTGCGTGAGCGCCAGCGTGTCCGAGACGCTGGAGGCGCTTTCGTGATTGTTGGTCATACCGGTGCGATCCCGCTCCTGCTGACGACTTTCGGCGGCTGATACATGAACATTTCCGGGCACGAAGCAACGTGCAATGCCCTCTTGGCAGATCGTCTCGCCCCAAGAAAAGCACACTGCTTCCGGGCCACTACGAACAGTTTTAGCTTGTCAGTTCGTCTTCTTCCAGACACGCTGGTTGACGAACTCCGTATAGCTTTGGACGATACGCAGCACCTTGTGATGACCTTGCCGATCGCAGTGGTAGCCGTCTCGCCTGCGGCGTTAAGGAACAAGTCGGGCGAGCGGATGCCGAGCTCGCTGAAGAAGATCTGGTTCAGCTCGTAGTCGTAGTTCTGTCCGGTATGGATCAGCACATGCGCGAAATGCGCATCGAACGTCTCGATGATGCGGGACAGGCGGATGATTTCCGGCCGCGTCCCGACAATGGTCATGACCTTAAGCATGCATGGCCTCTCGAATGACATCGAGCTGCCGTAGGACTTCGTTGATCCCCTCGACGTCCAGGCGCCGGGTATTGTGCGAAGTATAGTCCACTTCCTCCGCGACCTCGCGCATGCCGTCGGTGAGGTACTTATCGTAGTTGAGATCCCGCGAGTCCGCCGGAATACGGTAATAGATGCCGATATCTTCTGCGCTCACCATCTCCTCCCGCGACACCAGCGACTCGTAAAGCTTTTCGCCATGCCGCGTTCCGATGATCCGGATCGGGCTGTCGGAGCCCCGAAGGTCGCGGATTGCCGAGGCGAAGTCGCCAATCGTGGAGGCCGGCGCCTTTTGGACGAAGATGTCACTCGGTCTTGCATGCGCGAAGGCATAGAGTACCAGATAGACCGATTCATCGAGCGACATGAGGAAGCGCGTCATGTTCGGGTCGGTCACCGTCAAAGGACGACCCTGTCGGATCTGTTCGAGAAGAAGGGGGATAACCGAGCCGCGCGATGCCATGACGTTGCCGTTGCCGTCACGAGCAGTGTCTTGCCAGAGAACATCGGCATTCCAATCCTTGCGAAAGCCCCAATCAGCCGAAATCGCGCATGATGCGCACGAGAGCCGGCCACTCCGGCGGCCGATAGCCGGTCCGGCGGCGGAAGCGGCCGGAGTCGAGCGAACGGTCGATGACGAGCGTCTCGTCCGGCGCGATGTCGATCGCCCTGCCATAGCTATCAGCGACGATCTTGAGCAACTCGTATTTGCTGATCGGCGCGGCCGATACATGGTAGAGGCCGCGAAGCGAGCGATCGGGCAAGACGAAATCGCGGACCACACGCATAAGCTCGGCGGTCGGCAGTCCTGAAAAGATCGCTCTGGTGAAGCCTTTTACGCTGCCCGACTGCGCCAGGAACCAGCAGATCAAGCCATGGGTGCTATTCAGCTCATGCCCGATGATTGAGGTCCGCAGCGTGACCACGTTCTCGTAATCGACCTCGCCGAGACGTTTGCTTCGACCGTAGAGATCGCCTGCGTTCGGCCGGTCCTCTTCGGAATAGTTGCCTCTGGCACCGTCGAAGACGCAATCGGTGCTGATGTGGATGAGGCGGGCGCCGGCCAGCCGGCAGAGCCACGCCAACCGATGCGGCAGGACAGCGTTGATCGGAAGTGCAGCAAGCGGATCTTTGGCTTCCGACAACTGCTTGATAAGGCCGACGCAGTTGATCACCACGTCCGGCCTGATGTCGACCAGAAGTCTGCCGAGCGCATCCACGTTCTCGACGTCGATATCGCTAATAAGATTGGACCGCAGCGTTTCGGGGAACAGGGCGTGCAGCCCTCTCCCGCGCGTCGAGCCGAAGGCGCGATAGCCGGCGCTTTCGGCAAAGCCGCGAAACATCGCGTTGCCGAGCATTCCGGTCGCGCCAAGCACGAGCACCGTCGTATCCGAGTTCTTGGTCATCAGGGCCCGTCTCGTCCCGAACGGCCGATCGCCTCGTGAAAATGCCGCACCAGATCTCGGGCCAAGGGCCACGGGGCGAGATGCCGGTCAAAATAGGCCCTTCCCGCGACGCCCATCTCTTCGCGCTGCACGGCAGGCAGGTTCCGCAGGTTGAGGATGGCCGAGGCCAGCGCCGCGGCGTCTTCAGCCGGAACGGTGAGGCCCGCCTTCGCCTCGCGGATAAGGTCCGCCCCCTCTCCATCGAGAGCGCCGATGATCGGGCGGGCAGCGGCCAGATAAGTCGGAATCTTGCTCGGGATGGTCAGGGCGAGATTATCGGCCCGACCGAGCGTTACGAGCAATGCGGAAGCCTGAGCGAAGATAGCAGGCATCGCCTCGGCGGGATACTGGCCGACCAGTTCGAGGTTCCGAAGTCCGCGCCGTGCGATCTCCTCGCGCAGCCAAGTCAAGCGGGTTCCCGCACCGACGAGGATGATCCGGATCGTTGGATCGGCTATCATCTCGGCGCTCGCGACGATGGTCTCGAGGGCCTGCGCCGAACCGAGATTACCGGCGAAAACAACATTGAAGCAGCCGGAATCCATTGCGAGCGCAGACGGAGCGGCGACGCCCCTCTCGTCTAGGGCGATGTCGCCGGGATTAGGATGGTAGATGATCGGCACACGGTGCCCTGCCAACTCACGGATCTTCTGGAGGAACCCTCGCGATTGGCCAAGCAGGAGATCAGCGCGCCGGTAGATGAAACGCGTTAACGCTGCGACAGCGGCGAGCGCGGCCTTGTTGCGGACATACCCAGTCGATTCCAGGCTGTCGGGCCAAAGATCCTGAACCCAGATAACGAGCACCGCGTCCTTCAGATGCTTCAAAAAAGCCGCCGGTAGCCCTTGGAGAATCGGCGAGATCGCATAGACGAAGATCACGTCGTATCGTTTGCGGCGGGTGAGCCACGGCGCAAAAAGGAGAGCGCAAAGGACAAACGAACCATAGTTCGCCACGCGGCGCAGGGCGCCGCCGTCGCCGCGTGGCACGACTGGAACCCTGTGGATCAGATAGCCCGATGGATGACGTTCCGATCCGACGCCGGTGGCTCTATAGCCTTCGAAGATTTTGCCTTTCGGATAGTTGGGCTGGCCGGCCAGCACCTCGACATCCGCACCACAGGCGCGAAGCGAACGAACGACTTCGTTGATCCGCAAGATCTCCGGCCAGAAATGCTGGCTGACCACCAGGATCCGCAGACCATCCGGTTTCAGGCCGGGCGCGGTTTCGCGCAAATCGGTCGACGTACTGGTTAGGGCGGCCGGCTCGCCGTCCATCGAGACCGTCTTCGGCAATACCCTTGCATCAATCGCCGGACCAGCAGACGAACGGGCAGTCATTGTCTGCCTTCCTCGAGAACCGTCAGGGGAGGAGCACGATCGGCCCCGCCGGCATTTATCAACGCCGCAATTTCCGCATCCGGAGTAAAGTCGGGCAGGTCCATTGCTTGGCAGAACATTTCGGCCATCCGCTTATTAGTGGCCCGTGTAGGATTGACCGCCTTGTCAGTGGACACGAGGACCATTGCTGCGACGCCGGCCCCCAGCGCTACCTCCGCGACATTGCGCGTTCCAAGGGCGTTGGTGAACAAGCCTTCCAATGGCTGAGCCTCGACGATCGGAACATGCTTCAGCGCGGGGCATGAAAGATGATATCGGGCCGAACTTCCGTAAAGGTGCATCTGGCCGACTCGCGTTCTCGCGCAGACTGAAGCGTGAGCGATCGCACCTTGCGCGACAGTTCGGTGGTGACCGAATAGAGCAGGAACTCGCTAACATCAAGGGCTACGAGCTTGCGAGGCTTGAGCGATGTAGGCATGAACTGGCTCCCCACTCAAAAATAAGGTGCATAACCAGGCGGGTGCAACAGAAAACTGTTCTCGCGCAAGAGCGTCGGGAGGGATTTCTAAATTTGAATCTCCACGACGTCACTCTGGTAATAAACTGTGGTCGCCACTCAGAAACTCCTGAGCGACCTGGCGCTTAAACTCAACGCTGTGGGATCGGTGTCTCGGCATGGGCTTTTCTCCAAAAGCCCGGCCACCCGGTCAATCCAACTCTGCTTACCCGTCCGGCTCCAGGGGCCCACTCCAGGTTTCGCGGACGAAGCGTCGCTCAACGCCAATATTGGTAAAAAAGCGGACGATTTCTCGATCTCACATCCGTCTCGCCACGCTCGCACGGCAGAGTGTGCCCATTCTCTACGGCGAGCACGACGACTCCGTCTGGAAGATGCGGCGCTCCGACATCGGCCCGCATCAATTCCTCAAGGGCGGTCAGGTGATCTGGGGCCGCAACCCGACGCGGCTGTTTCTGAACACATGCCGGTCCGGCATCTACGCGAATCGCAGTAACCCCTGCATACCGTCGGCTCAATCGGACACGATTTCAATCTTCGATAACGGCTGATATCATTTTGAGAACGCGTTGCGAGTGCTGGATCTCCGCTTTTATCTGGTCTCTGTCTTCCGGCTGTGTATCGAGAAGCGCCGTCATCTCTTTTATATTCTCCTTTATCGAGACCTTGAGATCGCGCAGTTGATCCCATCTGACTTTGTCTTCTTTGGTCATCGGCCCTTTGATGCGAACCGAGCCGGTGTTCATATCAATGATGATATCGTCGGGATGAGGAAGCGGAGATGGAGCCTCAATGCCAAATTTCTTGCGGCGCGCGAGCTCCTCATCCCATTCGGCCTTGTAGTTGATCGCCGTCTTCAACCATTCATCGTGCAGCTTCTTGTTGTCGCGCTCGACCGAGGTAAGCAGTTCGGTAAACAGGCGTTGAGCCCGTTGATTACCTTTGGCTGCATTGACGGCGAGCGAGCGTACGACGGCCTGGGCCATCGGGATGTCGATTTGACCGTTCGGGTCGTTGATGCTGATCGAACGGTAGGCCTCCTCCAGGATGATGGTTTTCAGCCGTTCGTCGTTGAGAGCGGGCAGGGCGGTGCGCTTTTTGATCGCCCCTTTGCGGCGACCAGACGGGTTGCCGGATTGTCCACGCTGGAATCGGGTCGAAACCGGAGGCTTGGCGTAGCCAACCTCATAGTCTGCCCGTTTCGAGGGCAGGTTAGGTTGGGTGGCCGGCTTGTCGGGCCGGCTCATGCTGCTGTTCCCCGGTTGCGGTCGGGTCGGATCCCGCAAGCGATCTGTTCGGCTTCGACTTTGGCGTAGGTCTCCCAGCGCTGGATTATTCGATCGCAATAAATCGGGTCATACTCGCAGATGCAGGCGCGGCGCCCGGTTTTGTGAGCTGCAATAAGAGTTGAGCCGCTTCCCCCAAACAGGTCCAGGACGATGCCGCCACGCGACGAGACGTCCTTAATCGCGTCAGCGATCATCGCGACCGGCTTCACGGTTGGGTGCAGCGCCAGTTCGTCGAGCCGGCCTGCTTTCATGGTGTTGACGCCGCGATACTCCCAGACATTGGTTCGGTAGCGTCCGTGCTGGCCCAGCTCAAAGTGGTTGTGGTGTGGGGCAGTCCCATTCTTGAAGGCAAATATCAGCTCGTGCCGTGATCGGTAAAATGTACCCATTCCGCCATTGTCCTTGGCCCACACGATCAGATTCTTGAGTTCGGTGTAGATGCCGTCGCCCGCCTTCAGCATCTCCGCCATGTGGCGCCAGTCCATGCAAATGTAATGGATCGAACCATCGATGGAGTGGCGAGTGAGATTGCCGAAGCTTGCCTTGAGAAACCCGGTAAACTCCGGTTCCGACATCTCGCCTGACGCCATCGCGAACTCGCGATGCCGGATCGAACCGAGACCACCGACATTGCCGTCGATCCGAACATTGTAGGGTGGATCGGTAAAAACCATCTGCGCCTGCTCTGGACCCATGAGGGCGGCCACGGTGTCGGGATCGCGAGCATCCCCACAGATCAGCCGATGAGATCCCAATTGCCAGATATCGCCGCGATGACAGCGCAACGGCGCCTTGAGCGGCAATAAGTCCTCGGCAGGATCGCCGGCTTCTTCCGGTATCAAGCCATCGACCAGGCTGTCGATTTCCGCCACCGCAAATCCGGTCAGCGTAAGAGCAAAGTCAAGGTCGAGCTCGCTTAACGCCTTGAGCTCTTCCGCCAGGATTTCTTCGTCCCAACCGGCATTCAGCGCCAGCTTGTTGTCGGCAATGACGTAGGCCCGTTTCTCCGCTGCGGTCATCGATTCTAGTCTGATGCAGGGTACCTCACTCATTGAAAGCAGTTCAGCGGCAGCAACCCGTCCGTGGCCAGCGAGAATGGAATTTTCACGATCGACCAGCACCGGATTGGTAAAGCCAAACCTGCGGATGCTGTCGGCGATTTGCCGAATCTGCTTCCGCGAATGGGTTCGTGCGTTGCGCTGCCACGGGCGAAGCGCGCCGATCGAAAGATATTCGAGTTGAGCTTTCGGCATAAGGACAGGCTCCGATAAAAGACGATGTCGTAAGATATATAAAACGAAGGCGTGTTTTACAATAGCACCACGGTTACGTAAGCTGTAATGAACGGGAAAATTCCAGATCGAGAGCAAAAATGAGCAGTTTGGCAACGCGGGTAGCAAAGCTACGCAGATCGAAAGACCAATCATTGCAAGATGTTGCCGAGGCGGTCGGAGTTTCGAAGGCTCATATCTGGGAATTGGAAAAGGGCAGGGCGGATAATCCATCCATGGCCCTGGTCACGCGTCTGGCCGATCATTTCGGGGTGTCGGTGGCGTTTCTGGTCGGGGAAGATGTCGAGTCATCAGATGCCGATCGGCAACTCCAGCGAATGTTCAGACAAGCCCAGCGGCTCGAGGGCCATAAAACCACCACTTACGGCGGTCGGATCGCCAAGCGTCAGTCACACCCCTACGGTTTCAGATACTCTGGCAGCTTCGTTTTCTGCTCGCTCATCAGGATCAACGTCATATCCACCGTCTCGCCAGTGTTCTTGACCAGTTCAAGCGTACCGGCCGGGACGGTACTGTCCCAACTGAAGTTCTTGGACATGAAGCTCAGAACCTCGCGCTTGTAGGCGGTATCGAGGTTGTCGAGTTGGTCACCCTTGGTTTCGAGAACGGTGATCCGGGATGATCCATCCTTGCGGTCGACCGCGAAGATGAAGTCAGGATAAATCTTCGCCTTGCGCCAGCCCTGCACGGCATATTGCGACCGCGCCACGTTCCGATGCCACCAACTCAGCGCAGCATCGCCATCCAGATAAACCGCGACGTCGCGCTCCTCGCCATTGAAGTCGTCTTCATACATCGGAGCGAACAGACTTCGCTGGAGTGGCCCGCCAGCCGATCCGTCTTTTCCATGATGCGGACGCGACCGGCGGCGGCGCGGTCGAGCGCCTGCCGATAGGAATGCTGACGATCCTTCAGATGCTTCAGTGTCTGGGTGTAGATCGCCTCGTTCGGCACGATCCACAACACGAACCCGGTGTTGCGATCGAGGTATTTTCCCATGACACGCGACACGGCAGACACCGCAAGCCAGGTCTTGCCGCCACCGGTCGGCACCTTGAGCACGACATTCGGCACCGGCCGCGCGCAGCCGTCCGTCCGGAGAGAGAACGGAATGGCGGCGCGCGAGGCAGGCAACTTGCCACCGGCCTTCAATGCGTCCCATGTTTCCTGCGCGAAATCTGGAATTGGAATGCCGAGATCGGGATCGGCCGCCGCCAATGCGGCGATCTTGTCGGCCCGCGCCTTCTTGTCCTTCAGGACATCGAGATAGGTGTCGAGCGTGGAAATCACCCGGCTCTGATAATCGAGGTCCCGGAACATGCCGTCAGCTCCGTTCGATACGGTACAGGGCGAACGGCAACGGTACGAATTCGACTGGGATGTTCTGCTCGGTCAGCATCTTCTGGCTGACAAACCGGGCGGGGGCAAAGACCAGATGCCGCTTGCCCGGCTTGGCCTCGGCGAACGCTTTGGCGCGCGCGAGCGTCAGTGCGGCATCTGGGGTTTTCAGCCAGTCGAGATCGGGCTTGTAGATCAGCCAGACATGCTGGCTTTCGGTTTCACCGAGATAGAATTCCTTCTGGCGGATCGCCTTCGGATTGAGCGACTGATTGCTCGCCATGTGGAACAGCGCGGCGCCGATGGCCGGATAGGGCGGCAAGGATTCTCCGCTCAAGACCTTGTCGAGTTCGACAGGATCGCCGAGCGTGCAATAGGTGAATTCGCCGCCAAGGCCTTCGGCGCGTTCGGTCACGGCCTTCTCACCGGTGACGATCAATTCGCCATCGGGCGCCCCTTTCCTCTGGGCGATCATCCCACCGGATTGACAGCGCGAAGGCACCAAATGCACGCGCGAAACGCGATAGAGGGTGGCGGGGCCATGCAGGGCAGGCCGTCTTGGGCCGAAATCAGATTGTTGACAGGTCGCCACGGCCGGACTTAGGTACACCGCATTGGTACACAAAACCAACTTTGCGGTTGAAGAAGTCGTTATTTTTCAATTGCTTGCGAGGATAGTGGCTGGAATCCCTCCCTCTCCGCCAGTCCTGCGCCATAATATGTTATTATCATTGGGCTATTTCGATAGATTGCTTTCGGCCCCAATTTCGGCCCTAATACGAGCCGGGCCAGCAATCCTTTACGTTCTGAGACGTCGGGATCGCGTTGACGCTGCGTTCCCTCGACCAGCTGGCAGTGCAGAGCTTCGCCAGAATGGACTTCTCATCAGACTGGCACATCTCTGCCTTGCAGCGCCGTATTGAATGACAGATTTACGAAGGCAAAGGTCACCACGTTCGAATCGTGTCGGCGCGCCACATGGTACTCATCCGCGAACGCAGTTCCGGCCCCGTTTGGCTAGCGAGAACTGCCCGTTCCAGCATATCTTCACTGCCCTTGATGCGCATTTGCGCGTCATCGACCTCAATGACATCGATCAACGAGCGAAGTGACGTGGCCTCGAACCAGATTGCCGCCAGCCTTCAACGACCTCGGTCCGCGAGTGTCGCCTAGATTGGCAATTGTCGTCTCTTTTTTATCGCTCTTGGCGTTCGACCCCGCGTCGCTCCTGTCATTCGGCCTGCAATATTGACCCTCTAAGCCGGGGGATCGGCGTCCAAAATTGGCTCTGACTCACTTTTGGTGCAGTTTGGGGGATGTCTGGTGTTTTGATTGGAAGAGAATCAGCGCCATGCAGCAAGCACTCCACCGCTCCAGTCTGGTGCCGCGTGGGTTTGTTGTAGAGAGTGCGTACTACGAGGGTGATAAGGCCATTGTTGTGGTCCGGGCGTCCGGAAGCATTGGTCTGTGCCCATCGTGCGGAACGGTTTCGCGACGTGTCCATAGCCGCTATCGACGCCGCGTGACCGATCTTCCACTCGCGGGGCGGATCGTACAGCTCCTGGTAATCGCCCGCCGCTTCCGCTGCGATGCCATCCTGTGCGGGCGCCATATCTTCACTGAGCGCTTCGCCGAGGGGGTGTTGGCTCCATCAGCGCGACGCACGGCGAGGCTGGACTCTATCGTTCATCACCTCGGTCTGGCGCTTGGTGGTCGACCAGCGGCAGGCTTCGCAAAACGGCTGATGCTGCCGGTGAGCAAAGACACGCTCCTGCGCGTGGTCCGACGCCGTAGCCGTCCGCCGGCCGACCCGCTCAGGGTTATCGGCATCGATGATTGGGCCTGGCGGCGCAATCACCGGTACGCCAGCATCATCTGCAACCTGGAAAAGCACCGGATTGTCACCCTGCTGCCGGATCGGGAATCCGCAACCGCCCAGGCGTGGCTCGCTGCTCATCCCACGATCGCGATCGTCGCCCGTGACCGTGGTGGAGGATATGGCGAAGCCGCAGCAAAGGCTTTGCCGCACGCGGTACAGGTGGCAGATCGTTGGCATCTGATGGAGAACGCCAGTCGAGCCTTCCTCGACGCCGTCCGCAAATCGATGCGACAGATCCGCACCGTCATTGGTGCGACCACGATCGATCCCAAGCTGCTCACAGCCGCCGAGCGCCTCCAATATGAGGGCTATCTGCGCCGCGAGGAGATCGATGCGGCCATCCTGACTTTGTCGAAGAACGGCAAATCGATCAAGCAGATGGTGCGCCTGACTGGCCATAGCAGGAAGCTGGTACGGCAGGTGATCCGCGGCGAGCGCAATGATGTCTTCCGGACTCGACAAAGTTCGTTGGACCTGCATTTGGCATGGCTCGACGATCAGTGGGCGTCCGGCTCTCGAAACGGAGCTGAACTTTGGCGCCGCCTGAAGGCGCGAGGCTTCCGAGGCTCGCTTCGCGTCATCAGCGAGTGGGCAGCCCGCAGACGACGGGCTGAAAGGGCCGACGCGCAAAGCCTTCAGCGGATTCCGTCAGCCAGAACGATCGCGCGCCTTATGACGATCGGGCGGGACTTGTTGACGAAAGCGGAAACCGTCACGATCGCAGCGATCGAGGCTGGCGTACCGACCTTGGTTGAGGCCCGCGACCTCATCGCCGAATTCCACGCGATGATCCGGCGCAAGGCTGAGGAAGGGCTCATTCCATGGATCGAGCGCGCCCGCATCAGTCTCGTCGCCTCGTTCGCGAGCGGCGTCGTCAGGGATGAAGCGGCGGTTCGGGCGGCAATCACTTCGCCCTGGTCCAACGGACAGACCGAAGGCCAAATCACACGCCTCAAGCTCGTCAGACGTCAGATGTATGGCCGCGGCAACATCGATCTCCTTCAGGCCAGACTAATCGGCGCAGAATAATTCGAGCTGCACCAAAGCTGCGACAGAGCCAAAATTGAACGCCGATACGGGGTCAAATTTGCGAACGATGGCGTAATTGCGGTCAGCGCTCGGGCACGAGAGCTCCGTTATCGTCTACCTCTCGCAATCAAACGATTCGGAGGAGCTGTCATGCGGCAATACGTCGGGCTAGATGTCTCGCAGAGAGAGACTGCGGTTTGCGTAGTCAATGAGACGGGTGAAGCAATTTTTGAAGGAAAGGCCAAGTCTCATCCTGGAGATCTGTCAAAGTTACTTCGTAAACATGCGCCACTGGCGGAGCGTATCGGCTTTGAGACGGGCGCAATGGCGAGCTGGCTTTGGCATGAGCTTCGTAGGGTCGAACTCCCCGTCGTTTGCATCGATGCAAGGCATGCACACGCAGCACTATCGGTCCGCATGAACAAAAGCGATCAGAACGATGCTCGGGGCCTTGCCGAACTGGTGCGGGTTGGTTGGTTTCGAGAAGTCAAAATCAAGAGTGAGAAGAGCCAGAAGGTTCGAGCTATCCTCGTGGCGCGATTCCGCCTTGTGTCCATACGCCGGGATATCGAGAACCAGGTCCGCAGTCTGATCAAGGAGTGTGGGTTGCTATTCCCTCGCGCCATTGGCCAACAGTTCCGTAACCAGGTTGGCGAGCTATTGGGCGAAGATCATCAACTCCTCAGCGTGATCGCGCCGCTCTTGTCGATTCATGAACTCATCTGCCAGCAGCAAAGCAAATTTGACGACGAGGTCCGCCGATTGGCGAAGTCGGACGAGACGACGCGTCGCCTGATGACAGTTCCTGGTGTCGGCGTGGTCACCGCCTTGACGTTCCGCCATACGATCGATGACCCGTCTCGCTTCCGATCGGCCTCGACAGTCGGCGCCTATCTCGGCCTCACACCTCGGCGCAACCAATCTGGTGAGACTGACACTAGTGGCAAGATATCCCGATGGGGCGACAGGCTCCTCCGAACGTACCTTTACGAGGCGGCGACCGTTCTGCTTTATCGAACAAAGAAATGGTCCTCCCTCAAAGCCTGGGGTATGAAACTTGCGAAGCGGATCGGCATGAAAAAGGCAAAGGTTGCTATCGCCCGCAAGATCGCTGTCATCCTCCACTGCATCTGGGTCGACGGCACATCATTCGACTGGGGCAACGCGCCGGCCTGACCTTATTTTGCAAGTTCCTGGCCCGGTCCGCCGGGCTGGCGATGTCCCGCTGGGACGGTGGTCGTGGTGACCTCGGTCAATCGGCTGGTGGCGGCTCGTCCGCACCCCGTTGCAAACGATGAGGCGCCCGATCCGGACATCATCATGAGGCGCTTGCGACCTCGGAAAGGACCATGACCCCAGCGACGGGCAACTGATCGCATTGAAGCCAGGTGACAGCTAATCGGCCCACTATACGAGTTGGCTATCGATCCACCAGCCGCGCTCGCCCCGTCTGCGCAACCCGGACCTGCTCCGTCGGGCCGAGCGTTACCACTTTGCCGAATGGCTTCAAAAAGAGAGTTGACAACAACCCGCAATTAAAGGGCCGATTGACATGTCTCCTTCCAGAACATGATTTGGTCACCCTGGCTCTCGGAGCTCGAGGCTGATCCAGATGAATAGTAGCGCCAAGTGCAGGATGAGACGTTCCCGCTCGCTTATTACGTCTGTGGCAACCCTTTCAGCTGCGATGGCGAACCGCGAGACTGTCAGTGAAGATCGGGACGGAACGAAGAGAATCATCAACCGTTTCAGTCCGGAGCCAACAAACTTTGTGTTGTTATTGTTGGGGCTTCTGGAGATGAAAATGACCCACACTCCCGAGAACCGTACCTACTGGAATGAGACAGCGGCAGCGACAGCTTTTCCGCGTCTTTTCGGAGACGTGAATGCTGACGTCGCCATTATCGGTGGTGGGATCGTGGGGATTACAACCGCACGGATGCTCAAAGACATGGGTCAGGCCGTCGCGGTGATCGAAGCACGCCGCGTAGGCCGCCAGGTGACCGGAAAATCTACTGCCAAGATCACATCCCAGCACAGCATCATTTATCAAACACTTGAGCAGAAGTTCGGGGAAGATCGCGCGCGTCTATATGCCGGCGCCCAGGAAAGCGCTATTCGAAAAATTCGTAGCCTCGCCGCTCATTATGGCATCGACTGCGATATTGAGACCAAATCTGCCTACACCTATACACGAGACAGAACCTACGTCTCGAAGATCGAGAAGGAGGTGGAGGTCGCGCAGCGCCTCGGACTTCCAGCGTCACTGGTTAACCAAACGGGCCTTCCCTTCGATATTCTCGCAGCGATCCGTTTTGACAATCAGGCCCAGTTTCATCCGACCAAATACATTGCCGGATTAGCGAAGACGATTCCCGGTGACAGGTGCCATGTCTTTGAAGATAGCCGGGTCGTTGATTGGGATCCGGCCCGCGTGGTTACTGATCGGGGCAGCGTGACGGCTCGCTATGTCGTTATGGCCACGCATCTGCCATTGGAACAGGTCGGCGGTTACTACGCCCTCGCCTATCCTCAGGCGGAGCCGGTCATCGCAGCCAGAATTAGCCGTGCGCCGAACGGCATGTACATCAACGTCGAGCAACCAAGCCATTCAATCCGAACCCACACGCAGCAGAACGGCGACGTTTACGGTATCGTCGCAGGTACGAGCTTCAAGCCCGGCCATACCGATGATGAGCGTAAGTATTTTCAGGATATCGAACATTGGCTGACATCGAATTTCGATGCCGGGCCGATAGAGTACCGTTGGGTCAATGAAGATTATTCTTCAATGGACAACGCTCCTTTCATCGGCTGGTCGTCATCGATCGGGGACGGTTATCTCGTCGCCACGGGATTCGATGCATGGGGCATAACCAATGGCACGGCTGCAGGCATGATCTTGGCCGATCTCGCCACCGGTAAGGAGAATGAGTGGTTGAAAGTATTCGACGCCACGCGCGTGAAGCCTATTGCCGGAGGGCCTCAGTTCGTGAGGGAGAATGCCGAAGTCGCGGCCCAATTGGTGAGCGGCTATCTGTCTCGCAAACCAAAATCTTTCGATGAGCTAGCCCCCGGCGAAGCAGCGATCATGAAAATAGACGGTCAGAACGTCGCTGCCTTCAAGGACGAGCAGGGTCGTGTTCATGCCGTTTCTTCCGTCTGCACGCATATGGGCTGCTTAGTGGGCTGGAATGAAACCGACCGGACCTGGGATTGCCCATGCCACGGTTCCCGGTTCGACCTGAACGGTGAGGTGATCCACGGACCGGCGACAAAGCCCCTCGCTATGGCGCTACCAGATAGCCGGTAGGGCAAGAGATTTCAGTTCGCAAGTCGCGCCCAACCAACCAACCCAGCGGGGTAACTTTGCCGTCGGTTGAGACAGTCCCGAGCGCCAAGGCACAGGAGCTCTGTGAGGAGCGTGCGACCCGGCATTTTGAGCTTGAGCCAGTCAACGGATCAGGACCGACGGATCGCCAATGCTGCAGAGACACCGGAACGATTTCGCCTACCCCGGCGTCTTCCTTCGAAGTGTTCAAGCGTGGGTAGGTCTGATCTGCCAGCAGCGAGGCTCAACGGCGGCGACGCCATTGATGCCATCTGGGATGCAGCAACCATGGATGTGGTCAAAAGAGTGATCCCGACACACGATGAAGCTCAAGGCGAGGGGGCGGCGCCGGGCGAAATTGAAGCGAGCCACGAGACCGCCAACGTGCAGGGGCATCCATTACTACGTTGGCTTCGGCACGACTTCCCGTATATTTCGATGCTTTTGTTAGTTCTTACGGGCGTGGTTTTTCAGTTCTCCGTAATTTACTGGGTGACCCTAACACCGGTTTTTGCTGCCACGTCCATCGTGTCTGGCTGGAGGCAATTCGCAACTCCTCGCGAGCGCCTAGATCTCATATTCAGGCTTATACTGGATTGGTGTGCGGTCTTGTTCTCCATCTTTTTACTTTTCAACGAGGGGATTCAAGGGGTCTTTAATGTCAATGCAACATCCCTTTCGATGATGACGCTCCTGGCGTTGGGGACCTTTGTCGCGGGGGTGCAGGCCAAAGCTTGGCAGATATCGGCCGTGGGCGGCGCCTTGTTCGTGGCCACCCCGAGTCTGGCGTGGCTGCAGCAGTCGCGCTTGCTGCTCACGGGGCTCGTCATTGTGATCATTGCTGTCAGTGGTCTCGTTTGGTGGGCGAGCCAACGACGAGTCCGCTCATGATCGTGCTACGACGGTGCTGCCCTCGCAGGCTGTAGGGCGATGTAACAATCTGAGCCAGATAGCGATTGCGTCGGATTGATGGTTCTGATCGGATAGGACTCTCTATGTTTGATATGTCTCTGTCGGCCGGCGAGCACGTCGTTCGCGCGACCGTCGTATATGCATTTCTGTTCGTTCTGATCCGCTGGATGGGTAAGAAGCATGCCGGCGAGCTGTCGCCGTTCGACCTGGTCGTTCTTCTCATCCTGAGCGAGACCGTGCAGAACTCAATGGTCGGCGACGATAACTCGCTCGTCGGGGGGCTCATTTCGGCGGGTACTCTCGTCGCGCTTGCGCAAGCGGTGAATTACTTGTGTTGGAGATACAAACGCGCTTCCCGCCTCTTGGAAGGAACGCCGAAGGTTCTCGTGCGCCACGGCCGATGCTTGCAGCAGGCGATGCGCAGCGAACGGGTGACAATATCGGAGCTGACGGAGGCGATGCGAGCCGAAGGATGCGCCAATATCACCGATATCCGATACGCCATTCTCGAAAATGACGGGAATATATCGATCATCAAGCGCGAAGAGGCGTAACCTATCCCTCAGCCGGATGCTACGAATTTAAGTGAGCGAGTCAAATGTAAACGGCTGCGGAACAAAGCCTCTTATGTTTCGGCGTGAGTCTCGTCCGTGATCTGCAAGGGGTGCCATCATCCAGCTCAACGAAATCAATGGGCCGAAGGGGTCCCCATGATGCTGATGGTCATTTTGGACGAGCATTCACATTCTGACCGCGTCTCGCTCGCCCGCTTCTGACCGTACTTCCGGCAGAGCTGCCGCTCTCCTTCCGTAGCGACCGGTCCCTAGGATGGCCCAAGCCGGCCTATTCGCCCGGCTGGGCTCGCTCTCCAGCCTCTCGGCGGCTTTCCTTTTCTCGGCCGAGCAACCGCTCGGCGGCGACGTAAAAGGTCGGGGTAATGAAGAGAGTGATCAGCGTCGCCACCAGGAGACCGCCTATCACCGCCGTGCCCATTGACAACCGGGCGTTCGCGCCTGCCCCGCTCGCGATGGCGAGTGGCACGGCGCCGAGGATGAAGGCGAAGGAGGTCATCAGAATCGGGCGCAGCCGCAGCCGAGCCGCATCCTGGGCAGCCCTCAGCGGGTTTTCCCCCTGGTTCCGGCGCAGGTCCTCCGCGAAGGCGACGAGGAGGATCGCGTTCTTGGCCGCGAGCCCGACGAGAAGCAGGAGCCCAACCTGCCCGAAGATGTCGAGCGGAAGATCCCGCAGAGCCAGGAAGCCGATCGCCCCGAAAATCGCTAACGGTGTCGCGAGCAGAATGACGAAGGGTAGGCGAACCGATTCGTACTGCCCGGCGAGCAGCAGGAAGATCATCAGAACGCCCAGGCCGAAGATCAGCGGTGCGTAGCCGCCGGCGATCTTCTCCTGATATGCGACCTCGGTCCACGCGACTGCGTAGTTTGAGGGCAGCTTCTCGGCGATCCGCTCGATCTCAGCGATCACCGTTCCGGAGCTCGCCCCTGGCGCCGTGTCGACCGCGACCTCGATCGCTGGATAGGTGTTGTACGACAGGACCGCGGTCGGCCCGCTGACGAAGCGGGCCTGGATAACGGAGCCAAGCCGCACCGGCTTCCCCTGATTGTTGAGCACGGTCAGGCGCTCTAGGTCTTCCATGGTGCGCCGGCCGCTCGCCTCGCTTTGTACGTAGACTTGGTAGACGTAGCCGAATCGATTGAAGAGGTTAACGAAGGACGAGCCGACGTAGGTGCCGAGCGCGTCGAACAGGCGCTGGAGAGGCACGCCTAACTGCTCCGCCTTCGCCCGGTCGATCTCGAGGTGGAGCTGAGGGACGCCGTAGGTTGTCGTCGGCAAGGCATGGCTGACGGAAGGCAGCTTGGTCACCTCCTCGAGGAAGCGGTTGGCAGCCTGGGCGAGCTGAATCCCGCCGGTGCCGCTGCGATCCTGAAACTCCAGGGTCAGACCGCCGATGGAGCCGAGGCCCGGCAGCGGCGAAGGATTGAGGATGCGCAGCTGCCCGTCAGGGTCGTATTTAAAGCGGGCGCTCATCTCGGCGATGATCTCGTCGGCTGACTTG
The DNA here is from genome assembly GCF_047824785.1 of Nitrobacter sp. TKz-YC01. Classification (GTDB taxonomy): domain Bacteria; phylum Pseudomonadota; class Alphaproteobacteria; order Rhizobiales; family Xanthobacteraceae; genus Nitrobacter. The sequence continues at coordinate 3,624,065 of NZ_CP181167.1, read as the reverse complement.
TCCCGCTGACCCCATGGCTTCAGGGTCGGGATCTGGAAGCCGTAGAAGGGCGCCACCGTGTCGGAAAGGATGCCTCGGCCGGAGACGCCGATCGTGTGCTCGACCGCGTCGAGCTCGCGGAAGGCGGCACCGACTCGCTCCACCATGGCGTGCGTGCGGTCGACGGAGGCGCCCTTCGGCATTGCGATGTCGGCGAAGAAGTAGCCCTGGTCCTCGTCGGGTACGAAGGCGGAGGGACGCTGCATCGTCATCCAGACGGTGAGGCCAGCAAAGGCCACGAAGACGAGCCCGAGGGCGACGAGGTGGCGGCTGAGGAAGCCGATCGCCGCGACGATGCCACCTGTCGCTCGATCCAGACCCAGGTTAAACCCGCGCAATGGCGCGCGCCACCACGAGCGGGATCGCTCCGCCTCCTCCGCCCGGGGCTTCAGGATCAGCCCGCAGAGCGCAGGCGTGAGGGTCAGGGAGACCACGGCTGAGATCAGAACCGAGATCGCAATAGTGAGGGCGAATTGGTTGTAAAGCTGGCCGGTCAACCCGGGGATGAAGGCGACGGGAACAAACAGAGCGGCGAGAACCAGGGTGGTCGCGATGACGGGCCCGGCCACCTCCTCCACCGCCTCGCGCGAAGCAGCCTTCGGCTCGGCGCCTTCCTCCATGAGCCTCTCGGTGTTCTCGACGACGATGATCGCGTCATCGACGACGAGGCCCACCGCCAGCACCAGGCCGAGCAGACTTAGGGTGTTGAAGGAGAAGCCCAGAAGCGCCATCGGACCGAACGTGCCGACTAGCGCCACGGGCACCGCGATCGCTGGTATGAGTGTCGCGCGCCAGTTCTGTAGGAATAGGTAGGTGACGATCACCACGAGGATCAGCGCCTCGAAGAGAGTGCGCACTACCTCCCCGATCGCCTCTCGCACGAATTCGGTCCGGTCGAGGGCGATGCGGTAGGTCAGGCCCGGCGGGAAACGTTTGGCAAGCTCCTTCATGGTGGCGCGCGCGCCCTCCATCACCTCCACGGCATTGGCGTCGGGGTTCTGGTATATTCCGAGCGTCGCCGAGGGCCGGCCGTCGAAGCTCGACCTGACGCCGTACTGCTCGGAGCCGAGTTCGACTCGGGCGACGTCGCGCACTCGCACCACCGAGCCGTCGGGATTGGCGCGCAGCAGGATATTGGCGAATTCCTCGGGCTTGAGCAGGCGCCCCTGCGTGACGAGCTGCAGCTCAAAGGCGGTAGATTCGTTCAGCGGCTGCTTGCCGAGAACGCCGGTCGTGATCTGCGCGTTCTGCTGCTCGATCGCCGAGGTGATGGTCGAGGGGCTGATCGCCAGCGCCTCCATCTTCACCGGGTCGAGCCAGATGCGCATGGCGTAGCGCATGTTGGAAAAGTTCACGATCCGCCCCATCCCATCGACCCGGCGCAGCGGCTTGATCACCTGCGTCTCGGCCCAGTTCGAGAGGAACAGCTCGTCGTAGTTAGCACCGTCCTCAGCGTAGAGGACGATATTGCCGAGGCGCTGCCGCGAGCTCTTCGTGATCTCAAGGCCTTGCGCCCGGACAGCCGCCGGCAACTTGGCCTCCGCGCGGCTGGCGCGGGTGAGCACCTCGGCAGCCGCCGCGTTCAGATCTGATCCAACCGCGAAGGTGGCGTCGATGCTGACGCTGCCATCGGTGCTGCTCACCGAGTTGATGTAGAGAAGGTGCGGTGCGCCGTTCACCTCCTGCTCGATTGGAATGGCGATGGCCTCGTACGACTGCTGGGCGCTGGCGCCGGGGTACGTCGCCTGGATGTTGATGACCGGCGGCGCGATCTCGGGAAACTGTGCAACCGGAAGGGTCAGACCGGCGACGACTCCGATCAGCGTGATCAACACCGAGATGACGCCCGCGAGGATCGGGCGGTCGACGAAACGCGCGAACATGCGGCGAGTGGCCCCCACCCTTGTCAGTTCTGGGCCTCTTTGGTCCGGCCGGGCAAAATAGAGATTGCCTCGCTACTCACCGGACCGCCTGCCTCTTGGACGGCAACCCTCAAGCCTTGGCGCATTTCCTGAAGATGGTCGACGACGATACGCTCGCCGCCGGACAAGCCGGCGACGATCGCCGTGCTGTCACCAAAGACGCCGTCCGTCGTGACGGATCTTTGCTGCACCCTGCCATCCGCGTCCACCACGTGCACGATCTGCTGGGCAAGCTGCGCCGAGAGGGCAATCGTCGGCACGAGGAGCTTGCGCTCAGTGCCCGTTCGGATCTGCGCGCGAACAAACTGGCCGGGGAGAAAGCGTTCATCGGAATTGGCGATGCTCGCCCGCACAAGCCGCCGGTCAGTGCGGGGGTCAAAGCGGTTGTCGAGTTGGTAAACCTCGGCCTCGCGGACAGGCTCGCCTTTGTCGTCGAGGATGGTCACGGTAGCTCTACCCTGCGTCATGGCCCTGCGAAGGGCCTCGGAGTCGTCTGACGAGAGCGCCATCTGTACGTCGATCGGATCGAGCTGAACCACCGAGACGAGGGCGGTCTGGTTTTCGGTGACGAGGTCGCCGACATTGATTTGCGAAAGGCTCGCCCGGCCCTCGAAAGGGGCATTCACAGCGGCGAAGTCGAGGTTGAGATTCTGGCGGGAAATCATAGCTTCGGCCTCATGGAGGCGGGCCGCTGCCGCGGCGTGGTTCGCTTGGAGCTGCTGAAGGCGTTGCTCAGTGGCGAAGCCCTTACCGGCGAGCGTCTTGGTGCGGTGGACCTCGGCTTGGGCGAATTCGAGCTGAGCTTTCGCCTGCTCCTGCTGGGCCTTGGCTGCCTGAAGGGCGACCTCGAAGGGCCGCGGGTCGATTCGGAACAGGAGCTGACCCTTCCTGACGTGGCTACCCGGCTGGAAGGGCCTGTCCATCACCACACCCGTCACTCGCGCCTGAAGCAGGGCGTCCGCCTCCGCGACAATGGTGCCCGTGTAAGTGAAGGCGATCGGCACCTCGCGCGTCTCTGCAATTGCCACCTTGACCTTGATCTCGGGTTCTCCCGGCTTCTCGAGTGCCTCGTCGGCCTTCCCATTGAAGTAATCGGCCATTTTCGCGGGCAACGAGGCGCTGGCGGCGTACCAGCCGCCCGCCGCCAGCGCGAGGGCGATGACGCCCGTCATACCGTATCGAAGCCCTGCCCGCACTCTCTCGCTCCATTTTCACGAGGTCTCGCCAGGCCGCCAACCTGCCGCATCACCGAGGGAACTCGCAGAGGGCCGGAACGATACCCATCCGCAAGTCAAACTCAAGCGTTGTTGCAGTGGCAGGCGCTCGGCCGGTTGTCGTAAGGACGCCTACTGGCTAAGGGCCGGATGCGAGTGTTGATTTCCACCGAGAAACTGGCCCGAGAGTGAGCGGTTTTTCCATTGAAAAGTGGCCAATGTTTGAACCCACTCGTGCTGGTTAATCGCCGGGAAACTCGTCGCTCCGTCGGCGATGTGCAACAATGAACGCCTTGAGCGAAATGCCTTGCGCTTGACGTTGATTCAAGTCGCTACGTGTCCATGCCTCGTGATGCGCCCGCCAAAAATCCTCGCCTTGACATCTCCACCCTCGATGTTCGCGCGTCATGCTGATTGAAGACAGGAACAGATCGGGGTCGCTAACGATCGAACAAGGGTGCGAGAAATGGACGCTTACCATTGAAAGTAAGCGTCTATTCCTGACACGTCATCTTAGTTGAGGATAGTTGCCGGGCGCCAGTTCCATGGCAAGAGCTGATCGAGCCGGCTCATGGGATGACCTGCCGACATGCGTTCAAGGATGTCCTTGAGATAGGTGAAGGGCTCGACGTCATTTAGCTTTGCCGTGGTGATGAGGGAGCAGACTGTGGCCCAGCGCTGAGCCCCGCCATCTGATCCGGCGAACAGGTGGTTCTTTCGTCCGAGCGTGACCGGACGAATGGCGCGTTCGACGGTGTTGGTGTCGAGCTCGATGCGGCCGTCATTGAGGAAGCAGCAAAGAGCATCCCAGCGGCTTAGGGCATAGCGAGTGGCATCGGCGAGCCCGCCGCGCGGCGGGATTTGGGCGAGTTGCATTTCGAGCCATGCTTTCATCGCCGTGACCAGAGGCAACGACTTTGATCGACGCATGCTTTGCCGTGCTTCCGCGGTCTGGCCGCGGATGGCGGCCTCGATCACGTAAAGCTCGGCGACGCGTCGCAGCGCTTCGGTCGCGACAGGCGAGGCGGTCGCCTGCTGCACCTCGTAGAACTTCCGCCTGGCGTGAGCCCAACAAGCTGCGAGCTGGATGGTGCCGCCGTCGCGAAGCCGATCGAACCCGGGATAACCGTCGACCTGAACGATGCCGCTGAAGTTGGCCAGATGAGCAGCGGGACGCTCAGCCTTGCGATCCGGACTGTAGAGATAGACCGCGGCTGGCGGATCCGGTCCGTTCCAAGGCCGGTCATCGCGGGCGTACACCCACAACCGGCCAGTTTTGGTGCGGCCGCGGCCGGGATCGAGTACCGGGATAGGCGTGTCGTCGGCGAACAGTTTCTGCGATGCAAAGATGTGTTCAGCGAGCTTGGATTGAAGGGGCTCCAGCCACCAGCAGGCGCCGCCGATCCAGTTCGCCAAGGTCGAGCGGTCCAACGTGACGCCCTGCCGGGCGAAGATCTGGCTCTGCCTGTAAAGCGGGAGGTGATCGCAGTATTTGGAGACCAGAACATGGGAGAGCAGAGCCGGGGAGGCCAGCCCTTTGGCGATCGGCCGCTCTGGTGCTGGCGCTTGATGGATAGTCCCGCAGGCCCGACAGCCATAGCGCGGCCGGCAGATTCGGATGACCCGCAGCCGCGCCGGTACATGGTCGAGCATCTCGCTCGTCGTTTCGCCGATCAGGTGCAGTATGCCGCCGCAACACGGGCAGGTTTGATGCTCAACATCGAGCCTGACATCCTCGCGGGGCAAGTGCACCGGCAGGCTCGGGCGCTCGCTTTGGGGCCTCGGGGGACGGCTCTCGGCTGGCGGAGGCGGAAGGCTAGTTTCGACGTGCGCAAGATCGGCGTTGAGGTCTTCGAAGCCGAGTTGCAACTGCTCGTCATCGAGCCGCTCAGCCCGGCGGCCGTACTGGTTGCGCTGCAGCCTCTTGATGATGAGATTGAGCCGTTCGATCTCGGCCTTCGCCTCGCTGAGGCTGACGCGCTCGGCTACAAGCGAACGCACCAGCTTTTGCAGCGTCTCCACGTCGTCGGGCAGTGCGGCGAGATCGACGTTCATACGAGAAGAATCTAACTGACTCGCACCGTTCTCGCCGCATTTCTTGCATCATCGAGTCAATCGGTCGCAGATCATCCGGCAATTGCCGGACGCCAGCGTTGCTCCGGCGCGCGCCAATCGACACCTTCGATCAGCAGCAATAGCTGTGCCGAGGTCAACGACAGCGTTTCGCCAGGCGCAATGCTCGGTGGCCACAGAAAGACGCCGTGCTCGAGCCGTTTTGTGAACAGGCAGAAGCCGGTGCCATCCCAGTAGATGATCTTGATAAGGTTGGCCCTGGTGCGACCTCGGAAGACAAAAAGATGTCCGGTAAATGGATCCTGGTGCAGGACGCCTTGCACCAGCATCGCGAGACCGTCGATGCCTTTGCGCATATCGATGTAGCCCAGAGCCAGGTGCACCTTTACGTTTGGAGGAAGCAAGGCCGTCATGGCATGGCCCTCTCGGCCGCAGGTGTCGCTCCGTCGGCGATCTGCACAGTGACGAAGCCCAGCTCTTTCGCTGCGGCAACGTCCTGCTTCCATCGGCGCAGAACGCGCGGAGCGATGCCGTAGCGGCGCGAGATCTCGCTGCCGCTCGCACCGGACCGTATCATCTCTTCAAGAATCCAACGCTTGTCGGCTTCGCTGAGGTGCTGTCTCTGTGACCCGTCTGGGCTGGTTTTGGGGCGCTGTCTCTGCGGCGCAAATTCCCGTTCCTGGGAATTGGCTGACAGGATAAGGCAGGGTTATCGGCTGGCAGAACCGGGAGTGCCTGTGGGCGCCAATCCGAGCCGCCTCATCTGCTGTGACCATTCAGCCGGCGCATCGCGAAGGGCAGCAACGCCAATTCCGCGCGGGAATCGTCCTTCAACGGCTGCTGTTACGAGCGTCGGTGCAAGGAAGGCGAGCGAGATCGTCATCTTGATATGTCGCGTGCTGCAATGTTGCCGGGCGGCAAGGCTTTCGATGGTCTCGCGGCCGTCGACGATCTCCTGAAGCCAGAGGCGGCCGCGGCCGATCGCTCGGATCAGAGCCGACCGGCGCTCGGCCTTCATGGGCCTGGCGCGATGCTCTGGCGTGTTCGCCGGCAACAAGATTTCTCGGGCTGGCCTTGAGGGCTTCTTCCAGGGTACGACGATGATGCGCGTAGCGACCGCGCGAGATTCATCCGGATCTGGATCGTCCTGCGTCCCTTTGATATCGTTTTCGCCAGACCTTAGATGAATGGCCAACTGGTTCTTGCGAACCTCAATCTGGATGACGAACCGCTCAAGCACTTCTCGAGACAAGGTTTCGTTCGAGGATGGTTCATCGACATCCGTGTTGGCCATGACCGCCTTGGAGATCGAGGCTTCAATGTCTGACGCAGGCACGCGGGTCACAGAGCCAACCGGCTCATCCGTTTGACCCCGGATGCAGGGCGCAGAGACGTAATAGCGATGCCGAACACGGTTTCGACTGGCGTAGGTCAAGATCATCCGATGACCTGCATCATCAAATAGCAGCCCTGCAAGGAGGGATCGGGATCGAATACGGGTCGTCGTGTGGTGGGACCGCTGTTCGGTCAGCTTTTTCTGAACGGCCTCAAACAGTGTGCGGTCGAGCAGGGCCGGCTGAGGTCCAGGCAGAATCTCGCCCTTAAACCTGACCTCGCCCAGATAAAACCGGTTCCGCAGCATATAGAACAACGGTCCCTGCGTGAACGGCACACCTCCTCGCGTTCCGCCTGATGCCAGCTTCCGGACCTTGGACTTCAAGCCTCGCTCCTTCAGGTCCTTGACGAGGCGGTTGACGCTGCCGAGTTCCAGATAGCGCTGAAAGATCAGACGAACGGTATTGGCCTCTTCCTCGTGAATGTGAAGCTGACCATCCTTGAGGATATAACCCAGAGGAACCATGCCGCCGACCCATAGCCCCTTGCGTTTAGAGGCTGCAATCTTGTCGCGGATGCGCTCCGAGGTGACTTCCCGCTCGAATTGCGCGAAGGACAAAAGCACGTTCAGCGTCAACCGTCCCATCGATGTGGTGGTGTTGAACTGCTGGGTCACCGAGACAAATGACACACCATGGGCATCGAACAGTTCGACCAGCTTGGCGAAGTCAGCCAGAGAGCGGGTCAGCCGGTCCACCTTATAGACGACGATGATGTGGATCCGGCGGGCCGCGACATCCGCCAGCAACCGCTGCAGGGCAGGGCGATCGGTGGATCCGCCAGAGAAGCCGCCATCATCATATCGCGCCTTGACGAGCGACCAGCCTGCATGCGCCTGACTTCGGATATAGGCCTGGGATGCATCATACTGGGCATCCAGCGAGTTGAACTCCTGATCAAGGCCGGTGTCCGTAGACACCCTGGTATAGATCGCGCACCGGACAACACGGTTGTCGTCCGGCTTCATGTTCGTACCCCCTTGCCGTTTCCGGCACGGAGACCAAAAAAGCGCGGTCCATTCCAGTTTGTGCCGGTGATCGCGAACGCAATCCCCGACAGGCTGTCGAAGGTCTTGCCCTCAAAAGCGAAGCCGCCTTCGACGGCCATCACCCGATGAAGTTGCCCGTTCCACTCCCGGGTTAGAACAGTGCCGGGCACCATGGCTTGCTTGCGCTGATCCTGTGCCGATACCAATGGCAAAACCTCACTCAAAGACCGCACGGTAGCCGCACGCTTCAGAAGTTGCACCGTCGCAGCATCGAGATCCCCAAGTGCATCGGCCTGGATGCGATAGGCAAGGATGCCGAACAGCAGATGCTTGGGCAGGTGTTCCGGGGCCGGGCGCCCAACAACACTCTGCCAGCGAGCGTGCAAGCTGAGTAGATCGAGACTGCGCAGATGCGCAATCTCGTCTTCCATTGACAAGCCCATCAGCCTTCGACCGATAGGCTTTCGGGAGCCTGACCTTCGCTCCATGGCATCAGGCCGCAGTATTGTTTGACGTCGATTCGGTGGAAGCGGTAGATGCGGTGTCGCCAGATATTTTGTAGATCCGACCGGCTTCAGCAGCTTTCGATATCAACGTCAGCTTGAGCTTCTTTCGGATGATGCCAGCGAAGAAGCCGCGCACTGAATGCTGCTGCCAATCCGTGGCCTTCATGATGTCGCCGATCGTTGTACCCTCAGGCTTCATCAGCATCTCGATGACCAGGGCTTGCTTGCTGCCACTGCGATGCCGCACCGGCCGATCCAACGATCGGGCTGGTGCTGAGTTGATCTTCTTGACCGATACAGCTTTGGCGGTTCTGGTCAAGGAAGGGTGCGCGGACTTTGTGCGCTTGGTCGCCATCGCTGATCGAGGTGCGGCTTTGCGGGATTGTGTTTTGGCCATGTGACGTCTCCGGTCGTGGCAGCATCATCGCTGTCACCACCGAAGCCCCGTCACGGCAACACACCGGCGGGGCAGGCCATTAAGTGGTCGAAAAGGGCACTCAACGCGCCGACAGTAACGCTCCAATCACCCAACAATGCCAGTGGTTTCTGAGAAATCTTTATTGAACTTGCGATCGTACGTTCGTGGAGTCCAACGTAGCGAGGTTCGAATCCCTCCCTCTCCGCCATCGACCTCTCAAGCACCTGAAAACGCTCAAACTATTGAGTTGTAAGGACTTCTAAACCGCCGATTGGTACACAACGGCGGTACACATGTCGGCAAAGCCGTATTGCAGGCCCTTGAACAACTTGATCGGATGAAAGCAGGCGACTATCGCCCCGATCCGGATGGCGATCGATTTCCAGTGCTGGAAATGGGCAAGAAGGGATCGAAGGACAAGTTTGCCTTGCTACGCGTGTTCGACGATTACGCCGAAAAGAGTCAGCTTTCGCCCGCCACGATTAAGAAATGGCGGCCAATTATCAAACAGGTCGCCACCGAAGTCCCCGACATCCGCGACTTGACGAGGGATTGGGGTGTCGCATGGAAAGATCGGCAGATGGATCGCAGCGCCGTGCGTGAATTCACCTGAGCCTTGAATGACAAACCCCGCCGATCATTGCGCCTGGCAGTGAACCGCCCCGGGTTTGCCGGAGGCTCCAACTCCTGAGAGGATGGAGCCATGACAAGCAAGACGACGAACAAGTTTTCACCGGAGGTTCGGGCCTGTCCGGGATCAGCGCCTATGGCACAGAATTGATGGTGTGATCTAAGGAGTGTTCGGTTCTCGTCGCAGACGAAGGAACGAACATGAGCACGAAGTCGACTGGCGGCAAACGCTCCGCCGAACACGTAGTCAAAGATATCCGCCGTGCGACGCGGCGGCACTTTTCATCAGAGGACAAAATCCGGATCGTGCTGGATGGGCTTCGGGGCGAAGACAGCATCGCCGAGCTGTGCCGCAAGGAAGGGATAGCCCAGAGCCTCTACTACACCTGGTCGAAGGAATTCCTGGAAGCCGGCAAACGGCGGCTGGCTGGCGACACGGCTCGTGCTGCGACGACCGGTGAAGTTCAGGACCTGCGCCGTGAGACCCGTGCCTTGAAAGAGGCGGTTGCCGATCTGACGCTGGAGAACCGTCTGCTCAAAAAAACGTATGGCCCGCCCCGTCTGCAAGAGGATTTTACGGCATTCTGAACAGTCTGCGTCAACGTATACGGTCTCATGAGCAAGCCCATGGCCAAGATGGATATCCGCACGTTCAGAGCCCCATAAGCATGCCGGCAGCGAATGTGCCATTTTTTTGATCGGGATTTCCGAACGCCGTTCGACTGTCAGGCCATCTCTTCGATCCTTCCTGCAAACCCCGTTGGACTGCGCGAACTATGCGCAGCGCTGATCTCGTTAAACCACGGCTACCGGGTAACTGCGTTCAAAGCGCGCTTCCTTGCGCAAGATGGCCCAAGCTATCCGCGCCAGCTTGTTGGCTAAAGCCACCACTACGGCGTTACGGTGTACGCCCCGCTCGATCATTGCCTTCAGCCACCGCCCCAGTGGCGTATCGCTTTGTGACAGCGATGGCAAAGCCGCGCGAGCGCCGTGGATGAGTAGAGTGCGCAAATAAGTGTTGCCACGCTTGGATATCCCGAGCAGCCGAGCCTTACCTCCCGTGCTGGATTGTTTCGGAACCAACCCGAGCCAGGCGCCCAGGTCCCGGGCCTTGGCAAAATTACTTGCATCGCCAACCGCAGCGACCAGGGCCGTTGCGTTGAGCACGCCAACGCCAGGGATCGAAGTCAACCTGCAAGCTGCGGGATCATTGCGTGACAGTTTGACAAATTCGCCATTCAACGCCGCGATTTTCGCGTCGAGTTCTCTCCATTCGGTACGTAAATCGCCAGCTAACTGGCGTATACGCGGTGACAATGTTTGATCGCCATCGACAAGCATGCCATCCACGCCAAGCTCGAATTTCCGCCGGCCGGCCGGGAAGATCTCCCCGCGCTCCAGCAGGATCGCGCGTAGTTGATTGATGAGGTTGGTTCGTTCTGCCACGAGGCGCGAGCGCACACGATGCAGCGTTTGAATATCCAACTGCTCCTGGCTCTTGAGTTCGACGAACCGCATTGTCGGTCGTGAGGCAGCTTCGGCGATTCCTTCAGCATCGCGGTCGTCGTTTTTCTGAGCTTTAATATATGGACGGACGTATTCCGGTGACATCAACCGGATCTTATGACCTTGCGCGACAAACAGGCGGCCCAGGTGATGGGCGCCGCAGCATGCTTCCATCGCAACTACACAGGCCGGAAGTTTCGTCACATATTCGACCAGCGTTTGCCGGCGCATCGTTCGACGAACGACTACAGCACCGGTCGTGTCGACTCCAACAACGCTGCAAGAGTTCTTTCCCAGATCAACCCCGAGGATTGTTATAGACATTAGCTCATTCCTTTCCCGTTTTTGACACCAGCATCGTACTTGATGCCGGAGAAAGGGACGGGCCATTCCATAAGCATGATCGCGGATGGGGGCGACGACGAATGAGATACCCCGCATCTGAGAAGCTCGAGATCATCAGAATGATTGAGCAGTCGCATCTTCCCGCGAAGAAGACGCTCGATCAAATCGGCATTGCTCGGCGCACCTTCTACCGCTGGTATGACCGCTACCTTGAAGGCGGGCTCGAAGCGTTGGAGGATCGTCCTTCCCGGCCGAGCCGGGTCTGGAACCGCATCGGCGACAATATCCAGGCTCAGATCATCGAATTGGCGCTGGAGCAATCCGAGCTGTCGCCGCGCGAATTGGCGGTGCGATTCACCGACGAGAAGCGCTACTTCGTCTCGGAAGCCACCGTCTATCGCCTGCTCAAGGCCCACGATCTCATCCCCAGCCCGGCATTCGTGGTGATCAAGGCTGCCGACGAGTTCAAGGACAAGACGACGCGGCCCAACGAGATGTGGCAGACCGACTTCACTTACTTCAAGATCATCGGCTGGGGCTGGGTCTATCTGTCCACCGTGCTCGACGACTTCTCCCGCTATATCATCGCCTGGAAGCTGTGCACGACCATGCGGGCCGAGGATGTCACCGACACACTGGAACTGGCGCTCACGGCATCAGGCTGCGACAGCGCCAGGGTGCTGCACAAGCCAAAGCTGCTCAGCGACAACGGGCCGTCTTACATCGCGGCCGAACTCGCTGAATGGATCGGCGCCAACGGTATGAGTCATGTTCGCGGAGCGCCGCTTCACCCGCAGACCCAGGGCAAGATCGAGCGCTGGCACCAGACGCTCAAGAACCGCATCCTGCTGGAAAACTACTTCCTGCCCGGCGATCTCGAACACCAGATCGAGGCCTTCGTCGAACATTACAATCATCGCCGCTATCACGAGAGTCTCGGCAACGTCACGCCGGCCGACGCCTACTTCGGTAGGGCCTCTGCCATCATCGAACAACGCGAAAGGATCAAACGACAGACAATCCAATTCAGGCGCTTGCAACACCGCAAGCTCGCCGCTTAACATCACCAACCAGAGGCCGACACTCCGCTAAATCAAGCAGCCATCTGCGCCAAATGTTCTGACGACGGACAGAGCGAAGTGGAATCCGGTTCGCGTGAAGAAAACGCGTCAAAGCTAGAGACTTTCACCGTTTCTGTGGAACGGTGAAAGTCTCTAATAGATGGGGGCGAGCGTCTCCTCATCCGCCTCTTCCCTTTTTGTCTAGCTAGGTGCCGATCCTCGCGAGGACGAGCGTTAAGCCATCTGCGCTGTTCGGGCGAATGTGCATCGGCTTCGTGCGTCATGGCGGCGACGTCCACTTATCGGGACATAATGGTCTTCTTCAGGGACGCGTCGTTTTTTCCCTCGGAAAGGTCGATGATGGTCAGCCTGTCGGACAGGAGACGATTTCGCCGCAGAGCGCGCTCGATCTCGCCGACCCGCTCGGGGCTTTGCGGAGACCTGCTCAGGGGTTGGACATTGTCAACTTTTCCATTCGACATATAAAAGCGATAGCGCGCCGCGCCTTCCGTCGCCGGGCCCAGTCCGTTGGCGTGGTTCGCCAGATTGATGTGCGTTCCGACCATTACGCCAGGCGCCAGCTCGTCCTTTCTGTTCGCCGAGACGATGCTCACCGAGCCGTCGTCTCTGACTTCCAGCACTCCTATGTCCGGACTCTTGCTAAGGGGTCTATATTCGCCCCGCCCCCCACCGGAGGTCGTTATCCTGTCGCCCGCGGATTGCCCTTGCTCGACGGTCGATGTGGCCTTTGCGCCTGGGTCGCGGCGGCCGGATGTCTTGCTCTTGGGATCGCCTTTGAAGGCGCCTTCTTCGCCCGCCGTCGTCGAAACTTTCGGAGCGTCGGCGCCGCCTCCTAGCCTTCCCTTGGGCGCTCCCTTGCCGGCGTCCTCGCCCATTTGTGATGTGATTTTCGGACCCCCGACCGCTCCACCTGTCTGGCCGCCGACGCTCGACGATCGCGATCGTCCTACGCCAATGCCCGGTAGGGGCCGGCCAGGAAGCACCGCCGGGCCCGTTCGTCTGAACGCGCCGATCGAAGCCTTGAAGCTGCCTTGTGCCGCGCCATAGAATCCCAAGATCGAGGCAAAGGTCCCGCCCACCTGCAGAAGGCTGTAAAGCTGCTGCAGTTCTTTGACTTGATATTTGAGGCCGTTTTTATATGAGATGATGTTGGGAGTTAGATTCTGATGGAAATATATCTTCCCGTTGGTCGCGGGATACACCAATCCATTCTTTCTCTTTATGTATAAATGGTCGAGTATGACAGACGCTGTGTGCCCATAGTGAAAATCGCCGACGTCGTTCAGCACGAAGTACTCTGACGTGCCGTTCTTGTATTTTACGAGCAGGACGTGGAAGCTGTCGTACTGGACATTTTCCCAGGTCGTCCCCGGCACCGCATAGCCAACGGCGCTAGATATGTTTCGATCGAAATAATTGCTTGAGTACTCCTCATCGGTGTTGATTTTCATGCATCGCGTATTCCAAGGCTCGTCTTCATATTGCAGCATGAATTCGCGTTTGGCGATGTCGCAGTTCAAACCATGGATATCGCGCCTGTATTGTTCGAATAGATCGCCGCTAGACTGCGGCTTTTCTATTTTGATCTCGCTGGCGCAAGTCTCCATAATCACCATCCCCGCGTCCGACCCGCCAAAATCGATCACGGCGTTGCCAACCATCTGCAGATAGCTAGCTTTTGCCTTATCCTTGAAAAAGCGCGTCTTCGTTGCAATCTCCGATGATAGCTGCACCGATACCGATTGCCTTTTTTGGATCAACGCCCTGTCTTTCCTGCCGAGCAAGACGGCGTAGTTCGCGTCATTGCTCTTGTCGTGTTTGAGACGGAGCGCTTCTTCGGCGTCGAATTGCGCCTCGTCCTGCGCCGTTGTGCAGAATGCGCCCGCCGCGCGCGCGCGCTCGATGGCGGCTTCGCGCTCCATGTCGGCTTTGGACTTTGGCTCGCGTTGCAGCATCGGCGCATGGGTACCTCTCTGCTGCGCGACATGAGCCAATTCATGCGCGAGGAGCCAGCAGCCGCCAGCCGTCTCGGGTCTATATGCGCCGCGCCCGAAGGCGACATCCTTACCGAGCGTGAAGGCGCGCGCATCTATTTTATCGGCGGCCGATGCGGCTGCGCCATCGAAATGGAGTCGCACGTCCGAGAAACTCCGTCCGAACCTTGGTTCAAAATAGGCGCGCTGGCTGGGCGTGAGCTGCGCGCCACCACTGAAAACCGCTTGAGCCGCCGCAGCTACGTCGGACCGCGCGACGCGACCACTAGAGTTATCCGAGCCCTTGCGTTGGATGCTTGCATCTTCTTCTTCATCGCATTGCGCGCATTTCCGTTGCGGAGCCGCTATCGGCGCGCTGCTTACGGCTCCCACTGCGTTACCAGCGAGAACGGCGGTGGCGATCCGATCTGCTTCGCGCTCTAATGGATCGTCAATCGCGCCGATGTGCAGCTCATCTCGCCCGACACTGCCGGCGAAGCTTAGCGAAGGTCGGGTCGCTGCGGTTGCTTTTAAGGGAGGCGCGCTGATGGGTGTGCTATCCGAATGGGCTCTGGAAACGAACGCCATAGCGTTTCCCTCCAAAAGGATGAGCGGCAATCATGCTGCCCGCGCCGCGCTCAAGCGGTTGAGCCCGGTTGCGCGCCGACTGAAGATACCGCGCTGGAAAGAACTGGGCAAGTCGGCGCCGGAGGCCTCGCCAGGGTGGGAATACCGCGACTTCAACACTGCGTTCAGGAGGCCGCACGTCTGCGGACGGAAGCGCAGCAGCTTCTGCGAGGATAGCAGCAACAGGAGCTTATAAAGAAGGCGCGGCATACATATACAGCTGCGCATCTCGATGAGTGGCTTCGGTCCCCTGGACTTCGGCCGCAGCCCTTTCCTAACATTGGCGGCGCGCGGGGTCGAGGTCTCGCACATGCGGTGTGGCTGTTCATGCGCCACGAGGGGCTGCGATTCAAAAAAAGCTGTTCGCTCTTGAACAAGGCCGGCTTAATGTGGCCCGCCGACGGCGATACTGGCTATCGTGGCAGCCTGGCCTTGATCCTCAGCGCCTCGTCTTCATGGACGAGACTGGATCAAGACCATGATCGCCACCGATGTGATACTCGCGCTGCTGTCGCGCGGCGCCCGCGTGCCCAGCGCGGGGCTGCCTAGAAAACGAAGTGCGCCGCCGACCATACGCAAGTCGTCGGCGCAGACATCGGCTCAATTTTTCTGATGGAAGAAGCAGACAATATCCCTGACTTCGAAGTCGTCGAACTGGCCGCCGCCAGGCTGACCATCATCGACCCGTCCGACAACTAGCGTGTTGACCTCAGACGAGGCGTGGGCTCAGGACATTCGTGGGAATGACGAACTGCTCATGTCGCCAAAATTCTCCATGGGATGCTGAACTGGCCTGGATCCGTCCAATGGTGACTTCGCCGTTCAGCGAACTGTGGATCGCTACTCGTGCGGATCCGCGGGTCAGCCGCCTCACCATCAAGGTCAGAAGGCCGGGCGACTGGTGCCGACCCCCTGTGTTGAATGTATGCCGGAACGCCGTAGTGAGATTGTCACCAATGACATAGGGCCGATCGAAGCTGCCGTCACGGCCCGCAAGTCCACCCGATCCTGGCTTATTCAGAACTGTAAAGTCGCAGAGTACTGGCATGTATTCGTCTCCTCTGTCAGATGCTGGTCTGAGGGGCGCACCCTTCTGTCGATCGGTTCGGGATGCAGGTTCATTCGTCATTGCCCACGGGAATCAGCATCACGATGGCGTCCAGTCTACCGTAACCATCGCAACTAACCTCGCCCGGGAATGGTGAGGAAAAGTGACGCAAGAGGACTCAATAAATAGGCGCACAAAAAAGACCGTCTTTTTGGCTTAAGCACCTGAGCAAGCGTGGGCAATAGCCATCCCCGAACGAGCGATTTGGGGCTCCTTTTTAGAAAGGCTGGAAAAACCTTTCACTGCGTAACCTCTGTGACCGCGACGCCGGCATCATCTCCCTTGATAGCGGATCGCTCTTCTTACATCTCGCGAAGGTTGGCGGCTCCAGCTTGCACAATCGCGGGGATGCATTGCTACAGTTGCTACGGTTTGAGAGATTCACATGAGAATCAGAGGAGCAGAGACAAAAGCCCTGATCATTAAACCGGAGCGCTCAAAACTCACTGATCTGTTGTCCGCTATCTACCTTGGCCGGAATCTGCCGGTTGTCAGTGCACCCCGCCCTGAGGGGGCGGCCTTGCTGCTAGCATGGAATTCTTGACCGCGATTTGCTGCCTGTCGGGACGAACTCTTGGAACGCTGCTGCACCGGGCCGTGTTACTCCTTCATTGCTCGACGCTTGAATCGCCCTTCGACCAAAAACGGAATGCCGCTTATGGGTTTGTGACCTAGGAGGCGAACAACAGGAGAAGCATGGCAGGCGGTCTGGTAGCGTTACTCGATGATGTGGCCGCGCTGGCACGACTTGCAGCAGCATCGGCTGACGACCTGATGACTGCTGCCACAAGGGCGGGCAGCAAGACGGTAGGCGTGGTGATCGATGACGCTGCGGTCACGCCAGGGTATGTCGTTGGACTGCCGCCCGCCCGCGAATTGCCGATCATCGCCAAGATCGCGATCGGATCTCTTCGTAACAAGCTGCTGTTTATCCTGCCGGCCGCGTTAATATTAAGCGCATTCGCTCAATGGGCGCTGACGCCGATCTTGATGCTCGGGGGCGTCTATCTCAGCTTCGAGGGGGTCGAAAAGATTATCAAGTCGCTTAGAGGTGAAAAGGCGATCAAGGAAGTCGCCCGGATAAACGACCCTGCCGAACTTGAAGCACGGCAGGTTGGCGGCGCGATCCGAACCGATCTTGTACTTTCAGCGGAAATAATGGTCATCGCATTGAATGAGCTAGCGGAGGCCTCAATCGGCACTCAGGCACTGGTGTTGGCGTTGGTCGGGGTCGTCGTCACCATCGCGATCTATGGTGTGGTCGGCGTGATCGTGAAAATGGACGATGTCGGCTTGCGCTTGTGGAGGTCGGGCGGAACCGCCGCGGGTTTGGGCCGTGCGATTGTCCGAGCGATGCCTCTGCTACTTACCGCGCTGTCGTTCATCGGCACCGCTGCAATGTTGTGGGTGGGAGGCGGGATTCTGATACATGGGCTCGCCCACTTTGGGTTCGCTATGCCGGAGGAGATCATACACGACCTTGCGGTCGCTGCCGGCGGTAGCGTTTCTATAGTGGAATGGGCGGTCGCCGCTTTGTGCACAGGAATTGTCGGAATCCTTGCGGGCACGATCCCTGCCGCGGCAACGAATTTGAAGCCAAGTGGGAAGCACTGAGACCGCTTTCAAACTTTTGCATAAACGGAGCCCTAAGACGCCTTCTCACATGACGAAGGCCAGAGGGGTCCCAAGTGCGGCACATGGAAGTTGAGCGGCCATGCCCGAGACGACGAGCGCCGCTTCGAAGAGGAGGCCGAGAGCGAGATTGACGAGGAAGAACGTTCGATCAGCCTCAGACTCCAGTGGCGGACGATAACGACGGTGGCGAAAGCCGCCCCATCAAGGCGCAGGTCGCAACGAGCGAGCGCCTGGACAGGCGCGATAGGGCGAAGACGCCGTGGCCAGAGGTGGAAACAAAGCGACTTTGCACCGATACCTCGCCGGATAATGGTGAGGAAAAGTGGCGCAAGAGGACCAATAAACAGGCGTACGAAAGACCGACGTAATGACCGTGACCGTGACCGTCAGCCGCCTGCGCCCACCCGCCGAATTATGCCGGCCACTGATCGCAGTCAGGGTGCGTTCCACCGAACCGCTCGCACCGTCTCCGTAAGCGACGGACTCTACTCAAACTGAAGGTTCACGACTCGAAAATGGTTACGCCATCCGTCTATTTGGTCGAACCCGAGAAGGAAGCCGGGCGGCGAGATGCTCAGGATTTACTTGTTAGTTTTGTGGAAACCTCGGGTTGGCGATGGCCAGCCATTTATCGCTTACAGTGGAATCTTCGTACTGGGGAGGCTTCATACTCATTACAGCGCTTGCTTCCGTGGACCGCCGACGACCATCCGCCATCCATAGGGGAGCGCAGGATCCATTGATTACGTGCATTTAGCCTCATGACAATCCGGCTCAAATATGATTCCGCTGCGTTGAAACGAATGATTCCATAAGAGTGGGCCGTCGAACCGGAATTGTTTCGAGCCGCCCTGCTCTGTGGTGCCAGCAGCCGCAGCTTTGGATAGATACGGAAGTGGCCGATTAGTCCAAGCCTAAACCCAGGCTCTCGTAGCTGCAGGTGCGAACTGCCAGTGGTCCAAACGTCGTATTCGACGTTCTCGAAGGGGAGATGCGGCAGCTTCTCCATAACGCATTCCGCAGGTAATACGGAATGATCAGGTGGAAAAATGGGCGCGCTATGCTCGATATGAGCGCCGATTTTTAGGGAAGGAAGGCATCAAGAATCTCAATTACAGGTTCGAGATGGCCCGCGTCTTTCCGTGCCATTGCCTGCCACTTAGGAGCCTCAGCCTTGCTGCGCTCGTGAAACACTTTTCGGTCAGGACTGGGGTGTCCGCCCGCTCTCTCAATGTCCCATTGATATGCAGCTCCCGATGGTACAACAGAGTATCACCATTTATCAGGTCATCACGGATACGGAGCCAGCGGTGCTGGGCACAATTTGACGTGGGAGAAGAAACTGAAAGAGAAAAGAGAGATCGTCGAAAATTGGCTGCCGCGTTACACGGGCACGCCGCTTAGTGAATTTGGACAATATGTTCTCTTGACGAATTTCGGCACCTACGTCGCCTGGTTCGCCGCTCAGTACGACGTATCGATCAAGGGAATGGATCGACCGATGCCTAACGCGACTGCCGATGGTATTACTTTGATCAATTTCGGTATGGGAAGCCCTAATGCCGCGACCGTGATAGACCTCTTGGGCGCCATTTCCCCAAAGGCTGTTTTATTTCTCGGAAAGTGCGGCGGATTGAAACGCAAGAATCAGAGGGGCGATCTGATCTTGCCCATTGCGGCCATTCGCGGCGAAGGCACTTCGAACGATTATCTTCCGCTGGAGGTTCCTGCGCTGCCCGCATTCCAACTGCAGCGCGCAGTGTCAACCATGATCCGCGACCTGGGTCATGATTATTGGACAGGCACCGTGTACACAACAAACCGTCGCGTCTGGGAGCATGATGATGCTTTCAAGGAGCGGTTGCGTCGCACACGGAGCATGGCGATCGACATGGAGACTGCGACTATCTTTGCTGCGGGATTTGCCAATCGCATCCCCACCGGAGCGCTGCTTCTCGTGTCCGACCAGCCTATGATCCCTGAAGGTGTGAAAACCGAAGCGTCGGATTTAGCTGTGACCGAGAACTATGTTGAAACACACATCAAGATTGGGATAGAGGCCCTCAAACTCGTGCGGCGTCATGGCCGAAGCGTGAAGCACCTGCGCTTCGAAAGCGATTTCGAAGAACCGAATAAGCCATAAAGGCGATAGAGTGTTGAATGCGACGCTGTATTTCGGCGCGGGCTCGACCATGATTGGAAGCGGTCCCGTCCCAGCTCAACGATATCCACGGGCTGAAGAGGCTTTGACGCCCATGGAGGCCATTTTTCCGTCAGAGTGCAAAAGTGAACGTCGATGTCATTCGCACGCGTTCAAATTGCCTCAAAGGAGGCAAATTGGTTACGCGTGCTGCCATTAAAAGATGGGTTACACGTGCGGTTACGCTTCACGGCAACGCAAGAGGTCTGAACCGCCCCGGGTTTGCCGGAGGCCGTTTGGTTTAAGTTATGCCGCCATGGCCGATTGTTCCAGCATGGCGTAGTAGCGTTGCTCGGCTTCGGCGGGCGGGATGTTTCCGATGGGCTCCAAGAGCCGTCGGTTGTTGAACCAATCGACCCATTCCAGCGTTGCGAACTCGACGGCCTCGAAGCTACGCCACGGTCCGCGTCGGTGGATCACCTCAGCTTTGTAGAGGCCGTTGATGGTTTCGGCGAGAGCATTATCGTAGGAATCGCCGACACTGCCGACAGACGGCTCGATGCCAGCTTCAGCCAGGCGCTCGGTGTACTTGATGGATACGTACTGACTTCCTCTGTCGCTGTGGTGTACGAGCCCGCCGCGATGGACCGGCCGTCGATCGTGCAGGGCTTGCTCCAGCGCATCGAGCACGAAGCCGGCGTGCGCCGAACGTGATGCCCGCCAGCCGACGATCCTGCGGGCATAGGCGTCGATGACGAAGGCGACATAGATGAAGCCGGTCCAGGTGGCAACATAGGTGAAGTCGGAGAGCCAAAGCGCATTCGGCCTCGACGCCTTGAACTGGCGGTTGACGTGATCCAGCGGGCATGGCGCCGCCTTGTCGCCGATCGTGGTCCTGACCGACTTGCCGCGGATAACACCGTGCAAGCCCATGGTCCGCATCAATCGTGACACCGTACAACGGGCGATATCGAAGCCTTCGCGCTTGAGTTGCCGCCAGATCTTGCGCACGCCATAGACGCGGAAGTTCTCATCGAAGACGCGCCGGACCTCGATCTTCAGGATGACATCCTGCCTGGCGCGCGCCGACAGCTTGGCGGGATCACGCCGTTTGGCGACATGGGCATGATAGGTCGAGGGGGCGATCGACAGAACCTTGCAGATCGGCTCGACCCCATGCGCCGCGCGATGATCGTCGATGAAGGCGATCATGGCTTGGACCGGCGGTCGAGCTCCGCCGTCGCAAAATAAGCGCTTGCCTTGCGCAGAATCTCATTGGCTTGCCGAAGCTCGCGGTTCTCACGCTCAAGCGCCTTCAGCTTCTCCGCCACGTCCGTTGGGACGCCTGCTCGCTTGCCGCTGTCGATCTCCGCCTTCTTCACCCATTCCAGCAGGGTATGGCCGGAACAGCCAATCTTGGGGGCTATCGCCTCAATCGCAGCCCAGCGGGACGGATACTCGCTGCCGTGATCCAAAACCATTCGAACCGCTCGGGCCCGAACCTCCGGTGAAAACTTGTTCGTCGTCTTGCTTGTCATGGCTCCATCCTCTCAGGAGTTGGAGCCTCCGGCAAACCCGGGGCGGTTCAGTGGCTCGGGAGCATCTAACACAGCGGGATGCTCATGTAGAACTTGAGAAACTAGCTTCTGAGCTATAGCTGCCGACGACTCATAGCCGATGCCAATGGTGAAGGTCGCACGACGAGTCGGATTGCTACTGAAGTTTTCGATGGTGTTTTTGTACACGATTGCATTTGGAATCTGCACGTGACTTCCACTAAGCTGAGCAGGATGGTTGTTCGTGTATTCAGGTTTTGAACAATTCCCGTGTGTCCGGCGACTTCAACGAGGTCGTCGCTTCGGAAGGGGTTTCGGATGCTGAGCAGGAGGCTGGCAAGGAAGTTTTCAGCGATGTCGCGGAAGGCGAATCCAATTATTATACCGATGAGTGAGGTGGTGCCGGTTTCTGAGACAGGGGCATAAGGTGGATCGCCCGATGAAAAGGACGATCCGGTATGAAGACACGCAGACGATTTACGGCTGAGTTCAAGGCCAAGGTTGCGCTTGAGGCGATCCGTGGCGAGCGGACGATTTCGGAACTGGCGACAAAGCACCAGCTTCATCCGAACCAGATTACGCAGTGGAAACGGCAGGCCATCGAGAACCTGGCCAAGACGTTCGACGACAAGGCTGCTGATGCGCAGGTCGGCCGGGAAGCCGAGGTGACCAAGCTGCACGCCAAGATTGGCCAGCTTGTCGTTGAGCGGGATTTTTTGGCCAAGGCCTTCGATCGCTGAGCCTGGATCGGAGGAGAATGATGATTGACCCCGATCACAACCGGCTCTCGATCCGCCGCCAGTGCGAACTGGTCTCGATCTCGCGGGCGTCGTTCTACCGACAGCCCGCCGGCGAGACGCCCGAGAACCTCGAACTGATGCGCACCATCGACGAGGCCTTCATGGAGACGCCCTGGTATGGCTCCCGGCAGATGGCCCGGCATCTGCGGCGTCAGGGCTGGTGCGTGGGTCGCAAGCGGGTCCGGCGGCTGATGCGCAAGATCGGTCTGTCGCCGATCTACCAGGCGCCGAGAACCAGCGAGCCGCATCCGCAGCATCGCATCTATCCCTACCTGCTGCGGCACCTGGCGATCGAGCGGCCGGATCACGTTTGGTGTGCCGATGTGACCTATATCCCGATGCGGCGCGGCTTCCTTTACCTCGTGGCCATCATGGACTGGTTCAGCCGCAAGGTCCTGGCCTGGCGGTTGTCGAACACGATGGATGCCGACTTCTGTGTTGCCGCTCTCGAAGAGGCGATCGCCTGCCATGGCAGGCCCGACATCTTCAACACCGACCAAGGCTCGCAGTTCACTAGCTTCGCCTTCACGACGACGCTGAAGGATGCCGGCATCCGCATCTCCATGGACGGGCGCGGCCGCTGGATGGACAACGTCTTCATCGAACGACTGTGGCGCAGCCTCAAATATGAGTGCGTCTTCCTCAGCACATTCGAAACGGGAAGCCAAGCCCGCTGCGGCATCGGCTCCTGGATAGACTATTACAACCGGCGACGCCCGCACTCGACCTTCGCCGGCAGGACGCCCGACGAAGTCCATGCTATGGCGGAAATGACGGAGCAATTGGCGGCGTAGAAACGAACCCGATCCACCTTAGCCAGGCCGCCAAACTGTCTCACCAAGCGGGTCCACCTCAGAGGCCCGGTCCTCCCAGAACAGTAAGAGCCAACCGTGTGAGTCCCGCCACCTGAAGAATAAAGTAGACGCCGACAAGAAATACTGGGACGGAGAAAGCTCGCACCATTACCGTGAGCAAAAGTGGCGAGGTAACACGGCGAGAGAGGAAGTGATGCGCAAGCAGCGCCACCAACTTGGCGAGAAGCCACGCGATGGCTATTATGCAGATTGAGAGAACAATGAGCGGCCATGATTGAACGACTTGCTGGTAAAGTCCTTTGAATTCTGCGTTTGCTTTTTTAAACGTCGCGCCTACATCGGTTTGGACTTTGAGCCGAGATCCCATATTCGCTCGACGAGTTGCTCGCTACGATCCAGTTCGTGCGGCGGCGGGCGAAAGCCGGGCGGTCGTGGCTCCGAGTATTTCTGTTCGGGGATACCGATCAGGGCCATCGTGGCGAACGCACTGATGAGTTCGAGCGCGCATCCGGCGCCGTGCTTCGCGATATGTTGGCAGGCGGAGTCAACCTACCGTGGAATCTGGCCCTGGCTGCCGTGCTGGCAGCGTCCCTCTTGTTCACACGGCTGACCTTTGGCGCGGAAGGAGCGATGGCCGATGCCGATCATCTCATCGGATTGCTCGCGCTGACGATTATTTCACTTGCCGCAGCGGAAGTGGCGCGGCCGCTACGCTATTGCCTCATCCCGCTGGGTGCATCGCTATTGGTCACGCCCTTTCTGCTTGAGGCCGGTGCAACTCATCGCATTGGGAGTATTACTATTGGCCTCATGCTCATTGCGCTGAGCTTCCGGCGGGGCGCGATCCGGGAACGATATGGAACTTGGGATCGCTACATCGTTTCCCTCGAAGAGGCACGAAGCGGCTGGCTGGAGACAGGGCCCGCGCGGCCACCAGCGACGAGGTGAAGATACTTCGCAAGGAGACCCGCGACCTAAAGGAAGTCGTCGCCAAGCAGGAGCGAGAACTGCGGCTGCTGAAGAAAAGCATGCTCGTGGATGGAGGAACAACGGATGAGCTACGCCGTCTTCGAGGAGCTGAAGATCATCCGGTTCGTCAACCATCCTCAATGGCTTCTCGCGCGACATCACCGCCTGGAAGCTGTCACGATCATGAAGGTTGAACATGTCACCGGTATGCTTCTAACTGGAGGCGCGCCACCACTAATGCCAAACATTAATAGCTGATTCACCTCGCTTTGCCGGCTGCGACGCTCCCTCTTGGGAGCGCAGTTGTGCCGGGCCGCTCGCATTGATCAGGTTAAGGCGCTATTGCGCGATAGGTGAAACTTTGCGGAGTTTCCCAGCAGCGGTAATTGTGGTTGCCGCGAATTGTAGCTTTTTAGGCGCGGGTCCTCTTGTATGCCAGCTGCACTTTTTCCCGGTGAAGGAGACCATAGCTGAAGTAAAAGAAAAACCGCCGCTAGCGCTGACTACTCAGGCCTCCCCAGGGATCGTTGTCTTCTCACCCAACGTTTCGCGAATCCATAGCTTCTGTACCAGAACCATGATCACGACTGTGAGCGGAACTGCGAAGATGATGCCGTCGATCCCCCCGAGTAAGCCGAAAGCCGCAATTCCCAACAACATCAAGGCAGGAGGAATGTCGACTGCGCGGCGCTGCACCATGGGCGTAATGAGGTTACCCTCGAACTGCTGAACGGCAAGCACGGCGACCATCGTCCAGAATGCGGTGGCGAGATCCTGCGTAACGGCGAACAGTAATGCCGGTATGGCTCCGATAAGCGGACCGATCATCGGGACGAAATTGGTCGCGGCGGCGACGAGTGCGAGGCCGAGCGGCGATGGCAGTCCGATCGCCCAGAATGCGACCCCGGAGAGCACACCAACCAGAACCATCGAGACCAACTGGCCGAGAAACCAGAGGCGCAATGCGGAGGCGGTGACATTCAGAGCATCTCCGACCCGCTCGTGCTGCTCGGGAGGAAAGAGCTTGATCATGCCCGCGCGGTATAGCCGCGGATCGGCTGCCAGGTAGACCGCTACTACGATGATTAAGACGAGGTCCGTCGCCACGCCTATCGCGGTGTAGCCGAGACTCGCAACCCTCGACAACAGCTGGCCGCCACCTTCCGCCGAGATCGCTTGCTTGATCTGTTCGAACGCATTGTGAATCCCAAGCTGCTCACCGCCAGCTTCGATCGCCTCGGGAAGACGTGCGAAGACGTCTGAAATCTGGCTGGCGAGCTGCGTTCCGAAGAGGCCCAGGATGGCCATCACGACGGCAGCCACCGTCACGCTGCTTGCGGCCAGAGCGTAGCCGCGCGACATCGACGTGAACTTCGCGACCAATCCAGCAAGCCCGGCGAGAAGGACCGCAATCAAGACAGCGGCGAAGAATAGGAAAAATAGCGCGGCGATCCGCCAGACCAGGTAGACGACTGCCATCGTCGCCAGGACGACAAGCACGCGGCGGAAGAAGACCCAGTCGGACATCGATTCAGATTGCACGGACCCCATCTTTTTGTTGGACGATCCGGCTGGGAACCACGACGCGGCGGCCACGCGGCGTTTGCGAGCGGTCCCGCCCGGCTAGCACTTGGTAGTGCGGCGCACTGCATCTGTAACTTCCCGGTTTTGCTTACGTTCCCCGACCTATCTTAGGGGGCAATGAACGGTTGCGTCCGCGCTTCTTCCGAGTAGCAGAAACGCAAAGCAGGAACCTTCATCAAATCCCTCGCTCAAGCCCGAAATCTCTTGCTTGATTGGACGTTGGCGTCGGAACGAGGCGCGGGACTGGTATTTTTCCAAGCTGCGGGGCGCAGTGAAGGGATGTCGGGGAGCGTGGTAAATACCGGAGTTGTTGCGCCTTGCGGCGGCGCGAGGCGAGTTGCGCGTGACGATTGAGACTGACGGCTGCGCCGCCCCCGATCATAGCAGGCAGACAGCTCGATTCGATCGCCATCTGTTTTTGGTGAATGGCGGATGCTCACGATCGCATGGAGTTGAGGAGTTTGAGGCGGTGGACGTGCAGGAACCTCACAGGTCCGTGGCGCATTATTGCTCACCTGCAAGCATCTTTGGGAGTGCTCCGGTGGCGAAACTTATGGGAATCGTCTTATGCATGATTGCAGCTGTGATCGGCTTTGCGTCGCCGCCCGCGGTCGCGCAGCCGAAGGAGATGAAAGCAGATAAGCTGGTGGCGGAGACACTTTACAACGGAATCTGCGCATCCAGCATCCTGGAAAGCCGAGTATTCTCGAAAAAAGGCGGGTACCTGGGGCAGGTTCGCAATATCGTTCTTGCCGACGATGGCTCGGTAAAGGCTCTCATCGCCGAGCAAGCCGGTATCGGCACCACGCTCGAATTTGTATTCCGCATTCCCTGGGACAGCGTGGTACAGCCGGCCCGACCAGGTGCTTTGATCGCGGATCTGTCAGACGCGCGCTCGGATCAGTTCGGCCTTTTTGCTCAAGAACCCAAGGAGGGAGTCGAGTTTCTCATCAGCGAGGTGATTGGCGACTATGCGCGCCTTCAGACCGGCCTCGGCTATGGCTACGTGAAGGACGTCGTGCTCGCTCCTCCGGGGCAAATGGTGGCGGTACTGATAGCTCGTGATGCTCGGACGGGCATCGGAACGGTGGCGTTTCCATATCCGGGACGCACCGGTCGCTGGAGTCCCGAAATGAGCTACTATGGTCTTCCCTTCGTGACCTTGGAACAAGCTGACGCCGCCGCGACGAAGGTGAATCCGAAGCACTTCGAAACAGCGCAATGATTTGGCGCCGAAGCATTCAAGCGACCGGGCTCGCAACCTAGTGGTTTGATTCATTCGGACGATTCCCAAATCGACCGAAGCAGTTCAAGCTTTCGGCATGAGAGCAGGCATGGTTATAAAAGTCATCCGGGCGGACCGTCATCGGCTTGAAGCGATCGTCTCGGATCGCAGCGCGCCTCAGAAACATGTGTGGCGGGCCAACATTATTCTTGCCACCGCTGACGGCTGTGGCACCGCCGAGATCATGCGCCGCTCGGGCAAATCGAAGCCGGTGGTGTGGCGATGGCAGGCGCGGTTCATGGCGGATGGCGTCGTAGGGCTGACGCGCGACAAGACGCGCAAGCCCGGGAAACCACCGCTGCCGACCGGCACCGTGCAGAGAGTGGTAGACTTGGCGCTCGGGCCTGCGCCGGGGAAACAACCCACTGGACCGGCCGAATGCTGGCGAGGCCGCAGGGGTGAGCCTGCGCTCGGTGCAGCGTATTCTTGAAGCCCACCAACTCGCGCCGCATCGTATCCGCAGGTTCAAGCTGTCGAACGATCCGAAGTTCGCCGAGAAACTCAAAGACGTCATTGGCCTCTATGTCGATCCTCCCGCCCATGCGGTCGTTCTCTCGGTCGACGAAAAGAGCCAGATTCAGGCGCTCGACCGCACCCAGCCAGGGTTGCCGATGAAGCCGGGCCGGGCCGGTACGATGACCCACGACTACAAACGTCACGGCACCACCACGCTGTTCGCCACCCTCAACATTCTCGACGGCACCGTCATCGGCCGCAACATGCAGCGCCATCGTCACCAGGAGTTCATTCGCTTTCTCAATACGATCGAGGAGCAGGTCCCGGCAGGGAAAGTAATCCACGCCATCATCGACAACTATGCAACCCACAAGCATCCGAAGGTGCGCCAATGGCTGGCACGCCATTCCCGCTGGACGTTCCACTTTACCCCGACCTCTGCATCCTGGCTCAATGCGGTCGAAGGCTTCTTCGCCAAGCTCACGCGCCGTCGCCTCAAGAGAGGCGTGTTCCGATCCGTCGTTGAACTGCAAGTCGCCATCAACCGCTTTGTCGCTGACACAAACGCCAGTCCCAAACCCTTCGTCTGGACCGCCGACCCAAAGCGCGTCCTGGCCGCTGCCAAACGCGGGAAGCAAGCGTTAGAGTTGCTCCACTACCTGGTCCAGCAGAGCGGCGCGATGCACATGGCGCTCATTTTTGAGCTCGCTTCTCCAACACATCGAAGGTTGCAGAGCGAACAGCGATGTTGCCCTCCGGAAGGGCGATCACGAACAGGAAGTCGAGCTGGGGGTCGGCCCACGTCGGCAGCTGAACAGTAAACTGCAGCGTCCTTTCCGTGCTGGTGCGAGCAGACTCGATGATTTGGTAGTCGCTCCCGGGCGAGCCACCGGCAATCTCAACGCGCTTACCCAGAAGGTAGCCCAATTGCGGATTAAAGTCACCGGAGTGCCGGCGGCCCCTTTCCTGACTGACAGCGACACATGCGCTTCGACCTTCTCCATGCCTGGAATGTTCAGGCGCTGCCCGAGTTTGCGAACCCGCTGGTGTAGATCCGGATTCTGCTGGATAAATTCCTCGAGAGATTGGCTGGCCGTCTCGGTTGCTCGTTCGATCGAACGTCCGGCATCTTGGGCGTAAGATTTCAAACGAGCAAAGAGCGAATCCGCGGCCTCGCGGGCCTTGGCGGCCGCTTCGCCGGCAGAGGGCGCCGCCAAGATCAGATTCATGCCTGCCCGCAGATCTTTGGAACCTTCGATTTTTGGGTTCAGGTCAAGAATTCTGGCTTCCGTGGTCTGACAGCGCTCGGCGAGATCACTTAGCGTTTCGCCTTCCTTCACCTGAATCGTGCTTCCGCACTGACCAAAAGCGGTCCCAGTGAGCGCAATAGTCGCCGCGACAAACAGCGTGATCCCTACCATTTGCGGGCTCTCGGGCGGCCGGGTAAATGGATAGACGAGCATTGGTGCGTTTCCCGCCATCGTTGGCCAACCAGTCATAAATCCAGAAGTTCCCGATGGATCCTTCGGCCGCCGCCTCATGGTGCAGGCCGGGCCGCGCAGTAGCTTTGCCGTCGTTGTAAACCTGAGGCACGTTGATCCCGCAGCGCCGTTAAAAGGGGCACGATCTCTCGCGCAGGCCAAGCTTGATTGACGCACGGTGGTTTCAAAACATAGCTCTTTTTACGCTAACGAGGCGCCAGGTTAGGTCCCCCGCCGCCGCCACCCCGCGCGTCATTCTGCTCTCGCTATTCCTCGGGCCGCATCCGGGGTTTAGACGTGGTATTTGCGCAAAAGTGGAGAAGGTTCGAACCCAGTTTCTCTCCCTCCGCCATATAACATTGAAAATACTGATAAATCTGGAGTTTTTTAGCGAAAACTCCCGGAGTAGCCCCGGCGCGGTTTACCAAAGCAACGGTGGCGCGGCACCGTCGTTTTTGGCGAGGCCCCATGGCCACCGGTTGGTTTTTTGGTCTGGCCCGTCCCGCCCTACAGGACGAGGGGTAAAACCGTGCGGGTGGCCAAGCTCATTGGCCGGGGCGGGGGCGGGCTAATTCGCCCGGTCAATGCGGGTTTACTCCTGGTCGGCGATCCCACATCGAAAGGCCGTAAACCGGCAGCCTGGCGTATCTGCTTGACCCTGGCTGTTCGTGCGCGATCGATCGCCGGCTCGAAGGAAACGCGCGGCAGGCGACCGTGCGACTGAGGCTGACGAATGGACAATAGACAAACTAAAAGCGGCAAAGATGCAGGTTTTGACACGACCTCAAGTTGAGCCCGTCAACTGACGCGCTTGTCTGGTCGACTGGATTATGTACACGTGCAGAATGAAAGCTTGGCTAATTGATTCGTTCAGGGGCTGGCTTCACGCTCGATCCAGTCCTCAATATCCACGCGCCGAAACCGCCAAGTGCCGCCAACCTTGAAGCCGGGCAGCTTGCTGTCGGCCGCAAGGCGGTAGGCGGTCTTCTTGTTGATGCTGAGATAGTCGGCGACTTCATCAATGGTCATGATGTCAGCTGCCATGCGAAGCACTTTCCGAAAATCATCCGTTTTGAGATTTCTATGGAAATTTGCGGAATCCTACAAGGCGGGAATCCCAAGCGATTTCAGAGTTCTGATGAGATCGGGCTGGCTTTGGGCGTGTAGCTCCTTGTAGTCGGGTTGTGTCGCTGTCTTCGATGTCCGGGCACCTGAGCCGTGTCACCGCCCAAGCCCTCTAGCTCTGCCCTCGGTCCAGTCCATGCTGCCTGTGCGCGGTTTGACGCTTATCTCCGCGCCGCGATACCGCTCCAACTAGGGTCCAGATGGAACAGCCTCGGTGATGTCGTCGGCGTGGCATCGTTCATACCCACTTTGTTGGCGAAGGGTGCGGTCGGCGGTGCCTGATGTGGGCTGCCGCCGATCCGACGCGAGGCATCAGCTCTTGATCGCGATGCGCTTCACCTGTGACTGAGCCTTCGGGCTCTTGGGAAGCACGATGTTCAGCACACCGTTCTTGAAGTGCGCCTCGATCTTGTCATCCTCGACCTCAACCCCGAGCGGGATGCGCCGCTCGAAGCGGCCATAGAAGCGCTCAGAGAACTGCTTCTCTTTGTCCTCGGCCTCAGACCGCTTCTCGCCCTTCAGCGTCAGCACGCCGTCGTTGAAGAGCACCTCGAGATCCTTTTCTTCGAGACCGGGAATTTCGGCCGTTACCTTAATCTCCTTGTCACTGTCGGAGATCTCGACGTTCGGCCAGGCTCCGTTGAAAGATGACAGCGAGCCGAACGCCGGCAGGCGACTATCGAAGCCACGGAAGACATCGTCGAACAGCCGGTTCATCTCCCGATGCAGCGAGAGGAACGGGTTGCGATCGTCGTCGCGAAATACCGTAGGAACCTGATTGTTGGAGCGACCCCACGGAATCAGATCACGGACACTCATGATTATCTCCTTGCTGTTGCTGTCGGTTTGCAAAGCCTGTTGGCGTCGGGGCACACGATCCGACGCCTTGCGAAAACTCCGCCAATCGGGAGGCTTCAGGCGGCCTGCTTCTCGGTCTCGATCTGGTTACCGGCCTTCGGCGGCGCCTCGCCCGCGGCGATGGCGATGCGGCGCGGCTTCATCTCTTCCGGAAGCTCTCGCTTCAGCTCGATAGTCAGCAGACCGTTCACTAGGTTCGCGCTCACGACCTTTACGTGGTCGGCGAGTTCAAAGCGGCGCCGGAAGGCTCGCGCGGCAATACCGCGATGCAGATACTGTCCGTTCGCTTCATCCTGGTCCGACTTCTGGCCCGCGATCAGGAGCATGTTCTGCTCCTGCGTGATCGTCAGATCATTCTCGGTCAAGCCGGCCACCGCCATGCTGATGCGGTAGTCGTCTCCACTCTTCCTGACGATGTCATAGGGTGGCCACGTATCGATCGATGTCACGCGGCTCGCGGACTCCAGCGTATCGAGCATGCGATCGAACCCGATCGTCGATCGGAACAGAGGAGCAAAGTCGAAGGTGTTTCTCATAGCCATATCCTCCTTGGAAGCAACATGGATACAAGGGCGCCAAAGAGCTGACGCCCTTTGGAAAACCATCCCTTCTTCAGCAGATGGCGATTGTGATTTGGGTACAGCTCGACATCCGTCAAGAGGAAATCGCGATAATCGAGCCGGCATCCGCTCTCCTGGAACGTTTATGACTTGGTCTCGTTCGTGATCAGCGGCTCGTGAACGAAGGAATCCAAAAATGGCTCTCACGCACGACGATGTTCTTTCCGTTATCGGGCCCACCGACGAGATTTTGGTGACCGAAATCATCGCGACCGAGGTGACAATCGAGGAATTGGCCCAGGCTTGGGCATGGATGAACAACGATGAAGCGCTGATCAACGAAGGCCGGGCGCTGCCCAGCGGCCGGACCGCCGAACTGGTCGAACTTCTCACCCCACAAGATGATGAGGAAGAGCAAGCCTCATAGCAGTGCCGACAATCACGCCATGCTGCCGAGCATCACTCAAGGGAACCATGGGTGCTATAGAGGCGCTAAAAACTTTCACCGTGCCCTCTTGAAATCTACAGCGGTTTTTTTAATTTGATTTTTGCCGCTGAAGAAGCGGTCTTGAGCGCCGTAAAGGGCTCGAGGACTGAGACGGGCGCTGGCTGGTGTCCGACGTCCGCTCGTATCCATCTTGCTCCAAGGAGGATTTGGCTATGAGAGCTTATAATTTTGCACCCCTGTCGCGATCCACCATCGGATACGACCATCTTTTCGACCTCTTTGATGCGGCGCAACGCACCGAGGGCGAGGATCACTATCCGCCATACAACATCGAGCGGCAGTCTGAAGACCGCTACCAGATATCACTGGCGCTAGCTGGTTTTTCGCCAGATGAAATTGCGGTGACGGCCGAACAGAACGTACTCTCCATTGAAGGACGCAAGACGGAAGCAGCCAACAAGGATTACCTGTATCAGGGAATCTCGGCGCGCCCGTTCAAGCGGACCTTCAATCTCGCCGACTACGTCAAAGTCGAAGGCGCGACATTCGAGAATGGTCTGCTGCAGATCAAGCTCGTGAGGGAAATTCCCGAGGCCATGAAGCCTCGGCGCATTCCGATCGGTCTTGCTCTTGGGCCGCAGATCGAAAAGAAGCGCGCCGCCTAACCGCATTTTTCATATAGGGCTTGGGCGGCAACCAGTCGCCGCCCAATTCCTGTCAGTTGATCCCCAATGAAAGGAGAAGGAGGGGAAGATGAAGCGTGCCGTTCATGATCAAGTTGTATCGATGCAGTTTCGTCCGGATGCGCATCACCGCTCCGTTCAAGCGGTCCTCAAAGACCCGAAGCTCTCTTCGGACGAAAAGCGGGCCATCCTGTCGGCCTGGGCGTCCGATATGTATGCGGTCGAATCCTCGCCCTTGCTGAGAATGATTCCGGGGCATAGGACGCCACTCCGGTTGAGCGAAATTCTGAGCGCGTTGCGCGGCCTGGATGATAACGATCCGCCACCACGCGGCGGAGCGGCAAAGCGAATCTCGGCCGGAAACATAAACATCGATGTCAATCGTCACGCGGAGGTCGCTCCGGCGGTGTATCACCTGGCGCGTCTTCGGCGAGAGTCAGACCTGCGAGCTACGTCGATAAGGGCGCACCGGGACAACATCCGCCGCTACCAGCGGATCCTTAAGACCGATCTCACGGAGCTGGAACGCCAGTTCGTTGTCCGGCGAATGGCTGAAGAACGGTGTGCTATCCGTAACTTGGCGCATGCGCAGAACTTGGGAGGTACAGATGGCTGTTGATTTCCACTGAGAGTTGACCCGGGAAGCTGAGGTTTTTCCATCGAGATTTGACCCATGTTGGAACCTTTTCCCCGCGATGAGAGCGGGAGAGAACGGAGTGATCAGCATGGAGTTATTGAGCGTCATCCGGCGCTGGCGCCATCGGGACCATTTCTCGATCCGGGAGATCTCGCGGCGCACAGGTCTGTCGAGGAACACGGTCCGCAAGTATCTGCGCGCGGACAGCGTGGAGCCCCGGTTCAACGTCCCCGAGCGCGCAAGCAAGCTCGATCCTTACGCCGACAAGCTATCCCACATGCTCCGGCTGGAGGCGGGCAGATCCCGCAAGCAGAAGCGGACGATCCGGCAGTTGCACGCCGATCTGGTCGCGCTCGGGTATGAAGGCTCCTACAACCGCGTGGCGGCGTTCGCACGCGAGTGGAAGGCCGCCCGGCAGAGGGAGCAGCAGACCAGCAGTCGCGGCGCCTACGTGCCCCTGGCGTTCCAGCCAGGCGAGGCCTTCCAGTTCGACTGGTCGGAGGACTGGGCGATCATCGGCGGTGAGCGGACCAAGCTGCAGGTCGCCCACTTCAAGCTCTCCTGCAGCCGCGCCTTCATCCTGCGGGCCTATCCGCAGCAAACCCACGAGATGCTGTTCGACGCCCACAACCATGCCTTCCGGGTCTTCGGCGGCGTTCCGCAGCGGGGCATCTACGACAACATGCGCACCGCCGTCGACAAGGTCGGTCGGGGCAAGCAGCGCCAGGTCAACGCCCGCTTCTCGGCGATGGTCAGCCACTTCATGTTCGAGGCCGAGTTCTGCAATCCCGCATCAGGCTGGGAGAAAGGCCAGATCGAGAAGAACGTTCAGGACGCCAGGCATCGGCTCTGGCAGCCCATGCCGAACTTTGCATCGTTGGCGGCGCTCAACGACTGGCTTGAGAGACGATGCCGGGAGCTCTGGACCGAGATTCCGCATGGCGTCCGGCCCGGCTCCATCGCCGACGCATGGGCTGAAGAAGCCCCGCGCCTGATGGAGATGACCCGGCCCTTCGACGGCTTCGTCGAATACGTCAAGCGCGTCTCGCCGACCTGCCTCGTTCATCTGGAACGCAATCGCTACAGCGCGCCAGCTTCCTTCGCCAACCGGCCCGTCAGCCTGCGCGTCTATCCCGAGCGGATCGCCGTCGTCGCAGAGGGGCGGGTCATCTGCGAGCATCGACGCGTCTTCGCCCGCTCCCATAACCGTCAGAGCACGACGGTCTACGACTGGCGGCATTACCTCGCCGTCCTGCAGCGCAAGCCGGGAGCCCTGCGCAACGGCGCCCCCTTCGCCGAACTGCCGCCTGCGTTCCGCTCCCTGCAACAGCGCCTGCTCAAGACGCCCGGCGGCGATCGGGAGATGGTCGAGATCCTGGCCCTGGTCCTGCAGCATGACGAGCAGGCCGTGCTCGCCGCCGTCGAACTGGCCATCGAGGCGGGCGCGCCCACCAAGACCCATATCCTGAACCTGCTGCACCGCCTGGTGGACGGCAAACCGCTCGACCCGCCTGCCGTTCCGGCGCCCAAGGCCCTGACGCTGACGAGCGAGCCGCAGGCCGACGTCGAGCGATATGACGCCCTGCGTCAGACTGGGGAGGCGCGCCATGCGTCATAATCCCGCCAGCGGCGCCGTCGTCATCATGTTGCGCAGCCTCAAGATGCACGGCATGGCCCAGGCCGTCGCCGAGCTGACCGAGCAAGGCTCTCCCGCCTTCGAGGCGGCGCTGCCGGTCCTGTTGCAACTCCTCAAGGCGGAGACGGCTGACAGGGAGGTTCGCTCAACGGCTTACCAGCTCAAGGCGGCGCGCTTCCCAACCTACCGCGACCTGACCGGCTTCGACTTCGCCAGCAGCGAGGTCAACGAGGCGCTCGTGCGCCAGCTGCATCGCTGCGAGTTCCTCGAAGACGCTCACAACGTCGTCCTCGTGGGCGGCCCCGGTACAGGCAAGACGCATATCGCCACCGCGCTCGGCGTGCAGGCCATTGAGCATCATCGTAAGCGCGTCCGGTTCTTCTCCACCATCGAGCTCGTCAACGCCCTCGAACAGGAGAAGCTTCAGGGCAAGGCCGGGCAGATCGCAGCGCGCCTCTGCCACTCCGATCTCGTCATCCTGGACGAACTCGGCTACCTGCCGTTCAGCGCCTCGGGCGGCGCCTTGCTCTTCCACCTGCTGAGCAAGCTCTACGAGCGGACGAGCGTGGTCATCACGACCAATCTGAGCTTCGGCGAATGGGCCAGCGTCTTCGGCGACGCCAAGATGACCGCCGCTCTCCTCGACCGGCTCACCCACCGATGCCACATCGTCGAGACAGGAAACGACAGCTTCCGCTTCAAGACCAGTTCCGCGAAACCGCCAAAACCCGCAAAGGAGAAAGCGCGCAACTTGACGACAACCTGACCCAGAACACATCATCAAGGCGGGTCACTTCTCGGTGGAAATCCCGGGTCAACTCTCAGTGGAAATCAACACGCGCTCAGACGTGCTGCCAGGATGACATCGCCATAAGCCAGACGTTCCGGAGCGGAACCGTCCGGGGCGATCCGGGCAGAGCCAGCATACGCATAGCCCAGATCCGCAAGAATGCCGAGCGCGGCCTGTTCGACCACGTCCTCCGTAATACCCATCCCGCGCTCCCCCCAATCCCCAGACGCGTTGTGGCTCACCTGTTCGCATCAAGCCTTGTTGTGTATCACATATCGGCAATATGTGAGCAACAAGCTGTCTTGTCGCTCATCCATGAGCCTCAAAATACGCTCCGCCCCTCCGCAATGTTCAACAGTTCGGCAAATGCCAGAATGGCTGCGCGCCTGCCGCTCGCAGACTGCAATTCCGTCAACAGCCCCTCATCGCGCACCAGCCGCAAAATGCGGTTTGCCGTTGGGCGAGGAATATCGGCGGTTTCGACAAAATCCGATGTCTTGAAGATCGGGCGAGCAAACATCCAGTCGAGCGCCCGCACCCCGTATTGCGAGCGTGTAACCTGCGCAATCCAGTCTTTCCGGTCACGGTAGAGGGTATGGATCGCCTGCGCCTTGGTCTGGTTTGCCTCGGCCTGCGCGATCAGCGCCTTCAGGAAAAACGCGACCCAGCCCGACCAGTCATCGTCGCGGGAGACGGCCAGCAGGCGCTCATAATACTCCTCCCGGCGGCTTTCGAGGTAGTCGCTCAGATAGAAATTGGGGCGCGAAAGCAGTCCGTTCGCGTAGAGGAACAGCGGAACAACCAGGCGACCGAGCCGCCCGTTACCATCCAGAAAGGGATGGATTGCCTCGAACTCGGCGTGAACAATCGCAAGCTGGACGAGCTTGTCGGGAGCATCGGCATGGAGATACTGCTCCCATGCGTCCATCGCCTGCGGCAGCTTGTCGGCAGCACAGGGCACGAACCGCGCCTCATCCACGGAACACCCCCCCGGGCCGATCCAGTTGGCGATACGTCGATACTCGCCGGGGTCCTTGTTGCGCCCGCGCACACCCTGCATCAACACGCCATGGGTCTGGCGGATCAGCCGTTGCGAGAGCGGCAGCTCGGCCAGCAGCCGCGTGGCCTCGTTCAAGGCGGCGCGATAGTTCAACACCTCGCGAATGTCGGCCTTCTTTGGCGTGCTCTCGTCAAACAGCTCGCCCTGCGCCTCGAACTCCAGCACCTCACCGAGAGTGGCCTGCGTGCCTTCGATGCGGCTCGACAGCACCGCTTCCTGCGCGGTCAGCGGCGACAGCAGCACATTCGGATAGGGAATGCCGTGCAGCACGCCCTCGTAACAGGCGACCGCCGCATTGGCTGGGCCGATCAGCGGCAGCAGGCGCGGCCAATCGAGATTTTCGGGCGGGAACCTGCCCTGATGATACTGCACCGCCATCAGGCGACCGCCTCGATCTGGCGCTCGGCGTCACGCAGACGGATTTCTCCAGACATCAGCCTGGGGAGAAGAAGGTCCCGGGTGGCGGCGAGGGTGCGGTTTTCGTGGATAGCTGCCACAATCTTATCCATTAGCGGAGAAGCAACAGCCGCAAAGCTTGCAACAACCGCGTCCGTTGCGAGAGCGATCTGATACTTCTTCATATTGCCCCAACTTGTCCGCGGCATCTTCGTGCCGGTAGAGCCTTGATCGGTGAACGCAATGAACTCATCCGTCGAGACACATGCGGTTACCATCGGGCGAGCCTGCCCATGGATGGCATCCAACACGATAATGTCGGTTGAACAGACGCCATCAACGGGCGCGAGGCCTACTTTGTGGAAGTATGGCCTCAGCTTTCCGAACAGGATTTGGCCGCGACGGAAAGCGGACTTGTTCGATGACACTTTCGAGGCCGCTTCCCATTCTGTCAACGCGATTGATCGGCGCGGCATATGCTCCAGTCCGATGTACGGCGTGTTAGGCGAAATCTGAGCAGGCAACACGCTGATACCGACGGTACGGGCAACATCGCCGAGCGTGCCTTCTCGCCACCCCTCCGGCAGCCCATCGTCGCCCAGCACAGCCGGAAACAGCGCCGCCAGTTCCCGCGCCCTGTCGGGATCACTGACCAGCCCGCCCATGACCTCGACAGGATCGGTCGCGCCGTCGATCTTGCGGCGGGTCGGGCCGAAATCGACAAACCAGTCGCGGAAGATCGCCTGCGCCATCGCCTCCAGCGTCTCGTTCGTCCGCCGGTTCAGCTCGATCTTGTCGTCGAGGGAGCCAAGAAGTTCTGCGATTGCTAGCTGCGTATGGATTGGTGGCAACGGGACTTTGAACTGCCGTAAGGATGTCAAAGGTTGCCCAATGCCAGGTGTCCCAACCTGCGACGCGAACCGCATGATCTCATGTCGACCCGCAACTGAGCGGAAGAAGTAGTAGAGAAAAGTACTATCTGCTTGGGTCGGGTTAGGTCGAAATTTCATCATGCTGGTTGAAAGAACAACATGCCCATGCTTTTTCTCAATTAGAGCAACTTCGCCAATAGATCCACGGTGAGGAAATACTAAATCTCCATCCTTCACAATGCAGTTTGGCATGTCAGAAGCGAACGCTTCTGTGACATAAACCCAATCACCCTTGAGGGCTCGATCACCACCTATATTTGTGCCTCGGATTACAGGGACACCCTGATCGACATACACTTCCGCTTTCATACGTGAGCCGAACGGACCAATCGCAATTGCCCCCGGTTCGTCGGCGGCAAGCTCACCCAATGTACGGCTTGGGAACTCAGCCATTTGGCGACACGTCCACAAACACACTATTAATCCGCTCCTCCAGCTCCCGGCCTTCCGCAAACTGATCCTGCAACTGCTCGCGCAATTCCGCGAACTTCTCGGCAAAGGGTACGCCATCATCCTCGGCATCCGCAGCGCCGACATAGCGTCCCGGCGTCAGCACATGACCATGCTCGCGCACCTCGGCGAGTGTCGCCGATTTGCAGAAGCCCGGTTCGTCGGCATAGGCGTCGGCGTGATCCTTGCCCCGCCAGCGATGATAGGCACCGGAGACCCTTGAAATATCCTCGGCACTGAATTCGCGACGCACGCGGTCCACCATGAAGCCAAGTTTTCTGGCGTCGATGAACAGGATTTCCCCGCGCCGGTTGCGGTGACCATTGGCGCTCTTGTCCCGCGCCAGGATCCAGAGACAGGCCGGGATCTGGGTCGAGAAGAACAACTGCCCCGGCAAGGCCACCATGGCGTCCACCACGTCGGCTTCGATCATCGCCTTGCGGATGTCGCCCTCGCCCGATTGCTGCGAGGACATCGAGCCGTTGGCGAGCACCACGCCCGCCGTGCCGCGTGGCGCGAGATGATGCAGGATATGCTGGAGCCAGGCGAAGTTGGCGTTGCTCTTCGGCGGCGTGCCGTATTTCCAGCGTTGATCCTCGCTCAGCCGCTCGCCGCCCCAATCGGAAATGTTGAAAGGTGGATTGGCGAGGATGAAATCCGCCTTGAGGTCCGCGAACTCGTCGCGGTGGAAGCTGCCTTCATTGTTCCAGCGAATGTCGGCGTCAATGCCCTGCACGGCGAGGTTCATCTTCGCCAGCCGCCATGTGGTGTGGTTGATCTCCTGCCCGTAGACGGCGATGGCATCGCGTCGCCCGCCATGTTCCTCGATGAATTTCTCCGACTGCACGAACATGCCGCCTGAGCCGCAGCATGGATCGTAGACGCGGCCCTGATAAGGCTCCAGCATCTCGACCAGCGTGCGCACCACCGAGCGGGGCGTGAAGAATTCGCCACCGCGCTTGCCTTCGGAGCCGGCAAAGCCCGACAGGAAATACTCGTAGACCCGGCCGAGCAGATCTTTCGCCTTATCGGTGCTGTCGTGCATGCCGATGTTGGAGAACAGGTCGATCAGTTCGCCCAGCATGGTCTTGTTGAGCGTCGGGCGGGCATAATTCTTCGGCAGGACGCCTTTCAGGCCCTCGTTCGATGGAGCCTTCTCGATGGCCTCCATCGCCTCATCGATCAGCTTGCCGATTTCGGGGCGCTTGGCGTTCGCCTGGAGATACGACCAGCGGGCTTCCTTCGGCACCCAGAACACATGCTCGGCCAGATACTCCTCGGGGTCTTCGGCATCGGCGTATTGATCGGTCGTGAGCCTGACCCGCTGGGCCTCGAAGGCATCGGAGATGTATTTGAGGAAGATCAGGCCGAGCGCGACATGCTTGTATTCCGATGGCTCCAGATTGCC
Source organism: Nitrobacter sp. TKz-YC01 (assembly GCF_047824785.1). Taxonomy (GTDB): domain Bacteria; phylum Pseudomonadota; class Alphaproteobacteria; order Rhizobiales; family Xanthobacteraceae; genus Nitrobacter. The sequence continues at coordinate 3,584,535 of NZ_CP181167.1, read as the reverse complement.
CCGGAGCTTGTCGGCCGCCTTGAACAGCTCCGCCGTGAAGGCAAGATCGCCATTGCCGTTGCTTGCTGTTGTCAATTCCTGCCCCTCACGCGTTCGCTCGTCTGGACGCGACCCTTGAAGGGTTTAATGCCAGCTGGCGCACATTGGAAGGCTGCGCCGAACGTCTGGATACAGAACGACGCCTGACATCGTCAAAATCGCTGCTTTTCCCACTCCACCGGAAACGGCCTCATCAGCTTGGCCAGCATGATGTCCGGCCGCTGCCTTGCGTCGAGGATCGCAACAACGTTTATGGTCCGGGCCGCATTGCCCCTGGCTCCGGAAGCTCCTTGAGACACAAGCGCGCAAACTTCCGATCCGCCAGTTTGCAACCATATCTCCCGAGCACTAAGTGAAAGCGTAGATTGTCTCGAAGAAGCGAAGGATCACCCATGCTCTATGTCGACATCCCCGCGCTCTCCGATTTGCGCAAGCTCAATGATGTGCGCGCCGATGCCTGCGTATCCATCTACGTTCCGACTACTCCTTTGACCCAGGATGTCGAGGCCTCGCGCATCGAGGCCGGCAATCTCGCTAAGCAGGCCTATGCCCAGCTTGAAGCCGGTGGTCTGGACAAGCGGCGACTGGCGCTCCTGGCGGAACAGCTCGACGATTTGTTGGATGATGACGAGTTCTGGCGCTTTCAGGCGCGTTCCCTCGCGATCTTTGCAACGCCGGACACCATCCAGACCTTCCGGCTGGCAAATCGACTCCAGTCGGCGATTGAAGTGGCGGATCGCTTTTTACTCAAGCCGCTGATGCGCGCCATCACCTTCCCAAATGAAGCGTTCGTGCTGGCAATCTCCGAGAACAATGTGCGACTGATCGAGGTGTTTCCTGACTTGCCGCCGCAGCGTCTGCAGGTGCCGGACCTGCCAAAGGATGCGGCCAGCGCGGTCAAGGTCTCCTCACTTAACAATCGTACCTCGTTGCGCCGCGTAATGGGGTCGGAGGGTCAGAAGGTACGGCTTGCACAATATTCGCGCATGGTGGATGCGGCCATTCGCCCGATACTTGCGGGACGCGACGTGCCACTGATTCTGGCTGCGAATGAGCCGGTGGCGGCCATTTTCCGTTCGATCAACAGCAATCCAAATCTCGTCCCCGAAACCCTGACGGTGACCGATGACCGTTCGACGGAGAGCGAGATCGCCGCAGCGGCGCGGCCCATACTCGATGCCGCCTACGCGCGGGAGATCGAAGGCGTCAGGGCTCTGTTTGAACAACGCGCCAATGACCGTCGGGCCACCACAGATATCTCGGACGCAGCGCGTCTTGCCACGTTTGGCGGAATAGAAACCCTGCTGGTGAACTTCGACGAGATCGTCCATGGCACCGTCGACGAGGATACCGGAGCCGTAGTCTTTGGCGAGGAAGGGCCCGACACCTATGGAATTGTGGATGAGATCATGCGTCGTGCACTAACCAGCGGTGCTCGCGTCATTGCCGCACGCAAGAATGATATTCCGGGCGCAGGATCGTTGGCGGCTACCTTGCGCTATCCGCTTTAGAAATCGCAAGATAACTACATTGCCTCTCCCACTCCACCGGAAACGGCTTCATCAACGCCGCCAGCGTGATTTCCGATCCCTGCCGGCCATCTATGATTGCCTCCACGATGTGCGGCGCCAGTAGGGTGAGGCGCAGGACGCGGCTGACATAGGATGCATTGATCCTCTCTGCGGCGGCAATGTCCTCGACGGTGGCATGAACGCCGGTTTCCACCAGCTTGCGCCAACGGAAGCCACGCGCGATCGCCTTCACCATGGTGTTGTCGACACGGGCGCGTGGCGGCGTCCATGACGATGTGCCGTCGGGCAGGACGATCTGCTTGCGGCCACCGCGCCTGGCGAAGGTCAGCGGCACATGCACGGTGATGGTGTCGTGATCGCGCGTGACGGAGGCTTTTTGGGTCACGCTGCTTTCCTCTCGTCGTTGGGCTTCCGATCAGGGTCGATGCCACCGAGATCCGCGACCAAGCTTGTCAGCCCTTGCGTGCGCAGTCGGATACGATCTGTTCGCTGATGCGCGGGGCGCCTATGCCGCACGGCAGTTGGGACAAGCCTGGCCGGCAACCTGTCTCCGGATTGATGCCGTATCGATTACCTTCGCCGCCGGTTTCGGTACCGCGGCCGATGTACCAGAACCGATCCGTCAAGCTATCCTGCTCATCGTCCAGCGGCTCTTCGATGGGGCCGATACCAGCATCGATGTGGCCATCGACCGCACCGTCCATGCGCTGATCGAGCCCTACCGGATGCGGCCGCTCTGATGACCAACATTTCCGCCAACGATCTGCGCGACCGCGTCAGCTTCGAAAAGCGCGGGGAAGTCGACGACGGCTACGGCAATACCGTCGGCATGTGGGTTGCGCAGTTCGAGCGCGATGCCTGCATCCTTCCATCGAAAGGCGGCGAAACCGTCATCGCTGCCCGCCTGCAGGAAGTGCAGCCGGCGCTGATCCTGGTGCGCTTCGATGCCGAGACCGCCACCATCACCGCCGCATGGCGGCTGATTGAGGTCCGCTCCGGCACCATCTACAACATCCGCACCTCCGCCGACACGTCGCGGCCGCTTCATCACCATGTTGTGCGAGGCTGGTGTCGCGACCTGAACGGCCGCGGGCAGCTCCGCAACCGGATATCAAAATTACCGGAGAACCGCCATGACGCCGCCGGAAGCGAACGAGCAATTCCGCATGTCAGAGACCGAGTTCGAGATGCTGCTGGCACGCGCAGCCGAAACTGGCGCGCGACGCGCCCTGCAAGAGGTAGGGCTCAATGGCAAGGACGCCGCGGAGGACATTCGGGATCTTCGTTCGCTGCTGGCCGGATTTCGGCTCGCCAAGCGCACCGCCGTACAGACAACGGTGCGTATCATCACCACTGGCATCCTGATCGCGCTGATGGCCGGCATTGCAATCAAGCTCAAGATCTTCGGCGGCGACCCATAGGCCGCACGCCGACCCAGCCTATCAGCCCCTGCACCCACTCCCCGGGCCTTGCGATACGGATCGTGATCTAATCATTGAGGCTACTGATATAGTCAAGGATTGCGTCGATTTGATCGGGGGTCGCCACAAACTCTGGCATGTCTGGATGCCCAGTAGATATGCCTTCGGCGAGGGCTTCCTCCAGCGCATCGATAGGGTAACGCTGTGAAAGCGTCCGGAAGGGGGGCGCACCCGCATGCTCGCTTTTGCTTGTTCGATCGATCGCGTGGCAGCGCGCGCAGTTCAACTCCGCCAGCGCCTTCCCTCGGGCAAGGTCATCGGAATAGGCTAACGCTGGGCCGAGAGTCATCAGCACCGCTACCCAAGCCATTCCGACCATCGTTCTGGGCATCGGCTCGTCTCCTTCCTGTCGATAGCTGTTTTCACTCTGATACCATGGAGGCTATCGCCTGGCGAACAGACGCACACGTTTGTGCATCTGTTGCCTTGATTTCGATAAACTCTTGGCTGTGCGATACCCGATAGGAGCATTTCTGATCGGTCGCGCCGAGACTTAGTGGGGTGATCGACTTCACCCGGCCAAAGTAGGCGACCGTGGCATGTCACATTGGGTGTTCGAGGCAACTGAGCGGTACCAGCCATTCATGACCGGTTGGCGAGGCCACTCACGACCGGTTTATGGCAGAAATCTGGATTACGGAGCTCAGAATGGCGGAACTGGATAATACGCAACTAGGTCTGATCGACCGCTACTGGCGCGCGGCTAACTACGTGTCGGTCGGCCAAATCTACCTGATGGATAATCCGCTGCTGCGAGAACCGTTGAAGGCGGAAGACGTGAAGCCGCGGCTGCTCGGTCACTGGGGTACGACGCCCGGGCTGAATTTCATTTACGTGCATCTGAATCGCGTTATCAGGGAACGCGGCACGGAAATCCTCTACATCTGCGGTCCCGGTCACGGCGGGCCTGCAATGGTCGCCAACACCTACCTCGAGGGCTCCTATAGCGAGATCTATCCGGAGATCACGCGGAATGAAGAAGGATTGCGGAAGCTTTTCCGGCAGTTCTCGTTCCCGGGCGGGGTACCCAGCCACGTCGCACCCGAGACGCCCGGTTCCATCCATGAGGGAGGCGAACTCGGCTACGCCCTTGTCCATGCCTTCGGTGCCGCTTTCGACAATCCCGACCTGACCGTCGCCTGCGTCGTCGGCGACGGGGAAGCCGAGACGGGTCCGCTGGCCGCCGCCTGGCATTCCAACAAGTTTCTGAATCCGCAAGTCGATGGCGCGGTTCTGCCGATCCTTCACCTCAACGGCTACAAGATCGCCAATCCCACTTTGTTGGCGCGCATGCCGGACGCGGAACTCCGCGATCTTTTCAGTGGCTACGGCTACGAGCCGCTCTTCGTGGAGGGGCATGAGCCAATCCCAATGCATCGCGCCATGGCGGCGACCGTGGATTTGGCCATGGATCGAATTCAGGACATTCAGCGAGAGGCGCGGACGGAAGGCTGGTCGGGCGAGCGCCCGCGCTGGCCGATGATCATCCTGCGAAGCCCGAAAGGCTGGACCGGACCGAAGGAGGTCGACGGCAGACGAGTGGAGGACTTCTGGCGCTCGCATCAGGTCCCGGTGTCGAATGCACGGGGAAATGCCGCCCACCGCAAGATCCTCGAAGAGTGGCTGCGCAGCTATCGGCCGGAGGAGCTGTTCGACGAGAAAGGCTGCTTCCAACCGGAGATCGCTTCCCTGGCGCCCGAAGGCGAGAAGCGCATGGGCGCGCTACCGCATGCCAATGGCGGGATACTGAAGAAGGACCTCCTCCTGCCGGAATGGAAGAGCCTCGCACTCGACGTCGGGCAACCGGGCGAAACGATCGCCGAGGCGACCCGCTTGATGGGAGCTTATCTGCGTGAGGTCATGCGCCTCAATGCCGAGGCAAGGAATTTCCGCCTCATGGGTCCGGACGAGACCGCCTCGAACAGGCTTGACGCCGTCTTCGAGGTGACGGACCGGGTCTGGATGGAGAAGATCGAATCCTACGATGTGCACCTCGCGCGCGAGGGGCGGGTAATGGAGGTTCTGTCGGAGCATCTTTGTCAGGGGTGGCTGGAGGGTTACCTGCTAACTGGACGACATGGCCTGTTCTCCTGCTACGAGGCCTTCATCCACATCGTGGATTCTATGGTCAATCAGCATGCCAAATGGCTCAAAGTTTCTGCGGAACTACCATGGCGCAAGCCGATCGCCTCTCTCAACTATCTCCTGACCTCGCATGTCTGGCGGCAAGATCATAATGGCTTCAGCCACCAGGATCCGGGCTTCGCCGACTTCGTCGCCAACAAGAAGGCCGACACCGTTCGCCTGTATTTTCCGCCGGATGCAAACACGCTGCTCTGGGTCACCGACCACTGCCTGAGGACCTGGAACCGGATCAACGTGATCACGGCCGGCAAGCAGCCGCAGCCGCAATGGCTCACAGCCGAGCAGGCGGAACGCCATTGCGAGGCGGGCGCCGGGATTTGGGAATGGGCCTGCACATGCCCGGCTGACGAGGAGCCCGATGTGGTAATGGCCTGCTGCGGCGACGTGCCGACACTGGAAGTTCTCGCCGCCGTCGACCTGCTGTGCCGCGAGCTGCCTGATCTTCGCATCCGGGTGGTCAATGTCGTCGACCTGATGACGCTGCAATCCCACACGACACATCCGCACGGGTTCACCGACGATGAATTCGACGCTCTCTTCACGAAAGATAAGCCCGTGATCTTCGCCTACCATGGTTATCCTTACCTCATTCACCGCCTGACCTATAAGCGGATCAACCACGCCAATTTCCATGTCCATGGTTTCCAGGAAGAAGGTACGACCACCACGCCGTTCGATATAGCGGTCATGAACGAACTCGACCGCTTCCATCTGGTCATAGCCGCCGTCAGGCGGCTGCCGAATCTTGGCATGGGCGGCGAACGAGTGATCGAACGTTGCGAGCAAGCGCTGGCCGAGCATGCCTCGTATGTCCGGCAGTATGGTGAAGACATGCCTGAGATCCAAGAATGGAGCTGGCTCTAGAAGACTGCCGCCGAGGCGCTAGACTGATGGCGCCTGACGTCAGCCATGCCGTCACCTCAGACCTGCACGAGTTCCCCCGTTGCCGCCACTTCGGTCCCTGCCGCGTTGGCCTCATCGGTGTCGATGTGCACCTCCGTGAAGGAGACCTTGCCCACCCGTACCAGAGTCCGGCCGAAGGTCAGTGTGCGATCGTCGTCGCTGACGCGGACGTCGACATATTCGCCGTCCAGGATGCCGAGCCTCGCCGCATCGGCGGGATTGGTATGGATGTGCCTTGCCGCGATGATGAGGCCGTCGGTGGTAAAGCTTCCGGCAGGCCCCTCGATCGTAACCTGCGGCGTAGCCTCAAGCCTGCCGCTGTCCCGCACCGGCACGTCGATGCCGAGGGCAAAGCTGTCGGTGCGCGACACTTCGATCTGCGTGCGTTGACGCAGCGGTCCGAGTATGGCGACACGCTCAAGTCTGCCCTTGGGCCCAACGAGCGTCACCCTTTCCCTTGCCGACCAGTGACCCGGCTGTCGCAACGGTGTCGCCTGGTCGAGCACGTAGCCCTTGCCGAACAGCTCATCCACGGCCTCACGTGACAGGTGGACGTGCCTGGCCGAAACCGCAATCGGCAGGCGCAACTGGCCCCCGGTCTGGCCGGCGGCGAGCGCCGCAGCCGTCTCGCGGGCGATCATGAGTTGCTCGGCCGTCTCCGTCACGAAGACACGGACACGCGAACCGTAAGCCTGGATTTGCGGCGCCGCGCGGCCTGACAGGTTCACGGCCATGTTGCGGTCGTGGTCGAGTTGCAGACCCATGAAGTCCAGACCGTCGCAGATGCGCCGGCGCATGGAGGGGGAATTCTCGCCGATGCCGCCGGTGAAGACGATCGCGTCCAGTCCTCCCATGGCTGCAGCATAAGCCCCGACATATTTTTTGGCGCGATATGCGTAGATCTCGATCGTGAGTTGGGCCTGGGGGTCGCCCTTAGTCGCCCTGTCTTCAATGTCGCGCATGTCAGACGAGCCTGCCAGCCCCTTCAGCCCGCTCTCGTCATAGAGCGCATCCTCGATCTCCTGCACCGAAAGCTGAAGTTCGCGCGACAGAAAGCCAAACGCGCCTGGGTCCACGTCACCGGAGCGGGTACCCATCACCAGCCCCTCGAGCGGCGTCATGCCCATCGAACTGTCCATGCTGTGCCCGCGGTTGACGGCGCAGATGCTGGCGCCGTTGCCGAGATGAATGCTCACCAGTTGGAGGTCGGAAAGCGGCCGGCCGATCTCTTGGGCTGCCCTCTCGGCCACATATTTGTGGGAAGTTCCATGGAACCCATAGCGGCGAAGGCCGGCCTCCCGCCATTTCGAGGGCACCGCATAGGTTGTCACGAACGCCGGGTTGCTGAGGTGGAAGGCTGTGTCGAACACTGCCACCTGACGTATGTCCGGCCAAAGGCCGCGGCAGAGCCTGACTGCCTCGAGATTGGCCGGATTGTGCAGCGGAGCCAGCGGCGTCAGCGCCTCGATGGCCTCGACCGTTTCGTCATCCAGCAGTGTCGGCGAGGAAAACCTTGCGCCGCCATGGACGATCCTGTGCCCGACAGCGTCGATTGCGTCGAGTCCGAACCGCTTCAGCGCGGCCGGAACCCCTTTCAGCGCTTCGCCGGGACTATCGAATTCGGCCGCACCCCGCTCGTCGGCTTCTCCATGCCGAAAACGGTATTCGCATCCTCCCGCCCGAAAGCGCTCGTAAGAACCCCTGAAGACCTCACGTGTCTCCGTGCCGACTCCGAAGACGCCGAACTTGAGACTGGAACTGCCGGCGTTGAAAACGAGTACCTGCATACGTGTTCTCTTGTCATTTAGTGGTTTCAACGAAGTCTCATCCGTGGCACTGGCAACGATAGCTACCCGACTGATCTTGTTGTATAAAGTGCCGATTGCCTAGAGCGAGACCGCTAACCAGCACGGCGAGCGGATCTGCGAAGAAGTGCATGACGAGGGAAGATCAGGTCTGCCTTTTCGGAAAAGGATGTGGCGAAATCAGAATTGACGGCGTCGTGAACGAGGTCAGCTCGGCCACGGCAATGAGCCGAGGCGCGCCACACCTGAAGATAACAGCGACGAACCGCTAGCATTACAGTCGTAATTTTTGCTTGATATGTGCTTTTTGAGCGATGGCTTGGTGAGCACGTCGCCACATCGACCACGCGATGACATAGCTGGGTCGGATCCGTTGTCGCGCGCGCCGCTGCGCTATTCTGCGGATTTCCTGGACCGACCAACGGATGAGGCCTTGCGGGTTCGGGTTGCGCGCGAAGTGTTTTTTTGGGGTGGTGCGTTAGCTTTTCGGCGAATGGCGGCCATCATGGCGAAGGTCAACATGACCAGAGACACATGGCGATGCCAGCCGTGCCAGGACCGCGTTTCATTGTGATCGAGGCCGAACTCGTTCTTTGCGGTCTCAAAGCTGTCTTCGATCGCCCAGCGATGTCCTTCAACGGCGACCAACTGCTTGATGGAAGTTCCGGCCGGACACCAGGTGGTGAAGTAGGCGAGTTCGCCGTCGGCGATGTGGCGTCGGATCAGCAAGCCGCGCGTCCACGGGCCGCTGCGCTCCGCATTAAACTCACCAGCGTCGAGATCGGCGAGTTCGAGATAGGCCCAATCATGCCAGCGCGGCCCCTTGGTTCCGCTACCCGCCGACAAGCGTCGCCAGTCGACCGACTTCAAGGTTCTGGCGATTTCTTCCGCCGAGCCGCCGATCGACCGCTTCCGGCTCCAGGATCCGAACCAGTGATTGGCGGCGACGCCGAGCACATAGCCTTTGCCAGCCCGGCGCAAATCCCGCTCGATGTCGCCGACGCCATAGACGCTGTCGCCCGCAACCCAGGCGAACGGGACGCGCGCCGCAATGGCGCGCGCGATCATCTTCGCGGCAACCGGTGTATTGTCGCGCCACTCCGCAGGACGCCTTGCCCTGCTTGAGAAAGCCGGTCTCGTCGACGACCAGCACCGCGCCTTCATCGCCGAGATGCTCGACCACATAATCGCCCACCAGATCGCGCAGTTCGTCTGCGTCCCAGCGGTCTCGGCCCAGAAGCTCCTGCTGGCGCCACGGGCCGGGATCGCCTGCCGCTTCCGCTCGCATCCAGCCAGTCTTGCGCTGCTCCTCGCTCAGCAGCCCGTCAATGAACGCGCCCGCGCTCGCAGCGGTACGCGCCTGCGCAAACAAGGGGCGTATCCGCCGCTTCACGTCCCGCAGCGAAAGCGCCCACAACTCCAGCACCGTTTCGATCGACGCGCCCGTCGTCCATGATTGATGTCGAATCATGGTGATGAATCGAGTCAGAACTCGCTAACGCGCGCAATACAAATTACGACTGTAATGCTAGGATCAGGACCCATTAATTTCTTGCGGAGAGGTGTTTGGACTGATTCATTAGCGTTGCTGGGAGACGCCGCGATGTCCGATTTGTTTCTGCTCACCGAAGCGCAGATGCGCCGGATCGAGCCTTATTTTCCGTTGTCGCACGGAGTTGCGAGGGTTGATGACCGGCGGGTGATCAGCGGCATCATTTTTGTCATCAGGAACGGGCTGCGCTGGCGCGATGCGCCGCGTGAGTATGGTCCGCACAAGACCGTCTACAATCGTTTCGTGCGCTGGAGCCGTCTTGGTGTGTTCAACAGGATATTTGCCGAACTGGCTCGTAAGGGCGGCGCTCCGAAGCGGTTAATGATCGACGCCACCCATCTGAAGGCGCATCGCACCGCTGCAAGCCTTTTAAAAAAGGGCCTATTCCCCGACGTATCGGGCGCACGAAGGGCGGTCTGAACTCAAAGCTGCACGCCGTCTGCGATGGTCAGGGACGCCCTGTCATCATGCTGCTTAGCGAAGGCCAGATGAGCGATTATAAAGGGGCCGCGTTGATGATCGATGCGATGCCGCCCGCCAAGCAGTTGCTCGGCGACAAGGGCTATGACGCCAACTGGTTCCGCCAGGCGCTCGCGGCCCGGGGCATCACGGCCTGCATCCCATCCAAGTCCAACCGCGCAAAGCCGATCGAACATGACCGTATTCTCTATCGCCAACGGCACAAAATCGAAAATGCGTTCGGCAGGCTCAAGGACTGGCGGCGCATCCATACCCGCTACGATCGATGCGCTCACACCTTCTTCTCGGCTATCTGCATCGCAGCAACCGTCATCTTCTGGATCTGATCAATGAGTCCTGAACCTAGAACTTTATGCACCCTACAGTCCTCCGGAGCATGTTGATGGCGTTGTCCGCCGAACCAAAAACGATGCTGACGCTTCCCACCAACACTTCCACCGCAAAACGGCCGAAGAGTAGCTAATTTTTACCAACGCCGTCGACGGAGGTCGTCGTCAGCTCACCGACGATTACCCGTTGTCGCTGGGCGCACGGCACCCGCGTAGCGATGCTTTGACCTGCCGCGCAATTCCAGTGTGCGGCTGACCAGGAGACGAAGTGAGCAAACTATTTAATCTTGATCGCGCGATGATACTGACGGCCCTCACCGTCCTGGGGATGCTCCTGGCCACGCTCGCGCTATGGCCTCTTCAAGGCAACGTCGCCGCTTTTTTCTCGGTCACAGGTCTGTCGCTGGTTTATTTGTCTGGAGGACTCCCGGCCGCATGGCGGGCCGCCGTCACCTTGTGGGAAGAGCGAGTTCTCGACATCGACCTTCTGATGGTGGTCGCTGCCGTCGCCGCGGCGGCAGTCGGCGCACCCTTCGAGGGTGCGGTTCTGCTGACGCTTTTCAGTATTTCGACCACGCTGGAGGAACGGGCGCTCGGCCGCGCGCGCCGCGCCATCGAGGCGTTGATGGAGCTGCGTCCCGAGACAGCGTTAAGGCGTGGCTCGGACGGAACGGTATCCGAAGTACCTGCCGCCGATCTCAGTGTGGATGATGTCGTGGTGCTGCGGCCGGGCGCGCGCGTTCCAGCGGACGGTGTGATTGTCGGCGGCCGCGGCTCGCTCGATGAAGCAAACATCACCGGCGAGTCGATGCCGGTCGCCAAGGAGCCCGGTGCACAGGTCTTCGAGGCGACGGTCAATCTCGACGGTGTGCTTGAGGTGACCGTGACGAGGTCGGTCGAAGAAAGTACCGTAGCACGTATGATCGCGCTCGTGACGGAGGCGCAGGCGGCCAAGGCACCATCCGAACGCTTTAGCGCCTGGTTCGGGCAGCGTTACACAGTTGCGGTGATGGCCGGAGCAATCTTGGCCTTCGCGGCCTTTTATTGGTTGGGGCGCGACTGGGAGGAAGCGCTCTATCGATCCGCGACGTTGCTGGTGGCCGCGAGCCCGTGCGCGATCGTCATTTCCGTGCCCGCTGCGATCCTGTCGGCGCTATCGGCGGCAGCGCGGGGCGGTGTGTTGTTCAAGGGCGGGGCGGCACTCGAGACACTGGCGGCAGTCGACATTTTTGCTTTCGACAAGACCGGAACACTGACAACCGGCAAAGCGTCGCTAACCAGAGTTGTGGCGCTCGACGGTGATGAGCGACTCTTCCTATCGTCGCTTGCGGGGCTCGAGGCGCATTCCGAACACCACAGCGCGGCGGCCATTCGGCAGGAAGCTGCCAACCGAGGCATTGACCCGGTCAGAGTGATGAACGTGATCACGCGGCCGAGTGCCGGCATCGTGGGCGATGACGGTGAAGGGCAATTATGGGCCGGCAATCCGCGTCTTGCCGTCCAGATGGGCGCATCTATCGACCACCCGATGCTGAAGGCGCTGGCCGCCGACACGCAAACGGTCATCTACATGGGGCGGGATTCGCGCGTGATGGGAGCCGTCACCATCGCCGATCAGGCTCGCAAGACGTCCGCGCCAGCTCTTGCCGCGCTGCGTGAAGGTGGGGTCAGCGAAATCGTCATGATGACGGGCGACCGCCGTCCGGTTGCCCTGCGGATAGGCCAGGAGCTTGGGTTGAAGCCCGACGAGATCCACGCCGACATGCTTCCGGAGGACAAGGTCCGGATGGTCGGCGATCGCGTAGCCAGAGGCAAGGTCGCCTTCGTCGGAGATGGCGTCAACGACGCGGCCGCGCTGGCCCGCGCTGATGTCGGGATCGCCATGGGTGCCGCAGGCTCAGACGTAGCGCTGCAGGCGGCCGATGTGGCGCTCCTGTCGGAGGACATGGGGCGGCTCGCGGATGCGCACCAGTTGGCCCGTCGCACCGCAAGGGTCATCCGGCAGAACCTGGTGTTCGCCATGGGAGCAATGGCAATTCTGGTAACCGGAGGGCTGTTCTTCGAACTCTCTCTCCCGCTCGCCGTGATCGGTCACGAAGGGGGAACGGTTCTGGTGGTGCTAAACGGCCTGCGCTTGTTGAGGGATCCCATTCGCGGGGGCGGAACGAAGCCCGCGCCAAAGACATCTGCTCATACCAATTCGACCCGGCGCATTGCGCGAGAGGCCTACAGCAGGAAGGTGCCAAGGCGAGCAGGTTTATAGAGCTTTGGCATGGAGAAGGTTGGATCCCAGTCCCGTTCCCTCCGCCACTATCAAATTGCGAACCCCCTAAATGCTGCTCTGAGCGTCCAAATTCCTTTTGGTTTCAAAGGAGTTTATCAGGAGCGACCAAACTTCGGAGACTGCCGGAATGCCGTTTTCCGGTCTCAGAATGGCTCTCGTCTCAGATCGACCAAACCTCGACCGATTTGGTTTGGTTAAAAAAGATGGCGTTGTTTCAATAACTTGCAGTTTTCAGACTGCGCCCGAGTTGTGATGGGAGCCGCCACCAGCCAGCCTAAACAGAGACACCCCAGGTGGGCGTTTTGGCGCGTGGTGCAGCGAAAAGCCCACGGACAAGATCACTGCGAAGCATTCGATGAAAGTCGACGATCTTCATGATGTTGGCCCGCCATCAACCACTCGCCCAACTTCGACCAGCGCCGCCGACCTGAGACGTTCTTCACCGCGATGGCGACGGCCTTCTTCTGCCCGACCAGCACCACCAGCTTCTTGCCGCGCGTGACGCCGGTATAGAGGAGATTGCGCTGAAGCATGGCGTAGTGCTGCGTCATGATCGGAATGACGACGGCCGGATATTCCGAGCCCTGCGCCTTGTGGATCGTCGCCGCGTAGGCCGGCACGACGGTGTCGAGCTCGCCGAAGTCGAAGCTGACGGTGCGGCCGTCGAAATCGATGGCGACTTCGCCCTCATCCGGGTCGACGGCCGTGATCATGCCGATGTCGCCGTTGTAGACTTCCTTATCGTAGTCGTTCTCAATCTGCATCACCTTGTCGCCCGGTGCAAAGGTCCAGCCGAACCGCTCGACCTTGTTTTCGCCCGCCGGGTTGAGAGCAGCCTGGAGTTCAATATTGAGCGAACGGGCACCAACACCGCCGCGGTTCATCGGACACAGGACCTGAATGTCCCTGATTGGATCGAAGCCGAAGCGGCGCGGGATCCGATGGCGCACCAGCTCGACGATGCGCGGCACGGCCTGTTCGGGGTCCGCAGCCGGCACGAAATAGAAGTCTGATTCTCCGTCAGGAGGCAGAAGGTCCGGCAGGCGCCCCTCGTTGATCTGGTGGGCGCTGGTGATAATCCGGCTTTGCGCGGCCTGGCGGAACACCTCCGTCAGCCGTACGACCGGAATGACGCCAGAGCCGATGATGTCGGCGAGAACCTGTCCCGGTCCGACCGACGGCAATTGATCGATATCACCCACGATCAGCAGGGCTGCTGAACTAGGCACCGCCTTCAGGAGCGACTGCATCAACGAGACGTCGACCATCGAGCTTTCGTCGATGACGAGCAAATCGCAGTCGAGCGGATTATCGTCGGTACGTTTGAATCCGAAGGTCTTGGGACCGAACTCGAGCAGGCGGTGGATGGTCCGGGCTTCCCGACCGGTCGCCTCGGTCATGCGCTTGGCGGCGCGGCCGGTCGGCGCGCAGAGCAGAAGCTTTGTGTCCTTCGCTGCCAGGATGCGCAGGATCGAATTGACGATGGTAGTCTTGCCGACACCGGGACCGCCGGTGATGACCAGAACCTTCGAGCGCAGCGCCAGCCGGATCGCTTCGGCTTGGCTGGCGGCAAGTGTGAGGCCGGTCTTCTGTTCGATCCACGGCAGGGCACGATCGGCATCGATCTCGGGCCATGGCCGCGCCCCGCCACCCAGCCGCGCCAGATGCTCCGCGATGGCGCGTTCCGCCAGGTAGAGGCCGGTCAGGAACAGGCATTCGGTATCGCCAACACGGTCCGCTGTGACGGTCCCTTCTTCGAGCTCGAGCCGTATGGCGGCATCGATGAGATCGATCGGGACTTCCAGCAATTTCCCGGCAAGCCCCGTCAGGTCGCCTCGTGGCAGTCCGCAATGGCCGTCATTCATCGCCTCGGTTAGCGCAAAAGAAATCCCGGCACGCACACGGATCATGGCGGTCTTCTCGATGCCAAGCTTTTCCGCAATGAGATCGGCGGTGCGAAAGCCAATGCCCCGGATATCCCTGGCCAGCCGATAGGGGTTCTCGCTCATCACCTGCACGGCGTCGGTGCCGTAGGTCTTGAAGATCCGCACCGCGCGCGCCGTGCCCACACCATGCTGGTGCAGGAAGACCATGATCTCCCGAATGACCTTCTGGTCAGCCCAGCCCGAGATGATCCGGGCTGCCCGGATCGGCCCGATCCCTTCCACCTCTCGCAGGCGTTCCGGGGTTTCTTCGATAATGTCGAACACGTCTTTGCCGAACTGCTTGACGAGGCGTTTCGCATAGACCGCTCCGATGCCGCGGATCATGCCGGAGCCCAGATACTTCTCGATGCCTTCGATGCTGGAGGGCGCCGAGGTCTTGAGAAAATGAGCCTTGAACTGCAGTCCGTGGGTGCGGTCGTTGATCCAGACGCCCGAAGCAGTGATCCATTCACCCGCCGAGATCGTTGCCGCGTGACCGACCGTCGTTACGAGATCACGCAGCCCCCGCGCCTTGACGCGCAAGACGCAGAAGCCGTTCTCGGAATTGTGGAACGTGACCCGCTCGACAAGACCTGCGAGAAGCTCTCGTCCCTGATCCTGGTGTGCCTGGTTCATGTCAACTTCAGATCAGAGCAGCTATGCCAATACGATCATGAGGGTCGGTCATCGACATGCTCGAAGGCTCCTTGCAGTCACCGCCGCCACCTTTGCCCCAATGAAGGAAAGCCTGGCGATCGCCGGAAAAGCGGGCTCGGGCAGCGGCCCTCTGTGCATCGTAATAGGTTTTAGCGGGGTCGCGCTCGATCAATTGACGTGCATTATCCTGGAATAAACGTCTCAATTGCCGCCGTCTTTCAATCCATCCTGAAACAGCGGACAATACGCCCATGGTTATTCGCTCCGCCCTTGCTTCCCTGACTGTCATTACAACGCTGCTTGCAGGCCCGACGACTGCGCCGGCAGCAACGACAATAACAGGCATGGCGAGGATTTCCGATGGAGATACGATTACGGTGGAGGGCGCGAGGATCCGGCTGAATGGTATCGACGCGCCGGAGACGGACCAGACTTGTATCAACAAGACTGGCGAAAATTACGCCTGCGGCATTGCCGCGCGTGATGCACTGACCGGGTTGATCCACGGCCGCGCAATTATCTGCAGCGGCGACGAGATCGACCTCTATGGCCGACACATCATGACCTGCTCTGCCGGCCAGATGGACATCAACGCCGCAATGGTGGCCAGCGGCTGGGCGCTCGCTTTCAGGCGCTACTCGAACATCTATGCCAACCAGGAACAGACCGCTCGTTCCCGGCAGGCTGGACTGTGGTCTGGTGCATTCATTGCGCCATGGGACTGGCGCCATCGCGGTCCGCAGACAGAGATACTCGGTGCGTTATCGGTCCCGATCGATGCACAGCAGCGTCTCTTGCCGAAACCACTAGCGTCCGTGAGTCCAATAACCGGCTGCCGGATCAAGGGCAACATCAGCCGTAACGGCACTCGCATCTATCACATGCCGGGCCAGCACGATTACGACAGAACCCGGATCACCGAGACCAAGGGCGAGCGGTGGTTCTGTAGCGAGGACGAGGCGCAGGCGGCGGGGTGGCGCCGGGCACGAAATTAATGCGGTCGCCGCGGAACAGCGTCAATGTAATGTCGTCGGCGGGAATCGATCTGCGTTCTTCATCATCCGCCGACGCGCGCGGGCGCAATCAAGAACGACGATATTGATCTCTTTTTCCATGATCAATGTCAGCTCACGGATATGTCTGATCGTCTGGTCAAGGTTACTTCTGTCGGCGGGCTTGGCCTTATTCTTGGTCAGTTCATAAATGCCAGCCATCATCGCGCGGATTTCACCAAGGTTTCCGAGTGCCGCATTGGCTTTCTCAGGCAGATCGATTCTGTCCTGACCGTCGAACAAGCCCTCAACGAAGCCATCAAGTTCCTGACGACGGAGCAGTGCGAGGTCAGCAATGTCCTGGCGCGTTGATCCCGGCGCCATGCGGGTCAGACGGAACGGATCGTTGCGCTTCTGATGTCGTGTCAGCGAATTCCACAACCCGTTGACCAGGGTGCCGATCAACTCATTGACGTCGTCCATACACTCAAATTCGGGCAGCTCGCCGCCCCATAGGTCTTTGACAAGTTGCAATGGCGAGGTGGATAGCGCTGGCGTGGCGATGTTACCCAGGAAGCGGGTGCGCACCTCATGGTATTGCACGGGGCAGACGTATTTCTCGAGCAATTGCCGAATGTGATCTTCGTCCGCTACTGACAACTTCGGCTTCGAAGCCACGGCGTCCCCTCTATCTTTCAGCTCCCATACAGCAATCAAGCCGCTGTTGTGGTTCTGTGAGAGTTGCCGGAAGCGCCTTATCGGTCAATGGGTGGCAGACGATTCCGAATCAGAGCCGAACACCCTCTCCATCTGCTGCGTCCACGGCAGATCGGGAACGGCCATCAGATCGTTGAGCGCCAGCGCTGGTGGCTGGCGATGAATGACCAGCCTTTCCAGGACGTTAGGCGATAGATACGCAAGCCGCATCATCCGTCCAACATACTAGTCGGTTACCCTTTCGGCCATAGCGATATCATGGATGGTCGATACCTCGCCACGCTCGAGCTTGCGCCGCCAGTTCCAGGCGCGGGCGATGGCGCGCAACACATGCGGATCCTGCGCCCGTGCGCCGGCAGACTGTATATCGGCAGGCGGCAGGATTTTCGGGCGACCATTCTTCTTGCGAATGGTGAGTGGGATGACCACGCGGATGGTGTTGTCCGTCATGCTGCGTCCTTTTTCATCTGCGGTGCCATCATCTGTCGTGCCAGCGAGCCGATGCCCTCATTACGCAGATCGATGGCGATACCGCCCACGCCGACCGTGACGCGAGCTACCAGAAGCTGGACGATTCGCGCCTGCTCGGCTGGAAACAGCGACGCCCACAGCTTGTCGAACTCACCGAGCGAAGCAATGACCGCCTTGTCGTTAATGCCCGGCATGTCGGATTTGAAGGCGGCAAGCACCTGAGCGCGGACTTCCGGCGTCGCAATCATGCGGCGGATTTCGCCGATGACGGCATCCTCGACCATGCCGGCGGCAAGACGCTGCGGCCCTGCGACATCTGTTGCCCGGTTTCGGATCAGATCCATCGAGGTGTAATAGCGATAGAGCCTGCTAACCGCTCTTCCACAACCAGCGGCGCGAAGCTCGTTGCCGGAGATTCGCGCGACGGCAAGGCGCCTCTCTGTCGAAAACGTCGGCGCCAGTCGTAAATCTGCCAGCGCGTCGCCCCATGCTTGCGCGCCACCTCCGACACCTGGGCCCCAGGCAATAAACTCTCGGCAACGATCCGAGCCCGCTCAGCTTCCGAACGTACGCGGCGCCCCGTCGGTCCCTCAAGCACTTCAAGCCGGCTGACTGTCCCAATCAATGAGCCGTCCAAATGGACGCCCTTTTTGCCGTCCAACACCATCCCAAACCTCCGTCCTACCCGGAGGATTCTTCGCACGTTCGATTCTAACCCGATACAAGGGGATCAACTGAGCGCTTCCGGACAATCCCGCCGCTACCGTGGAATAATTTTGCACCGCCACTCTCACCGGAATTGTGAAAGGACAGGACAGCGCGGGTCGGAAGCAAAATCTTGTTCAAATTACTGTTCTTTGTTCGACCGCGACCGAACTTGTTCTCTGCCTGTGGGCAGGTACAATCGAGTGCAACGGCCGCGGGAGAACCTGGAGGGTCTTCGGGAAGTCCGAATTCGCTCAACAATTGCCTTCCGTACCAAATGCATTGATGAAATCTCAGGTGTCGCTTATCGCTTCCATTGCCAACTTGTGCTGGTTCGTTTGCCAGATGGCGATCCGTAGGGGCTTCAATCTGAAATCTTGAGCCGTTGGTTCATTCAATTTGGGTCGAAGTCCTATGCGAGGCCCTTTGAAGAGCGCTTCAGCGTGATGGCTGCATGGCACAAGCTGCAACAGGCCCGTCGGATCGTCGATACGTTTGGTGTGAATGTCTTGGATCATCTTCCGCTCGTTATCCTGCCATTTGTTTCCCTTGCGTGCGAACGGATTGAGTCGAGCCGATCTGCAAGGTCTTGCCGATCGCCCCCTCGACCTACCATGCTCATGTCGCCAAACGGCGCGATCCCGCCAGGCTGTCGGCGCGCGCCAGGCGGGATGTGGCGCTGAAGGTCGAGGGTCGGCGCGTGTTTGATCAGAACTTCTCGGTCTATGGCGTGCGCAAGGTCAGGCGGCAGCTCAAGCGTGAAGGCTTCAATGTCGCCCGCTGCACGGTGTCGCGACTGATGCGAGGCATGGGCCTGCACGGGGTCATCCGCGGCGAACCTGTCAGGACCACGATCCGCGACAAGGCTGCGCTATACCCGCTGGATCACGTCAACCGGCAGTTCAAGGCGTCGAGACCGAACGTCCTCTGGCTCTCCGACTTCACCTAGTCCTTGAGCCACGTTACCAGATCGTCCGCGACGTAACTCGATCCGTTGTCGGTTAGAAGTCGGGGCCGCGGTCTGACGTTGACGTGATCCAGACCAGAAGCTGCCAGTGCCTGATCGAGCCTGGCCGTGACGTCTGAAGCACACATCATGGGACCGAGCCTCCAGGTCACAATGTAACGCGAGAAGTCGTCAAGCACGGTCGACAGATAGTACCAGCCCCAGCCGGTGATCTTGAGGTAGGTAAAATCCGTCTGCCAGAGCTGGGTGATGGCGGTGGTCTTGTCCTTGAACTCGTTCGCCGCTTTGATCACCACATAGGCCGGGCTGGTGATGAGGTCATGCGCCTTCAGCAGTCGATAGACCGAAGCCTCCGCGAGACAAAGTACTTTCTCTCATCTGTGAACCGCACGGCGAGCTCCCGCGGCGATAGTTCCGCAAGCTCCAGCGCCAGGTCGATGATCTGGCCGATCCGGGATGCGATTCCAGACTCGATCCGGTCGAGAGCGGTGATCTGACAGTGCCTCAATGCCGCCCTCGCGGTAGCGATCGTACCATCTATAAAACGTGGAGCGGGGGATGCCGAGCTTGTCCAACGTGCGCTTGGCCGGTAAGTGCGACTGCTCGACCAACTCGATGATCTCGGCTTTCTCGGACGCATGGCACCTCATGCTTCGTCCTCCCCATCTCCGTTCAGGCTTTCTTTAAGCAGACGGTTCTCAAGGGTGAGATCGGCTGCAACCTCCTGGGGATGTCGATTTGACCGTTCGGGTCGTTGATGCTTTCTCCTTCTTGGATAGGTGGACTTACAACAAGAGCACCGGGACGATTGTTCCTTAGCGGGACCGCGGGGCACATTCCCGATCCGCTATCTGCGCTCATTGACCGTCACTGCACGGCACTCCCTTTCGCGGCATGGAACCCAAATGATTAATAACTGTTCTTGGAATTGCGCTGCTACATGACACAGGACGAAGCGGAGATTACAGAATGAACGACGCGAGTATTGGGTGGATCGCGGCCATTATAATTGGCGGGTTAGCGGGGTGGATCGCTTCTAATTTTATGAAGAGCGACACCGGAATCCTTATGAATATCCTTTTGGGTATTGTTGGCGCCGCCGTTGCCAGCGCTTTGCTCGGTTTGGTCGGCGTTTCGTTCGGCGGATGGCTTGGCTATCTCGTTGCCGGGTTTATCGGAGCTTGCATTCTTATCGGGGGTGCAAGGGCCATTCGCTCTTAGATGGAGAAAGCCCCGCGCGGCACGGCTTCCTTTAATCGCCCGAGTTGCTCTACCGCCCCAATGATAGGAGGAATTGATGATCCGTTCTTTTTTCAAAATCGCCGCGATATCTATCGCTTTGATTTTGCCCGCATCAGCCATAGCCCAAGGCGTGGTTGGAGGCATGGAACGAGGCGCTCGCGAAGGTGAACGAGCGGCGGGACCGATCGGTGGTGCGGTTGGAGGGGCAGTCGGAGCCGTCACTGGCGGGGTAGCCGGCATACTGGGTATCGATCAGCGTCCGCGCTTCCGGCAATATGTGGTCGAGCAGCACCATCCTTCGTTTCATTACCGCGAGTCGGTTCGCGTTGGGGCCGTCCTGCCAAAAGCTGGGGTCACCTACTATGACGTTCCCGCTGAGTACGGTGCACCGAATTATCGCTACACCGTTGTGAACGACCAAACTGTGCTAGTCGATCCACGGACGCGTCGTGTGGTGCAGATCATCGATTAGGCATCATCGGACGAAATGGCTTTGCGCCTTTTCGATAAGGCGCTTCCTGGCAAATTAGTCCCCTCGATCGAATGATCGAGGGGACCTTAAATTGTTCGCTTACGACCGTGGCCAGTGCCACTTTCCGCCCGCGAATGCAGGGAGCAATCGCACACCTTTGAGCGAATCCTCGTAACGGGGGGCTGTGGCGGGGTCTTCGAGATCACCATCTCGCGCTTCTCCAAGGTCGGGACAATGTTGAGGTTACGACCGTAGTAGTGGCGATCATTAGGTCGGTGCGAAAGTATCGCTCCCTTTCTGAGCGCGCCTGACCGGTCTAGCGCACCACGCCTGCCGCTCATCGGCGGTGATCGCCTTCCATTGGCAGCCGGACCCACACCGAAGGTTGCGCCGCTCGGCCGTCAGACGGTGTTCAGGCTTCCACATCGGGGCTCCTTGTCTTGAATCGCTCCGAAAAAGGGAATTACGTCATTTTGATTTTGCAAGTCGCTGGACATGAAGTATCAGGTCGCGACACAGGTTGACGCAAAAGGGATGGATCTTAGCAAAGCTCGATTTGGAATTTACGGGTGCTCGCTCCACCATGCTGGCCATCGCACCTTGTGCGGGGTGCGGGTGGCCTTCACGATGACCTGTTGATCGGCGGGACTGAGTGGCTGCGGGAGACGGGCAAGCGCGGCCTCGACGAGCCATGGTTCCAGGACGATCCGCGCGGTCGAGCGGTATGGATCGAGTGTCCTGGCCATTCGCAGCGGCTCCAATGCAGAGGTGACGCTCCCGGGATCCACGCCTTTCCAGCTGATGTGCAGAGGAGCGACGGCAACTTGCCGAAACCTGGATTCCTCGATGAGGGAAAGCGATGCACGGGCTGCGGCTCCGTCGCCTTCGACCCCGCGCTTTGCGAGCTGGAGCAGAAACGCCTCGGCCGCCGTGACACGGCGCGTGGTTCCACCCTCCCGGATGGTCACCATTCGGCCTAGCACGCTCTGATAGGGAGCTTCCCGGTGGCGGCCGCGGGGACGGCCTGCCGGATTGCCACTCTTGCCTTTGGCAAAGCGCGTGGTCCGCGGCGGTCGGCGATACCCGACAAAATTCTCCTCCGTGTCATCCGATGGATCGCCTGACGTCATTCGCCGGTCCCCCGCGGCCAGCGCAGACTCTTCGGATCGCGCGTGCAGCGTCGGATCTCGTCACACTCCTTGTCGGTCAGGCGTTGGCCACCCCGCCTGCGGCGCAGCGCCGCCTGAACAGCCCATGGCTCGAGGAGAAGCTGTGCGCGGCCGCAAATCTCAGCGCGCTCGGGGTTGTGCGCGGCGATTTCGAGAAGCAGCAGGGCGGCATCCGCATTGTCGGGGTCGTGCGCAGTGTCACGCCAGATCACCTGCCGGGAAGGCCTTGGCGCGTTCTTTTCCAGCCAAGCCTCGCGCTTGATGATCCATTTCACGACCTCGCGCATGGCCATGCGTTTGCCAGCCAGAGCATCCTGATAGGTCCGCTGCTGAAGTGCTTCCTCCACGGTGATCTCGCGGGTGCCCCCTTGGCCGTCTACTGTGAGGGTCTTTTCTATCAAGACCTCGAACGCCGAGGCCTTTGACCGAGAGGAGGTTGGGCGACCTTTGAGATTGCCGCTGCGCCCCTTCGGAAACCAGCCGGGATTCGGAGATTTCCGGGAGGATGACTTCTTGTTCATGATGCAGGCTTCTCCAGACGCGGCGCGAGGCCCGTCCGCGCTGACCAGCGTTCGATCGCAACATCGACATAGGCCGGATCGATGTCGAGCCCACGAAAGCACCGCCCGGTTCGCTCGGCGGCGATGAGCGTCGTTCCAGAGCCGAGAAAAAGATCAAGCACGAGATCGCCGTGGCGCGTGACATCCTTGAGGGCGTCGGCAACAAGCCCTGTCGGCTTGACCGTCGGATGGAGGGCAAGATCCTCCCGTCGGCTGCCCCGCATGGAGTTTACCGAGGCGTAATCCCACACATTGGTGCGGTTGCGGCCGTGTTTGCCGAGTTCGACCATATTGAGATGGGGGGCCATTCCCACGCGATAGACGAAAACCAGTTCATGCTTGGATCGGTAAAGCGATCCCATCCCTGCATTGGACTTGTTCCAGACGCAGAGGTTTAGACACGCGCCATAGACGGTGGCGCCGACCGCCGAGACGCTGTCCATGTGCCGCCAGTCCATGCAGACGAAGTGGACCGCGCCGTCGCGTGAGACAGACGCGGCGGCGCCCAGCGTATCAGCCAGGAAGGACCGGAACTCGGCTTCGTTCATCTCGCCGGAAGCCATCGCGAACTCGCGATGACTCCCGGCGGACACTGCATGTCCCCCGATCCGCACATTGTAGGGAGGATCGAGGAAAGCCGCATCGACGCGCTTTCTGTCGCCGATGACCCGCTGCAAGAATTCGGCATCGCGGCTGTCGCCGCATCCTACCCGATGCTCGCCGAGAATCCAGATATCGCCCAGCTTGGTTCTTGGCGTCGCCAAAACCGGAGGGATCACCTCGTCATCCGGATCGGGAGCGGACGCGATGATAACGTCGATCTCGCCGGTCGAGAAGCCGGTCAGTGTGGGATCAATATCGACATCGATCGAAGCGAGCTCGCCCAGTTCCTGCTGCAGGATTTCCAGATCCCAGCCTGCATTGAGGGCGATCTTGTTGTCGGCGATTCGTAGCGCGCGCTTCTGAGGCTCGGATAAGCCGGACAGGGCGATCGTCGGGACCTCCGCAATCCCCATGGCGCGAGCTGCCTGAAGTCGGCCATGGCCCGCGATGATGTGGCCTTCGGGGTCAATGAGTATCGGATTGGTGAAGCCGAATTCCTTGATGGAGGCCCGAAGCTGGTCGATTTGGCGCTTCGGATGGGTGCGGGCATTGCGGGGATCGGGAGTGAGATCGTTCACTGGCCGGTAAACGACGGCCAGCCGCGACGAGGGTGCGACAGAGACTGGATCGTTCATGGCGAGGAGGACCCAGCACTAGACGTGACCAATGGGAGCATGCTCGGTTTTCCAAGGTTTGACCGCAACAGGCGTGTCGCTGCTCAAGCTATGCGCGATTCCGCTCCGGACCGCTGCCTGTTCGGAGCTTTCAAATGCCTGATGCTGCTTTCAAATTGCCTGTTTGCCCGTAATTAACGCCTGTTATGCAGAATAACAGGAAAGTGCTTGGACTACAGCGCATCAAACGGAATTCACAGGAGAATTTCGGTTGGCTCGTGACTATGAGCCGATCAGAAGCCTGTTTTGATCTGCAATTTGCAAGAAATTCCCTGTTATTGCCATTGGAGACTCGTTCGCATCCGACTGCGTCCGCCACCACCACGACGCCCTATAGCGTTTTCGAGCGAAGCATGTCCTCGGGCTTGACCCGAGGATGGATACCGGTTCGGGTGAAGAAAACGCGTTAGGACTGCGATCACGGTGTCCCCTCATCACGCCGAAAGCGCATGGTGAATCTGGCGCCGCGGCCAGGCGCATCGTCGACGGCGACGCTTCCCTGGTGTGCTTCCATGATTTTCTCGACGATCGATAATCCCAGGCCCGCTCCGCCGGCGGTGCGCGGGGACCTCCGCCAGAACCGCTGGAAAACCAGCTTGCGGTCCGCCACCGGCACCCCATCGCCATTGTCGATGACGCTGATCGAGCCATCCGCGCTGACGATGATCTGGATGGTCGTGCCCTGGGGCGTGTGATGAAGAGCGTTCTCGACGAGATTTCGCGTCGCGCGCCGGATCATCTCCGCGTTTCCTTTGACGGGAACGGACTCCTCGGAGCACATCAGTTCGATGCTCTTCCCCTGTTTCAGCGCCAGTGGAGCGATGAATTCCGCGACCTCCACGCAAACCGCGTGAATGTCCGCGACCGCATCCGGATCGACCACAGCCGTCTCAAGCTCCGTCGCGTCGAGCAACTGGCTGACAACGCGGCTCATATTCTCGACGTCACGCCCTAAAGCATGGATCTCATCGCTGGGGGGAAGCGTCTCGATTCTCGTGCGAAGGATGGCAAGTGGCGTGCGCAGTTCATGCGCTGCGTCGGCGGCAAACTCGCGCTGCGCAAGAAAGCCATGCTCAAGCCGATCGAGAGCCTGATTGACGGCTTCCACGAGCGGCAGAATTTCGGAAGGCATGTCGCCGGTCGGCAGGCGGACATCGAGACGCGTGGGACTGATATCTCTCGCCCCGCCGGACGCGCGGTGCAGGGGTCTGATCGCCAGCAGGAAAATGACGATGTCGGCGGCCAGCAGGAGAAGAAGGACCGGCACGACGATCCAGACGACACGACGGAGGAAGTTGGCCAGGACATCGTCGACGACGACGTCGCTATGCGACAGATCTTCCGCGACCTGTATCCAGACCGGATGGCCGTCGATATCCCGGCGCGCGCTGGCGCCGGCGATCGTTCTGGCTCCCCCCTCGGTCCGCGTGTTGTGCGGGACGATGCCGTTCGCGTTGGAGTCGATGGCGAAAAGGGGAGTCTTGTCGGGGCTCGATGCAAGGATCACAGAGCCGGCGTCGTCGATGATCGCATAGCTATAGCGGCCATAGGCGTCCAGATATTGCTCGCGTGTGCCGTCAGGAAGGTCCAGCGACCATCCTCCGGCCGATGGAGGTTTCAGATGGCGGGCAAACAGCTCGATCTGGGTCGCCATCTTGTCCAGTTGAAGTTCGGCGACGTCCGACGCCAGCGACCAGTGCAGGATGGACCGCAATACAAGCGCCGCGACGATGATCGCGACAACATGAAGAACGACAATGCGCGACAGGATCGATCTTCGCAGCGGCATCCAGCGTCCCGATTCCGAAGTTCGCATACCCTTGCGGCAACCTTTGATGCGAACTTCGAAATCAAAGGGATACTGGCAACTTTATAAATCTGAGCTTCGCTTCTGATTCAGTCAGAGACGAAAATACTCTAATCGCTCTCCATCATCATATAGCCGACGCCGCGAACGGTGCTGATCTTGACCTTCGCGCCAATGTCCAGGAGCTGCTTGCGCAGGCGATGGACATAAACCTCGACGGCGTTCGAGGCGACATCCCCGGTCAGGCCGAAGATCTGATCTTCGAGAAGTTTCTTGGAAACGACGTTGCCCTTGCGGCGCAAAAGCAGTTCAAGCACCGCGATCTCCCGGGCGGAGAGGTTCTGAGGCTTCATGTCGACAAAAGCCTGCCGGCCTTCGCTGTCGAAAGTCACGTTGGCAAGCCGCAATGAACTGCCGAGCAATTGCCCCGGCCGTCTGAGCAGCGCTTCGAGCCGCGCCACCAGCTCGTCAAAGGAAAAGGGTTTGACAAGATAGTCGTCCGCCCCGCTTCGCAGGCCGCTGACCCGGTCTTCCACGCCGCCACGCGCCGTGAGGACGAGAATGGGGAGGGGATCCTTGCGATGCCGCAGTTCGCGCAGGATCGAAAGCCCGTCGCCATCGGGCAGGCCGAGATCCAGGATCAGTGCCGCATAGCGCGTCGTTCCCAGGGCGCTGGTGGCGTCGGCAAGGTTGGTGAGCAGATCGATCTGGTATCCGGCCGCCCGCAGTCCCTTTGCCAGAAGATCGGCCAGCTCTTCGCTGTCCTCGACGATCAAGACTCTCATAGGTGCGACAACTCTCTTGCCCCTCTTTTCGGGGTCCGGCTTGCCGCCGGCGAAGCAGGCGCCGGCGGCATTTCCGGTCTTGCGAAAAACCATGGCGTTTTCGAGCGAAGCGGATGCCGGTCCGCGTGAATAAAAAGCGTCAGATCAATACCATAGAGCCTTGCTTCTGATGACATCAGAAGCGGAAGGGCTCAAGCTGAAAGCTATATGTAAGGGGCCGTCATAACGCTGTTTGTAAGGCTGCCGTAAGATGCAGCTTCTATAGTGTATCCGTTCGCTGGATAAAGCAGCCCTCGTTCGCCCGGGGAACAACCCCCGGGGAACCGGCGCTCGGACAGGTAAGGTCTTGGGCCAGCATTTGAATCATTGATTTTGACGGGAAGGCTTGTTCTGACAACTGGCGGGGCAAGGCATTATGGATAAGGGATCATGCGTGGTCTTGCGTCACTCCGGCGAGTGCGGGAAATCCCGCGGATTGCCATCGGCCTTGCGACCGCATTGGTCCTTGTCGGGACGGCCGTTGTCGTCCTGAACATCGATCGCGGCAGCGCCGCCAGAAATCCGACACTGGACAGTGAAATCAAGCAGCCTGACGGAAAGCTGCGGTTGACGTCATCGCAATGGGGCACCGTGACGGTGCAGCCGGTCGAGCAGCACGCGTTCCGCTCCGAGTTCCGTACCGAGGGAAAGATCGCGATCGATCAGAACCTGTCGACCCGCATCTTCGCGCCCTATGCGGGCCGGGTAACGCAACTGATGGTCGCGTCCGGTGATGAAGTTCAAAAAGGCCAGCTTCTCTTCGTGATCGCGGCGGCCGATTCCCTGGATGCCCAGAGGGATTTCGTGGTCGCCCTGACGACCCGGAACAAGGCGGTTTCCCAGGTCAACCTCGCGCAGATCGTCGAGCGGAGGATGTCGAGCCTGGCCAAGGACAAGGCCGCGTCGCAGAGAGAATGGCAGGAAGCCCAGACCAATCTCACCGCCGCGGAGAATGACTCCCGTTCAGCGGAAATTGCACTCCAGGCCGCGCGCAACCGGCTGCGGCTCGTCGGGAAAGCCGATGAGGAAATCGATGCGTTCGAGAAGACGGGGGCGCTGACGCCCGACGCTCCGGTCTACGCGCCGCTGGCCGGCACCGTTCTGCATCGCAAGGTCGGGATCGGGCAGTATGTCAGCGCGGGGGCAGGCGATAGCGATCCGGCGCTCTTGATCGGGGATACATCGAAGGTCTGGATCGTGGCCTATGTCCGCGAGACCGATGTCGCCAAGGTGAAGATCGGCGAGCGCCTGACGTTCAAGGTCATGGCGCAGCCTGACCGTTTGTTCGAGACGCGGATCGACTACGTCGCGCCGGGGATCGACCCCGACAATCGGCGGCTTCTGGTCCGCGCCAGCGTCGATAACGCGGATGGACTGCTCAAGCCCGAGATGTTTGCGAGCGTCACGATCGTCGCCAGCGAGGGAGCGCCAATGCCGGCGATCCCTCTTGAGTCGGTCATCTATGAAGGAAGCAATGCGCATGTCTGGATCGTCGGCGACGATCAAAGCGTGGAATTGCGTCAGATCACGCTGGGTCAATCGGACGGACGGCTGATCCAGGTGCTGGACGGGCTCCATCCGGGCGAGAAGATCGTCACCCGCGGCAGTCTGTTCATCGACCGGATGACAGTTGCCAAACAGACCTGACCGGTACGATAGCTTGCCATGATCAATCCGATTGTCGCGTTTGCATTGCGGCAGCGCGTTCTGGTGCTGGTCCTCTTCATGATGACCATGGCCGGCGGGATTGCTGCGTTCAGGGCCCTGAACATCGAGGCCTACCCTGATCCCGTTCCGCCGATGGTGGACGTGATCACGCAAAGCGCCGGACTCTCCGCCGAGGAAATCGAACGCTACATCACGATTCCGATCGAAACCCAGCTTTCCGGTGTGCCGAACCTCCGGGTGATGAGAACCATCTCCCTTTACGGCCTGTCGGACGTCAAGCTGCAGTTCACCTATGCCTATACCTATGATGAGGCGCTCCAGCAGGTTCTGAACCGTCTGTCGCAGCTCTCCGGACTGCCGGAGGGCGCGCAGCCAACCATCAGTCCCGTCAGCCCCGTCGGCGAGGTTTATCGCTACCGGCTAGTCGGCCCGCCCGGCTTCAGCGTGCTCGATCTGAAGACCCTTCAGGAT
Source organism: Nitrobacter sp. TKz-YC01 (assembly GCF_047824785.1). Classification (GTDB taxonomy): domain Bacteria; phylum Pseudomonadota; class Alphaproteobacteria; order Rhizobiales; family Xanthobacteraceae; genus Nitrobacter. The sequence goes on along the minus strand of NZ_CP181167.1, from coordinate 3,556,061 downwards.
TGGCTGCTGCAACGGCGGTTTCGCGCGGTGCCCGGTATCGTGGATGTCATCGGCTGGGGCGGCAAGACCAAGACATTCGAACTCCAGGTCGATCTCGACAAGCTTGTCGCCCACAGGCTGACGCTGACGCAATTGCTGCAGACGCTGCGCAGCAGCAACCTGAATGTCGGCGGAAACATCGTCAATCTCGGCACGCAGTCGGCAGTCGTGCGCGGTGTCGGGTTGATACGCTCGAGCGACGACATCAACAACACCATGTTGACGCAGGCTGGCGGCAATCCTGTCCTGGTCCGGGACGTTGGCACGGTCATCATCGGCCATCAGCCCCGCCTCGGTATCGCCGGCCAGGACAACGACGACGATATCGTCCAGGGCATCGTTCTGATGCGGCGCGGCCAGCAAAGCAGTCCGACCATCGAGCGGGTGAAGGCTGAAGTCGAGCGTATCAATACATCCGGGATTCTGCCTCCCGGTGTGCGGATCGAACGAATCTACGATCGTCAGGATCTCATCGACACCACGACGCATACTGTCCTGCACAACATGACGGTCGGCATCCTGCTGATCTTTGCGTTGCAGTGGGTGTTCCTCGGGAATCTTCGCAGCGCGTTGATCGTGGGCGCGACGATTCCGTTCGCATTGTTCTTCGCCATCGGGATCATGGTTCTGCGCGGCGAATCCGCCAACCTGTTATCGGTCGGGGCGATCGATTTCGGTTTGATCGTCGACGCCACCGTGATCATGGTCGAGCGAATATTCCGGGAACTCGGGCATGGCGGCGAGAGGGCGTTGCCCGAGGACGACAACGCGTCCGGATTGAGCGGAAAGCTTCTCGCCATTTATATCGCGGGCGCGGGCGTCAACCGCTCGATCCTGTTCGCGACCGGCATCATCATCGCGGGGTTCATACCGCTTTTCACCATGAGCGGCGTCGAGGGGCACATCTTTGGCCCCATGGCCAAGACCTATGCCTACGCCATCGCGGGGGGGCTGCTGGCGACTTTTACCGTGACCCCTGCGCTCAGCGCGCTTCTGTTGCCCGAGCATGTTCAGGAGACGGAAACCTGGCTGGTCCGCACGCTGCACGGTTTCTACAGTCCGATCCTGCGAAACGCTGTCGCCAATAAAAGGGCCACGGTCGCGGTGACGCTGGCGGTGTTTGTCCTGGCGGGAATCGCGATGCGATTTCTGGGGCTGGAGTTCCTTCCCAAGCTGGAAGAGGGCAATCTGTGGATACGCGCCACCATGCCGGCAACGATCTCCCTTCAGGAGGGGAATGGCTATGCCAACCGGATGCGCAGGCTGATCCGCAGCTTTCCCGAGGTGGACACGGTCGTGACGCAGCATGGCCGCCCCGACGACGGAACGGACGCCGCCGGCTTTTTCAATGTCGAATTTTTCACTCCGCTGAAGCCGGTCAGTCAGTGGCGCCATGGCGTGGACAAGGAAAAGCTGACTGAAGAAATCCAGGCGCGGCTCAGAAACGAATTTCCGGGCATCGAGTTCAATTTCTCGCAGTATCTGCAGGACAATGTGGCCGAGCAGGTGTCGGGCGTCAAAGGCGAGAACTCCATCAAGGTGTTCGGCAATGATCTGCAGGAGCTGACGGACACGGCCGACGAGATCAAGGCGGTGCTCGAGAAGGTTCCGGGCGTGACGGACCTCGGCGTCTTCACCTCGCTGGGCCAGCCGACGATTCAGATCAGCATCGATCGTGAGCGCGCTGCCCGCTACGGACTGTCGCCGGGCGATATCAATTCGACGATCCGGACGGCCGTCGGCGGAGAGTCAGCGGGCGACCTCTACGAGCACGGAAGTGATCGCCATTTTCCGATCGTGGTGCGGCTGGCTCCGCAGTATCGCCAGAGCGCGGAGGCGATCAGCAAGCTGACGATCGGCGTATCCGGGGCCAAGGGAATAACGCAGATTCCGTTGAGCGAGGTCGCGCGCATCCGGCTCGTCACCGGTCCCTCATACATCTACCGGGAACAGCAGCAGCGTTACCTGCCGATCAAGTTCAGTGTTCGTGACCGCGATCTGGGAAGCACCATCAAGGAAGCCGAACAGCGAATTGCGCAGGGCGTGAAATTGCCTGCCGGCACCCAGCTGCAATGGGTGGGAGAATTCCGCAATCTGCAGGAAGCGATCGGCCGTCTGCAGATTGTCGTGCCGTTCAGCCTTGGCATCATCGGGTTGCTGTTATGGATCAACTTCACCTCCATACGTGATACGTTGCTGGCGTTGAGCGTCATTCCGATGGCGGTGATCGGCGGTGTCTTCGCGCTGTTCGCGACGGGCATTCCTTTCAGCGTCTCGGCCGCCATCGGCTTTATCGCGCTGTTCGGCATTTCGGTGATGAACGGGATCCTGATCCTGTCGCAATACAATCAGTTCCTGGAGTCGGGCATGCAACGGATCGATGCGATCATAAGAGCCGGAGAGGTTCAAATGCGCCCTGTCCTGATGACGTGCGTGATTGCGGGAATCGGCCTGCTGCCCGCCGCCGTCTCGACCGGAATCGGATCACAGGTGCAAAAACCGCTGGCTGTCGTCGTGGTCGGCGGAATGATGGTGGCTCCGGTGGTGATCCTCGTCGCTTTGCCGGCTCTCATCGCGTTGTTTTCTCGCCGACGGACGGTAGCGGCCGTTCCCGAAGCGGCGTGTAAACCGGCGGAATAGAAGGTCGGTTCGCGAGCCGAGGTTGAAGAGGCATTTCGTGCGGTCAAGTCGACAGAACGGATCTGGATTTCCTTCATCGGGAACGGCTGGGATGCTGGCGTTGTCCTGCACGCGATGTTTCATCGTGGCGTTCCTGGCTGCCGCATCACCGGTGCTTTCAGGCTGCGCGGTGGGACCTGACTTCAAGCCTCCGGCGCCTCCGGACACCGCCAAGTACTTGTCCGATCGCGCCGGAGATCGTGTGCCCGGACATTCGATCGTGCGCACCGCGGAGGTTCCTCCCCAATGGTGGGAGCTGCTCCGTTCGCCCGCGCTGAACCGCCTTGTGGAGGATGGCATCGCGCACAATGCGGATCTCGCCGTTGCGGAGGCCGCGGTCAGGGTGGCGCAGGCCAACGCGCTGGCCCAGCGCGGGGCGCTGTTTCCCAGCGTCATGGGAAACTTCGAATCCTCGCGCCAGCAGGTGCCGGTCGACCTGCAATCACCGCTCGAGTCGAACGCCCACCTTCTGAGCCTGCACACCGGCCAGGTCACCGTGTCCTACCTTGCCGATGTGTGGGGAGGGACGCGCCGTCTGGTCGAATCCGCGAATTCGCAGGCGAGGATGCGCGCGTTCCAGCGCGAGGGAGTCTATCTGACATTGGCCAGCAACATCGCGCTTGCGGCGATCGAGGAAGGCCGGCTGCGGGGGCATATCGCGGCGACCCGTCGCGTCCTTGGTTTGCAGGGCGAGGTTTTGAGGCTGCTGCGGCGGCAGCAGGAGCAGGGTCAGATCGCCCAGACCGACGTCGCGGCGCAGGAGACCGCGGTTGCGCAGACCCGGCTGCTGTTGCCGGATCTCGAAAAGAAGCTCGCGCAACAGCGTCATCTGTTGTCATTCCTGACCGGGCGTCTGGCGAGCGACAACCCAAAGGAAACCTTCGATCTCGGGTCATTTCGAATGCCCCGTCGCCTGCCTCTCACTCTTCCGGCCGATCTCGTAAGGCAGCGCCCGGATATTCAGGCCGCCGAAGCGAACTTTCAGTCGAACAATGCGATGATCGGAGTGGCGATCGCCAATCGCCTTCCGCAGATTACCCTGACCGCAAGTTCCGGCGCCGCATCGGCCCAGTTTGCGCAATTGGCTACTCCGGGCGCGTGGCTCGGGATCGTTGCCGGCAGTGCGGCTCAGACCATTTTTGACGCCGGGACGTTGGAAAACCGGCAGCGTGCGGCGGAGGCGGAAGCCGTTCAGTCGCTCGCTCAGTATCGCAGCGTCGTTCTCGCGGCTTTTCAGAACGTCGCGGATGTGTTGCGGGCCCTTCAGGCGGGCACGCGCGCGATCAGCGCGGCGACAGGCGCGGAGCGATCGGCGACGGAGAGCATCACCCTGGTGCGCAAACAGGTCGATCAGGGACAGATCAGCGTGCCGCTTCTGCTCGCCGCGCAGGAGGCATATCTGGAGACTTCTCTCGCGCGTCTTGATGCGCAGGCCGCGCAACTGGCGAATACGGTTGCGCTGTTTCAGGCGCTTGGCGGCGGATGGTGGAACAGAGACGATCGCAAGCAGGCCGCGATCAAGGTCGTACCCGACGTGAACGAGGCGGGCCTTGTCCTCACGGGGCGGCTCGGGTTCGCTACGGTCTGAACAGCGTTTTCGAGTTTAACGATAGCGCCGCCCCCGACACGGCCAGTCCCGGCCATGCACAAGGCCAAGACCCATATCGTTCGCGAGCCAGAAGGGGATCGTTGCCTCTTGAGCTCCATATCGTATCACCGGCACGACCGGTCCGCCGCATGGGTCCACTCGATCGTCTTCGGGACGATATTGGTATCGCGGAACGATATAGGAGTCCCAGTAGGGTTGCGGGGTTGGAGGCGTGACGATGATGACCCGCCTGGGCTTCGCATGGGCGGGTGCAATGAACGCTCCCGAGCAACACAGCGCCAGGGCCGAGCCAAGAGCGAACGCGACGGTCAGTATTCTCATGCCTCGACTCCGTGCCGGCCAGCCTTCAATCCGCCAAGCATACGGCTTTGGCATCATTTGGCAATGACGGGAAAGTCGTTTCCTGACGGCAAAAAACCGAACGCGGCCCGACCCTAGAGCCTTTCCGCTTCTGATGGAATCAGAAGCGGGCTTTATGATTTTGTTTTGTCGCGTTTTCTTCGCGCGAGCCGGTGTCCACTTCGCTCGAACACGCGCTAGCCGGCGACGACCTCGATCGATCCGTGGTCATCGCAATGATCGCCATGAGGATGATGAAGCCGGCCGTTCACGAGGTAATCGACGTGATCGCCGTGAGGAACGGCCTGATGCCCGCAGTCGGGACCATGAACATGGCCGGCGTCGTGGCCCACATGACCAAACTCCGGCGTGCAACGGTCGGGATTTTCGGCGCTGACGTCGATGGCGTGCTCCTCAACGGCGTCGCCGGCCTGATGGTGCAGATGGCCGTCATGCAGGTAGTCGACATGATCGCCGTGTTTGATCCCGACGTGGCCGCATGAAGGCCCGTGCTTGTGCGAATGATCAGCATGAGTCGTCATGTACTTTCCTTTCCTGGCTGGGGTTTAGTGGCCTTCACAAGCGTGCTCGATCGCATTGTCCACGAGGTTGAGAACGTGCGTGTCGGCTAACGAATAAAGGACGCTCTGGCCCTTGCGTCGCCGTTTGACGAGGTGCGCCGTCAGCAGGACCTTCAAACGGGCGGACATGGTAGTGACCTTCTCCTGTTCGATCTCGGCGAGTTCTCCAACGCTCAGTTCGCGTTTTGATAATCGCAAGAGGATGCCAAGCCGGTGCGGGTCAGCCAGCGCCTTGAGCATTTCGGCGGCCAGCTCAAGCTGATGCCATTGAGGATCGGAAACCATCTCGCGAACAAATCCAATATTCCAATGAACTATAGAATATAAGATAGCGTTCGTCAAGCCGCTTAGTTGGCGCATAAGGTTGCGATCGTGAGGAGCCTGGTTGGCGATGGCGCGGATCCCTTGCGATTCCGATCGCCGCCGCTATTCCGCCGCACTTGTCCTTATCGCTCTCGGGATCATGAGCCAGATCCGGGCGATCATTTGTCTTGCGCTTCTTTTCCTTGCGGCCACGCCGATGTCCGCCGGCGCCCATCCGCATGTCTGGGTCACCATCCGCAGCGAGGTTCTCTACACGCCGGAAGGTCTGATGACCGGAATCCGCCACGCATGGACGTTCGACGATATGTTCTCCGCCTATGCTCTGCAGGGCATCCAACATGCGAAGAAAGGGCAGTATACGCGCGAGGAACTGAGCTCGCTTGCGGACGTGAACGTGACATCCCTCAAGGAGAATGACTATTTCACCTACGCGAAGGCCGATGGCAGGAAAGCGGTGTTTTCCGATCCCGTTGATTACTGGCTTGAATACAAGGATTCGGCTTTGATCCTGCATTTTACGCTGCCGCTGAAGGCGCCTGTTGCCGCCAAGGCGATGCTGATCGAGGTGTATGATCCGACGATCTTTGTCGATTTCGGGCTTGCGAAGGATCAGCCTGTCGCTTTGGCCGGAGCGCCCGCGAGCTGTCAGTTGATCGTCGATAGTTCGCGTGCGCCGACCGCCGACGAGCAGCTTCGGATGAGTCAGCTCGATCAAAACCCGCTCGATTCCCTTGATACTTTCGGACAGGGTTTTTCCAACAAGATCCGCATCAAGTGTCCATGACGACGTCGTGAACCGGGAAGGATGCAATGGCTGATCGTCACGGGCATCGATGCTCATATGCGGCGAAGCTGGCGATCCTTACCTGCGCGCTGCTTCTCGTTGCGGGCGTGATGGATGCGGTCACCGCGCAGAGCCTGTCGTTCGGCTCCCGGCAGCCGGCGACGGCCTCGTCATCCGCGAGTTTCTTCGGCTGGATATTCAGTCAGCAGGCCGCATTCTACCGCTCGCTTTCCGCTCTTGTCCGCGCCAGCAAGACCGATGGCGCCGCCATATGGGCTTTGCTCGGCTTTTCGTTTCTTTACGGTGTTTTCCACGCTGCCGGTCCTGGCCATGGCAAGGCCGTGATCTCCTCCTATCTCGTCGCGAACAATGAGACCTGGAAGCGCGGCGTGACGCTATCGTTCGCGTCCGCGATGCTTCAGGCGATTGTCGCGATTGCCATCGTCGCCATCGGGGCGGTCGTCCTTGAGGTCACCGCAAAGGCCATGGGTGACGCGGTCCGCGTGATCGAGATCGTCAGCTATGGCCTGGTTGTCCTGATCGGCGTTCGTTTGCTCTGGGTGAAAGGACGCAGCTTCCTGCGATCCTGCCGTGACATCAGGCGTGCAAGAAGCCTCGGCGCCGCGGCCGCCACTGAGCGGCGCGCTCCGGATTTTTCCGAAGCGGAAGCCGGCTGTGGTTGTCACCATCATGGACAACATCATGGACAACCCCGCGATCACTTCCGGCATGAACATTCCGCTCGCAAGGATGGCGATCCCGCCTGCGATCATGACCATGCATCGGCGTGCGGACACGCGCACGGCCCGGAACCGGAGGGTCTCGCGGGCGCTGGCGGCTGGAGAAGGGGTTTTGCGGCCGTTCTGGCCGTGGGCGCGCGACCCTGCTCGGGTGCGATCATCATCCTGGTCTTCGCATTGTCTCAGGACATGTTCTGGACCGGAATGGGTTCGGCCCTGATGATGGGGGCGGGCACGGCGATCACGATTGCCGCGATCGCGACGCTCGCTGTCTGTGCCCGCGATCTCGCCGGTCGCATGACAGCCGCTCGACCGGGCAGGGGAGTGCTTGTCATGAAGGGCATCGAGATTGGCGCCGCGGCCATGATCATCGCCGTCGGCCTGTTCCTGCTGACAGGGTTCATGGCAAGCGAGCAGCTCTGGACGTTCAGCGCGTAGCCGGCGCCGCTGGAACCACGTTCGATCGATCCTGAACGCTGCACCGGCGACACCACTTGCTCATGAGGCTCGCGCGCAGCGGCGTCCTGTTCCTCGGTCAGGGCCGCCACGGCGATGAAGATCGCCGTGGCCAGACCGAAGTAGCGGTGAACAACCACCCAGAAACCGCGGCGCGGCAGCCACGCTATCGTGTGAAACGCCGGGTTCATCAGTACTTGACCCCGAGCGAGACCGTGAATGTGCGCGGCCTGCCGATGTAATACTGCCCATAACCGTTGCTGCCGCTCCACCAGGTCTCATCCGTCAGGTTCTCGACGTTGAGCTGCGCGGTCATCACCGATTTGTCCACCTTCCAGCTGTAGCTGGCCATGGCGTTCATGATAGCGTAGCCCGGCCTTTGCGGGCGATAGTCGCCGCTGTAGTTGCGCGCGGCTTCGGTGAGGCCCATCCCCTGCACACCGAGCCCCAGTTTCAGCCCGTCGAAATCGCCGCCAGCAAACGTGTAGGTGCTCCACAGGCTGCCGGAATGCACCGGCGTGTTGTGCAGTCGGTTGCCTTCCCAGCCGTTGGTGTCGCGCGTGATCTTCGCGAAGGGCATGTAGGCGTAGCCCGCCTTGATGTTCCAGCCCGGCAGGATCTCGCCCGATACGTCCACTTCGACGCCGCGGCTTCGCGCTTCCCCGATCGCGATCAAGCGGCTGCGAAGTGCAGGATCCGGCACCGCGACGTTCTGCTTGGTAAGATCGAACAGGGCCAGCGTGCCGATCAGGCGGCCGCCCGCAAGTTCGGTCTTGATCCCCGCCTCGAACTGCTGAGCGGTCTGCGGCGGCAGAGGCTGGCCGGACGAATCAACTCCATTGGATGCGCCGAAATTCTCGGTGTAGCTGCCGTAGAAGGAGAGTTGCTGAACAGGTCGCCATAATACACCAAAGCGAGGGGTGACTTTTGAGTCGGAGCTTGAGCTGATTGGTTTGAGATTATTTGTGGTGCCGGTGATGCCCGAACGCGAGGCGTGATCGTAGCGCAGCCCCGCCAGCACGAACACGTCGTAAGGCAGTTGCATCTGGTCCTGCAGATAAATGCCGTGCCATGGCATGCTCGTATTGACATGGTATATGTCCGCGTCCGTGACGGTTGGCGGCGCGGCCGTATAGACCGGGTTGAAGACATTGGTGCTCCAATCGCTCCCGGCGGGCGGAGAATAAAGCTCGCCCCAGGTTGCTTTCTCGTATCGTGACGAGTGGTCGGCGCCGGCGAGGATGGTGTGCCTGACGTTCCAGGTATCGAATTTTCCTGTCAGTTCGAGCGAATTGTACAGGTTCTTTGTGCTGTCATCGCCGTTGGCGTTATCCATCCAGAGATATCGGTTCACATCGCCGTTGCTTGCGGCGGTACTGTCCGGGTAAAGCACCGAAACCGTGTTGGTGTACCTGCTGTAGCTCAGATTGTGGCGGATGCTCCAGTTGTCGTTGAAACTGTGTTCGGTGTTCAAAGAGATCAGCAGGTATTTTGTGTTCTGCATCGACCATGGGTCGGACAGGTTCGTGCTTCTGCGGATGTCGGGGGGGCGATTGTCAATATTTGGAATCGCCCTGCCAAGATGGCTGCCCGTGCCCCTGTAATTGAAATCGCTATATTCCATCTGCAGCGTGGTGCGCGTTCGCTCGTTGATGTCCAGGCTAAGAGAGGGAGCGATGAAGTTGCGCTCCTCGTTGTAGTGATCGAGCCAGCTGCCGTTGCGCTGGTGTGCGCCGACCACCCGGTAGCTGAACGGTCCGTCGCCTACCGCTCCGGTGGCGTCCAGATCGGTGCGGCGCAGGTTCCAGCTGCCGAGCCGTTGCCTGACGTTGTAGGACGGGGTCCTTTGAGGCTGCTTGGTTACGAAGTTGATGAGGCCGCCCGGCTCCGCCCGCCCGTAAAGGATGGACGCCGGCCCCTTGAGCACTTCGATGCGATCGACATTGGCGAGGTCTTGCGTGTGAGTGTAGTCCACACGGAAGGGCAGTCCGTTTCGATAGTAGTTTATATTCTCGAAGCCTCGGATCAGAAACTCTTCGTCCACTCCGCGCCCCGAAGTGACGCCGCTGACATTGCGCAGCGCCTGGTCCAGGCCAATGGCCTGCTGGTCGCGCAGCACGTCCTGGGGAATGACCTGTACGCTCATCGGCGTGTTCATCAGTGGCGTATCGGTCTTGGTGCCGGTCGTTGCGTTGGGCAGCGCGTAGCCCTTGCCGGTGCTGTCAGTTCGGGTGCCGAAGCCGGTCCCTCGCTCGAAAATCGTCGCGGCCGGAGCATTGGTGCGCGCGGGCTGGCTGGATGTTGCAGTAGCGTGTGCCGCCGGTCGCGCAGCCGTGCGCTTCGGCTTGCGCTTGGGAGCCTGACTTGTGACCACCGTGATCGGTGGAAGCGTGACGCCCTCACCTCGCGGCGCGGGCCGTTCCTGCGCCGAAGCGCTGTTGACCATCAATGAAATCGCGACAGCGGACGTCGCGCACGCCGCACAGCAGCGCGCAAACACACGAATAGACATGACCGGTTTCTCTCCCGAGAACGGAGAACAGAGGCACCTTCGGTGCGGTTGAGTTTTGTCGCTCAGGAAATGGAAGGAGGCGCGCGCGCTTGCGCGTTGGAACGGGCCGCCAGCGGCCGCAGGTCGAAAGTCAGGTCGCGCCAGATAATGGTGGTTGCGTCGCGCTCGATCCCGACTTCGAAGGCTTGCGGATCGGGGGGCGGCGCCGCGGCGTGGTGGACGACGCCACACAGGGCGCAGCAGGCGCCGTGCATCTGCTGCGGATCGCTCTTACGATCCTGCGGAGAACTCGCATCGGGTGCGTGCGAGCATATCGCGCCCGCCAGCGGATCGGCCGTGGTCGTGCTGAACGCAAGGTGCGCGGCGACGGGTGCGAATATCTGCACCAGCATCGCAAACATGACGATCGGAAGAAATTTTCCCAGCCGCCGGCGCATAATCCCTTAGCCTTTCGCCGCGAAGATCACGGATTCAAACGTTGGGACAAAGCTCCCGGACGGTTCGCGTCAATCGTGCGTTTGACGCGCGCGTTCCGGGCTTGTCTCGATCGCCTGGCTTGCGAACCATTCCCTGACCCTGGAAAGCTCGACGATGCCTTCAATGGTTGTGATCTTTCCATCGCGCGCGATCAGCATCGTGCGCGGGATGTCGCCCTGCCAGGCGGGATCGATCTCATAGCGCAGCCGTTCGACGAAACCGTCGCTGAAGGTCCAGTTCTCGGTCGAAGATAATCCGGCCTTGCGCAGCATCGCCAGCGCCGCCTCGCGCGCGTTCGGGACGAGATCGGCATTGACCGTCACGACATCGACGCCCGGATTGTCCTTGACGAATTTTCCGAGGAGCGGCAGTTCGACCTTGCAAGGACCGCAGGTAACTCCCCAGAAGTTGACCATCATCGGACGGCCGGCGTGTGCATTGAGGATGGCCTGCCAGCTTCCGCGCTGAAACGCGCGCAATTCATCATGCGCCGCCAGACCCTGGGGAAGAAATGCGCATACAAGCACGAACGCGACCAGCGATAGACGCCTCATGGCGCGTCCTTGATCGGTGCGATGCGGTAGCCGTCGGCTTTGGTCATCCAGGACAGGAAGACATCGCGTCCGTCACCTACAAGTAAAGGATGATCGGACGCGTCCGTCGTCGCGGCGATGTCTCGCGGTTGCGACCAGCTTTTTCCGTCATCGCCGGACGTGATCAGCTTGACCGTGGTCTTCTCGCCGTCGAATTCCTTCCAGACCATCGTGGCGCCCGAGCCGCTCGCCAATACGTAGGGGCGCGACGCGTTCCGGTCGGGCCTGCCGATCGCCATGGGCTCGGAAAAGGTCTGTCCGCCGTCGGTCGAGCGCGCGTGGAACAACCCCTTTCGGGCTTCGCCGCTGGTGAACCAGACCGCGTGATAGGTCCCCTTCGGCGAGATGGCGAGGCTTGGCCCCTGATGCGGGCACGCGTCGGTCTTCCAGTCGTCGTGGCTGACGCGATGGATCTTCCCGGGCGCAGCCGGATCCCCGAAGGTGACGATCGCGTGGTCGCGAACGCTGCCCGGGAAGATATTGCGAAACAGAACGGCGGGCCTGCCGGAGCCTGCGAATGCGACGGCGATCCGGCAGCACTCGCAGGTGTTGTCCTTCACTGGACGGGTTTCGGAGTAGGTGCCGCCGCCGTCCTTCGACCAGGAAAAGAACAACGCCGCTCCGTTATAGCTTTGATTGTCAGCGCTTGCCCGAGCGCGGTTGCGCTTGTCGATCCAGGCAGCGAAGACCGAACCGTCGCCGTCCAGCGCGAGTTGCACGAAGCGTTGGCTCTCCTTGCTAGGTGTAATGGGTTCCGGCTTTTTGAAGCTGCGGCCTTCATCGACGGAGCGCGTGTACAGCACTTCGCCGTTGAAGTTCTTGTCCCTGAAGATCGAAAAGGCGATGGCGATACGATTGTGCCGGTCGACGATCATGCTGGGGCGGGCATCGGGGCCCCAATCGAGCTTGAGCGGTTGATCAAACACCGCGACCGGCGTTGAAAACGTCTTTCCGTGATCCCTGGAGCGCGCCACCGAAATGCGCCCGCCCGCCATCCACGCCAGCCACAAGGTTCCGTCAGGCGCGAATGCCGGCGTGACCTTGGACGCGCAACGCAGTTCAGCCGTATCGCAGGCCGCCTCCGAGACGTGGTGATGGCTCATCTGCGCGTTCGCAGCACCTTGCAGGAAGAGCGCGATCGCAGCGACGGCTGCTGTTCTGATCATGGTCAGGCTCCTCTTTGCTATCGGAACGCAAGCCTCATTCCGGCGATGAACATGCGTGGCTGTCCGGCATAGATCGACCCGCCGGTGTTGGCCAGAACGCTTGCGGGGTTCTGAAGGCCCGCGGCGGTGACGGTATTGGCGATGTTGTTGGCGGACGCCACGAATGTCCTGTCGAAGACGTTTCTCACCTCGAAATAAAGATGAAACGACTTGAGATACTCCGATTGCAGGGGCTTGTCGTAGTGCACATTGAGATTGACGAGTTCGTAGCCGGGCGCTTTCAGCAGATTGGCGTTGTCCATGTAGAATGCGTCTTTCCATTGAAACTCGACGAACGCGCCAACGCCTTGCAGGGAGCCCGAGAGCTGGTCGTAAGAAAGCCGCGCCGTCAGTTCGTTCGGCGAAATGCCGGGAATTCTGTTGCCCGCCCGATTGAAGCTGAAAGTGGCGCCGTTGTTGATATTCTCGGTGTAGCTCGTGTAGATCTGGTCGAGATAGGTGTAGGCGGCGGTCACACGCCAGCTTGGCAGGAAGCGCCATTGCGCCAGTAGTTCGACGCCCCGATGCTCGGATTTCGGGGCATTGAACGTATAGCTCGCATTCGGCGCGCCGAGGGGAGCTGCCTGTGTGACCAGCTCGTCGCGGAAGAACTCGTAGAATCCTGTCGCGCTGATCCTGAGCGTGGGATCCGGCGTCCAGTCGAAGCCGAGATCGTAACCGAGATTCTTTTGCGGATTGAGCTGGGTGTTGTTGCCGTTCTGGCCGTTCGGCAGCACGAAAAGGTTGCCGACCTGCGGCGTTCCGTAACCGGTCGCGACCCGCCCACGGAAGAGCCAGTCCTTGTCGGCGCGGTATTGCAGCGCGAACTCCGGCGCGGTGTTCTGGAGCTGGCGATCCACGCTTCGGATCGTCGTGCTCGCGATTCCCGTCGGTCCCGCATAGGTATAGGCGGTATTGACGCCCCTGAGATGCGTCGTCTCCCATCCGATGCCGGCGATCGCGGACCATGATTCATTGATATGGATTTCTCCGCGCGCACGCGCGCCGTAATTGGTGTGCATGCCCGTGAGATTTGACACCAGCGAGCCGCGCGAGGCGTTACCGCCGGGCGTCACGCGATACGTGTCGCCGGACCAGCTCAGGGTGTTGTAGAACGCGCCGAGATAGCCGGTGGCATCCATCCCGAAGATCTGACCTCGTCTGACGATATCGCTCATGAGGTTATAGGAGGGATAGTCGCCGATCGCGCCCGTGGCGCCGGTTGGCTGGCTGATGTTGCGATCGTCGAACACGAGCTGGTTGCGCCAGGTGGTCTGATTATCAAAATCATGTTCCCAGCGGCCGCCGACGATCGTCCGGCGATCGGTGCGGCCGAAGCCGGCCTGCTCGGCCGTTGTCGGAGTGGTTCCGGCGGCTGTGTTGAAGCCGTTATTGAACAGGCTGATCGTGCCGCAGCCGGGAGCGGCGGTCGCGGCCGTTGCGCAGCCGCGCTGGAAGGGATTGGCGTCAAACTGATTGAGCGAGGACCGGATCGCCAGGCGCGCGTCGAGCGTATTGTTGATCAGCTTGAAGGTGAGGCGGTCGTCCGGGGTTGCCTGAAACGTTCCGAGGAAGTTCACGGTCTGGGTGTTGAACCAGGTGTTGCCGGTGTAGCCGTCGCTGCGGGTGTCGCTCGCGAACAGCGAGGCTTCGAAGTTTCCGGTCTTCTGGCCGATCGTCAGATAGTTGTTGAAGTATCCGTAGCTTCCCGCATCGGAACCGTACTCGAAGCCGTTGATCTCCGCGCCGCGGCGGGTCCTGAAGTTCAGCGCGCCGCCGGTCGCGTAATTGCCGTAAAGCGCGGACGACGGACCCCGGATGACGTCGATGGCCCCGTAGGCACGAGGATCGATCAGGTCGCTGCGGGACAGTCCGTCGGGCTGGGTGACCGGGAAGCCATCGTCGAAGATCACCAGGTTGCGAATGCCAAAGCCGTTGCGCGCGTTTGATCCGCGGATCGAGATGCCGAAGTCGCGGGGTCCATTCCCCTGCTTGACGGAGATGCCGGGACTGTCACGCAGCACGTCGGCCACGGAGAATGACGGCCTGTTGTCGAACTGATCGCGGCCGATGGTGGTCTGGGGCTGTCCGATCGGCGCCTGGTGAAGGGTCGCGAGCATCGCCTCTGTCGGCATCGGCGACGGCATTACCGCCACGGATGGCTGCGGCCGGAATGATCTCGGAGTGCCGCGGTGGGCGACCGCTCTCTTTTTGCGCGGACTGGCCTGGGCCTGGCGCGGGGCGTCGACCGTGATGGCTGGCAGTGTCGAGGCGGCGGTCTGCGCCGCGGCCCCGTCGCAAACAGCGAATAACGCGAGCGCGCTGGCGCTCGAAAGGATGCAAGAACGAAACATGACATATTCCCGATGCGGGCGATCGCCCACGGCATTCAATCAAACAAGGCATTCAATCAAACAGACCTCGCCGCGACGATGCAGTCGCGGTGATTGCAGATTTGGTCGATCAGGAAATGGAAGGCGGCGCGCGTGCCTGCGCGTTGGCGTCAACGGGGAATGGCGGCGGCCCGAACATCGTGCCGCGCCAGATGACGGTGCTTGCGTCACGCTCGATGCCGACCGCGAAGGCTTGCGGATCGGCGGGCGGGGTTGCTGCCTGGATGACGCAACACAACGCACAGGCGCCGTGCATCTGCTGCGGATCGTTCTCACGGTCTTGCGGAAAACTCGCTTGCGGAGAACCCGGGTCGGGCGCGTGAGAGCATATCGCGCCCGCCAGTGGATCGGCCGTGGCGGGGTTGAACGCCAGACAGGCTGCGACGGGTGCGAATATCTGCACCAGCATCGCAAACATGACGATCGGAAGAAATCTTCCCAGCCGTCGGCGCATAATCCCTTAGCCTTTCGCGCAGGGAACTACCATGGCGGGGTCTGTTTGTCGAGAAGATGCCCCGGCCGGGGCTGCCTTATGCCGCCACCTTGCGGCATTCTTCGGCGCAGGTCTTGCACGCATCGCCGCACGACTTGCACTCCGCCACATCCGGGAATTTCTCGCATTCCTTCTGGCAATCCGTGCACATCTGCGCGACGACCTTGCCCAGGGCTGGAACGTGGTGCGAGTTGACCGCCGCCAGCGTTCGCAATGCAGTGCAGCCGGCAATCACCTGGTAGGTCGCGTTCGTGCAGCCGGCCATGCTGGCGTCCTTCATGCTTAACATGCCGAGACAATGCCGCATGCAGGCGTCGCCTGCCGAGATGCAATGAGCGATGGATTCCTCCAGAGCCTTGTATTTTGCCGGGTGCATCGATTCGCCGGTTGCGGCATCCGCCGTGACGGCGAAGGCTTGAGCCGCCGAGACGACGGCTGCCGCGGTTCCGATGGCGGTCACGAATTCACGACGATGCATTGCTTTCTCCTGGGATTGAACTGACGTCAATCGATGCTGATTTGGCGATTCAAGGTAGCATGATTTTCTATAGCTTCATATCAGGTCAGGCATAAGGCGCCGCCCGCTCATCGCTTCCCTGAACCGGCGTGTTTCAGGTAAGGCTGATCCGGCGCGGTCCGCGCAATTTGCGGAAGACCGTGCCTGCCAGTTCGGGACATGTCATGAGACGTTGCATTTTCATATGGATCATCGCCGCGACAGCGGTAAGCCTCGACCTCGGCGAGGCTCACGCCTTCTCCTCCGGGGACGGCGCGGTCGCCGCCCGAGCGTCGCGCATAGAGTTTCTGCTGGCCCAGCTTCACAAGGCCGGAGACCAGACCCAGGATCGATCCCGGGATCAGTCCCAGGATCAGTCCAATGCCCTGTTTCAGGGAGTCGGCTTTGTAACCGCAATCAATCCGGCGACGGGATCCTTGACCATCAATCACGAAGAGATCGTGGGCCTGATGCCGCCGATGGAAATGGTGTTTCAGGTCGCGCCGCCGACGTTGAGCGAGGGCGTCAAGCCAGGCGACAAGGTCGAGTTTCGCGTCGAGGGCAAGACGTACAAAATTCGGGACCTCAAAGTGATCGAACAATCCGAATGAGTTCGATCGGACTCAATCGGCTTCGCCGCCGACGGTCTCTAGGCCTTCCAGCAGCAGAGCCGCTGATGTCGCGTTTCCCGATCACGGGGCGCTTGGACAACTGCTGCTGTGTTACGTTCCGGACATAGGAACGAAGGCGATCGCCGGGTGTTTTCAAGTTTCAAAACCAAGGAGGTTCGCTTGAAAGCACTTAGCATCGCTGCGGCACTTCTCTTCTTTCTTCCAACAGCATCATTCGCTGAAATGACCGCAAAGACGCCGTCACAGGCCGCTGCCCCGATCGCCGCCACCGGAGACTGGAGCTCATCCAAGATGTCGGGCGTGAACATCTATAATGAGGCGAACGAAAAGGTCGGCGAGATTTCGGACGTCATCATCAACGCACAGGGCCAGGTCAAGGGCGTTGTTGTCGAGGCGGGCGGCTTCCTTGGAATGGGAACGCACTACGTCCTGCTCGCGATGGACAGCCTGAAATTCGCCAACAAGGCGAACAAGGCGAGTGCGGGGCAAACCTCCGATACAAAGCGGGAATGGTTTCCGGATCGTGCGGTCCTGAACGTCACCAAGGATCAGCTCAAATCGATGCCGGAGTTCAAGTACTGACCCCCGGGATTGAATCACGCGGAGTTGCACGCGCGACTTCACTTGTTTTGATATGATCGATCCGCGACCAGCGCCATTTTACTCGTCCCTTTGGTGCTGGCGAAGACCGCTGAGGCGCTCACCAACGCCTCGGCGGTTCTTCCCGTGGTTACCGTTCTTCCCGGGGTCACCTCCGTTGGTTACCTCCGTTAACGTCATTCCTTCTTCTCTTTCCGTTTTGAACATGGGGTTGGACCGAAGGACGATTCTCATGGAGGGACGGTCGATCGGCGCGCCACTGGAACCGTCCGTTCTCCATCCGTGGATGTTTCATCATCGCCTGATGGGATGATGCCGTCGCGGGACATCGCTCTCGGGAACCCCACCGGCGGCGGGCGTTTACCTCCGATAGGCCCCTGAGGGCCATGACGGATTGGATAGGGAACCCAGGGACAGGGAGCCCGGGTAAAGCCCAGACGCCAACACGATCCCCTGCCGACACCAGCACCCTGCCGATGTCTCCTGGTGAACCAGGCTTCACGTTTTCGGGTCGAGTGTTCACAATTTGAAGAGATGCCTTAGGTCTGCGTGAACCGCTACCTCACGTCGGATGACTTCTAACTAATGGCGTTAATCAACTGGCCCGTAGTATGGGTGGCAAGACACGAGGAAGGCGGCGGAACGGGGATGCCATTTCAAACCGATACAGTGCGGAACGGCGTCTACGTTGAGCTCGTCCGGAGCCTCTACACCACGTTGATACCAACGACGATCATGTCCATCGGCTATGTTTTGTCGCTGAGCGTCATGGCCTTCGAAGCGGGTGATCGGGTACTCGCCGTCTTTTCGTTCGTTGGCCTGCTGTCCAATGCCGCGCGGATCTGGATTCTGCTATGGGGCGGCGCGGAGGCCGCATCGCCTGACCTCGAGACCACCCGAGCACGTGTGCTCGAGAAACGCTTTGCGCTGACTTATTATCAATTTGCCTTTGTGCTTGGCGCGTCAGCCGCCTACGTCTTCACGCTCGAACCCGCGCGGTTTCATATGTTGATGATATGCCTGCTCGTCGGATATGGCGCGGGCGCGGCGACGGGCGTGGGGCTGCGACCGTGGATCGCCATTCCCAGCATGCTGATTGCGATCGTTCCCACCATTCTGGTCGCTGCGTGGCACCATGAGCCGATCTATTGGATTACCGCGGCGATGACGTCGGCGTTGCTCGCCGGCGGCTGCCAGAGCCTGCTCGCGCGCTGGCGCGTCACCAGCACCGAGATCGCCAGGCGGCTGACATTCGAGGCGCTGGCACGACGGGACGTCCTGACGACGCTTCCCAACCGGCTCGCATTGCGCGAATGGTTCGACAGCCATATCGCGGTCGGTTCCGGTCAGCGTCTTCTCGCGATGCATTGCCTTGATCTCGATAACTTCAAGCCCGTGAACGATGTGTTCGGCCATCCCGTCGGTGACGGCTTGCTCAAGGCTATCGCCATGCGCCTCATGCAGGCGCTCCCGCCCGGCGACATTGTCGCGCGCCTGGGGGGCGATGAGTTTGCTGTCATCCAGCGTGATCTTTGCGATCCCGATGAAGCTGCCGCGCAGGCGGAGCGATTGCGTGCCGCCATCGCTGAACCATTACTGGTCAACGGGCATGAGATCAGCGTGACGACCTGCGTCGGCTACGCGCTGTGTTATCGTGGAGCGGCCGATCTCGATGAACTCCTGGGCCTTGCCGACCAGGCTCTCTACATAGCCAAGAACACCGACACTGGCGTGGAGTACGATGACTCGCTATTGAGAAGCGCTCTCCGCATGGCGGATTGGTACGAAAGTTCGCGGTCACAATCGCAACCTGCGCAACCTACGGCGTGAGCGATGGCGCCGACGTGGTTATGGGCGCTTCCGTGGTGAAGCGTCCCATCATGCGCCCGTCCACCCGGAGGAGAACGAGGCTCCAGGGCATCCGCTGGTTCAGCCCGCGACCACCGGTCCGCCGGCTCTCTTCCAGGCGTCGATGCCACCCTCGATATGCACAGCGTTGGTCAGGCCGGCGTCCTTGGCCGCGGTGACGGCCATGGCCGAGCGTTCGCCGAAAGCGCAGAAGAACACGATGCGGCGGCCGGTTGCGGTAGCCACCTCGCGCAGCATGCCGCCGGGCTTCAGGCTGTCGGCGATGCCGGGATAGGGCGCATGCAGCGCGCCCGCCAGCGTGCCGTGCCTGGCGCGCTCGTGAGTTTCGCGAAGATCGACAGGCAGGATGTCGGGCTGGCCGAGCCGGGCGATCGCCTCGCGCGGCGTCAGCGCCAGCCCTTGCTTCGCCAGATCGTCCTGCCTGAGGCCGACATGCATGTTGGCGGGGATCACCACGTCCATCAGCTTCGGGTTCGGTAGTTTCAGGTTATCCATCAGCTCAATGTACTCGTCTATCGAACGCACCTGGAGCCGCGGGTTGTGGCGCCGCTCCTCGCCGATGGTGGACACCGTGTCGCCTTTGTAGTCGTGCGCGGGAAACACCATGGTCTCGTCGGGCAGTTTGAGAAGCCGGTTGAAGATCGAATCGTACTGAGCGCGGGCGCTGCCGTTCTGGAAATCGGTGCGGCCGGTGCCGCGGATCAAGAGCGTGTCGCCGGTGAAGACGCGGTCGCCCATCAGGTAACTGTAGGAATCGTCGGTGTGACCCGGCGTATACATGACGTCGAGACCGATACCCTCGATGTTGACCTTGTCGCCATCGCTGACGCGCATCGACACCACGTCGGCCTTGGTCTGCTCGCCCATCACGGTGACGCACTGGGTGCGATCCCGCAACTCGCCGAGCCCGGTGACATGGTCGGCATGAAGATGCGTGTCGATGGCCTTCACAAGCCTGAGGTCGAGCTCGCGCAGCAACTGGCAGTAACGGTCGACCTTCTCCAGCACCGGATCAATGATCAGCGCCTCGCCTCCGGCGCGGCTCGCCATCAGGTAGCTGTAGGTTCCGGAGACACTGTCGAACAGCTGGCGAAAGATCATGATCGGACGACCCTGTCCCCTGCTACAACCCTGTCCCCCGTGCGGTTCTTGCCTGCCCGTGACGACTTCAGCAAATCTATGCTGCGCGGGGGCGATTGCAACCGGTCACAGTTCGGCTCGCGATCGCCTGGAGCGTTTTCGAGCGAAGCATGTCCTCGGGCTCGACCCGAGGATGGACACCGGTTCGCATGAAGAAAGCGCAGCAAATCAAAATCATGGAGCCCGCTTCTGATTCCATCAGAAGCAAAAGGGCTCTAGCGAGCGTTCGGGGCGTCAACGTCAGCGGCTGATTATGGCCGCACGTAGCTCCAGCCCTTCTCCTGCAACTCCAACAGCCGCACCACGCCCAAAGGCACGATCATCGTTCCCGGCAGCATTTCGAGCGGACGACCCTCCTTCTTCTCCATGCTCTGCTTGGTGTTGTTGCAGGCCGAGAACTGGATCCTGCTGGGGGATGCGCTTTCCCGGATACGCTTGATGCGTTCCTTCACGGGCGAGGTGTCTATACGCAGCATGTGGAGGCCGGGGCCGCACGCCATGATTTCCACGGCTACCGTCTGATCAAGCGCGCGATAGTATTCGATCACGTCGGTGGCGTTGGTCAGCGCGAAGTCCATGGTGTGCCGGTCATTGTGGTCGACCTGGATCACAAGACGATGTTGCGGCTGGAGAGGTTGCGTGTCGGCGGGCTGCGACTCGGCGGCGAAGCCGTGCGCGGTGAATGTGATCAGCAGTCCCGCCGCGGCAATGATAGGACGCATAAATACCTCCTGTGGTCGTCGCGATCCTGTCGCACGCGTTGCTGTTCAGGCGCGTGCAAATTCCCGAACAAATCCCGTCGCAGGATCGCCCGAGCAGTTCGGAGAGCACCGGTGGTGATAGCGTACGTCGCAAGCCTTGCCTTTGGCAAGCTTCCCCGTCGGGGAATTGAGGAGTTTCTCCAGCCGTCTCTTCAAGGACAGAAACGCGAAACTGCGGAGCTGTGATTCGGGCTTGATCTCCGTCTTCACGGTCCGCATTCTGGATCCGCCGTGCGGGAATTGCGCCGGAATGAAAGGCAGCGTTCCATGGCCGACAATCCTGACATCCGCAACGACCGCCGGCCGTGGACAGCCGATGACCGTCTCGACGCGGCGGCGTTTCACCGCAACCATGTCGCGATCTGGACGGTTCTCGAAAAATTCCTGCGCGGCAAGACAGGCGATGTGCTCGAGGCCGGCAGCGGCACCGGACAGCACATAGCTTTCTTCGCGCGGCACTCGCCCGGCGTCACCTGGTGGCCGAGCGATCTCAACGATCATCATCTCCGCAGCATCGCGGCGTGGACCGCTCACGAGAACCTCGCCAACGTCCGGCCGCCCCGGCGGATCGATCTGTCGGATCCAGGGCAATTGGCGGAAATAAACGGGGGGCCCGGCGCGCTGCTCGCGGTGTTCTGCGCCAATGTGATCCATATCGCGCCGTGGCGTGTCGCCGAGGGCCTGTTCGCGGGCGCCGCGCACTGTCTGCGCCCCGATGGACGGCTGTTTCTCTATGGACCGTTCAAGCGGGACGGGCGGCACACCGCGCCGAGCAACGAGGCGTTCGACGCCGGTCTTCGCAACACCAATCCGGAGTGGGGCGTGCGCGACGTTGATGAGGTTGCGGCGCTGGCGCGGCACAACGGCCTGACGCTCGCGGAGATCACCGATATGCCCGCCAACAATCTCATCCTGACGTTTGAACGCAAGCCGGAATGAACCCGGAATGAGCGCGCCTGATTGTCACGCCGTGATCCCACTCCGCTTGCAACAGGAAGTTTACCGCAGCGGCGGAGCGTACATGATGCCGCCGGCGTTCCAGGGCTGGTTCAGGCCGCGCGGAATCTTCAGCCTTGAATCGGCGCCGATATTGCGGTCGTAGACCTCGCCGTAGTTGCCGACGTGGCGGATGATGCGCGCCGCCCAGTCCTTCGTCAGCCCGAGAGCCTCGCCATATTGCCCCTCGGTGCCGACGAGCCGCATCACGTCAGGCTTGGTCGATTTCATCGCCTCGTCGATATTCTTCGAGGTGAGGCCGAGTTCTTCGGCATTGATCATCGCGTAGAGCGTCCATTTGATGATCATCATCCAGTCGTCGTCGCGCTGGCGGACAACAGGCGCCAGAGGCTCCTTGGAGATCACGTCGGGCAGGATGAAGCTCTCATTGGGCTTGGTCAGCCGCAGCCGCAGCGCGTAGAGCTGCGAAACGTCGGCGGTCACCACGTCGCATCTGGCCTCGTCATAGGCCTTCAGCACATCCTCCAGCTTCTCGAACCTGATCTCCTCATATTTCAGGTTATTGGCCCTGAAATAATCAGCAAGGTTGAGCTGGGTCGTGGTGGCGGACTGGACACAGATCTTGGTGTCGCCGAGATCGAGCGCGGAGTTGGCCTTGCGTGAGGTGCGGACCATGAAGCCTTCGCCGTCATAATAGGCGACCGCCGGGAAGTAGAGGTTGAAATTGGTTTCCCGCGACATGCTCCAGGTGGAGTTGCGCGCGAGGATATCGACCTTGCGGCTCTGCAATTCCTTGAACCGTTCGTCGACGGCGAGGGGAACGAACTTCACCTTTGAGGGATCATCGAAGATGGCGGCCGCCACGGCGCGGCAGAAATCCACGTCGAAGCCGGACCAATTGCCCTTCTCGTCCGAACTCGAAAAGCCGGGCAGGCCGGTGTTGACGCCGCACAGCACCGCGTCGCGGCGGAGCGTTCGTTTCAGGGTCTTGGTGTCATAGCGCTCATAGGTGATCGCCATCGCCGCGATGGCGGTGGCGATGGCGAGGCCTATCAGGAGACCGCCTCGAAATGTCCGCATGGATAGCCCCTCTCGCAATGTCGGAAAGTATCGGCGCGAATGACGTGATGATGAACTAAAGCTTGGGTTTTTGCCGCACGATCACGCGCGTGCCGACCGGAATGCGATCATACAGATCGATAACGTCGGCGTTGACCAGGCGGAAGCAGCCCGAGGAAATCGCAGTCCCGATGGTGTCTGGCTGGTTGGTGCCATGGATGCGGTAGACCGTTGTACCGAGATACATGGCGCGGGCTCCCATCGGATTACCGGGACCACCCGCCATGAAGCGTGGCAGGTAAGGCTGGCGCGCGATCATTTCCGGGGGCGGGGTCCAGTCCGGCCATTCCGCCTTGCGCGTGATATTGAGGATGCCCTGCCACTGAAAACCCGCGCGGCCGACGCCGATGCCGTAGCGGAGCGCGCGGCCATTGCCCTGAATGAGATAAAGATGACGTTCCGCGGTCTGGATGATGATGGTGCCGGGCGGCTCGGTCGTCCGGTAGAGCACCACCTGCTTGCGGTATTCCGGGTCGAGCTGGAACGAATCATCGGCGACGAGACCCGGCTGATCGCCGTCGAATCGCTGCGCAAAGCCTGTGGTGGCCGAGAGCAGCAGGCTCGCCATAGCAGCAACCGCCAGGATCAGGGGCCGAAACGCGGTCATCGCTTGTCTCCTCGCTTGCCGCACGGCGGAATGCTCTCCGCCGGCGTTCTCGTCAAATCACCCGCACGGCATAAAATCGCAGCAGCGGCGTGATGGCAAGCGATTGCACGGCCGGCCGGAAACATCTTGGCCGGAAACATCTTGAAGGTGTTTCCGGACCAGAGACGCTGACGGCCGGGGCCATGGGCGAGCGAAGCAACGCCGTTCTTCGAACGGCTATGCCCGGCCATCAGGACGACGGTCTGATGCTTCAGCTGTCGTTAACGCATCAGTTTGGCCGCCTCCACCATGTTGACGAGCGCCGGCCGGACCTCTTCCCACTTGCGGGTCTTCAGCCCGCAGTCCGGATTGATCCAGATCTGCCTGTCGGAAAGGCGCTGGCGTGCGAGTTTGAGCAGCCCGGTCATCTCATCGACCGCCGGCACCCGCGGAGAGTGGATGTCGTAGACGCCGGGGCCGATCTCGTTCGGATACTTGTAGGTCTTGAAGGCGTCGAGCAGTTCCATCTTGGAGCGCGAGGTCTCGATGGAGATGACGTCGGCGTCCATCGACGCGATCGCGTCGATGATGTCGTTGAACTCCGAATAACACATGTGGGTGTGGATCTGCGTGGCGTCGGCGACGCCGCTGGCGCACAGGCGGAAGCATTCGACTGCCCAGTCGAGATACGTTTTCCATTCGGACCGGCGCAGCGGCAACCCTTCGCGCAGCGCGGCCTCGTCGATCTGGATCATGGTCGCGCCGGCTTGCTCCAGGTCCGAGACCTCATCGCGAATCGCAAGCGCGATCTGCCGGCAGGCGAGGCTGCGCGGCATGTCATCACGCACGAAGGACCAGTTGAGAATGGTGACGGGGCCGGTGAGCATGCCCTTCATCGGCTTCGCGGTCAGGGACTGCGCGTATTTCCACCAGCCGACGGTCATCGGCCGGGGCCGGGACACGTCGCCGAACAGGACCGGCGGGCGGACGCAGCGAGAGCCGTAGCTCTGCACCCAGCCGTGCCGGGTGAACGCGAATCCGGACAGCTGCTCGCCGAAATACTGCACCATGTCGTTGCGCTCGAACTCGCCATGCACGAGCACGTCGAGGCCGATGTCTTCCTGCCAGCGGATGGTTCGCGCCGTCTCCTCCTGCAGGAACTTCTCGTAGTCGGCGTCGCTCAGCGTTCCCTTGGCGTGGGCCGAGCGCGCCTTTCGAACCTCGGCGGTCTGCGGGAATGAACCGATCGTGGTGGTCGGGAACGGCGGCAGGCCGAAGCGCTCGCGCTGCAGCTTCGCGCGTTCTGCGAACGCGCTCTTGCGCCGCGCCATCTCGGAGGTGACGGCCGCGATCCGGCCCTCGACCTTCGCGTCGTGAACCTTCGGCGACGCCTTGCGCGCGGCGGCCGCGTCCGCCGATGCTTTCAGGGCGCCCGCGACCGAGGCGCGGCCCTTGGCGAGCGCCTCGCCGAGCGTCGCCAGTTCACCCATCTTCTGCACCGAGAAAGCGAGCCAGCTCTTCAACTCCGCGTCGAGATCGGTTTCCAGCGCCACGTCGATCGGGACGTGCAGAAGCGAGCAGGAGGGCGCGACCTGCACGCGATCGGCGCCGCGTTCGGAGACGATGGGCTCCAGGCGGTCGAGCAACGCGGGAAGGTTGGCGCGCCAGATATTGCGGCCGTCGATCACGCCGAGCGACAGAACCAGATCGTGCGGCGCCTTTGCCGCGACCGCCTCGAGCTGGTCCGGAGCGCGAGCCAGATCAATGTGAAGTCCCGTGACCGGCAGCGACAATGCGGCATCCAGGTTGTCGCCGAGCCCGCCGAAATAAGTGGTCAGCATGATCTTCAGCTTCGGCAGCGCGTCCGCGAGCTGTTCATAAGTCGTGCGCAACACCTTGCGGGTCGCGTCGTCGAGATCGAGAACGAGACAGGGCTCGTCGAGTTGCACCCACTCGGCGCCCTCCGCCGCAAGGCGTTTGAGCACATCGATATAGACCGGAAGCAGGTCAGGAAGCAGCGACAGCGGATCGAGATTCGCGTCCTTGCTCTTGCCGAGCTTCAGATAGGTGACCGGACCGAGCAGCACCGGCCGGGTCTGGTAGCCGAGCGCCTTGGCCTCGCGGTATTCGTCGACGGCCTTGAGCGACGAGAGCTGAAAGCGTTGGCCGCTGGTGAATTCAGGGACCATGTAGTGGTAATTGGTGTCGAACCACTTGGTCATTTCCTGCGCCGGCGCGCCATGGGCGTGACCATCGCCCGGATGACCATGCGCGCAGGCCGCATCGTCATTCCCGCCCTGGGCGCCTCGCGCCATCGCGAAATAGGTGGCGAGCGGCACGGGTCCGCCTTTCCATCCGTAGATATCCGGGATCGCGCCGACCATGGCGCTGGTGTCGAGCACATGATCATAGAAGGTGAAATCGTTCGACGGGATGACGGTGACGCCGAGCGATTTCTGGCGCGCCCAGTTCGCGGCGCGCAATCCGGCCGCCGCTTCAAGCAATGCGGATTCGTCGGACTTGCCCGACCAGTAGCTTTCGAGCGCGATTTTCAGTTCGCGGCGCGGACCGATGCGCGGCGTGCCGAGCGTAGCCACGGGAAGAGGAGAGGAAACAGACACTGGCTTTACCCCATGTGTTGGGGGCTGGGCCTTAGCGACGCGGCATGGGAATCCTGGCGGGCGCGCCGCCATCGAGACCGCAAGCGCACCACCGGGACACCCCGCCCGAGGACGACTATGTTGCCGGGGCAGGTCTCCTGGCTCGCGGGTCTCAGCTTTGGTCCGGCCTTCCCGAGATTGCTCCCAGTGACACTGATGGACCACGGCTCACCGCTTACAGTTGCGGGGGCAGCGCCGGTTTTGTCCGAAGACGCACCGGCTTCCCTCTTAGCTCCGGGCGTGAATCGTCCCGGAGAACCTCGACCCCCCATCCTATGGGCCAGCGTCCACGGGCCGTCAACCTGCGCGGACGAATCTTATGTCGCGTCCGGTTCCTCGCTTTGCCGGTAGAATTGCGTCCCGATCACGATCGGCGCCCGGCCATGATTCCGGCGGTGTTGGTTGGTGTCGCGCAGCGAATAGACGCAGCCGCAATACTCCTGCTGATAGAATTGCTCGCGCTTGCTGATCTCGATCATCCGCTGCGCGCCGCCGCCCTTGCGCCAGTTGAAGTCCCAATATGACACATCGGGATAACGTCCGGCCGCGCGATGGCCGCAGTCGTTGATCTGCGCCATGTTCTTCCATCGGGAGATGCCGAGGCAGGATGTCATCACCGGAAAACCGTGCTCATGCGCGTAGAGCGCGGTGCGTTCGAAGCGCATGTCGAAACACATGGTGCAGCGCGCGCCGCGCTCGGGTTCCCACTCCATCCCCCTGGCGCGGGCGAACCAGTTGTCCTTGTCGTAATCGGCGTCGACGAACGGCACGCCGTGCTTTTCCGCGAAACGCACGTTCTCGTCCTTACGCAGCAGATACTCTTTCAGGGGGTGGATGTTGGGATTGTAGAAGAAGATCGTGTAATCGATCCCCGATGCCAGCATCGCCTCCATCACCTCGCCCGAACACGGCGCGCAACAGGAGTGCAGAAGCACCTTCTTCTCCCCGTTCGGGGGCGTCATGTTCAGTCGGACAAATTCGGTCACGGTCAGGCTCAACGGTTGAGGCGCGGGAGCAACGCCGCAGCCTATCTGCCGGGATAATGGTCTGAACAAGCCGAGCGTCAAGGGTCGGGCAGGTCGGCGGGTGGAAGTTTCGGCAGGCCGGTGTTCCGCCCCGCTTGTGGATTGCGAGCATTGGTGTCCGGATTCCAGAACGACTTATTGACTCCGAAGGTGCTGTGACTACTAAATATAGTGGCCAAGGTCTCTCGAGTCGCAACACCGAGAGCTAAGAGGGAAGCCGGTGCGCCTCGGTCCATGATCCGGGCAAGGCCGGCGCTGCCCCCGCAACTGTAAGCGGCGAGCCGAGTCCAATCGAGTGTCACTGGAACCGCAGGGTTCCGGGAAGGCCGGACGGACGCTACGACCCGCGAGCCAGTAGACCTGCCCTGGCAAAAAAAGAACGTCCCTGGGCGGGGTGTCCCGGCGGGCCGCACGGCAGGAATCGCGGCGTCTGCCGCGAGGTTTTTCCGCGCGCGTCCCCGCACGACCCCGGCTCGCAACCAGACCGGGGTGAGCGATGTCTGCTGCGACTGAAACTGTACCTGCTGCGCGTATCGTGCGTCCGTCCTTGTCTGCCGCGGATACGGCGCCATCAAGCGAACCGGCCTGTCAGGTCATCCGGCGCAACGGCTCGGTGTCGCCGTTCGATTCCGCCAAGATCGCGGTCGCGCTCACCAAGGCGTTCCTTGCCGTCGAGGGCAACAGCGCCGCCGCCTCGCGCCGGGTCCACGACATCGTCGCTGAATTGACCGGCCAGATCGTCGCCAGCCTGACGCGGCGCTCCGACGCCGGCCGCACCTTCCACATCGAGGACATTCAGGATCAGGTCGAACTCGCGCTGATGCGGAGCGAGCATCACAAGGTCGCGCGCGCCTATGTGCTCTACCGCGAGGAGCGCGCCCGCGAACGGGCGAAGGCGCAGGAATCGAAGGCGAAGAAGGGCAGCGCGGCGGCGGCGAAAGCAGCGCTGCGGATGAAGTCGGCAGACGGATCGCTGATCGCTCTCGACACCCGGCGCCTCGCCGCCGTGGTGGAGGAGGCTTGCGCGGGGCTTGGAGATGTCTCCGCTTCCGCCATTCTGACGGAAACCCATCGTAATCTCTATGACGGCATCAGCGTGGATGAACTGGCGCTGGCGCCGATCCTGGCCGCCCGCACGCTGGTCGAGACCGATCCTGATTACGCCAAGGTCAGCGCCCGGCTGCTGCTCGACAAGATGCGCCGCGAGGCCCTGAGCTTTGTCACGGGGCTGCCTGAGCAGGCCACGCAGGCCGAGATGGCGGGGCGCTATGCGAACTATTTCCTTAGCTATGTGCAAGCCGGCATCGACAATGAACTGCTCGATCCGGAGATCGGCCGTTTCGACCTCGACCGGCTCGCGGCCGCGCTGAAGCCCGAACGCGATCTGCGATTCGACTACCTCGGACTCCAGACCCTCTATGACCGCTATTTCCTGCACGTAGGAAGCGTGCGCTTCGAGTTGCCGCAGGCATTCTTCATGCGCGTCGCCTGCGGCCTGGCGCTGCGCGAGATCGACCGCGAGGAGAAGGCGATCGCGTTCTACGACCTGCTCTCGTCGTTCGACTTCATGGCCTCGACGCCGACGCTGTTCAACGCCGGCACGCTGCGCCCTCAACTCTCGTCCTGCTTTCTGACAACCGTCGCCGACGACCTCGACGGCATCTTCAAGGCGATCAAGGACAATGCGTTGCTTTCCAAATATGCCGGCGGTCTCGGCAACGACTGGACGCGCGTGCGCGGGCTCGGCGCCCACATCAAGGGCACCAACGGCGAAAGCCAGGGCGTGGTGCCGTTCCTGAAGGTCGCGAACGACACCGCGATCGCCGTCAACCAGGGCGGCAAGCGCAAGGGCGCGGTGTGCGCCTATCTCGAAACCTGGCACATCGACATCGAGGAATTTCTCGACCTGCGAAAGAACACCGGGGACGATCGCCGCCGTACCCATGACATGAACACGGCGAACTGGGTGCCGGACCTTTTCATGCAGCGCGTTGATGAGGATGGCATGTGGACGCTGTTCTCACCCGACGAGACGCCGGACCTGCACGATCTCACCGGCAAGGCTTTCGCCGAACGCTATGCCGGCTATGAGGGGAAGGCCGCGCGCGGCGAATTGCGGGTGACCAAGCAGGTCCGCGCCGTCGATTTGTGGCGGCGGATGCTGACCATGCTGTTCGAGACCGGCCATCCCTGGATCACCTTCAAGGATCCCTGCAACCTGCGCTCGCCGCAACAGCATTGCGGCGTGGTGCATTCCTCGAACCTCTGCACCGAGATCACGCTCAACACTTCCGCCACGGAGGTCGCGGTCTGCAATCTCGGCTCGGTCAATCTCGTCAACCATGTCAAGGACGGCAAGCTCGACCACGAGCATCTCGCGCGCACGGTCAGGCTCGCGATGCGCATGCTCGACAACGTGCTGGACGTGAATTTTTACACCATTCCGGAAGCACGGACCTCGAACCTGCGGCACCGGCCGGTCGGGCTCGGCATCATGGGCTTTCAGGATGCGCTCAACATCCTGCGCCTGCCCTATGCCTCGGACGAAGCCGTTTCCTTTGCCGACGAGAGCATGGAGGCGATCGCCTATCATGCGATCTCCGGCTCGGTCGATCTCGCCGCCGAGCGCGGCCGCTACCCCTCCTATCAGGGCTCGCTGTGGTCGAAGGGCATCCTGCCGCTGGATTCGCTTGCGCTCGTCGATGAAGCGCGCGGCGCGGCGGTCGACATCGACCGTTCCAGCCGTCTTGACTGGGACTCGCTGCGCCAGCGCGTCATGACCACCGGGATGCGCAATTCGAACTGCATGGCGATCGCGCCGACCGCGACGATCTCCAACATCTGCGGCGTGTCGCAGTCGATCGAGCCCGCCTATCAGAATCTCTATGTCAAATCCAACATGTCCGGCGACTTCACGGTGGTGAACGCGCACCTCGTGCGCGATCTCAAGGCGCGCGGCCTGTGGGACGAGGTGATGATCTCGGACCTCAAATATTTCGACGGCAGCGTCGGCGAGGTCGACCGCGTTCCCGATGATCTCAAGGCGCTCTACGCCACGGCCTTCGAGATCGACTCGGCCTGGCTGATCGATGCGGCCGCGAGGCGGCAGAAGTGGATCGACCAGGCGCAGTCACTCAATCTCTACATCGCCAATCCGAGCGGCAAGAAGCTGGATGCGCTCTATCGCCACGCCTGGAAGCGCGGCCTGAAGACGACCTATTACCTGCGCTCGCGGTCGGCGACGCATGTCGAGAAATCGACCCTCAAGGGTACGGACGGCAAGCTCAACGCGGTCGCTGCGTCGGTATCGGCCGCGCCGTTGAATGGTCACGCCGCCCCCGCCCCCGCGAGCGAGGGATGGAAATCCTGCCGCATCGACGATCCGACCTGCGAGGCGTGTCAGTAATGTCACTGTCATGCCTGCTCGTTCCGGGTCATGACGAAAGAAAAGAAACTCAGGAACACCCTCATGCTCGATTGGTCCGACACCTCTCCTTCCACGCCGGTACGACCTGTTCCACCGCGGACGCTTGCGCATAACGACGTGGCGTCCGATCCGTCGCCTTCCGTAACGCTGACCGACATCCCCAAAGACGCCGCCGGCCTCGGCGACATCGATCGCGGCGGCGCGCGGGTGCGCGTCGACGACAAGCGGATGATCAACGCCCGCGCCGACGTCAACCAGCTCCTGCCGCTCAAGTATCGCTGGGCCTGGGAGAAGTATCTCTCCGGCTGCAACAATCACTGGATGCCGACGGAGGTCTCGATGCAGGCCGACATCGCGCTGTGGAAATCGAAGGACGGCCTGACCGACGACGAGCGGCGCATGGTCAAGCGCAACCTCGGCTTCTTCGCGGCGTCGGAATCGCTGGTCGCCAACAACATCGTTCTGGCGATCTACCGTCATCTCACCAACCCCGAATGCCGGCAGTATCTGCTTCGCCAGGCTTTCGAGGAAGCCGTTCATACCCACACCTTCCAGTACATCGTCGAAAGCCTCGGTCTCGACGAGGGCGAGTTGTTCAATATGTATCGCGAGGTGCCTTCCATCACCGACAAGGCGGCCTGGGCGCTCAAATACACGCGGCATCTCGACGACCCCGGCTTCAAGACCGGTACGCCGGAGGCGGATCAGGCGTTTCTGCGCGACCTCGTCGCGTTCTACGTCGTGTTCGAGGGGATGTGGTTCTATACCGGCTTCGTACAGATTCTCTCGCTCGGCCGGCGCAACAAGATGGTGGGCATCGCCGAGCAGTATCAATACATCCTGCGCGACGAGTCGATCCACCTGAACTTCGGCATCGACATCATCAACC
Organism: Nitrobacter sp. TKz-YC01; assembly: GCF_047824785.1. Taxonomy (GTDB): domain Bacteria; phylum Pseudomonadota; class Alphaproteobacteria; order Rhizobiales; family Xanthobacteraceae; genus Nitrobacter. The sequence goes on along the minus strand of NZ_CP181167.1, from coordinate 3,524,676 downwards.
AGATCAAGATCGAGAACCCTCATCTCTGGACCAAGCCGTTCCAGGAAGAGGTGCGCGCCATGCTGAAGAACGCCGCCGAGCTTGAAGCCGCCTATGGGCGGGACACCATGCCGCGCGGCTTTCTCGGCCTCAATGCGGCGCTGTGCGAGACCTACATGCACGTCATCGCCAACCGTCGCTGCGCTCAGCTCGGGCTGGCGCCGGTGTTCCCCGAGGCCGAGAATCCCTTCCCGTGGATGAGCGAGGCGATGGACCTCAAGAAGGAGAAGAACTTCTTCGAGACGCGCGTCATCGAATATCAGAACGGCGGCGCGCTTGCGTGGGATTGAACACGACCCGCGGATGATATGCCGGCTCCATCGGAGCCGGCGTCCGGTCGCATTCCCTGCCTGTAGCGTTTTCAAGGTAAGCATGTCCTCGGGCATGAGCCCGGGGACCTCTGATCAGCCCTGCGGCGGCTTCCAGTCAGCGGATGGGATGACGTTGATCATCCAGGGGATGCCGAACTTGTCGATCAGCGTGCCGAAGCCGGGCGACCAGAAGGTTTCGGAGAATGGCATGCCTGCTTTCCCGCCTTCGGAGAGCTGATCGAACCAGCGTCGTCCCTCGGACATGTCCTGGGTGTGCAGGGTGACGTCGAAACCGTTCTTGGGCTTGTCGATGTTGGGCGACCATCCGATATCCATGTCGGCGCCCATCAGCGATTGATCGCCGGCATCGAGCCAGCAATGCATCAGCCAGCTCTTGTACTTCTCGTCCGTGATCGGCATTCCCGGCGGTGCATCGGCATAAGGAATGGCTGCCTTGATCGTCCCGCCGAGAATCTTGGCGTAGAACTCGAATGCCTCGCGGCATTGGCCCCGGAAGCTGAGGCTGGTCACGATCTTCATGGTCGTCTCCTTAATCCCACAGGGGTGTTGATTCGCATCAGGAAAGATGGAGGTGGCAGGACATGCCCGAGCGCCCGGCGACCCCGGCGAAGCGCGTGCCAGAGCATGATCTTCAAAAGAGGAAACCGGTTTTCGGAAAAGATCATGCTCAAGGTTCAACACAGTTGAAGCAGATCCCAAGGCCGTCATCGTCGAGTAGCATCAACGTTTGCCGCCCGCTGACAGTTCATCAGGAACGATCGCCTCAAGAGCAATCCCCGTTTCGTTCCGTGGCTTCCTTTCGTGTCTGTCGCTTGGGATGGGGCACCGGAGTTGATTGACGATCTTCCGTATAAGTTGATATCAACGTAATATATCCGCGGAGTCAAGCTCCCTGATGCGTACATTATCGGGTCTTACCTTCGAAACCACGATTCTGGTGCGCGACACCTGCCTGTGCCTGCACGCCCAGAGGGCGGCGCGCGCGCTCGCGCGACGGTTCGATGACGCGCTGAAGCCGGTCGGCATTACCAGCGGGCAGTTCTCCCTGCTGATGTCGCTCAACCGGCCGCAGCCACCCAACGTCAGCAACGTGGCGGCGCTGCTGGCCATGGACAGGACAACCCTGACCGCCAACCTCAAGCCGCTGGAACGCCGGCGTCTTGTCGAGACGAAGGCCGATCCGAATGACGCGCGGGCCCGACTGCTGCGGCTGACGCCCGCTGGCCGGGCCGTTCTGGCGGAAGCGACGCCGATCTGGCGGCATCTTCATGCGGAAATCGAAAAGGAGCTCTCGGACCCCGACCGTCTGCGCAGCGAGCTCAACGTGCTGTCGAGATCCGGCCAGCGCGGCAGCGTCGCCGGCTGAAGTAAAAGTCACCCAGTCCGGATGCGTGCCGTTAAATAACCGCTGCCTCCTCACCCATCTCTTCGGTATACTTCTGTCCTTTCTAAGGGGCGGACAGAAATGCAGGCGAGGATGAACAAACGAGCTCTCTTTATTCTCGCCGCGATGTCGGTTGCGGCCGCCGATGTCCACGCCGCGCCTGATCTGATTGATGACGCGGCAGGTTCTCAGGCCTGCTTCACCCGCAATTACGATGCCGCTCATCTGGCAAAGAAACCGAATCAGAAGACGACCTCCATGAGGTTCGCGCTGCGGCGTGAAACCTATCCCGACAGCGTCGATACGCCGCTCCAGACCTTCGCCCGACTGGAAATCATGCGTCGCAACGACACCCGGCCGTGGCGGTCCATCGGACAATGCGCGTTTGACCAGCAGGCAAACCGCGCCGACGGGCGGGCGATCGTATCAAACTATGCCCGTGCGGATGGCATCGCCTGCCATATGACCGGCGAGAATCTCGATGCGGAAGGTGGCATCTTCATGATCGAGCCCGTCGGCGACAAGCTGAAGATCTATATTGATGACGACATCACCATGCGAACAGAGGCGCGCGTCACGGATGGACCGGGCGAGTACGTTGCGTTCGGACCGGCGGACAGCACTTTCATTCTCGATCGTGCCGCGGATGACGCCTGCGCGGACCTGCATAAGTCCATCGCCGCCGAATAGGATTGGTGATTCATTCGCAAGTTCAATGCGATGGATATCGCCTCGTTCGATCTGATTTATGGACGATCTTTCTTAAACTCATTCTAGATTATTGTGTTTGTGAGAGGAATCCGGTCGCGCTAAGAAACTCGCTGCGGTCGGTTATCCCCGCATGTGGGCCGGACCATGCGGCCGGGTCGTTCGGTCGATCACGCCGGTGGTTTCCATCTGGGTGATTTCCGTCGGGGTGGGTTTCCATTGGAATGACGCCCGCCTTGATGTTGAACAGGAGACCCCGATATGCTCGGGACGCTGGTTCAGGAGTTGCAGCAGACGGAGGAGGGACGGCTTCGGCGGTTTTTCCTACGCCGCTTCCGCAATCGGGCGGATGCCGCGGACGCGACTCAGGAAACCTTCCTGCGGCTCCTGGCGTCGGCGCAGCGCAGTCTGATCGAGAACCCGCAAGCCTATCTATTCCGGACCGCGCGAAATATCGCGGTTGACCAGGAGCGTCTGCAACAGCGTCGCGCTCAGGTCGAATGTCCGATCACCGATGAGAAGGCCGTTCTCAACATTCCCTGCGATGCGCCGTCCCCGGAAGTGGCGCTGATCGACAAGCAGCGGCTCCATCTCTTCGAGCAGGCGCTGATCGGGCTTCCCGAAAGGCCGAGAAAGGTGCTTCTCCTGAGGCGGATCGAAGGCTGGTCCTATCCCGCCATTGCCGAGCATCTCGGCGTCTCTCCGAATACGGTCTATAATGGCGTGCGGCTGGCGATGGCGCATTGCATGACCGCCATGGAGCGGCCAAGGCGCAGCTAGCCGAGAGACCTATCGCTCCCCCGTTAAGACCCTTTCCCGATTTCGGCCTCGCTCTTTTTTTGTGAGATCGGATCGTGCATGGAGTCATACCTTATGAGACTTCCAGATCTGATGAGACCTCCAGGCAGCAACGCGGGCGATCTGAGTGACACAGGACAACCCTGCCGATCCTGAAGCAGGCGGTTCTTCAAAGCCCGGCGCGGACGATCCGTTCACCGCCGAGGCGCTCGACTGGTTCGTGCGCCTGCAAGGGCAGAGCGGCGATCCCGCGACCAGCCGCGCTTTCAGAGCCTGGCTCGATGGCGATTCCCGTCGGGCGGCGGCGTTCGAGAGGGTCACGGAAGTCTGGGGCGCTCCGGAATTCTTCCAGGCCACCAAGAATGTCGCCAGCGCCACGGGGTTTGCTGCTCCACAGAAGAAAACGCGGCGGCGCTCGCTCGCCAAGAAGGCGGCCGCCGTCGCATCGGCGGTGATCGTCGCGTTTGCGCTGGCGAAAGGGCCCGACCTGTCGCTGCGGCTGCAGGCCGACTACGTCACCGCCGCGGGTGAACAGCGGTTGGTGACGCTTCCTGACGGATCGCGCCTGACATTGAACACCGGGAGCGCGGTTGCTCTCGACTTCGTGAACGGACAGCGCGACGTCAGGGTGCTGAAGGGAGAGGCTTATTTCGACGTGCGCGCCGGATTGCCGATTCCGTTCCGGGTCGCCGGTCATTTCGGAGATGTCGAAGTCAAGGGCACGGCGTTCTCGGTGAAACTGGATGACGGCGAAGACAACGTGGTTCTCAGCCGCGGCGTCGTGGAGGTCGCGAACCGCGCGCAGCCGCGCGAGCATGCTTCGCTGTCGCCGGGTGAGACGGTCAGCGTGACGGCGACCTCGATCTCGCCGGTCCGAAAAATCGATGCGGAGCGTTCGCTCGCGTGGCTGGAGGGCCGCATTCGTTTCGACGATCGGCCGCTTGGAGAAGTTCTGAACGATCTGCGCCGTTATTATCCCGGGCGGGTCTTCGTGGCGACCAGCGCGATCGAGCAGGTCTCGGTGAGCGGAAACTACAAACTGGATCAACCGCTTCTGGTGATCCAGTCGCTGGCGGAAGCCGCCGGCGCGACCGTGACGGTGCTGCCGGGCGGAATCGTCGTGCTGCGCTGACCCGCGCGAACTTTTTTTGTGAGATTGGCGGTCCTTCTCAGTCCTCAGTGATAGGGCGCGACGTTCGCATTCAGCGGACGCGCGAGGCCAGGGACTGAACGGGGCGTTGCAGATGGCATTTCGACTGGGGACGGTAAAGAACAAGCAGGGGACTCCCTTTACGGCTGGAAGTCTCCGCCGCATGACCTCGTGGCTACTGGCGTCGACGATTTTGTGCTGCGCAGGCGTTGGCTTGTCGTCTCCGGCATCGGCGCAACAACCGGCCCCGGCCTCGGCGCAGAGCCGGGCCGTTCAGTTCTCGATTCCCGCTCAGCCGTTGCCGGCGGCGCTCGATGCTTTCATTCGCGCGACGGGCTGGCAGGTCGGTTATTCCACCCGCCTCACTGATGGCCGTCGCTCGGCCGCGGTGAATGGCTCCATGCCGCCCGCGCAGGCGCTCCGAATGTTGCTTGCCGGCACTGGAATCAATGTCAGTCTGACCGGGGCCAACACGGCTACTCTTGTCGGGCCAAATAGCGCCGCAGCCGGCGGCGCGGCGCCCGCCGGGGCAATCGCGCTCGACACCATCGATATTCAGGGTGAGACCGCGTGGGGTCCGGTGAACGGCTTTGTCGCCAGCCGCAGCGCCACCGCCACAAAAACCGACACGCCGATCATCGAGGTGCCGCAGTCGATCTCGGTCGTCACGCGCGACCAGATCGAGACCCGGAGAAACCAGACTCTGACCGAGACGCTGCAATACACGCCGGGCGTTTTGGCCGGGTCTACCGGGCAACAGCAATTCGCGCCCAGGTTCCAGATGCGAGGCTTCACTGTCGATGGGTCTAACGGTGGCATCTATCTGAACGGGCTGCGCAGCTCCACGACGTGGTCCGATCTCGAGCCCTACGGGTTGGAGCGTGTCGAGGTGATGCGCGGGCCGGCCTCGGTTCTCTATGGTCAGGGTCAACCCAGCGGCGTGATTGCGCTCGTTACCAAGCGCCCGTCGGATAAGCCTGTTCATGAATTCCTGCTTCAGGGTGGCAGCTTCGAACAGAGGGGCGGCGCGTTCGATTTCGGCGGACCGATTACGGAAGACAAGACGCTGCTCTATCGCTTCACCGCCCTGCTGCGCGAAGGCGGCAACGGCATCGATTTCTCGAATGACAAGCGCGCTTTTCTATCCGGCGCGCTGACCTGGCGTCCGACCGCCGAGACGGAAATCACAGCCTTCAGCCTGCATCAGAGAAATCAGGGCAGATGGAACTACGGCCTCCCGGCGCGGGGAACGGCGCTGCCGAATCCGAACGGACGAATTCCAGTCACGCGGTTCATCGGCGAGCCTGACGTCGATCGCACCGACACGGAGTTGACCCTTGCGGGATATAACCTGCAACACCATGCCACCGAGAGCCTGACCTTCAGGCAGAACCTTCAGTACTCTCATGAGATCTGGGCCTATCGCGACGTTAGTCCGAGTTCTCTGGGTGCTGATTTGCGCACACTCAATCGTGGGGCGGGTAACCTACGCTATATGACGGATACGTTTGCGATCGACAACCATGCCGAACTGAGAGCAATGACTGGCCCCCTTCAACATACCGTGCTGTTCGGGGTGGACTATCGATGGGGCCGGAACGCTTATGCAAGTAGCTATGGCACCGCCTCTCCGATCGATGTTTTCGCACCGGTCTACGGTTCGCCGATTACTTGGTTGGCCGACCAATATGGCTCCCGGCAAACTTACAACTTCACGGGTATCTACGTTCAGGATCAAATCAAGCTCGACCGCTGGATCCTGACTCTCGGTGGACGACACGACTGGACGGACGCCACCACGGTCGATACCATCGGCGGCTCCGTCACCAATCAAAACAACAGCGCTTTCACCAAGCGGGCTGGGCTTGGCTACGAGTTCGACAGCGGCGTGGTTCCCTATGTCAGCTACGCCGAATCCTTCACGCCTCTTTCCGGCAGGACCTTCGACGGGTTGCCGCTCAGGCCGGAAACCGGGGTGCAATATGAGGTAGGTGTCAAGTTCCAGCCGAAGGATACGAATTTGCGGTTGACCGCTGCGGTTTACGATTTGCGGCGTCAGAATGTCACGACGGCGGATCTGGCTCATCCGGGGTTTTCGATCCAGATCGGAGAGGTCGTCTCTCGTGGCTTCGAGTTCGAGGCGGTCGCCAGCCTGACCAGCAATCTCAACCTGACCGCCGCCTATGCCTACAACGACGCGAGGGTCACCCAGAGCAATGATATCAATTTCGGCAAACGGCCGGTGACAACGCCGCCGCATCTCGCATCGGTGTGGGCCGACTACACCATCCGCGAGGGTGCGCTGAACGGGCTCGGCTTCGGCGGCGGTATACGCTATGTCTCGGAAAGCGCGGGAGACTGGACTAATACCTTCAATGCGCCGGCCTATACGGTGGTGGACGCGATGGCGCGCTACGATATCGACAGCTGGCGATTCTCCGTCAACGTCACCAACCTGTTCGACAACCAGTATGTCGTGGGCTGTTTCAACCTCGTTCAATGCAATGTCGGGCGCGTGCGCACGGTGCTCGGCAGGGTGAGCTATCGCTGGTAGCTGACAGCATGCGCGGCGGCGGCCTGGTGTGGCATACCCCTATAATCAGAACTCTTAGAGCCTTTCCGCTTCTGATAGAAGCGGAAGCGGGCTCTATGATTTTGTTTTGTCGCGTTTTCTTCACGCGAACCGGTGTCCACTTCGCTTGAAAACGCTCTAATTTAGTTGTCGATCGCACGTTTCATCAGCGTCACGACCACGTCCAGTTCTGTCTCGGTGAGGCTGGCGTAGCCAAGCCGAAATGCCTGCGGCGCGCGCGCGGCGTCGAGCGCAAACCTCACACCGGGCGAGACCACGAGTCCGGCGCGCGCCGCGTTCGCAGCCCAGCTTTCCGCATCGAGTCCGGAGCGCAAACGCAGCCACAAGGCGAGGCCACCCGCCGGCAACTCGAAATCGACATGGTCGCCAAGTTCGCGGCGGATCGCTGCGGCAAACCGGTCGCGCCGTTCGCCATAAATGCGGCGGGCCTTCCGGGTATGTCTGCGTAGCTCGCCATCTTCGATCAAGCCGGCGAGTGCCTGTTCGAGGGGCACGTCGCCCTGCCGGTCGATGGCCTCGCGCCGATCCGCCATCCGCGTCAGGATGGCTGGCGCTGCAATCGCGTAGCCGACGCGCACCGCGGGAGCGAGCAGCTTGGAAAGCGAGCCGAGATAGACCACGCGCTCCGCATCGGCGCGCGCCGCCAGCGGCAGCACCGGCCTGCCTTCGAACCGGTACTCATGGTCGTAATCGTCCTCGATCAGGACGAGCCGCTTGCGGCGTGCAAGGTCGAGAAGTTTGAGGCGACGGCTCGCGCCGAGCGTGACGGTGGTTGGGTATTGATGATGCGGAGTGACGTAGACGGCGCGCAGTTCCGGTTCGCGCTCGGCGAGCGCCGACAGGCGATCAACGTCGATCCCGTGTGAATCAACGGGAACGCCGAGCACGCGAGCGCCAGCGGCGCGAAATGCGGCCCAGGCCAAAGGATAGCCCGGCTCCTCCACCGCGATGGCTTGGCCCGGATCGAGCAGCGCCGCGGCGGCAAGATAGAGGCCCATCTGGCTGCCGCGGGTGATCAGGATATCGTTCGCCGAGGCGGTGAGCCCGCGCTCGGCAATAAGATAATCCGACAAAGCCGCACGCAGTCTGATCGCCCCGCGCGGATCGCCATAGCCGCCCCCGCCGACGAAGGCCGGCGTCATCAGCGAGGCCCGAAACGATCGCGCCAACTGGGCCGCCGGCATGAGTCGCGCGTCGGGCGCGCCGTCCGAAACCCGCAATGTGGGAGGTGCGGCGCTTATTCGCGGCGGGTCGATCGGCGATCGGCGCGAGAGCGGCGGTGCTTCTTGTTTTTCCGGCGCGGGCAGGTCGTCGGCGACGAAGGTTCCCCGCGCCGGCCTGGCCACGAGCCAGCCTTGCATGGTCAGTTCCTGATATGCGGCGTCTACGGTGTTGCGATGGACCTGGAGACTGGACGCGAGCGCCCGCGTTCCGGGGAGCCGATCACCGGGCTTCAGCCGCCCGCGTTCGATCTCGCCTATGATCGAATAGGCGATGTCCATGAAAACCGGCCGTGCGCCATCGCTGACCAGTTCAAGCCTGAGGTGATGCGGCGACGCCACCGGCCTATCTCCTGTATCAAAACTGGCACTATCAGCTAGGCCAGGTACGGTTTATGACAGCGGACAACAGGCGCCGCAACCCGGGCAGGCGTCGTAGTTTCCGGAGTTCGTTACCGAACCGGCGCCGACCCTCGGACGCACGCTGGACGGTCGCTGCGAAGAGATGGCGATCATCGCGACAGACTTGAAAGGAGCCTGTAATGACCACAATGACCGCGCCCAAGGACGAGCTCGTGAAGCTGGCCGAAAGCCGGATGAAGACCGCGATCGCGGAGAATACCTGGACCGATCGCCAGAAGCTCGCTCTGACCTGCCGCATCCTCTTCGAAGGCGGCCACGATTCCGGTCTGGCCGGCCAGATCACGTGCCGTGCTGAAGCGCCAGGAACGTATTACACCCAGCGCCTCGGACTCGGGTTTGACGAGATCAGCGCCCGGAACCTGCTTCTTGTGGATGAGGACCTCAATGTTCTCGAAGGCGGCGGCATGGCCAACCCGGCAAACCGGTTTCATAGCTGGCTCTACCGGGCACGGCCGGACGTTAACTGCATCATCCACACCCATCCTCTCCATATCGCAGCGTTGTCGACGCTGGAGGTGCCTCTGGCGGTGTCGCACATGGACCTGTGTCCGCTGTACGGCGAGGTTGCCTTCCTCGAGAAATGGCCCGGGGTGCCAGTCGGCAACGAGGAAGGCGAAATCATCGCCGGAGCGATCGGTGACAAGAAGGCGATCCTGCTCTCGCATCACGGGCAACTGATCGCCGGCGCCACGATCGAAGAAGCCTGCGTGCTGGCGATGCTGATCGAACGCGCGGCGAAGATGCAGCTGCTGGCGATGGCCGCCGGCGAGATCAAGCCAATCCCGGAGAACCTGGCGCGCGAAGCGCACGACTGGATCTCCAAGCCGAAGCGCCACAGCGCGGCATTCGACTATTACTCCCGCAGGGTCCTGGGTCGCCACAACGACTGCCTGCTCTGAGCTCCCGCGCTCGACTACCCTCTACCATCACAAAGGACTGCACATGCCCGATCACGCCATCCATGGCATCATTGGTTACACGATCACGCCTTTCGACGACGAAGGCCGCCTCGACCTGAATGCGCTCGACCTGACCATCGAGCGGATGATCGACGCGGGCGTTCACGCCATTGCGCCCCTCGGCAGCACCGGCGAAGGCGCCTATCTGAGCGAGGAGGAGTGGACTGCCGTCGCCGAACGCAGCGTGAAGACGATCAACGGCCGCGTCCCGGTGATCGTCAGCGTCTCCGATCTGACGACGGCCGGCGCAGTAAGGCGCGCGAGAGCGGCGGAAGCCTTCGGCGCCACTGCGGTCATGGTGCTTCCGGCATCGTACTGGAAGCTGCAGGAGGAAGAGATCGTCGCGCACTATCAGGCGGTAGGAACGGCCGTCGGCGTGCCGGTGATGCTCTACAATAACCACGCGGTCAGCGGGATCGACATGCCGGTTGATCTGATCCTGCGCATCGTCGATGCCGTCGACAATGTCACGATGGTCAAGGAGAGCACCGGCGACATCCAGCGGATGCACCAGATCTATCTGCGGACCGAAGGACAGCTTCCGTTCTACAACGGCTGCAACCCCCTGGCTCTCGAAGCCTTCGCCGCTGGTGCGACCGGCTGGTGCACGGCCGCCGCCAATCTGATCGCCGCCGCCAACATCGAACTCTACGAAGCAGCCCGGCAGGGCCGCCTCATGGATGCCCGAGCGTCCTTCTACCGGCAGTTGCCCTTGCTCGACTTCATCCTCAAGGGCGGCTTGCCCAAGACGATCAAGGCCGGGCTCGACATCACCGGAGTGCCGGTCGGCGCACCGCGGTTGCCGGTGAAGCCTCTGGACAAAGCGGGTAGAGACAAGCTGTCGGCGATACTAGGGACGCTGAACTGAATAACGAAGGGTGGCCAACGTCCCGAGTGGCCACCCTCAATCCGCGGCATGGAAAGCAGGGCTCCGATCACCCTGTGATTTATCTCGTGTGGGCGCTTCCCGCGCGGGTCATACTCGCGCTTCCCGCATCCGGAGGAGTCGGGACTGTCCAGCACCCCTGCTGGCATCGATGCCTATCAGCGTGACGGCAGGTGAGACAGCAACTTCTTGGTTTTCTGGAGATTGGGGTTCCGATGCTGGCCTCGAAAGTGCAATGTAACGCCCGCGCAGCATCCCATGTTGCATTTGTTGCACCGTTTCGAGCAAATGCGAGCGAGCACGGTTTTTGACGAGACAGCCGGGATGTCGAATAAGTCATTTGATAAATTTGATTTATTTGGACGCAGTGAGATTGGCTTGTCCCGGCTTTTTTCCGTTGCGCCGATGATGGATTGGAAACGGGCAGTTTTCAATAAATGAAGTTATCCTTATTTCATCGGCATTTCTTGCATTTTTCGGTGTTTTCGGAAAATAGCGAGTCGTACTGATCTTCGTGGCGCGGCGCTTGGTCGCTCCCAACAAAAAATCGCCGTGCGAGACTCTAGCCGTTTAGCTGCCGATATTCTCTCAACGCCGCCTCGCGGCGAGCATCAAGCAAGATAGTCGGCCAAGTCTTGCAGATGGATTCCCTTGGCGCACTTCTGGCTGTTCTCCATCCGCACCATGGGAATCTCGATCTCGCCCGCACCGACCTTGCGAATGAACTTGGCCGGATCGAGATGCGAGAAATAATCGCGACACACTTCCTCAACTGGAATGATAGCTTTGCCGCCGTACTGTGCCATGAGCAGGAAAGCGGTGTTTAAGGTGGGGGAGTTGGCGACGTTCTTCATCATGGGAGGATGCTAGCGCGGCGTGCTGGTGACTCAAGCGGTTCTGGTAACCTCAATGGGACGCCGCATGGCGAGTGGCGGCAATAGCCATCCACAAGCCGGCGAGACAGTTCGGGAGGAGACTTTAAAAAACAGGTGCCTCAGCACTTTGAGGTGCCGTGAGTCCTTAGATCGATCAGACGCGCGGCAAATCAGTGGGTGATCAGCCGTCGGAATAACTCGCGCACCGCATGGCCGTAGCGCTGCCTGTTTACCCGACCTGCACAGGCTGGACCGTGTCCCGGCGATTGGTGCGCGGGTGTTAGAGCCACCACGAGGCGAAGATCGATCCGCTAATTTAATGCGGGAGTGCCGAATATGTGAGGGATTACTGCTTTCCCAAATCCTTGCGTCGTGACAAAGTAGAGTGATGCATTCCGATCGCCTTTTTCGCTTTATTGCTCGTCTTCTGGCAATGTTCGTGATTGCTGGCTTGATTACGGCCCCGCTGGTTTCGCCGGTGGCCGCGATGGAGCCGTCCTATGTCGTGATGTCCGATATGGCGTCGATGGCCGACGAAATGCCATGCTGCCCGGACACGCAAAAGAAGAATGACTGCAAGGATTGCCCGCTGCGCGCAATTTGCATGCTCAAGAATCTGGCAACATATCCTGTTGCCGATGCTGTGACAGAGCGGCCGGTCAAGCAGTACAAGCCAGTGGTACATGACGACCTTATGAGCGACGGGCTCGATCGTCCGCCGCCCGACCATCCTCCTCGAAACTTGGTCTGATCGGCGCATCGATCGCCGTTCGACGCCGCGCAGGCAAGATTCTGCGCGGACGGTTCATGCCGCCTTGCGGCAGACTATTTTTCGATCGAGGACTCAGAAATGAACACTTCAAACTACGCACGCCCTCTTCTGGGTGCGTTCACCGGCATGGCCGCAATCTGCATGGCCAGCACGGCAGCTTTTGCGGACATCAAAGACTACAAGTTCGAAGCAATTGACCAGACCGTCCAGGCCGGGCCTGACAAAATCATCGCGGTCAAGTTGATCAATACTAAAACAGGAAAATCGGTATCCGACGCCGTGATCTTCGCAACCCGGCTCGATATGGCGCCGGACGGCATGCAGGAGATGGCGACGAAGGTAACACCGGTCCCAAGCTCCGAACCAGGCATCTACCAGTTCAAGGCCAATCTCAGCATGGCCGGCGGCTGGCAGCTTTCGATTGGCGCGAAGGTCCAGGGCGAGACCGGCTCCGTCGAAAACAAGCTCGTCTTTAGAGCCGTACCATGAACCGGGCGGGCCGAAGCCTCACCTTCGCCGCCGTTCTGGCGGCGGGGGCTGGAGGCTATTGGGCCGGCCAGCGCGCAATCGTGCTGCCGCCCATTCCATGGATGCAAGCCATTTCCTGGCTTGAGAACACCGCGTCCGTTTCCGTCCATGCCGATCCGGCGGCGTCCGGGCCAGTGATCTATTATCGCGATCCGGACGGTCGACCGAGCTATTCGGCCGAGCCGCGCAAGAGGCTGGATGGACGCGACTTCCTCGCCGTGCATGCGAGCGAGGACATTCGCTTCGAAGACGAGCCGACGGCAAATGGGGACGCCGTTCCGCCGGCGAGCGGTGAGCCGAAGAAGGTTCTCTATTATCGCAATCCGATGGGCCTTCCCGACACCTCGCCGACGCCCAAGAAGGATTCGATGGGGATGGACTACATCCCCGTCTATGCCGGCGAAGGTGAGGATGGCTCTTCCGTCAAGATCAGTGCGGGCAAGCTGCAACGAACCGGCGTGCGAACAGAGGTCGCCGTTAAGAGGGCCATCGTCAATTCCGTGCGAGCTCCAGGCACGGTTCAGCTTGACGAGCGCCGCGTGACGGTGGTCGCGACCCGCTCTGACGCCTTCATCAACGAGGTAGCGGAGGTGACGACAGGCGACAGAATTACTAAAGGCCAGACTCTTCTAAAGTTCTATTCGCCCGACGTCGCGGTGGCCGGCGCGCAGTTTCTGACGGACCTTAACATTAGCAGTAAGGACAACGCCCGCGGCGGCGGGCGCCAAAGGCTTGAAAATCTTGGCATTCCACCTGAGGACATCGCCGAGATTGAAAAGACCCGCAGGCCGCCGCTTTCGATGACATGGCGAGCGCCCCGAAACGGCATTGTATTGGAGCGAAATGCCGTCCAGGGCATGAAGGCAGCATCTGGGGAGGTCCTCTTCCGACTCGCCGACATTTCGACAGTTTGGATCGTCGCCAATGTGCCCGAATTTCAACTTGGCGCCGTGGCCGTCGGAGCCGCTGCCACGATCCGACTACGCAGCGCGCCAGGCCGAACGTTCAGCGGTCGTGTCGCCCTAATCTACCCGCAGGTGGCAAAGGAGACACGCACGGCCAAAGTCCGCATTGAAATGCCCAATCCGGATGGAGCTCTGCTTCCGGACATGTACGCCGATGTCGAAATCGCGAGCGGTTCGAGCGATCAGGTTGTGACCGTTTCCGACAGCGCGGTAATCCACAGCGGAGCCCGTCAAATTGTCCTTATCGATCAGGGTGAAGGCCGCTTTGAGCCCCGTGAGGTCAAGATCGGCACGCGCGGCGGCGGCTACACCGAGATTCGAAACGGAGTCGTGTCCGGCGACCGCGTCGTCGTCTCTGCCAACTTTCTGATCGATGCGGAAAGCAACCTCAAGGCTGCGCTCACCGGGATGACCGCGGGGGAGAGCACGCCATGATTGTCCGCTTGATCGCGTGGTCGGCGCGCAACCTCGTCCTGATCTTCGTCGGCACCGTCTTCGCTGTCGCCGCCGGTGTCTACGCTCTCAAGACGCTGCCGTTGGACGCCATTCCGGACCTCTCGGACATCCAGGTCATCGTCTACACAGACTATCCTGGCCAAGCGCCGCAGGTGGTCGAGGATCAAGTCACCTATCCGCTGACGAGCGCCATGCTGACGGTGCCAAGGTCCAAGGTGGTGCGGGGCTTCTCCTTCTTTGGCGTCTCCTTCGTATATGTGATCTTCGAGGACGGCACCGACCCTTATTGGGCGCGCAGCCGTGTGCTCGAATATCTCAACGCCACTGCAAAGCGCTTGCCCGCAGGCGTGACGCCGGGCCTCGGGCCCGACGCGACAGGCGTAGGCTGGGTCTATCAATACGCCGTTATCGCCAAGGAAGTGAGCCTCGCCGAGCTGCGCTCGCTGCAGGATTGGGTGATCCGATTCGCCGCTTCGAAAGCCGAAGGCGTCGCCGAAGTCGCGAGCGTTGGCGGCTTCGTCAAGCAATACAACATCATCGTCGATCCGCTGCGGCTTCGCGCGCAGGGGATTTCGCTCGCTGCCGTGCGTGACGCTGTACGCAACAGCAACCAGGATGTCGGCGGTCGCACGCTTGAGCTATCCGAGTTCGAGTTCATGGTGCGCGGGCGCGGCTACATCAAATCGCCGGCCGACATCGAGAACATCGTCCTGAAATCCGAACAGGGCGTGCCGCTTCGCCTCAAGGACGTGGCGCGCGTCGAGATCGGCCCGGACGAACGGCGCGGTATCACCGAACTAAACGGCGAAGGCGAGGTAGCAAGCGGCATCGTGCTTCAGCGCTTCGGCGCCAATGCATTGACCGTGATCGACAGCGTCAAGCAGCGCCTAGCCGACATCGCCGGCAGCCTGCCGAAAGATGCGGAGATCGTGCCGGTCTATGACCGCTCGCACCTTATCGAAGCTGCTGTGAAGACGCTGCGACATACGCTGGCCGAGGAGAGCATGGTTGTCGCGCTCGTTTGTGTGGTCTTCCTGCTGCATCTGCGCAGCGCGCTGGTCGCCATATTGATGCTGCCGGTCGGCATCCTCATGGCTTTCATCGGCATGAAGGCGATCGGGATCGGTTCCAATATCATGAGCCTGGGCGGCATCGCCATTGCCGTCGGTGCAATGATCGACGCCACCATCGTCATGATTGAGAACGCGCACAAGCATCTGGAGCGGGCACCCACTGACAAGCCGCGTATTCAGATTCTGATCAATGCGGCAAGCGAGGTCGGGTCACCCCTGTTCTTTAGCCTGCTCATCATCACCGTTTCGTTTCTGCCGATCTTCACCCTCGAATCGCAGGAGGGGCGGCTCTTCGGCCCGCTCGCTTTCACCAAGACCTTTGCGATGGCGGCGGCGGCGTTCCTGTCAGTTACGCTCGTGCCGGCGCTCATGGTGATTTTCATGCGTGGACGCATCATCCCGGAGCACAAGAACCCGATCAACCGATTTCTGATCTGGATTTATCGTCCGCTCATCCGCGCAGTGCTCAAGACGAAGATCTTGACGATCCTGCTCGCCCTTGCCGCACTCGCCGTCAGCATCTGGCCGGCGCGCCAGCTCGGTTCCGAGTTCATGCCAAACTTGAACGAGGGTACGCTGCTTTACATGCCAACGACGCTGCCGGGTATCTCGGTGACGAAGGCGGCCGAGCTTCTGCAGATGCAGGATCGCATTATCAAATCCTTCCCGGAGGTGGAGTCGGTCTATGGCAAGGCCGGGCGCGCCGCGACGGCAACTGATCCGGCTCCAACGGAGATGTTCGAGACGATCATAAACCTGAGGCCGAAGGACCAGTGGCGACCGGGTATCACCATTGACGACCTCAAGGCCGAGATGGATATTGCGCTGCAATTCCCCGGCGTCTCAAACGCCTGGACGATGCCGATTCGCGCCCGTATCGACATGCTCTCGACCGGCATTCGCACGCCCGTTGGCGTGAAGGTGTTCGGCACCGATCTCTCCGAGATGGAGAAGATCGCCCGCCAGATCGAAGCGGTCCTGCGCACTGTGCCCGGCACATCGAGCGCCTATGCCGAACGTGTGATCGGCGGCTACTATCTCGACATCGTGCCCGACCGGAAAGCGCTCGGTCGCTACGGCTTATCCGTCGGTGACGTTCAGGACGTCATCGCCACCGCGCTCGGCGGCCAGACGGTGACGACGACGGTCGAAGGGCGCGAACGCTATGGCGTAAACATCCGCTACCCGCGCGATCTGCGCTCCAGCCCACAGGCCATTGCCACGGATGTGGAAGTTCCGCTTCCCGGCAGCGGCGCCATTCCGCTTGGCGAAGTTGCGAAGGTCCAACTCACGCGTGGCGCGACCTCGATCCGCACCGAAAATGGCCAGCTTGCGACCTATATCTATGTCGATATCAGCGGCCGCGATCTTGGCGGCTATGTTGCTGAGGCCCAGAAGGTGGTCGCAGCATCAGTAAAGCTGCCGACGGGCTATTCGGTCGGTTGGAGCGGTCAGTATGAATATCTGCAGCGCGCCGAAGCACGATTGAAGATCGTCGTGCCGGTGACACTGCTGATCATCTTCCTGCTACTTTATCTCAATTTTCGGGCGCTGACAGAGACACTGATCGTCATGCTGTCCTTACCCTTCGCCGTCGTTGGAGGCGTGTGGCTCATCTGGTGGCTCGGCTTCAATATGTCCATTGCCGTCGCCGTTGGATTCATTGCACTCGCGGGCGTCGCCGCCCAGACCGGTGTTGTCATGTTGATTTATCTCAACCAGGCCTATGACGCGATCGAGGTTCAGCGCGCGGCGGAGGGGCGGTCGATCACGCGCAAGGACCTCTACGACGCGGTCATGGAAGGCGCAGTCGAGCGCGTGCGTCCCAAGATGATGACCGTCGTCGCGATCATCGCGGGGTTGTTGCCGATCATGTGGAGCACCGGTACCGGATCGGAAGTGATGCAGAGGATCGCGGTACCGATGATCGGCGGCATGATATCGTCAACGGTGCTGACTTTGGTAGTGATCCCGGCGGTCTTCACCGTGGCGAAGCAGATTGGGCTGCGAGATGGTAAAGGTTATCAATCGTCTGTCCGCACCGGAAAATCGAATACGCAAGTCGTTCGGAATCCTACCGCTACCACACGGGTTTAGCTCAACGTTCCGCGATTAGACTTCCCGCGTGAGGTTTGCGAGCAAGGTGCGAAGGTAATGTCAGACCAAGCGGAATCGACGAGAATGAAATGTACCATCGCTTGTTCAACTCGTTCCCGCCGAGCGGCATCCACTTCTGCTTCGAAGTCACGCCATCTTGCATTATCCATGGCTTTCCACTTGCCGATCACGGATCGCCAGCATGACTTGGGCCTGGGGTGTGAGAATGGATTTTGCTTGCTCGCTGCGAATGTTTCGACTTCGGTCCAATCAATGAACACAGTGCCATCGTCTTTCACTTCATAAAGCGCCGTCTCGTTGAGCGGTTGCGTGACTTTGATGGTCTTTGGCTCTTGGGCGGAAGCGGCGGTTATGGCGAGCAAGAGCAAAAAGCGGAATATAGCGCGACATGAATCGTCCTATCCAATTCCACCATGCCCAAGGTGATCTGGACAGAGTTGACCGATTGCGTAAGCCTCAAGCAAAGCCCGCAGTCGATCATTGTGACAAGGGTGGAATGGGTGAGGTGGACCCGCTTGGTGAGACAGTTTGGCGGCCTGGCTAAGGTGGATCGGGTTCGTTTCTACGCCGCCAATTGCTCCGTCATTTCCGCCATAGCATGGACTTCGTCGGGCGTCCTGCCGGCGAAGGTCGAGTGCGGGCGTCGCCGGTTGTAATAGTCTATCCAGGAGCCGATGCCGCAGCGGGCTTGGCTTCCCGTTTCGAATGTGCTGAGGAAGACGCACTCATATTTGAGGCTGCGCCACAGTCGTTCGATGAAGACGTTGTCCATCCAGCGGCCGCGCCCGTCCATGGAGATGCGGATGCCGGCATCCTTCAGCGTCGTCGTGAAGGCGAAGCTAGTGAACTGCGAGCCTTGGTCGGTGTTGAAGATGTCGGGCCTGCCATGGCAGGCGATCGCCTCTTCGAGAGCGGCAACACAGAAGTCGGCATCCATCGTGTTCGACAACCGCCAGGCCAGGACCTTGCGGCTGAACCAGTCCATGATGGCCACGAGGTAAAGGAAGCCGCGCCGCATCGGGATATAGGTCACATCGGCACACCAAACGTGATCCGGCCGCTCGATCGCCAGGTGCCGCAGCAGGTAGGGATAGATGCGATGCTGCGGATGCGGCTCGCTGGTTCTCGGCGCCTGGTAGATCGGCGACAGACCGATCTTGCGCATCAGCCGCCGGACCCGCTTGCGACCCACGCACCAGCCCTGACGCCGCAGATGCCGGGCCATCTGCCGGGAGCCATACCAGGGCGTCTCCATGAAGGCCTCGTCGATGGTGCGCATCAGTTCGAGGTTCTCGGGCGTCTCGCCGGCGGGCTGTCGGTAGAACGACGCCCGCGAGATCGAGACCAGTTCGCACTGGCGGCGGATCGAGAGCCGGTTGTGATCGGGGTCAATCATCATTCTCCTCCGATCCAGGCTCAGCGATCGAAGGCCTTGGCCAAAAAATCCCGCTCAACGACAAGCTGGCCAATCTTGGCGTGCAGCTTGGTCACCTCGGCTTCCCGGCCGACCTGCGCATCAGCAGCCTTGTCGTCGAACGTCTTGGCCAGGTTCTCGATGGCCTGCCGTTTCCACTGCGTAATCTGGTTCGGA
Organism: Nitrobacter sp. TKz-YC01; assembly: GCF_047824785.1. GTDB lineage: Bacteria > Pseudomonadota > Alphaproteobacteria > Rhizobiales > Xanthobacteraceae > Nitrobacter. The sequence goes on along the minus strand of NZ_CP181167.1, from coordinate 3,505,806 downwards.
TGAAGCTGGTGCTTTGTCGCCAGTTCCGAAATCGTCCGCTCGCCACGGATCGCCTCAAGCGCAACCTTGGCCTTGAACTCAGCCGTAAATCGTCTGCGTGTCTTCATACCGGATCGTCCTTTTCATCGGGCGATCCACCTTATGCCCCTGTCTCAGAAACCGGCACCACCTCAGGGCGATAGCGATCACTACTGCATTCTGAGAGAAACACCCATCGTATGCGCCTTGGCTGCCGTTGCGCCTGGTGTTCGCTTCAACGTCTTTGCAATCTTCGCGACGCCAGCCTTTTGCTTCACGAGTGTCTTGAGAGTGCGAACGTCGTCCTTCGTCCACTCGCGACGAACACCCGGCTTCCTCTTAGGAAAAATCTCACTCCTTCAATCGTAGAACGAGCGGTTTAACAGATCGCGCGTTGTGTGCAAAGCAACGACGATTATCTCACTTGAGTCAGCTTGCTAACAGGAGTTCTATAAAATAGAGCGGTGGAGGTGGGCCGTCGCAATTCTTCAAGCGCGCTCTGGCAAAGCCGAGCGCTTCGTCAACGGAAGTCCACCCGCCCCGTTGATGGAGTTGGGCGCATGGCCCACGATCGCATTTGCGAGTGCGCGGTGATGGTGGTGTAGTGTCTTCACTGACTGTTAGGAATCGCGCGGGTTGAACTTAGCGACGTTGATTTGTTCTTTGAGAACGGAATAGAGTCAGAGTGTGAACGAGCATGGCAAATGCAGGCGGCGACCCGAGCGTGATAAGCGTTACGATCAAGAGACGCTTAAGCTCTGAAATCACTTCGCATGCAGGGCTTTCATCGGTAAATCATACTTAAGGTGAAAATTAGAAAGACCGTGACTAGGCCTCCAGCAACGAGAACCCGATTAAGCAACATCATTAGAGCCTCCCGAGGTAGGATCGGTTCCCGTCAGATGCTACTTGAATGTTTTAGCTCACGCCATTCACGGCTTCGGGACTGATTATCTCCCGGTCGGCCGCCTTCCAAATCGATTCAAATCAACATGCTCACGAAGTGTCGGTAAGCCTTTCGGACGGTCCGGAAAAATGAACCCTTCGCTGCGAAGCCATCACCCGTCGAAGCGGTCCCAAAATCGAGTCGCGTCTAGCTGTACCGCAAACTTATAGACGTACCGCAGGCCGTCGTGTTCGATGCGCCCGCCTGTCCCGTCAAACGGGATACTGTTCATTTTGCAAACCGCGTCGATGATTCCTCAATCCCCACTGCGCCGCCTCTGGTTCGCGGATGTGGCTGTCCTGCGCTCTTGCTCTAATCACTCAACAGCCCCGCTGCTCGGCTTCAGGCTCCGCCAGAAACCAGCGCATCCGGTTGTCAATCTGGCCTGCGATTAAAAGTCAAAGCAGGCCAGGCGCGCCGCGCCCCGCTCAATACAACCTAATCCATCGGCTCGCCCGGCGGATGGTGGGGGTCGTAGGCATGTGGTCGATTGGTGCCGATCTTCTTCCAGAACGGCCAGATGAATGTAGCACCGGCTGTTAGTGGGCCGAGCGCGCGCCATTCATGGAAGTCAACCACCAGTACCGCCGGCGTCACCACGAACAGTAGTCCCGCCATGGCGGTGAGCGCCAGCATCGCGTTGCGGTACGCTCGCGAGACGCCAGCCGTGAAACGGATGCTGCCTTCCGGCGCGTTCTCAAGGCGTTTGTGCAGCGCGCGGATGAAATTATGATAGACGGGGGTACGGAAACGGTCGGCCCTGCCGTTGATGCCCGCGTCGGTGATGACGAGAAAGCGACCGCCACGAAAATCGATGCGGCACTTGTTGGCGTCAATCCGGCCATCCGTGCCGCGCATATTCACGGAGATAACGTTGGCTAAGAGTTGTCGGCCAATTTCGCCATTGGCAGCGCGCCAAGCGACGCCGGAGTCGTACCCCGCGTCGATCAGCGACACACCATGACCTGCGCTGCGCCAGAAGTAGCGCTCGCCGTTCACCAGATAATATAAGTCATAGGCTGTCGAAGCCATGACAGATGCTGGCTCGATCATGCGGGGAAGTATAGCGGATTTCTGCGCGACGTCGAGACCGGGATTTTGCTCTGCAATGCAACATTGACGACAGAGGTAAAACCCGGTTCCATAACCGAAACTTTGAACCTGCTTCGAGTTGGGTTTGAAGCCAAACCCCAACCCCAACCCCAACCCCAACCTATGCTGATGCGGACTCTGTCACCCGCAAGCTAATCGAATGCCTGTTTTGGTCAGTGCAATTGGCATGTGCGCACTGGCTCGTCGCATGATGATGGCTGCGCGCGATCCGCGGTCTGTCATTCGGCCTGCAATATTGACCCTCTAAGCCGGGGGCTCGGCGTCCAAAATTGACCCCCTGAAGGTTGGTCTGTTGCGCTGCCTGCTTTGTAACGAAGCAGGTGGTGGGAGATGCTGGTCGTGGAGACGATTGCGCGGATACGGCGCGAACACTTCATCAAGGGCAAGACGATCAGGGCGATCGCCCGCGACCTTAAGGTGTCCCGGAACACGGTCCGGAAGGTGCTGAGGTCGGGAGAGACCTCGTTCGAGTACGAGCGGCAGGTTCAGCCGTGGCCCAAGCTTGGACACTGGGCATCTGAGCTCGATGTGTTGCTGGCGGCGAACGCGACCAAATCCGCGCGCGAACAACTGACCTTGATCCGGATTTTCGAAGAGCTTCGCGGCCGCGGCTATGACGGTGGTTACGATGCCGTGCGGCGTTACGCCAAGCGGTGGAACAAGGAGCGCGGGCAATCGACCGCGGCGGCCTATGTTCCGTTGAGCTTTGCGGCGGGCGAAGCCTACCAATTCGACTGGAGCCATGAGATCGTTCTCCTCAACGGCGTGACGGCGATCGTGAAGGTCGCTCATGTCCGGCTGTGCCACAGCCGCATGCTGTTCGTGCGAGCCTATCCGCGCGAGACGCAGGAGATGGTGTTCGACGCCCATGACCGGGCGTTCGCGCTGTTCAAAGGGACCTGCAGCCTCGGCATCTACGACAACATGAAGACGGCGGTGGAGGCGATCTTTGTCGGCAAGGATCGCCGCTACAATCGCCGCTTCCTGCAGATGTGCAGCCACTATCTGGTTGACCCGGTTGCCTGCACGCCGGCGTCGGGCTGGGAGAAGGGCCAGGTCGAGAACCAGGTCGGACTGGTCCGGGAACGCTTCTTCACACCACGGCTGCGATTCAAAACCCTCGACGAGCTAAACGTCTGGCTGCTCGACAAATGCATCACTTACGCCAAGGCGCATCGCCATCCGGAACTGGCCGATCAGACGATCTGGGACGTGTTCGAAGCCGAGCGCCCCAAGCTCGTTCCCTATGCCGGCCGGTTCGACGGCTTCCACGCGGTGCCGGCGTCTGTCTCCAAGACCTGTTTGGTACGCTTCGACAATAACAAATACTCGGTCGCGGCCAGCGCCGTCGGACGCCCGGTCGAGGTTCAGGCCTAGGCCGACCGCATCGTAATCCGTCAGGATGGACGGATCGTGGCGGAGCATCCGCGATCCTTCGCACGCGGCGAGACGACCTACGATCCCTGGCACTATGTGCCGGTGCTCGCGCGCAAGCCCGGCGCCTTGCGTAACGGCGCTCCCTTCAAGGACTGGGTGCTGCCGGCCGCGATCGAACGGATCCGGCGCAGGCTCGCCAGCACCGACGATGGCAACCGGCAGATGGTCGACATCCTCAATGCGGTGCTGACCGATGGTCTGCCGGCCGTTGAAGCAGCCTGCGCCGAGGCGATCGCTCATGGCGTTCATTCCGCTGACGTCGTGCTCAACATCCTGGCCCGTCAACGCGAACCCGCTCCACCAGCCAACATCCTCACTCCCGCGGCGCTGATCCTGCGCCATGCGCCGATCGCCGACTGTGCCCGTTATGACAGCCTTAGGAGAACCATCTGATGGAACGTACTCAACTGTTCGACCTCATGGGTGAGTTGAAGCTCTATGGCATGAAAGCTGCCTTCGACGAGATCATGGCGACCGCCATCAAGCGCCAGCATGAACCCCAGCGCATTGTCGGCGACCTGCTCAACGCCGAGATCAATGAGAAGCAGGCCCGCTCAATCAAGTACCAGCTCACCATCGCCAAGCTGCCGCTGGCCAAGGATCTCGCCGACTTCCAGTTCGACGGCACGCCGATCAACCAGACGCTCGTCAACGACCTCGCCGGCGGCGGCTTCATCGCCCAGCAACGCAACGCCGTGCTCGTCGGCGGTACCGGCACCGGCAAGACCCATCTGGCCATCGCAATCGCCAGAAGCTGCATCCGCTCCAGCGCCCGCGGTCGCTTCTACAACGTGGTCGACCTCGTCAACCGCCTCGAGATCGAGACCCGCAACGGACGACAAGGTCGTATCGCCGAGCATCTGACCAGGATGGACTTCATCGTCCTCGACGAACTCGGCTACCTGCCGTTCGCTCAATCCGGCGGCCAGCTCCTGTTCCATCTCGTCAGCAGGCTCTACGAGCGCACGTCCATCGTCGTCACAACCAATCTCGCCTTTGGCGAATGGCCAAGCGTGTTCGGCGACGCCAAGATGACAACCGCGCTGCTCGACCGGCTCACCCACCACTGCGACATTGTCGAGACCGGCAACGACAGCTGGCGATTCAAAAGCCGCGACGACGATCACGCCACCCGCGCTCGCCTCGTCTCCGCAATCCCGGCCAGCTCCGACGAGTCGAGCGCTATCAAACCACGCCGCGCAAAGGCGTCAAAATTGAACGCCGATACGGGGTCAAATTTGCGAACGATGGCGTAATTGCGGTCAGCGCTCGGGCACGAGAGCTCCGTTATCGTCTACCTCTCGCAATCAAACGATTCGGAGGAGCTGTCATGCGGCAATACGTCGGGCTAGATGTCTCGCAGAGAGAGACTGCGGTTTGCGTAGTCAATGAGACGGGTGAAGCAATTTTTGAAGGAAAGGCCAAGTCTCATCCTGGAGATCTGTCAAAGTTACTTCGTAAACATGCGCCACTGGCGGAGCGTATCGGCTTTGAGACGGGCGCAATGGCGAGCTGGCTTTGGCATGAGCTTCGTAGGGTCGAACTCCCCGTCGTTTGCATCGATGCAAGGCATGCACACGCAGCACTATCGGTCCGCATGAACAAAAGCGATCAGAACGATGCTCGGGGCCTTGCCGAACTGGTGCGGGTTGGTTGGTTTCGAGAAGTCAAAATCAAGAGTGAGAAGAGCCAGAAGGTTCGAGCTATCCTCGTGGCGCGATTCCGCCTTGTGTCCATACGCCGGGATATCGAGAACCAGGTCCGCAGTCTGATCAAGGAGTGTGGGTTGCTATTCCCTCGCGCCATTGGCCAACAGTTCCGTAACCAGGTTGGCGAGCTATTGGGCGAAGATCATCAACTCCTCAGCGTGATCGCGCCGCTCTTGTCGATTCATGAACTCATCTGCCAGCAGCAAAGCAAATTTGACGACGAGGTCCGCCGATTGGCGAAGTCGGACGAGACGACGCGTCGCCTGATGACAGTTCCTGGTGTCGGCGTGGTCACCGCCTTGACGTTCCGCCATACGATCGATGACCCGTCTCGCTTCCGATCGGCCTCGACAGTCGGCGCCTATCTCGGCCTCACACCTCGGCGCAACCAATCTGGTGAGACTGACACTAGTGGCAAGATATCCCGATGGGGCGACAGGCTCCTCCGAACGTACCTTTACGAGGCGGCGACCGTTCTGCTTTATCGAACAAAGAAATGGTCCTCCCTCAAAGCCTGGGGTATGAAACTTGCGAAGCGGATCGGCATGAAAAAGGCAAAGGTTGCTATCGCCCGCAAGATCGCTGTCATCCTCCACTGCATCTGGGTCGACGGCACATCATTCGACTGGGGCAACGCGCCGGCCTGACCTTATTTTGCAAGTTCCTGGCCCGGTCCGCCGGGCTGGCGATGTCCCGCTGGGACGGTGGTCGTGGTGACCTCGGTCAATCGGCTGGTGGCGGCTCGTCCGCACCCCGTTGCAAACGATGAGGCGCCCGATCCGGACATCATCATGAGGCGCTTGCGACCTCGGAAAGGACCATGACCCCAGCGACGGGCAACTGATCGCATTGAAGCCAGGTGACAGCTAATCGGCCCACTATACGAGTTGGCTATCGATCCACCAGCCGCGCTCGCCCCGTCTGCGCAACCCGGACCTGCTCCGTCGGGCCGAGCGTTACCACTTTGCCGAATGGCTTCAAAAAGAGAGTTGACAACAACCCGCAATTAAAGGGCCGATTGACACGCTACTTTTTAAGTAGTTGATATATATAGTTTTTTAGCGACCCAAAAAAGCGTCCCCTATAGGACCCAGGGACGCTGCGACGCTTGCTATTTTGGGCATCCTACCCACCACCCCCAAAGGGGGTGGTGGGTGCGGATTTTGCCAGCGTCTCTAGCGTCCCTAAAGTGACAATAGATTTGGGGACGCTAAATATTAAATATATTCAATTAGATACACTGGCGCGTCACGTCCCTCCAACGTCGCGAAACCGGGGACGCTATACCCGCCAAATCAATGCATTCTCGACATTGAACTGCTCGCCCCCCACGCTGCCTGCCGTCATGGCATTATCGAACGCCCGCTTCCATGCGCTGCGCTCGCCTGAGCCGGCATTGCCTGAACCATCTTCGACATAGCGTCGGGCAAATTCCTTACGCACAACTTCGCGGGATACAGCGCGAACCACGGGGCCATCGCCATGCACCCGGTGTTCCTTACCATGGGCCAGGATAGTTTCGTCGAGTACGGCGAAGAAACACCGGTCGCCACGTGACAGCGGCTTGCTCTTACCCTTGCCCTTGCTGCTCGCTTCCAGAGGAGCGTACTGCACATAACCCACCGGAATATCCTCGCCATCCCGATCAACCCCGATCACAACCTCGTTGATACTGAATGTTGTCAGCGGGCCGGGTGCGCCGCCCCGAGTCTTTGCGAGTGACAAGGTGCGCGGTCCAGTTACTTGCCCGGTCGTGGGATGGATATCCGCCAAAGTGACAAGCACAGCGTCCGCGCCAGCGCCTAATGCGCTTGCACCCCGGAGTCCGCCATCTGCGTTCTTGCCGACATGATGAATCGGCATGATCAGGACATTCATATCTCGCGCGATTTTGCCCAGCTTCGCCACGAAGGTCGCGACTTCAGCGTTGTCGTTTTCATCCTTAAGCGAAAAATAGGCTGGCAACGTATCGACCACGACAAGCCGCAGAGGCCGGTCAGGGTGATGCTGTTCGCATTCGTTCTTCGCTTCCCGGATCATGGTGCCAAGGCTGGCGAGAATGGCATCGGTGTCCTTCTCCAGCTTCGGCTCTTTCCAAAGAAACGGGAAGTGAGTTACACCAATGCAAGCCTCGAACTTCGCAAGCCTCGCGGCCTCCATGCGTTGCTCCACGATGCCCGCGCCTTCCGCAGCAATCCATAGTACCGCGCTGGGCTTAGTCTTACGTCCAAGGAACTCCGCTCCGTGGATGAGGTGCATCCCGACGTCCATCGCAAAAAAGGTCTTGCCGGAGTTGTACTGCCCGCCAAGAAATGCGACGCCGTGCAAGGGCAAGATACCCTTGATCAAGTACTCGGCGACTTCGAACTGCCCAGGAACGAAACGCTTGAATGATGAGCCCGGTGCGTTGGTGGCAACGCGCGGCCGATTATCGTTGTCGTGAAACGACCTCTCAACAAGAGGCTCACGCCCTTCCGATCGGATTCTCGCGATGGTCTTCGGTCCATTGACCAGAACGATCTTCGGCTCATCATCCGGAAGCCGGTCGAGCAACCAACCCAGCGCGGTATCCGCGTCACAGCCGCGCGCCTCCTTAACCAAGTCGATCGGCGTGTACTTTCGGCCATCGCCGAAGTCTTCGATGCTCTTACAGACGATCGAAAGATTCCGCTTGCGAAGTTCGAGTGCCCGCCCAGTGCTGGATGATCGCCAATGTGCAGCGTACCCTTCGGAGTCTGTGCTCGCTCAAGTCCACCGGGAGCGGCGATGTCGGCCTCGCGCTTCTCGATCCACGCCTTTGCCACCGCCTTTCGGTCGAACGTTCGCGACTCGCGGTGTACGATCCGGCCATCTTGTTTCTTCAAAATCTGTGCAAGATAGGCGGTCGAGCCGTCAGCTCGGCGGCGCGGTATTATGGTGCCCATTTTCGGTACAACGCGGTCTCTGTTTTGGTACTACATGTTGTACTGAAATGAGAAAATGGTCAATTTCAGTCAAAAACGATCTACATATAGTTGGCGTGCAGGCGGGTCATAGAGACGGATATTTGAGAGATATTTGAGATATGGCACTGATAACAAAAGAAAAATACGCAAAGAAATGCGAATCCATATTTAGTGTCGCCCCGATGATGGATTGGACCGACCGTCATTGCCGTGTGTTCCATCGTCTGCTCACGCGCAGGGCGTGGCTCTACACCGAGATGCTGACGGCTGGTGCTGTGATTCATGGCGCGCGCGATCGTTTGCTCGGGTTCAGCGATGTTGAGCACCCGGTCGCGCTCCAGCTCGGCGGATCAGATCCGGCCGATCTCGCGACCGCCGCAAGGATCGGCGAGGATTTCGGTTACGACGAAATCAATCTGAACGTCGGCTGCCCGTCCGACCGTGTGAAGGACGGACGGTTCGGAGCCTGCTTGATGGCCGAACCGGACATCGTCGCCGAGAGCGTCAACGCCATGAAACGCGCGGTTTCGGTTCCGGTCACCGTGAAGTGCAGGATCGGTATCGACGACCAGGACATGGAATCCGCCCTTGATGCGTTCGCGTGCAAGGTTGTCGCCGCCGGCGTTGACGCGCTGATCGTCCACGCGCGGAAAGCCTGGCTTCAGGGGCTGTCTCCGAAGGAGAACCGCAATGTTCCGCCGCTGGACTATGGCAGGGTTTACCGGTTGAAGGCGTCGTTTCCCGGCCTGCCCATCATCATCAACGGCGGCATCGACGGGATCGCGGAAGCGAAACAGCATCTGGCGCATGTCGATGGCGTCATGCTGGGTCGCGCCGCCTATCAGGAGCCGTGGCGTTTGCTGGAAGTCGAGTCCGTACTCTTTGGAGAGGCACGGCCACATGCGACGATGAAGCAGGCGCTGGAAGCCATGGTCCCCTACATCGAGGAACAGCTTGCGGGCGGCGCGCGGCTGCATTCCATCACCCGGCATCTTGTCGGCGCGTTTCATGGCGTGCCCGGCGCGCGCGGGTTTCGGCGCTATCTTGCCGAGAACGGTGTGAAGGCTGATGCGCGCGTCGACGTTCTGCGGGAGGCGATCGCGCTGGTGGGCGAGCTTCCCGCGTATTCCGTGAAAGCGGAGGCTGGTTTTGCGGTCAGGGCATGATCACTCTCACGCCAGCATGGCATCGAGAGCCGGCGTCGTCCGTTCCATGACCGCATCGCCATGCCTGAACAGGATGAGAGCCGCAAGCTGGTGCTTGACGGCGAAATCGACACCGGCGTCAGGTCCAAGCACCATCAGCGCGGTGGCGTAGCCATCGGCTTCCATGCACGAGGAATGCAGGACAGTCGCGGTCATCATGCCGTTGGTGATCGGCCATCCGGTTCGCGGATCCAGGGTGTGGGAGAAGTGGTCCGCGCCGCGCGTGAAGCCGCGTTCGCATCCGGATGTCGCGATCGCAAGCTGGTGCAGCGCGACCAGGATCGGTTCGGCGGCGGTATTGTCCTTTGGCCGCGCCGGCCGATCGATCTCGACCCACCACGGGCTGCCGTCCGGCTTGACGCCGAGGCCCCGCAATTCGCCGCCGATCTCCACCAGCGCGTTGTGGATCCCGAGCCCGCGCAAGGTTTCCACCACCAGATCGACCGCAAATCCCTTGGCGATGCCACAGAGATCGAGCAGTCCGTGACTGGATCGCCGCAGGCGGTAGGCGGCGGCATTCAGGTCGAGCCGCCGCCATCCGCACTCCCGGCGGCGTCCGTCAATCTCATCCGGCGATGGCGGCGAGGCGCGAGCGCCGCTCGGACCAAAACCCCAGAGATCGACCAGCGCTCCCATGGTGGGATCATAAGCGCCGCCGGATTCCGCCGCGATGCGCAGCGCGCTCACCATGACCCGGCCGAACTCCGGCGGCAGATCCTGCCATTGGTTCAACGTGAGGCGGTTGAACCGGCTGATGTCGGACTGGTCTTCCCACGGGCTCATCTGCGCGATCACGCGCTCAAGGGCTCGCGGAATCATCCGCTGCACCGTTTGCGCGCTGGCGGACGATCCGACAAACCTGACCGACCACGTCGTGCCCATGGTCGTGCCGGCGAACTCCCGGATGCGCTCCGCCGAAGGTACGGCGTGCGGCATCTCCGGGATGATCGGGATGGCCACACGCCGCGTGACCGGCGCGGTCATCGCGTTACTGCGGCAGCACTTCGACCGTGGTGATGTACGTGCTGCGGCGCTGCTGCGCGTCCTTGATCGTGCTCTTGTCGTCCTGCACCGATGCTTTCACCCAGTAGAAGCCGGGATCCGGGAATGTGACGCTGAAAGTGCCGGACTCGTCGGTGGTGGCCTTGCTGTCGTTCAGTGTGTCGCGATAGCGGATCCCGCCCGGAACGATCTCGACCGCGACATTGCCGGCAGGCTTGCCGTCCAGCACGAGGCGGAACGTTGCCTTCTCTCCCACCGCCAGATTGTTGGGATGGGTCACCGGAATCATCTCAAGTCCAACGCCGGTCGGTTTCAGCGTGTTGGACGAAGGCTTGCCCGATGTGACGAAAGTTTCGATCCGGCTGCGGTTTTCCGTGACCTTCACATCAGTCGCCTTGGCGGGAATGGCCTTGGCCAGTTCGTCGGGCTTGCCGCGCCAGCGCTTGTTTTCGCCGTCCAGTTTATAACTCGCGAACAGGCCCTGGTGCGTCAGGCTCAGTTTGTAGGTGCCGGGTTGCGCCAGCTTGAAATCGACGGTGCTGCGGAAGCGGCCTTTAGCCAGGTTCTCCGGGGTGACGGCCTTGCCGTCGGGACCTTCGATCGCCAGCTTGTCGAGCGGCAACGGGTTATGCTCGAAATAGAACAGGTCGTTAGAGATGGCGCCGTCGACCGTGACCCAGAGGTCGGAGCCGGACAGGACGGTGGCGGATGGCAGCAGCCAGGCGCGATGAGCCTGCGCAGGCGGGGCAAGCAGCGAAACCGTCGCCGCGATCAATGCGAGCTTGAGATGGTTGGTCATGGCGAAATCCTTTCCATGAAAGCTGTGAGGCGATTAATGCACGGTGGGTTCGAGTGCGCGGACCAAGGCGTTTTCGAACGATAAGTATCGGCTCCCGAGAAAAGCGCGTCAGATCGACTCGTGGCGTTCTGTTCCTGATGTCATCGGAAGCGACGCTCTAGGGCGTCAATTTCAATGTGACCGCGCCAAGCTCACGCTCCCCCTTGGCTTCGCTGGTCGCGGGAGCCTTCGGCGGCCATTCGAAGGGGATCTTCAGCAACTCACGGCCGCCGACTTCGCGAGCAGCCTCGATGACGAGCTGGTATTTGCCCGGCGTCAGTCCTTCGAGCGGTTTGCTGGCGCTATCAAACTTGACCTGATGGGTGCCGGGCGCGCGGGTCGGGCTGGATAATCCATCGACGGGCAGCGCGAGTTCACGGCCGGTGCGGCGCCACCACTGCCGCACGTCCTTGAGCCACTTCGTACCCTCGTTCTTCTTGTGGTTGACGTCGTACCACACGGCTAGATTGGTGATCTTGCCGCCGTCGGCCTGTTCCACCCACATCGCGACGTAAGGCTTGTGGTACTCGGCGACGTCGAGCTGGGGAACATCGATGCTGATTGTCGCCTCGGAAGCCAGCGACGAACTTGCGGCAAGGGTCGTGAGTGCGGCGGAAATCAAAAGGCGCATTGTTTACCTTCTAGCCATGGATGAGAAGAACAGCGAGCAGGGTTGGAATCATCAACCCCAGAGTCACGACGGGCCAGGTAGCCGGTCGCCGCCTGGCATGAAGCTGCAGGAGCAACAGGCCGGTGAGACAGAAGGTGATCGCGGCGGCCGCGAACACGTCGATGAACCAGCTCCACGCCTTGCCGGTGTGACGGCCCTTGTGCAGATCATTGAGATAGGCGATCCAGCCGCGGTCGGTCACCTCATACGACACAGCGCCACTGCCGTCGCGCTGGATGCTGAGCCATGCGTCGCCGCCAGGCCGGGGCAGAGCGACATAGACCTCGTCGGACGACCATTCGGTGTCGCGTCCCGCGGTGCTGACGCCGATCTCGCGCCGCAGCCACTCGCTGATGCCGGGTGGCAGAGCCGCCTTGGCGTTGCCTGGATCAGACGTCAGGTCGGCGATCAGAGCCTGCGGCAGTTGTGCCTGACGCATCGTCACCGCGGGCTTGGATTCGATCTGACCGGCGTTGTTCAGCGTAATTCCGGTCAGGGCGAACAGCAGCATGCCGATCAAACACAGGCCTGAGCTGATCCAGTGCCATTGATAGAGCTGATTGATGAAGAAGGCGCGGCGCTTCTTTCGCTGCCAGAGTTCGTCGCCATCGACTGTCAATCTATCCGGATTGTCCATTTGTCTCGTCGCCGGGTCAGTATTTTGCAGAATCCAGGAGGCGCGGGCGGTACCCTTCAAGATCGTTGCAACGTGTTTAGCGAAGCGGGCTTCGCATTACTACCGCACGAGATTAGGTTTATTCTAAATGACTCGCCGGTGCCGGGCTGGCGACCACGCATTTTTCCGGGGGCGCGGCAGGCGCAACGCACTGGAATGACACGCGGATGGCTTCTATATCATCCCGGCGCGGGGAACTCCGGTTCCCGGATTCGCGTGTCCATTGCGAACCTGATGCAAACACCTGATGCAAACATCAGAATCCAGGCCGTACCGGCGTCTTGTCGTGCGGGCAGGCTCGGAGGCTAGCTTGACCGGACCCGTCGGGACGAGAAGGTAAACTTCTGAATCGCACTGAGTTTTTGCGTCAAGTTGATCAAGGGTAGAAGATATGACCTCGACAATCGACAAGAACGGCGCGGCCGAAAGCCGGGTGTTTGAGGCGGATGTGGCCAAGCTGCTCCAGATGATGGTGCACTCGGTCTATTCCGACAAGGACGTATTCTTGCGGGAGCTGATTTCGAATGCCGCGGACGCCTGCGAGCGTCTGCGTTATGAGGCGATCAGCGATCCCGCGTTGCTGGCGGACGAGACCAGGCCGCAGATCTCCATCGCCATCGATGCGGAACGGCGGCAACTGACGGTCGAGGACAACGGCATCGGCATGGGCCGGGACGAACTGGTCGACGCGCTGGGAACCATCGCACGGTCGGGCACCAAGGCCTTCATCGAGCAGGCTCAGGCCGCGGAGTCGGGCGACGGCGTCTCTTTGATCGGTCAGTTCGGGGTCGGATTCTATTCGGCCTTCATGGTGGCCGATCAGGTCGATGTGGTCTCGCGGCGCGCGGGCGCCAGGGAGGCGTGGCGCTGGTCATCGGACGGGAAGGGGACTTTCACGGTCACGCCCGTGGATGAGAGTGAAGCTCCCGCGAGAGGAACCCGCGTGACGCTTCATCTGACCGAAGACGCCACGGGGTATGCCGATCGGGTCAAGCTGGAGCAGATGATCAGGGAGCAATCGGGGCATGTGCCGGTTCCGATCGCTCTCATCGAGAAGCCCGGAGCCGAGCCGGCCGAGATCGCCGATGGCGCGGCGCTCTGGACCCGGCCGCGCGGCGAGATCAGCGTTTCCGAATACGCCGATTTCTACCGAAGCGTCGCGGGCCAGTTCGACGAACCCGCGCTGACGGTGCATTTCCGCGCCGAGGGACGGCAGGAGTTCACGGCGCTGCTGTTCGTACCGCAGAACCGGCCTTTCGATCTGTTCGAACCGGACAAGAAGCATCAGCTCAAGCTTTATGTGAGGCGGGTCTTCATCACCGAGGATGCTGATCTGTTGCCCCGCTATCTGCGATTCGTGCGCGGTGTCGTCGACTCGGCGGACCTTCCGCTCAATATCTCGCGCGAAATGATTCAGGAAAGCCAGATCCTGGCCGCGATCAAGAAGAGCATCACCGGCCGTATCCTCGGCGAGCTTGAGAAGCTGGCTGACAAGGACGCGCAGGCCTACGGGAAAATCTGGGAAGCCTTCGGTCCGATGTTCAAGGAAGGCATCTACGATGCCGCCGATCGGCGCGACACCGTTCTTCGGCTCTCCCGCTTCAAGACAACGGCCGGATCGTTGCGGAGTCTCAAGGACTATGCCGGCTCCCTGAAGGAGAATCAGACCTCGATCTACTATCTCGCCGGGCAGGATGCCTCCCGTCTCGAAGCCTCGCCGCATCTGGAAGGGTTTCGCGCTCGCGGCGTGGAGGTTCTCCTGCTGTCCGATCCCGTCGACAGCTTCTGGGTCACGTCCGGACCGAGCTTCGAGGAAAAGCCGTTCAAATCGGTGACGCAGGGCGCGGCGGATCTGGCCGCGATCCCGCGCCTCGACGCCGGCACGGAGCCATCACCGGACCTCAGCGAGGGCGTCACGGAGTTTCTCGCCTTCCTCAAGACAACGCTTTCGGACCTGGTCTCGGACGTCCGCTCGTCGGACCGTCTCACCGATAGCCCGGTTTGCCTCGTCGCAGCCGAGTCGGGACCCGACCGGCAGCTGGAAAAAATCCTCCTCGGAGTCGGACAATTGGCGGGCGCATCCAAGCCGGTGCTCGAGGTGAATCCGGGGCATCCCCTGATCGCTTCGCTGGCAGCGCTCGGGCAGGATGATCGCGAGTTCAGGGAGGACGCCGCGCGGATGCTGCTCGACGATGCGCGCGTGCTCGATGGAGACCGCCCCAGTGATGCGCTTGAGTTTTCCAGGCGCCTTGCCCGTCTCGTCGAGCGGGGACTGCGCCGCTCGACCGCGGGCGGCGGCGATTGATGGCGCCCTGACAGGTCGAGCCTTGCTACAGCGTTTTCGAGCGAAGCATGTCCTCGGGCTTGATCCGAGGATGGCTACCGGTTCGCGTGAAGAAAACGCGTTAAAACAATAATCCAGAGCTTTGCTTCTGATTCAGTCAGAAGCAAAAATGCTCTAATGATCGGCAGAAACGGCTGTCGCGCTTTTGAGCGCAGCCGGCCCTCCGGGATGGAGCGGTTCAGCTGGCGCGGCCCAGAAGAACGTCTCTCAGGACGACCGCGCTGTTGTGTGCTTCATCATGGGCCGCAAACACCAGCGTGATCCGTCCCGTTCTCGCGCGGGTCCGCAGTTCGTCGAGTTGTTCGGGGTGCCGTTCAATCTCTTCCACATACCGCTGCCGGAACTCCGGCCAGCGGGCGGGATCATGCCCGAACCATTTGCGCAGCCCGGTGCTGGGCGCGATATCCTTTATCCAGAGATCGATGGCGGCATCCGTCTTGCGGAGACCCCTGGGCCATAGGCGATCGACCAGTATCCGCGCGCCATCGTCAGCGGCGGGGGCCTCATAGGCTCGCTTCACACTGATGTTCCTGGCCGCAAGCCGCGTCACCAGAGTTTCTGCCGCTTCGATGGGATCGCTCAGTCGCCTTGACCGGGATTCGCCGAAAAATACTGCTCCAGCTTGCCGGCGACGCCGTCGAACGTTTTCGCGTCGGCGGGAGCATCGCGCTTGATGGTGATGTTCGGCCAGGCCGCGGAATATTCGGCGTTCAGCTTGAGCCAGTTTTCGAGGTCCGGCTCGGAGTCAGGCTTGATGGCCTCGGCCGGACATTCAGGCTCGCACACGCCGCAGTCGATGCACTCGTCGGGATTGATGACGAGCATATTGTCGCCTTCGTAGAAGCAGTCGACCGGACATACCTCCACACAATCCATGTATTTGCACTTGATACAATTTTCGGTGACAACGAAGGTCATCTCGAAGACTCCGCGAAGGCAGATAGGAAACGCGACGAACACCGGCGCAAACCCTCGCGTAAGCGCGGCTCCGCGATGCCCGTTCTCGATATAGGCCGTATATATCAACAAACGCCTTAGCCAAGGCGTTATATCACATACCAGTGCGGAAACGCCGGGCGGGGACCGGGAACATCCGTTTATAAGATACATCGTAAATAGCTCTTATATGCTCAATCCCGGCCGGAAGCAACATTTCATGGGATTCTTCGGGGTCGGCAGGCTCCGCTTCGCCCCTAAAACACGCCAATGTGAACCTGGCTGACCATAGCCTGTTCCCAACCTGCGAAAGGAGACAAACATGGTGGAGCGATTATCGGATGAAGCACGAAGCAGAGCGCTCAACGAACTGCCGGGCTGGTCGCCGGTCGCCGGTCGCGAGGCCATCACGCGAACTTTCACGTTCCGGGACTTCAACGAGGCTTTCGGCTTCATGGCCCGCGTCGCGCTGGTCGCCGAAAAGAATGACCACCACCCGGAGTGGCGCAATGTCTACAGGACGGTGGAGGTCGTGCTCGCGACCCACGATGCCGGCGGCGTCACCGAGCGCGACATCAGGCTGGCGGAAGCGATGAACGCGATCGCGGGACAGTGCGGCGGGATCTGAGCGAGTCGATCCTGTGATTTTTCCTGTGATCTTGCAGCGGAGAAACATAGCTCCCACTTTGTAGGTGCGGCGGCATTGACGAGCCGCGACATACGTTCGGGAACCTTGATGGCGGCATCGAAACACAGCGTGGGATTTGAGCCGGCCGATCGGCTGGCGCAGGACCGCGACAATGTGCGCCGGCGGTTCTGGAGCAAGCTGAAGCGCGTCGTTGCTCACGTGCCCTTCGCCGAAGATCTGTTGGCTGCCTACTACTGCGCATTCGACAAGCAAACGCCGCGTCATGTGCAGGCGTCGCTGCTCGGCGCCATCGCCTACTTCGTCCTGCCGCTTGATTTCGTTCCCGACATGCTGCCGGTGCTCGGCTTCACCGACGACGCCGCGGTGCTCGCGACGGCGATCAGGATCGTCGCCGCGCATATCACGCCGGAGCATCGCGAGGCCGCGCACGCGGCATTAAAGCGCGGGATAGAGAACGAAGCCGCCTAAGCGCATCAAGCTGCTGATACCCTCAACTTCATGATGAAGGCGTGGCTCCTGTCGCGATCGCTATGGATGCATGACTTCGTCACGCGATCGTGCGCGGCGTCATCGTGTGCCGATGCGGGAAGAGAACTTGCGAATCGTGCCGCGAGCCGCAAGGATGGGCCGCCTTCACAAATCAGGCGTTTCCAGTTATTCCCGGTGATGTGTGATCCGCGCACGTCAAGCCATCTTCCAGCACAAATGATGAAGGACGAGATTTGATGATGTCTATGCGGCAATTGCTGACAGTTCTGGTGGGAAGTCTGCTCGCAGGTGGGCTCGGCCTTGCTCCCGCATTCAGCGCACCGACAGCCGGCAGTTCCGAGCCGACGCTGATGGGACAGTTCGGCGCATGGGGCGCCTACACCGCTTCGCCGAATGGCAAGAAAGTGTGTTTCGCTCTCTCCAAGCCGACGTCTTCAAAGACCAATCCGCCGAATCGGCCGCGCGATACGGCCTACGCCTTCGTTTCCACCCGGCCGGCGGAGAAAGTGACGAACGAAGTATCAGTCACAATGGGCTATCCGCTCAAGCCCGGCTCGGAAGCTACGGTCGAGGTCAGCGGCGCGAGCTACGCGATGTATACCCAGGGCGACGGCATCTGGATCAAGAACGCCGCCGATGAGGATCGGCTGATCGATGCCATGCGCAAGGGCTCCGAAGCGACCGTCAAGGGTGTGTCGTCGAGGGGGACGCAAACCACCGACGTGTTTTCCCTCAAGGGACTGTCCCAGGCGCTGGACAAGGTCGCGCAGGATTGCAAGCGCTAGAGCATGATCCCGAAAAGTGGAAACCGGTTTTCGGAAAAGATCATGCTCAAACATAAAGATAAGCGACGAGTCTGGTTCAACGCAGTTGAAACAGACTCTAGCATATGATCCCGACCCGAAGGGCCGCGCCAGCGCAAAGTGGAAACCGGCTTTCGAAACAGGATTGTGCTCGGTCGAAAGAAGGGGGTTGAGTCTGGTTCAACGCAGTTGAATCAGCCCCCGTCATCGCTGCCCTTGCCGTGTTTACCGGCTTTTCAGCGGGCGCTGGAAAGCCTATGTCATGCTGCATGACTGAGACGCCCGGCAACCTGAGCACCATATCGACCGAGACATCCGTCGCGGCGAACAGGACGGCTGCGTCCGAAATGGCTGATGGCGGCGCTCCCCTTGAGAAAGTCGCGCTGGCAACCTACATGCCGCCGGCGAAGCCTTCGCTGATAGGCTTGTCGCGCGCGGCGATCGCCGAGCGGCTCGCCGCGATCGGCATCCCGCGGGAGCAACGCAGGATGCGGGTGCAGCAGCTCTGGCACTGGATGTATGTTCGCGGGGCCCAAACCTTCGCCGAAATGACCAGCGTGTCGAAAGACATGCGTGCCGAGCTCGAAAAGCACGTCACGGTCGATCGCCCCGAAGTGGTCGCCGAACAGGTTTCCAGCGATGGAACACGTAAATGGCTGCTGCGGCTGCCGAGCGGTGACGATCTC
The DNA here is from genome assembly GCF_047824785.1 of Nitrobacter sp. TKz-YC01. Classification (GTDB taxonomy): domain Bacteria; phylum Pseudomonadota; class Alphaproteobacteria; order Rhizobiales; family Xanthobacteraceae; genus Nitrobacter. Next base: position 3,487,340 of record NZ_CP181167.1, on the reverse strand, counting down.
GAAAAGCCGCACGAAGTCGAATGCGTCTACATTCCCGAGACCGACCGCGGCACGCTGTGCGTCTCGTCGCAGGTCGGCTGCACGCTGAACTGTTCCTTCTGCCACACCGGAACCCAGCGCCTGGTGCGCAATCTCACGGCGGGCGAGATCGTCGGCCAGATCATGGTTGCGCGCGATCGCTTGAACGACTGGGCCGACCGCGAGACGCCGCATGGCAACCGCCTTGTCACCAACATCGTGATGATGGGGATGGGTGAACCGCTTTACAATTTCGACGCGGTTCGCGATGGGCTTCTGATTGTCGCCGACAATGAAGGCATCGGCATCTCGAAGCGTCGGATCACGTTGTCGACGTCGGGTGTGGTTCCGAACATCGTTCGCGCCGGTGAGGAGATCGGCGTCATGCTGGCGATCTCGCTGCATGCGGTGCGTGACGAACTGCGCGATGAGCTGGTGCCGTTGAACCGCAAATATCCGATCGCCGAACTGATGCAGGCGTGCCGTGATTATCCGGCGGCCTCCAACGCAAAACGGATCACATTCGAATACGTGATGCTCAAGGGCGTCAACGATTCGCTCGAAGACGCCAGGCGGCTGGTGAAGCTGCTCAAGGGCGTCCACGCCAAGATCAATCTGATTCCATTCAATCCGTGGCCGGGGACCCGCTATGAATGCTCCGACTGGGATCAGATCGAGAAATTTTCCGAATACGTTTTCAATGCGGGCTACTCCTCTCCGGTGCGCACGCCGCGCGGCCGCGACATTCTGGCCGCCTGCGGACAACTCAAGTCAGAGACCGAGAAGCTGTCCGCTCGTGAGCGTCAGGCTCTCCGCGCGATGGCGATGACGGATTGAGGACATGAGAGGCGTCATCGCCGATGGATTGCAGTCATGGCCATGATCGGCCGGCTGTTCGCGATCCTGTTCGGGCTCCTGGCGGCGTGCTTCGTTGCGGGGACGATTGTGGTGGTGGCGCTGCTGTATCCCGAGTTCAGCGATCTCGACGTCGCGCTGCCGGACCCGGATACGCTGGATGTCGTTCTCGGCTTCGGCTTCATCTTCGTGAGCGGCTTTGCGCTGCTGCCGGCGATGATCGTGATCCTTCTCACCGAAGCCTTGTCGATCCGGGGCATACTCGCCTACGCCGTTGGCGGCGCGATTTGCGGCGCGGCCTGCTATCTTGGCCTGGTTCCGTTCGATCCCGAGACCATGCGTTTTGATGGCATCGTGCGCCGCCACCTCGAAATCATGACCGGAGCCGGCGTCGTCGCCGGCCTCACTTACTGGCTGATCGCCGGGCGCAATGCCGGCGCCTGGCGTGAAGCTCCACGCGGTCCGCGGCCTCCCGATCCGCCGTCGCGGACCTGAGCCGTCCTCGGCCTTTTCATGCCTGCAGTCATAAACTTTTCATCGACCACGATCTTATCCGAAAACCGGTTTCCACTTCGCTCGAAAACGCTATAAACCGCGCTCCATGAACCGCGCCGGCTTATTCATTGCGCTTGGACTTGCCCTCGTGATCGGGGCCGTGTTCGGGATCCATCCCGAATACGATCTCCGTCTCGCGGCGCTGTTCTATGATTCCGCGACCGGGACTTTTCCGCTCAAGTCCGATGCGCTCGCCTCGTTCGCGCGCAATGCCGCGATGTGGGTGGCGTGGGGTTTCGCGGTCCCCGCGATCGTCGCGCTGGCGGTCAAGATGTTTCGTCCGGATCGCCCGTTGATGATGTCGGGCCGGGCCGTTGCGTTTCTGCTGATCACGATGCTGCTCAGCGCGGGAATTCTCACCAACCTGACGTTCAAGACCTATTGGGGCCGGCCCCGGCCGGTGATGGTGACGGAGTTCAGCGGCCCGTGGAAGTTCATGCCCTGGTGGGACCCGCGCGGCGCGTGCGGCAAGAATTGCTCTTTTTTCTCCGGTGAGGGCGCGACCGCGTTCTGGACGCTGGCTCCGGCGGCGCTGACGCCGCCCGCGTGGCGGCCGTTGGCCTATGCGGGTGCGCTCGCGTTCGGCGCGGTCACCAGCGTGCTGCGGATGGCCTTCGGCGGTCATTTCTTCACCGACGTGGCGACGGCGGGCCTGGTGGCGTTTCTGGTGATCTGGCTGGTGCACGGCTACATCTACCGCTGGCCGTCAACTCGTAAGAGCGACGCCGGGATCGATGCCGCGTTGACCCGCTTCGCCTGGCCGGGCTATCGCCTGCGACAGCGATGGCGAGGCCGCGATGTCGGCCCCGCGCCCGTGCCCGCGCCGGAGAAGCCGGTATGAGCGCTCGGACCTTGCGTGGAGTCCGGTTCCGCCTATAGTCCCGCCGAATTCACGTCATCACAGGATTTCCATGAGCAAGAAGGTGAAGAAGGTCGTGCTCGCCTATTCGGGCGGGCTCGATACCTCGATTATCCTGAAATGGTTGCAGACCACCTACGGCGCCGAGGTCGTGACCTTCACCGCGGATCTCGGTCAGGGCGAGGAACTCGAACCCGCGCGCAGGAAGGCGCAGTTGCTCGGAATCAAGGACGAGAACATCTTCATCGAGGACTTACGCGAGGAGTTCGTTCGCGATTATGTCTTCCCGATGTTCCGCGCCAATGCGGTCTATGAGGGACAGTATCTGCTCGGCACTTCGATCGCGCGGCCGCTGATCGCGAAGAAGCAGATCGAGATCGCGGAGAAGGTCGGCGCCGACGCGGTCGCGCATGGCGCGACCGGCAAGGGCAACGATCAGGTCCGGTTCGAGCTTGGCTATTACGCGCTCAAGCCCGACATCACCATCATCGCGCCGTGGCGGGAATGGGATATGCGTTCGCGCGAGCAACTGATCGCGTTCGCCGAACAGCATCAGATTCCGATCGCCAAGGACAAGCGCGGCGAAGCGCCGTTCTCCGTGGACGCCAATCTGCTGCACGCCTCCAGCGAAGGCAAGGTGCTGGAAGACCCGGCGCAGGAAGTGCCGGATTACGTCTATTCGCGCACCATCGACCCCGAGGCGGCCCCGGACCAGCCGACCTGCATCACCATTGATTTCGAGCAGGGTGACGCCGTCGCCATCGACGGCAGCAGGTTGTCTCCCGCCGCCTTGCTCGCGAAGTTGAACGAACTCGGCCGCGCCAACGGCATCGGCCGGCTCGACCTGGTGGAGAACCGTTTCGTCGGCATGAAGTCGCGCGGCATGTACGAGACGCCGGGCGGCACCATCCTTCTCGTCGCCCATCGCGGCATCGAGCAGATCACGCTGGATCGCGGCGCGGCGCATCTGAAGGATGAACTGATGCCGAAATACGCCGAGCTGGTTTACAACGGCTTCTGGTTTTCGCCCGAGCGCGAGATGTTGCAGGCCGCGATCGATCAGAGCCAGCGTTATGTCACCGGACAGGTGCGGCTGAAACTCTACAAGGGCAACGTCATCCTGGTCGGTCGCGACAGCACGTATTCACTGTACGATCAGGATCTCGTCACCTTCGAGGAAGGCGCTGTCGCCTATGATCACCGCGACGCGGCCGGCTTTATCAAGCTGAATGCGCTGCGTTTGCGCACGCTCGGCCAGCGCAAGAAGAAGCTGGGGCTGTAACAATCGGGATCATCCCCCGTCATGGAGGAGCGAGGCTTCGGCGGGGTTGTGTTATGTTGTGTTATAATGAAGAAGGCCGGGAATATTCCCGGCCTTCTTCATTTCGTCTGATCTCTGTCAGTTGGGCGGCTGTTGATACCCTGCGGCCTGCCCGCCATTCAGGAGCGGCGTGATGCGCCGCGCCGTGACGCGCCGGTTCTCCCGCGAGGGACCGTCGGTCTGGATTTTAAGGTTCTGCTCGCCATAGCCTTGCGTCACCAGATTCTCCGGCGGCACCTGGAATTGCTGCGTCAGCAGCTCCGCGGCCGATTGCGCCCGGCGATCCGACAGCGACAGGTTGTCGATGTCGTTGCCCACCGCGTCGGTGTGGCCTTCAATCAGGAACACCTCGCCCGGATTGCGCGAGACGACACGGTTGATGCCGTCGGCGATCACCTGCAGTTTCGCGGCCTGATCATCGGAGATATCCCACGATCCGGTCTCGAAATTGATGGTGTCGAGATCGATGCTCGGCATCCGCGCGCGCACCATCGGGCTGTAACGAACTTCGTCGAGCGTATAAGACCGCTGGATCGACTCCACCGGCGGCGCCATCAGGGTGTCGTAGATCAGTTCAGGCGGCGCGCCTTCCGCTTCGACGATGTAACGATTGGGCGGAATCCCGATATGCGGCGGCGGCAGCGACACGAAGTAGCTGCCGATCGCGCCGGCCGCGATGCCGGCGGCGACGCCTGCGGCGAGCGAACCGCCCCGGCCGCCGTGGCCGGGATGTCTGTTGTCGATGATCACGATTTCCTGACCGCGCGGATCACGGCGGATTCGTTGCATCATCCGGCCGTCGCGATCGTTGACGGTAATGATCTGCGTGCCGTCCGGCCGCACGACAATGTTGCGTGTGTCGTTACCGACGCGCTCCTGCCGGATATCCCGCGCCCCGCGACGGAATCGATCGCTTTCGTTGTGCCGGATGAACGACTGTCCGCTCGGATCACGCACGATCACGCGACCCGGTTCGGTGATGATGGTGCGGCCACCCTGCTGCGTCTCCTGCCGCCTGGAACGGAAATCCTCGATGCGGCGGGGTCCCTGTGGCGCGGCGCCGGGCGCCACGACCTTGTCGGCGACCGGCGGTGGCGGCGGCAGGGGAGCCGTGACGGTCGGCGGCGTCTGGCGAGCGCCAGGCGCGCCTGCCGGCCTTGCGGTCTGGTTGGCGGGGGCAGGAGGCCCGGATCCGGCCTTGGTCCCGTTCGGATTGGGGGAGGGGCTGGCGGCGGGGGCGGCCGGAGCGGCCACGGGTGGGGTCGCCGGCGCGGGCGGCGCGGCCGGTGTCGCGCGGGGCGATGTCCGAGCTCCGTCCGGCGCGGATTTTGAAGCGTCGGACGGCGATCCGGTCGCCGGGGTTGTCTTCGGTGCGGGCGCTGCGCCCTTCTGAGGCTCGCCGGGACCACCGGTTTCACCGCGGTTGCGCTCGAATCTGCCACGGCCCCGCTCGTCGCGACGCATGGCATTCGGCTCCGCGCCGGCGGGTGGCGTCGCGGGTCGCGTGGCTTGTGGCGGTGCGATTGGAGCAGGCGTCGCCGGAGCGGGCTTCATGGCAGCCGGCGGCGCGCCCTTCGGTGTGGAGGGCGGTGCCACGGTCGATGGCGCGGGCGGCTTCGGAGCAGCCGGAGGCGCGGCTGGCTGGGGTGATGGCGTGGCTCCAGGCGTCCCTGGAGCCGCGGGAGGCGTTGCCCGCTGCGGCAATGTTGTCGGCCGCGACGGCGGGGCCGTCGGGGGTATGGCTGGTCGTGGCGGAGTGGTCGCCGGAGGCTCTGGCGCCCTGGGTCGCGCATGAGGCGGCGGTGCCGCGGGCGGGCCTGATGTGGCTGCCGGAGCACCGGGTGCGGCTTTCGGCGGTCCCTTCCGCTTGTCCTTGTCGCCGTTCTCCGTCGAAGGCGTTGCCTGCGCGAACTGGACCGGCCCGGATTGCGCCTGTGAGGGCGTAACCGTCAGCGACGAGAGAGTGAGAGCCGACGTGGCGAGCAGGAGCAGGCGAAAATGCGTCATGACTATTTCTTCCAACAGAGATTTCGGCAGCAGGCCCAGCCTGCCGTCAGTGAGCGGGGAACCGATCAATCGATAGCGATAAGGCTGTAGTGTGGCAGCGATCCGTTTTCGCGCCGGCGGATCAAACCATGGTGGCATTCGTAGCGGTCACGCCGATCCCCGGATGGATCGCGCCTTTGCATCACGCCTGGCGGCGCACCTGCATGGTGGCGGGAGGTTGCGCGGGTGGTGTTGGAGGACTCTGCGGCGGCAGTTCATCGGGCATCTGGCCGGGTAATTCCCGCGGAGGGACGGGCGTATCCGGTTCGTGTTGTGGCGGTGGAATGTCAGGCCCGGGTTGGGGGTTTCCGGGCGGGTCCTCGCGAGGCGGCTCCGTCGGACGGCCAGGTTCCGCGGGCGGCACTTCGGTCGGTTCATCCCCCATCAGGTCTCTCCATTCGGACGCGAGCAGGTCATCCGCTTCGTTCGAAACGCTATAACGGCTGCGGCGCTGTGATGTTCCGGAAGGCTGCTGTCCGGGACGATGACGAAACGCCTTCGGCTGCCGACATCAGCGCCGGCACTGCGCGCGCAGCAGCGTCGCGTCAGTCGCTAGATCACGATGATTTTGGATCGGATCGATCCAAAATCATGAACGTGATCGATTTCAATATTTTAGAGCGGGATGCGGGCGGAAAACCGCTACACACTTTTCCTCATCCCGCTCTAGAGCGGCGGCCGGTCAAATGGAACCAGCGCCGCCGCTCCAGTTAATTGATTGAGCATCGGATTTATCCCGAAACCGGTTCCCACTTTCGGGGCCGATGCTCTGATCGTCATTGCTCGGCAGATCAGACCTGACGCTCGACCAGCTTCAGCTTCAGCGTGGCGATGGCTTCCGCCGGATTCAAACTCTTCGGACAAGCCTTGGTGCAATTGAGGATGGTGTGGCAGCGATAGAGCCGGAACGGATCCTCAAGATAGTCAAGACGCTCGCCGGCGGCCTCGTCGCGTGAGTCGGTGACCCAGCGCGCCGCTTGCAGCAGGGCGGCGGGGCCGAGGAAGCGATCGCTGTTCCACCAGTAGCTCGGGCATGCCGTCGAGCAGCAGGCGCACAGGATGCATTCGTAGAGGCCGTCGAGCTTTTCGCGATCCTCGCGGCTCTGCCGCCATTCCTTCTGCGGGGTATGCGTCGTGGTCTTCAGCCACGGCTCGATCGAGGCATACTGCGCATAGAAGTTTGTCAGGTCGGGAACGAGGTCCTTCACGACCGGCTGGTGCGGTAGCGGATTGACCTTCACCGCGTCGCCGGAAATGTCGTGCAGCGACTTGGTGCAGGCCAGCGTATTCTGGCCGTTGATGTTCATGGCGCAGGAGCCGCATACACCCTCGCGGCAGGAGCGGCGGAAGGTCAGCGTCGGGTCGATATGATCCTTGATCCAGATCAGGCCATCGAGCACCCTCGGGCCGCACTCGTTGAGATCGACATGGAAGGTATCGACCCTTGGATTCTCGTCGTCGTCGGGATTCCAGCGATAGACCTTGAATTCGCGGGTCTCGCTCGCGCTTTCCGGCTTCGGCCAGTTTTTGCCCTCGGTAACCTTTGACTTTCTCGGAAGCGCGAACTTAACCATCGGTGCGTCCTTGCTGTCTGTCCGTCATTGTAGGCCTCATCCGGCAATCCATCTGCTCGCGAAGGATGCGCGGATCATGGCCGCGCATGACGTTACTATAGCGTTTTCGAGCAAAGCGGATACCGGTTCGCGCGGAGAAAACGCGTCAAATCAAGATCTGAGAGCCTCGCTTCTGATACTGTCGGAAGCGATGAACGCTCTTGTTTCGAATCAATACACCCGCGCCTTCGGCGGGATGGACTGAACGTCGTTTGTCATCGTGTAATCGTGTACCGGACGGTAGTCGATCGCGGTGACGCCGCGATCGCTGAGCCGCGCCAGCGTGTGTTTCATCCAGTTCTGGTCGTCGCGTTGGGGGTAGTCCTCGCGCGCATGGGCGCCGCGGCTCTCGGTGCGGTTGGCGGCGCAATCCATCGTCACCACCGCCTGGGAGATGAGATTGTCATATTCCATCGTCTCCATCAGGTCCGTGTTCCATACCAGCGAGCGATCGAACACGGCGATGTCGGAAATTCCTTCGTGGACCTGGTGAATCAGTTTCTGGCCTTCAGCCAGGGTATCCTGCGTGCGGAAGACGGCGCAGTCGGCCTGCATCACGCGTTGCATGTTTTCGCGCATCCTGGCGGTCGGCGTGCCGCCTGAAGCATAACGGAACCTGTCGAGACGCCCGAGCGCCATGTCGCTGGAGTTCGCGGGAAGATCAGGCTGCTCGGCATTGGCGGTGAGCGTTTCGGCGCAGCGCCGGGCGGCGGCGCGGCCGAACACCACGAGATCGATCAGCGAGTTGGAGCCAAGGCGGTTGGCGCCGTGCACGGAGACGCAGGCGGCTTCGCCGACCGCCATCAGGCCCGGCACGACCGCGTTGTCGTTGCCGTCCTTCCTGGTGACCACCTCGCCGTGGAAATTGGTGGGGATGCCGCCCATGTTGTAGTGCGCTGTCGGCAGGATCGGAATCGGTTCGCGGGTGACGTCGACGCCGGCGAATATCTTCACCGTTTCCGAAATGCCCGGCAGCCGTTCGTGCAGCACTTTGGGGTCGAGATGGTCGAGGTGCAGGAAGATGTGGTCTTTCTTCTTGCCGACGCCGCGGCCTTCGCGGATTTCGATCGTCATCGCGCGCGAGACGACGTCGCGCGAGGCGAGGTCCTTGGCGGATGGCGCGTAGCGCTCCATGAAGCGCTCGCCCTCGGCGTTGACCAGGTAGCCGCCTTCACCGCGCGCGCCTTCGGTGACGAGGCAGCCCGAACCATAGATGCCGGTCGGGTGGAACTGGACGAACTCCATGTCCTGTAACGGCAGACCGGCGCGCAGCGCCATGCCGCCGCCGTCTCCGGTGCAGATATGCGCCGAGGTGCAGGAGGCATAGACGCGCCCATAGCCGCCGGTTGCGAGAATGGTGGTCTGGGCGCGGAAGCGGTGCAGCGTGCCGTCGTCGAGCTTCAGCGCGATCACGCCGCGGCAGGCGCCCTGATCGTCCATGATCAGGTCGATGGCGAAGAACTCGATGAAGAATTCAGCGGCGCGGCGCAGCGCCTGGCCGTACATCGTGTGCAGCATGGCGTGACCGGTACGGTCGGCGGCGGCGCAGGTGCGCTGGGCCTGGCTCTTGCCGTAATCGATCGTCATGCCGCCGAAAGGGCGCTGGTAGATCCTGCCGTCTTCGGTGCGGGAGAACGGAACGCCCCAGTGTTCGAGTTCGTAGACCGCCTCCGGTGCGTTACGCACCATGTATTCGATGCAATCCTGATCGCCGAGCCAGTCCGATCCCTTGACGGTATCGTACATATGCCAGCGCCAGTCATCCTTGTGCATGTTGCCGAGCGAAGCGGAAATGCCGCCCTGCGCCGCCACGGTGTGTGAGCGGGTGGGAAAAACCTTGGTGATGCAGGCGGTGCGCAGGCCGGCCTGGCCGCAACCCACGACGGCCCGCAGTCCGGCTCCGCCGGCGCCGACGACGACGACGTCATAGGTATGGTCTTCGATGGGATAGGCCGTGCCGTTGACGGCCGCCGCCGCGTTGCCGTTTCCGGCCATGAACTAAACTCCGGATGACAATTTGAAGATGGCATAAGCGGCGGTCAGCGCCAGGGTTACGGAGAAAAAGTTATTCGCCATGATCGACGCCAGTTTCAGCTTTCCGTCGTGCACGTAGTCCTCGATGATCACTTGCATCCCGATCTTCATATGCCAGATGCTGGCGACCACGAACAGCAGCATGATGATGGCGATCGGCGGCGAGCCAAGAATCTGTGCCGCGCCCGCCTGGTTGCGGCCAAGCAGGATCATCATCACCACGACCATCGGTACGATGAGCAGGATCATGGCGACCGAGGTGAGTCTCTGGCGCCAGAAATCCGTTGTGCCGGAATGGGCCGAGCCATGGTTGCGAACCCGCCCCAGCGGGGTCCGCATGGACTTCGCGCCGGATGGCGGCGTTGCTGTCATCGTCCTCCGCCTCCGATCGCATAGGCGGCGATCCAGAGCAGCACCGTGAGCAGAATGCCGCCGATCAGCGTTGCCCGCGTCAGCCACTCACGCTCGGTCGGCTTGAATCCGTAGCCGAGATCCCAGACGAGGTGGCGAACGCCGCCGAGCATGTGATGCATCAGCGCCCACGTATACCCGAACGCGATCAGCCGTCCGGCCCAGCTCGACGTGAAAGACTGGACCGCGGCGTACGCGCCCGGCCCGGATGACACGGCCATCAGCCACCACACCAGCAACAGGGTTCCGAAATAGAGCGCCACGCCGGTCGCGCGATGGACGATGGACAGCGTCATCGTCAGGGTCCAGCGGTAAATCTGCAGGTGCGGCGAAAGCGGTCGTTCGATCCTGACGGTCATCATGGCTTCGCTGGTTGCGGGCACGCGACGCAAGCCCTGTTTGGGGATCCGCGACAAGCATTTCTGTTCATATACTTATGAAGTTGAGCCAGCCTGTGCAACGCTCAATATCGCTGTTGACGAACAGGCGCTGAAAACACCGCCTTCACGGTTTCTTAACATCATGCGGCCGGAAGCCGCCGCGGACATCCGACTCGCGAGAGCCTGGAGCCTTTCCGCTTCTGATGGAATCAGAAGCGGGCTCTATGATTTTGTTTTGTCGCGTTTTCTTCACGCGAACCGGTGTCCGCTGCGCTCGAAATCGCTGGAGCCGTTCCCGTAGAGGCCGGCATAGGTCTGGCGCAAGATATTCTTCTGCACCTTGCCCATGGCGGTACGAGGCAGTTCGTCGACAAAGATGACGCGCTTCGGTATCTTGAATTTCGCCAGCCGCCCATCCAGCGCTTTCAGTATTTGTTCTTCGGTGAGGCCTTGATTCGCGCCGCGGACCACGACCGCCGTCACGCCCTCGCCGAAATCCGGATGAGGCACGCCGATGACGGCGCTCTCGGCCACGCCCGCCAGTGCATCGATTTCGCTTTCGATCTCCTTCGGATAGACATTGAGGCCTCCCGTTATCACAAGGTCCGTGCCGCGGCCGAGAATGTGCAGGTAATCCCGCTGATCGATCCTGCCGATATCGCCCGTTATGAAGAAGCCGTCGTCGCGGAATTCGGTCCTGGTCTTTTCGGGCATCCGCCAGTAGCCCTTGAACACGTTCGGACCCTTGACCTCGATCATGCCGACGCTCTCGCGCGGCAGCTCCTTTCCGGTCTCGCGATTGGTGACGCGGACCGAGACCCCGCGCAACGCGGGGCCGACCGCGCCGGGAACGCGATCGCCGTCATAAGGATTTGACGTGTTCATGCCGGTCTCCGTCATGCCGTAGCGTTCGAGCACGGCATGACCTGTGCGCGCCGACCACTCGCGGTGAGTATCGGCGAGCAGCGGAGCGGAGCCGGAGATGAACAGCCGCATGGGCCCGGTCGACTCCTTCGTCAGCGCCGGATGTTGCAGAAGGCGCGTGTAGAAGGTCGGCACGCCCATCAGCACGGAGGCGCGCTCCATCACGCTGATGACAACGTCCGGATCAAACCGCGGAAGAAAAATCATCGCGGCGCGTGCAAGCAGCGTGACATTGCTCGCTACGAACAATCCGTGAGTGTGATAGATCGGCAGCGCGTGGATCAGCACATCCTTTTCGGTGAAGCGCCAGGCATCGACCAGGCTCATGGCGTTCGATGTCAGGTTGTCGTGCGTCAGCATCGCGCCCTTGGATCGCCCGGTCGTGCCCGACGTGTAGAGGATCGCTGCAAGATCGTCGCCCGCGCGCGCAATCGTGATGAAATCAGGCTTTGCGGCCGTGGCGGCTGCGGTCAGCGATCCCTTGCCTCCGGCGTCGAGCGTCTCGACCCTGGCCTTCACCTTCGATGCGATTGCCTGGATGCCCTCCGCCTTCGAGGGGTCGCAGACGACCAGCGACGGCTCGGCGTCGGTAATAAAGTAGTCGAGTTCGTTGAGCGTATAGGCGTCGTTGAGCGGCAGATAGACCGCGCCGGCGCGCAGCGTCGCGAGATAGAGCGCGAGATTCGGCACCGACTTTTCGGCCTGGACCGCCACGCGATCGCCCGGCCTGACGCCGCGCGCCACCAGGACGTTGGCCAGCCGTCCGGAGAACGCGATCAGATCGCCATAGGTGATGCGCCGCCCGTCCGGTGTTTCGATCGCGAGCAGGGTTGCATCGTCGAGATCGTCGAACAGGCGTAAAAACAGGTTGGCGTTCATGACGGTTCCTTCAGCGGGCGATGATGTGACTGGCCGCTGGGAGAGGCTGCTGCTATAAGAGCTACAACGACGCCCTCTTTCCCAAGCCATGATTCCGCAGCGGAGGTTTACCATGATCGCTCGTGTCCTGTTCGCGACGACGGCTCTCCTTGCCCTGAGCGTGACCGCGGCCTCCGCCAGTTCGGCCAAGGCTCTGCTGAAAAACGCCGAGGGCGCGGAGGTCGGGAAGGTTGAGCTGATTCAGGTCAATGCCGGCGTTCTGCTCAAGGCCACCCTGAAAGGTCTTCCTCCCGGCGAGCACGCCTTCCACATTCACGCGGTCGGAAAGTGCGAGCCGCCTTTCAAATCGGCAGGAGGCCACTTCAATCCGGACAACAGGAAGCACGGCATGATGGCGGCCGATGGCTCTCACGCCGGAGATCTGCCGAACATCGCCGTGCCCGCTTCCGGCGAATTGACGCTTGATGTCGTCAGTACCGCCATCACGCTGGACAAGGACAAGCCGAATTCGGTGCTGAAGCCGGATGGTACGGCCGTCGTCATTCACGCCGCGGCCGACGACTACAAGACCGATCCGACCGGTGAGGCCGGGGGCCGCATCGCCTGCGGCGTCATCGAGTAGACCTGTCAGGGACCGCGACTGCGCGCTCGGCCGCCAGCATTTGGTCGCGACGGCTCCGCCCGCGGCGCTATATCGAAGTTGCGCGCGCATGGTGAGGGCGTCTGACTGCGGAACGGCCCGCCGCAATGGCAGTCTTGCCAACAGCGCCGCACCGGCCTAGCAATCGGCGCAACATGCAATGTCATGATCGGCCTTGAGCCGGGCATCCTGCCTTCATCGTTTGCGGGCGGGCAACACATGCTCGCTTTCCCGGGTCATGACGACGTTCCGAGGACTGTATCATGGCGACCTACAAGCTGCTTCTGCTGCCCGGTGACGGCATCGGTCCCGAGGTGATGGCGGAGGTGAAGCGGCTGGTCGGCTGGCTGGACGCGCAGGGCATCGCCAAATTCGAGACCGAAGAAGGATTGGTGGGTGGTGCATCCTATGATGCCGACAAGGTCAGCATTACCGACGCCACCATGGCGAGGGCGCTGGCCGCCGATGCGGTGCTGTTCGGCGCGGTCGGCGGGCCGAAGTGGGATGCGGTGCCCTATGAGGTGCGGCCGGAAGCGGGCCTGTTGCGGCTGCGCAAGGATCTCGCGCTCTACGCCAACCTGCGCCCGGCGATCTGCTATCCGGCGCTCGCGGAATCCTCCAGCCTGAAGCCGGAGGTGGTCGAGGGTCTCGACATCATGATCGTGCGCGAATTGACCGGCGGCGTCTATTTCGGCGAGCCGAAGACCGTTACCGATCTCGGCAACGGCCAGAAGCGCGCCGTCGATACGCAGGTCTACGATACCTATGAAATCGAACGCATCGCGCGCGTTGCCTTCGATCTGGCGCGCAAGCGCCGCAACAAGCTGACCTCGATGGAAAAGCGCAACGTCATGAAGACCGGCGTGCTATGGCATGAGGTCGTGACGCAGGTGCATCAGCGCGAGTACAACGACGTCGCGCTGCAGCACCAGCTTGCGGATTCCGGCGGCATGCAGCTTGTGCGCTGGCCGAAGCAGTTCGACGTGATCGTCACCGACAACCTGTTCGGCGACATGCTAAGCGACATCGCGGCGATGCTCACCGGCTCGCTCGGCATGTTGCCGTCCGCCTCGCTCGGCGACATCGACCCGAAAACCGAAAAGCGCCGGGCGCTTTATGAGCCGGTGCATGGCTCCGCACCCGATATCGCGGGTCAAGGCCTCGCCAACCCGATCGCGATGCTGGCCTCGTTCGGGATGGCGCTGCGTTATTCCTTCGACAGGGGGGATCTGGCGGACACGCTCGACGCCGCGATCGCCGCCGTGCTGGCGAAAGGCCTGCGCACGGCTGATCTGAAGTCAGAGGGCTCCACCGTGGTCAGCACATCGCAGATGGGCGAGGCGATCGTGAAGGAGCTTGAGGCGCTGCACGCCTGAACGCGGAGCCGGAGTCACGCTCGCGGCAGGATTTTCGGCAACCGTCGCGATCGGACGGATTTACCCGGCCGATGCTCGCGAGGAACTGATCAGTATGAAGAGCTGATCCGTAAAAAAGTCTGATCAGTAGAGCGGGAATCCGATCGGGGATCTGCCGCCGAGATCGGCTGGCGAGCTGAGCGGCTGTCGGTCGATCGGCCGGTTCAGGTTCTCGCGGGCGAACGAGGGATAACCAACGGACGGCGGAAAGGCATAGTCGGTGTACTTGCGCTCGCCCGGCAACACTTCGGTGCCTGCATCAAGCCACGAGCGCTTGGAGATGTAGACGCGGGTGCGCGGGCCGGACTGGTAGGACACGTTGGGTCCGCTCGGACCATAGGCGCTGTCGCGGTCAAGGTATTTGCGCTGCCTGGCGCTCGCGTCCGAGGCGCTGAAGCCAACCGCGATGAAGGCCGCCGCAAGCGACAGCGCGATGATTCTAGGGGCGCCGGTCGCGGTGGAAATTTTCAAGGTCATCGCGTCCTCACAAATCCGAGTGATTGCCTTTTTACCGCCCAGTTGGTTCGCGCCACAAGCCCAATCGGGCCACACCTTGCGAGAATAATGCCGACGACGACGAAATGTTGCCTCGAACCCCGGCGCGGTCCCCCGTCTGTGGGGCTCTGAGAATCCGACGCTCGACATCGGCCGCCACCTGGGTGACGTCGCTTAAGTGGCTGTTTTCAATGAGTATCTAGAACCGTCGCGGCGTACAGTCACCCCTCGCCCATTCCCCGCAAGGCATGCCAGGCATGGCGAGTGGACGCCGCGACGCGCTCGGGGAGAACCGTGTCCGGGCGGCGAAGCCGTGCAGGCCGGAAGGGTTGTGTCAGGCTGGCGGTGGAACGGGCCACGCCGGAACAGGGGCGTCCGGCGTTGTCTTGATGGCGTTTCTCGCTTAGAAGCGCAGCGTCTTCCCTTTCTCGTGTGTGAGCGGGACGGAGGCGTTTTCTTCGGAGAGTCGAGCGATGGGTTACAAAGTCGCGCTGGTCGGAGCGACCGGCAATGTCGGGCGTGAAATGCTCAACATACTGGATGAGCGGAAATTTCCGGCGGATGAGGTGGTGGCGCTGGCCTCGCGCCGCAGCGTCGGCACCGAAGTCTCCTACGGCGACAAAACCCTGAAAGTCAAAGCGCTGGAAAATCACGATTTCAGCGATACCGACATTTGCCTGATGTCGGCCGGCGGCGCGGTGTCGAAGGAATGGTCGCCGAAGATCGGCGCGGCCGGCGCGGTGGTGATCGACAACTCGTCAACCTGGCGGATGGACCCCGACGTGCCGTTGATCGTGCCCGAGGTCAACGCCGATGCGGTGGCCGGCTTCACCAAGAAGAACATCATCGCCAATCCGAATTGTTCGACGGCGCAGCTTGTCGTGGCGCTGAAGCCATTGCACGACAAGGCCGTCATCCAGCGGGTCGTGGTTGCGACCTATCAATCGGTGTCGGGCGCCGGCAAGGACGCCATGGACGAGTTGTTCGCGCAGACCAAGGCGGTCTACACCGCGAGCGAACTGGTTAACAAAAAGTTTCCGAAGCGTATCGCCTTCAACGTCATCCCCGAGATCGACGTGTTCATGGAGGACGGCTACACCAAGGAAGAATGGAAGATGATGGCGGAGACCAAGAAGATTCTTGATCCCAAGATCAAGCTGACCGCGACCTGCGTGCGGGTGCCGGTGTTCATCGGCCATTCGGAAGCCGTCAGCATCGAGTTCGAGAAGCCGATCACGGCGGACGAGGCGCGCGGAATCCTGCGCAATGCGCCGGGGTGCCTCGTCATCGACAAGCACGAGCCGGGCGGCTACGTCACGCCCTATGAATCGGCCGGTGAAGACGCGACCTACATCAGCCGCATCCGCGAGGATGCGACGGTGGAGAACGGTCTGTCGATGTGGGTCGTGTCCGACAACCTGCGCAAGGGCGCGGCGCTCAACGCGATCCAGATCGCCGAGTGCCTGATCAACCGCAAGCTGATCAGAGCGAAGCCGAAGGCCGCCTGAGCTATAAGGCCGCCTGAGCTACAGCGCTTTCGAGCAAAGGGGAGCGTTCTGTCGAAAGAGGGCTCTCCCGTCTGAATTCAATCGGAAAAGAAACCGCTTGAGGCATTGCCGGCGGAAGCGGTCAGGCCCAGGCGCGCTCGCGCTTCGCCTTGTCCTCATAGCTGTCGATCGCCGCCTTCTTTTCCATCGTCAGCCCGATGTCGTCGAGACCGTTCAACAGGCAATGCTTGCGGAACGGATCGATCTCGAACTTCACCGTGCCGCCATCGGGGCCACGGATTTCCTGGTTGGCCAGATCGATGGTGAGCGTCGCGTTGGCGCCGCGTTCGGCGTCATCGAACAGCTTGTCGAGGTCGGCTTGCGCCACCCGGATCGGGAGAATGCCGTTCTTGAAGCAGTTATTATAGAAGATGTCGCCGAACGAGGTGGAGATCACGCAGCGGATGCCGAAGTCGAGCAGAGCCCATGGCGCGTGCTCGCGTGACGAGCCGCAGCCGAAATTGTCGCCGGCGACAAGGATTTTGGCGCCGCGATAGGCGGGCTTGTTGAGAACGAAATCCGGATTCTCCGAGCCGTCCTCGCTGTAACGCTGTTCCGAGAAAAGTCCCTTGCCAAGGCCGGTGCGTTTGATGGTCTTCAGGTACTGCTTGGGAATGATCATGTCGGTATCGACATTGATGATCTTCAGCGGCGCGGCGACGCCTTCCAGCGTTGTGAATTTATCCATGGCAGGGATCCTTGTAAGGGGCCATTCTATCCCGTTCCCGGCGCTGATCCAATAGAGAGACTTTCCGCTTCTGATAGAATCAGAAGCGGGCTCCATGATTTTGATTTGGGGCGTTTTCTTCACGCGAACCGGTGTCCACTTCGCTTGAAAACGCTCTAGCTGGACAGCCGTGCTATTCCACCGCCTGCGCCTCGATCGCTTCGATGTCGGCATCGGACAGCCCGAAGTGGTGGCCGATTTCATGGATCAGGACATGGGTGATGATATGGTCGAGCGTTTCATCGTGCTCGGCCCAGTAGTCGATGATGGGACGGCGATAGAGCCAGATCATATTGGGCAGCCTGGCAACGTCATCGTGGCTCTGGAACGGCAGACCCGTGCCATGGAACAGCCCTAGCAGGTCGAATTCGCTGTCGGCCTGCATTTCTTTCAGCACCTCGTCGGTTGGGAAATCCTCGACGCGGATGATGAGGCCGTCGCACAGGCGCCGGAAATTCTCCGGCAGGCGGGCGAACGCCTCGCGCGCCATGGTCTCCATCTCGTTCAGCGAGGGGGCTTTGGCGGAGGTCCACATGAAGCTCTGTTTAACCCGTGTTTCACCGTTACGGCATGGTTTTTTACGATCCGGGCGGTCTTGCGGTTGACGCGGACGCGGCAATCGGAGACCGTTCGCGGGGAGCAGGGTAATCGGGGCGCGGCCATGGACGTCAGGATGACAGCGGCGGGGAGACTCGTGACGGGGGCTGCGGCGCTGCTGTTGCTTGTGGTGCCGGGGACGCTGCTGCTTATGTATGGCGGACGGGCGCAAGCGCAAACCGCCGCCCGGAGCATGGATCGCGCCGTGTCGTCCGGCATGCCGGTGCAAACTCACAAGCGGCGTCCGCGCGTGCGGATTTATCGCGAGGATGAGCGCGGAGTTTATCCGAGCTATCATCCGGGATCCGACGCGGTGCGCGACTGCACCGCGCACTATGTGCAGGAGTTCCGGCCGAGCGGGACGGTGATCGTTCCGCGAATGAACTGTTACTGGCGTCACGGCTGACCGTTCGCATGAAGCACGGTCTGCTCGTGGCCGGGAATCCGGTCATGCCATCCGCGTATCCGATGCATCTTGCCGCAGGTACATTCACGTCGCGTTCACTTCCTGGCTCATAGCCTCATCACTCGCGTCTTGCTCGCGTCGCGGCGACGACTCTTCTGCTGCCGTCGTGGTTACCTACTCAAGGAGGTCTACATGCTCTTGAAGAAAATTCTTGGATTCGCCGCTCTCGGCGCGCTTCTGATTGTCGCGGCCCCCGCGCAGCAGGCGCAGGCGGCGACTCCGGTCAGTCCCGGCATCGTCGCCGGGCAGAGCGACGCAGGTAAGCTGACGACCAACGTGCAGTGGGGACATCACCACAACCGTCACTGGCGGCATCACCATCATCACCGCCGCCATTGGCATAACCATCGTCACCACCGCCACAACTGGAATCGTCATCATCATCATCGCCGCCACCACCACCATCACCATCACCATCATCGCCACTGGCGTTGATGACCTGGAGCATCGGACCCGAAAGTGGGAACTGGTTTCGGGATAAATCCGATGCTCAATCAATTAACTGGAGCGGCGGCGCTGATTCCATTTGACCGGCCGCCGCTCTAGACCCCGCTTCCGATGGAATCAGAAGCGGGCTCTCAGATTTTGATTTGGAGCGTTTTCTTCACGCGAACCGGTGTCCATCCTCGGGCCAAGCCCGAGGACATGCTTCGCTTGAAACGCTCCAGGTCGGGAGTTCCGCGAAGCCGGTTCCCGCCATGTCGAGCAGGCCCGCTGTGCGGGCCTGCCTTGTTTGGAGCGTGGCGGATCTTTCGAGAAACGTGTCATAATGACAGTGCACGTCGATCCACGGAGCAATCGCCATGAAAAGATATCTGGGCGTCAGTCTGGCCGCGGCAATCATCGCATTTTGTGGCGTGGCATTCGTTGAAGGCGCGAAGGCCGTCCCTCGCGCCGTCACCGCTGCTCAGCCGGGGACGCTGATCGAGGTCGGCGCGTCGCGCCGTGCCCATCGCGCGGACCGCGGATATCGCCGTCAGCGCGCGCGCGTTTACGTACGTGGTCCTTATCAGCCTTACCATGGACGACCATCGTACTACGCGCCGGGAGAAGTGAAGCCGTTCTTTCCGTTCGGCTTCGGCTACGGCCTCGATCCGTCCTGGTGAGGCGAGCGTAGCTGTTGAACCCCACCCGATCGCGAGCGGATATGTCTGTGCAGGCTGGGAAGAAAGCTGAAAGGTTCGACGCGGCGATGGCATTGAGCATGATCCCGAAAAGTGGGAACCGGTTTTCGGATAAGATCATGCTCGATCAAAAAAGTTAGAGCTATAAGTGTTTTTGAACGGAGTGGACGACCGGTTCGCGGGAAGAAAACGCATTAAATCAAGATTATAGAGCTTCGCTTCTGATTCAAGCAGAAGCGAAGACGCTATAAAGTTTGAATCACCGCAATTGCCACAGACTCTAACGCCATCGTCGCCAATGCTGACGAGAATCGATCAGACCGGCAGCCGCGCTTTGTTCGCCGCGTCGTAGATCTCGATACGCAGGATCGGAAAACGCGACTTCAAGTCAGTTGCGGCCTGCTTCGCCTGGGCCAGCGTCTCGAACTGGTTCTTGAAATGCCCGTCGACCCGCAGCGTGAAGCCGGCGGCAGGCGGCACGTCGGCGCGCGCCGCGGGACTGGATGCCGGCTTGATCGTCGTGGCGGCAGGCGTCGGCGGCGCAGTCATGCGCGGCGGAGTCATGGGCTGCGTAGTCATGGGCGGCTGAGTCGGCGCGCTAATCGTGGAATCCGGTTTCACCGGCAAAGTAAGCGCCTCGCGCGGCGTGGTCACGGTCGGCTTGTCAGCCGCTTGCCGCGCGGGGTTGCCGCTGCTCGTCACGACCTCCACCGGGCTCGCGATCTTGCCTTTCCCGGACGCCGGTTTTGCGAGCGTCTTGGCAGGCGTCCTGGAGGACGTCTTTGCCGCTGCCTTCGCATTGGCGGTCGGGCGCGACGTTTTTTCCGCCTTGGGAGCGGCTTTGGTCTTGGCTGTTTTCATGACGTCGTTACGGCTGACGGAATTGTCCGGCGAAGGCAACCCGCCGGTCGAGGCGGGCCTGATTTCGTCGTCGCATCCTCGTTGATAACTTTTCGATCAGTGATCGAGCGGAAACTGATCGGAGGCCTCGTTTTGTCAGACGCTCGTTTTGTCAGACGAATGTGCGCGGATCGCCCGAGCACTGCGACAACGTCGTTCGGCACAAAGCGATGCGGCCACGATCATATGGCTGTGTTGTGCTTCATTGCGGTGTCGAGCGCAAGGCCATCATGCTTCGCTTGAAAATGCTTTCAGGCGAAAGCTGGCTCAATGCCATTCGCGTATATCGACGAAATGTCCGGCGATCGCGGCCGCCGCCGCCATCGAAGGTGACACGAGGTGCGTACGGCCCTTGAAACCTTGCCGTCCCTCGAAATTGCGGTTCGAGGTCGAAGCGCAGCGCTCATCCGGCTTCAGCTTGTCGGGATTCATCGCAAGGCACATCGAGCAACCGGGTTCTCGCCATTCGAAACCGGCCTTGGTGAAGATCTTGTCGAGACCTTCGGCCTCCGCCTGTTCCTTCACCAGCCCTGAACCGGGGACGACCATGGCATTGACATTGCCGTTGACCGTCCGCCCTTCAGCGATCCTTGCCGCGGCGCGCAGGTCTTCGATGCGGCCGTTGGTGCAGGAGCCGATGAAGACGCGGTCAAGCCTGATGTCGGTGATTTTCGTGCCGGGGATCAAGCCCATGTAATGCAGCGCGCGCTCCTTCGACAGCCGCTTGGCCTCGTCCTCGATGGCGGCGGGATCCGGCACCTTGCCGGTCACCGCGATCACGTCTTCAGGACTGGTGCCCCAGGTTACGATCGGCGGCAGCTTTGCGGCGTCGAGCCGGATCTCGTGATCGAAGTGCGCGCCGTCATCGCTGCGCAACGTCTCCCAGTAACGCAGGGCCGCATCCCAATCGGCGCCCTTGGGCGCCTTTGGGCGGCCTTTCAGGAATTCGTACGCCGTCTGGTCCGGCGCGATGAGACCGGCGCGCGCGCCGCCCTCGATCGACATGTTGCAGACCGTCATGCGGCCTTCCATCGACAGCGCGCGGATCGCCTCGCCGGCATATTCCAGCACGTAGCCCGTGCCGCCCGCGGTGCCGATCTCGCCGATGATCGCGAGGATGATGTCCTTGGCGGTGACGCCGTCCGGCAGCTTGCCGTCGACCACGGCGCGCATGTTCTTGGCTTTTTTCTGGATCAGCGTCTGGGTCGCCAGCACGTGCTCGACCTCGGACGTGCCGATGCCGTGCGCCAGCGCGCCGAACGCGCCATGGGTCGAGGTGTGACTGTCACCGCAGACGATGGTGGTGCCGGGCAGCGTAAAGCCCTGCTCAGGGCCGATGACGTGAACGATGCCCTGCCGTTTGTCGAACTCGTTGTAGTATTCGATGCCGAAATCCCGAGCGTTCTGCGCCAGCGCGGCGATCTGCTCGGCGCTCTCCGGATCCGGATTGGGCTTTGAGCGATCGGTGGTAGGCACGTTGTGATCGACCACCGCGAGCGTTTTCCCGGGCGCATGAACCTTGCGTCCGGCGACGCGCAGGCCCTCGAAGGCCTGGGGCGACGTCACCTCATGGACGAGATGACGGTCGATATAGATCAGGCAGGTGCCGTCCTCGGCCTCGTGCACCAGATGATCGTTCCAGATCTTGTCGTAAAGGGTTGTCGGTTGGGACATGGACGTGAACCTGCTGGAAGTCTTGAAACGGGTCGCGCGGCGCGCGGGACAGTCGCTGACGGGAGGGCGCTCGCGTCAGGTCGCCGAGGTCGCGAACCGTCCAAAGAAGCGCCCCGGCAAACGGCTGCGATCGTCGATCACGATGCGGGCCGTGAACCGGCCGATGTCGCCTTTGATCTGATCCGTAACCATTGCGTCTTTTACCATGGCGGCATTCGCCGCGACAATCAAACGACCGGCGGCGTTCCGGATAGATAGGGTATTTTCCGGTGAAGTGGAGACCGGTTCGCCGCAACAAAAAAGCGCGGCCGGCGCCGCGCTTTCGGACATTCGGAAGCCGGGGCGGCGATCGCTCAGTTGGTCGCGGCCTTCTTGTCCGGCCTGTCCTGCTTTTCGACGATGCGGGCCGACTTGCCGCGCAACTTGCGCAGATAATAAAGCTTGGCGCGGCGTACCTTGCCGCGGCGCACCACCTTGATCGAATCGATCATCGGGGAGAGCAGGGGAAACACGCGCTCGACGCCCTCGCCGTAGGAAATCTTGCGAACCGTGAAGCTCTCGTTGAGCCCTCCGCCGGAGCGGCCGATGCAGACGCCTTCATAGGCCTGCACGCGGGTTCGCTCGCCTTCCACCACCTTGACGTTGACGATCACGGTGTCGCCAGGGCCGAATTCGGGGATGGTCTTGGTCGCCGACAGCTTGTCGAACTGCTCTTTTTCGAGCTGCTGAATGATGTTCATTGCAATCTCCATCGGCGGCGCGCCCGGCCGTTTGAGGGGGCTGCGCGGAATTCATCTGTCCAGTGGCGCGCATTCCGCAAAAGGGATACCGATTCTGCGGAATGAATACGCGCAACTCAGTTAAGTAGAGAATTTTCCAGCGGCGAACCGGATTCCACTTTGGCTGAAAATGCTCGCTGCGCGGATTTGGGCTCCCTATACGTCAAAGCCGCCGCGTTGTCACCCGTTTGTCTTGCCTCCCGGCGGATTTTGCGTGGCCCTCGCCGCCCACAGGTCCGGACGGCGCGCCTGCGTCAGGGCTTCCGCCTCGGCCCTCCGCCAGCCGGCCACCCTGGCGTGGTCGCCGGACAGCAGAATGTCCGGGATCATCCGGCCCTCGAATTCCTGCGGGCGCGTGTATTGGGGATATTCCAGAAGCCCGTGCGAGAAGCTTTCATCCTCGCCCGATTCCGCCTTGCCCATCACGCCCGGCAGAAGCCGGACGCAGCCGTCGATCAGCGCCATCGCCGCGATTTCACCCCCCGACAGCACATAATCTCCGATCGAGATTTCCTCGAGCCCGCGAGCGTCGATGACGCGCTGGTCGACCCCCTCAAAGCGCCCGCAGACGATCAGCGGTCCGGGACCGGCGGCAAACTCCGCCACCCGCGACTGGGTCAATGGCCGACCGCGCGGACTCATCAGGAGGCGCGGTGTGCCCGGAGGCGTCTCGGCGGCATCGATGGCCCTGGCCAGCACGTCGGCGCGCAGCACCATGCCCGGACCGCCGCCGGCCGGGGTGTCATCGACGCTGCGGTGGCGGTCGGTGGCGGAGTTCCGGATATCGCGGATGTCCATCGCCCATAAGCGTGCCGCCAGCGCCTTTCCGGCGAGGCTGATGCCGAGCGGCCCCGGAAACATGTCGGGAAACAAGGTCAGAACGGTCGCGCGCCAGGTCATCGATGGGCACCAAGCCGGTAACTCAGGAAGGTCATGGTCGGGCTCGTCCGGCGCATAACGAAAGTATCGCACGGGTTTGTCAGCCGAGGTCTGGCTCCTCGCCATCGATTTCCTCGGGCGTCTCGATCACCACGCGTCCGCCTGCGATGTCCACGGTCGGCACCACGGCGCCGGTGAACGGCAGCATCAGGGTCGGACCGCGCGGCGGCGCGATCTCGATGATGTCGCCAGCGCCGAAATTATGGATGGCGGCGACCGTTCCGATTGCCGTGCCCGCCGCATCAACGGCGGCGAGACCGATCAGGTCGGCGTGGTAGAATTCGCCTTCGTCCGTCTCGGGCAGCTTGTCACGCGCGACGTAGAGCTCCGTGCCATTGAGCCGCTCGGCCTGCTCGCGCGTGGTCACGCCGGTGAGCGCCGCGATGAGGTGATCCCCGGCACCGCGCGCTTGCGACACTTCGAGCCGCCGCGCGCCATCCCTTGTCGAGAGCGGACCGTATCGCGTTACCGACATCGGGTCTTCGGTGAACGTCCACAGCCGCACCTCGCCGCGCAGGCCATGCGCGGCGCCAATCCGGGCGACGCAGACTTTTCTTTCCCTCTCCCCTTGTGGGAGAGGGTGCCCGAGTTTTGCGAGGGCGGGTGAGCGGGCTCCAGCGGATGAGGATGGAATCTCCTCATCCGGCTCACGCCGTCGCTCATCACTCTCTCCCGCAAGGGGAGAGGGTGATCCGGGCGAGCCATCGGATGGTTTGCGTGGAGCCACTCGTGTCTTTCAGCCTCAGGACTTCGCGGCGGCTTCGGCCTGCGCCTTGCGTTCCTTGCGCGGCACCGCCTTCTCCGGGTTGTTGCGCGGCGCGCGCTTCTTGACGCCGGCGGCGTCGAGGAAACGGGCGACGCGGTCCGACGGCTGCGCGCCCTTGGCGAGCCAGGCCTTGACCTTGTCGAGGTCGAGCTTGAGCCGGTCGGCATTGTCCTTCGGCATCAAGGGATTGAAGTGGCCGAGCCGCTCGATGAAACGGCCGTCGCGCGGATAGCGGGAATCAGCGGCGACGACATGGTAGACCGGGCGCTTCTTGGTGCCGGCACGGGCGAGGCGGATCACGACGGGCATAAGGTTCTCCTTCTTGAGTCTGTCTGATGAGTTCGTTGTGTCGTTAAAGCAGCGGCTAGATGCGTGAGGCTGTTCGTTTCATTTCTTCTTCCGGGGAAAGCCGAGGCCGGGCTTACCAAGACCTGGCAGCGTCGGTTTGCCCGTCAGTCCGGTGAGGCCGGGAAGATTCGGCAGGCCGCCGCGCAATCCGGCGGGCAAATCCTTGGGCAATTGCGGCAGGCCGTCGGCGCCTTTCGGCATTTTGTCCGCGAGCGCCTTCATCTGCTCGGCGCTGGGCATGCCGCCGCCGAAACCCATGGCTTGCGCGATGCCGGCGAGAGGGCCGCGCTTGCCGGCGCCCATCATCTTCATCATGTCGGCCATGCTGCGGTGCATCTTCAGGAGCTTGTTGATCTCCTCCACCTTCTGGCCGGCGCCGGCGGCGATGCGCCGCTTGCGGCTGGCTTTCAGGATTTCGGGATGCTTGCGCTCCTGCCGCGTCATCGAGTCGATCACCGCGACCTGACGCTTGATGATCCTGTCGTCGAGACCGGCCGCGGCGATCTGGTTTTTCATCTTGGAGACGCCGGGCATCATGCCCATCAGGCCGGAGATGCCGCCCATTTTGGACATCTGCAGCAACTGCTCGCGCAGGTCGTTGAGGTCGAACTGGCCCTTGCGCATCCTTTCGGTGGTGCGCGCGGCTTTTTCGGCGTCGATATTGGCGGAGGCCTTTTCGACCAGCGAGACCACGTCGCCCATGCCGAGGATGCGGCCGGCGATACGGGAGGGGTGGAAATCCTCCAGCGCGTCGGTCTTTTCGCCGGTGCCGATCAGCTTGATCGGCTTGCCGGTGACCTGACGCATCGACAGCGCCGCGCCGCCGCGGCCGTCGCCGTCAACGCGGGTCAGCACGATGCCGGTGAGGCCGACGCGCTCGTCGAATGAACGCGCGAGATTGACCGCGTCCTGGCCGGTCAGCGAATCCGCGACCAGCAGCACTTCATGCGGATGGGCGGCGGTTTTGATGTTCGCAGCCTCCGACATCATGTCTTCGTCGAGCGTGGTGCGGCCAGCGGTGTCGAGCAGCACCACGTCGTAGCCGCCGAGCTTGCCGGCCTCCAGCGCGCGGCGCGCGATCTGCTCCGGTTTCTGTCCCGCGACGATCGGCAGCGTCTTGATGTCCAGATCGCGTCCGAGCACCGCGAGCTGCTCCATCGCCGCCGGACGATAGATGTCGAGCGAGGCCATCAGCACCTTGCGTTTGTCCCGCTCGGTCAGCCGCCGCGCCAGTTTCGCGGTCGTGGTGGTCTTGCCCGAGCCCTGCAGGCCGACCATCATGATGATGACCGGCGGCACGGCGTTGAGGTCGATGGTCTGGCCGTCGGAGCCGAGCGTGGCGATCAGTTCATCATGAACGATCTTCACCACCATCTGGCCCGGCGTCACCGATTTGACGACGGTCGCGCCGATCGCCTGTTCGCGGACCTTGTCGGTAAAACCGCGCACCACGTCGAGCGAGACGTCGGCCTCCAGCAGCGCCCGGCGAACCTCGCGCATGGCCGCATCGACATCGGCTTCCGTCAGCGCGCCGCGCCGCGTCAGCCGATCGAGAATGCCGCCGAGCCGTTCCGACAGATTGTCGAACATGCCGCTTCCTTTATCTTTACCTCTCCCCGGCGGGGAGAGGTCGGACGGCGTAGCCGTCCGGGTGAGGGGGCGCTCGATCGAGAGGCCGAAACCCCTCACCCCGACCCTCTCCCCATGGGGAGAGGGAGTGGTTAGCGCCTCGTGGCTGGCCACGCGGCGCTATAAGGTAGTCCAAAACACGTTTGCGCCCGAGGGCGCACAGCGCTGTCGGGCGTTGACCTCCGGCCCCTGCGGCCGGTCGGCGGGTCGAAAAGATAGAGTCTTTCCGAGAATTCCGGCGGATTTACAGGCACCGGCCCGCCCGAGTCAAGCCGATCGGCGGGCCGTGCTTTCTGATCAGGCCGCGCTTTATGGCGCGCGCTTGATCTCCCAGGAAACGCCAACCGTCACGCGAAGCGTTTCCTCGCCGGGCGCGATGGCGGCCTCCGCGGCCATCGGCATCGCGGCGCGGCGATACATCACCGGCGCCGAACTCCCGTGCTCCGAAATGTTGAGCGGCATGCCGAGCGAGACGCCCGCGGCCTTGGCATAGATCTCCGCCTTGCGGCGTGCGTCCACGACAGCCTCGGCGCGCGCGTCGTCGAGCAGCTTCGATGCGTTGGAGACCGCGAAACTGATGCCGCCGATGTCGTTGGCGCCGGCGGCGGTGACCGCATCGATCACGCCGGCGATCTTGCTGATGTCGCGCAACTTGATGGTGACGCGGTTGGTGGCGCGGTAGCCGGAGAGGACGCTGGGGCCTGAGCGATTTGGATTGGTATATTGCGGCTGCAGCGATAGACGCGACGTCTGATAGTCCTTTTCGGCGATGCCGGCGCTTTTCAGCGCGGCCAGCACCTTGCTCATGGCGGCATTGTTGGCGTCGGACGCTTCGCGCGCCGTCTTGGCGTCGGTGGTGACGCCTGCTTCGATCTGGGCAAGGTCCGGCGGCGTGGAGATCGTGGCCTCGCCGGTTATCGAGATCATCGGCGGCGGCCCATCGGCTTGCGCGGCCAGCGGGATCAGGGCGGTGATGGTAGCGGCGGCGATGGTGAGCGGGATCCGGTTCTGCATGACGGTTCTCATTTCAGCGGGACATAGACATCGATGACCAGGTTGTCTTCCTCGGTCTTCAGGGGATCGGTCGTGTATTCCTCGATGAAAGTATCCTTGGCTTCAAGCTTCCTGTCGTCCAGGGTGTTCGTGATCGCCTCATAGGTGTTGTCCATGTTGTCATAAGAGCCGCGATGCACGAACTTCAGCGCCTTGCCCTCCGGTGATTTGCCCATGCTCATGTTCTTGGGCAGGTCCTTGATCTCCTGATCGACCGGGATCTCCGCTAGGAAAGAGAAGCCATTATCGTCTGTCGAGGTATAGACGATCATCATGTTGCCGGCGGGCTTGACGCCCCGCTTGTCCAGCAGGGCCGCGAGCGACTTGAATGAATCGATCAGCGTTTCGAAGGCGGTGTTCCAGGTGGCGGTGTTCCGCAGTGACAGGACGGTCTTCGGGGTCAGGGTGTGTTCCTCGCCGAAAGGGTCGGCCGTTTGCACGGGCGCGGTCGCCGGCGGCTTCGGGGCTTCCGCGGTCGGGTTTGCCGGTGTCTGCACCTCGGCCGGAGGCGGAGTCGGCGTGGCGGGGGCGGTCGTTCCAGGCGGGGCCGGTGCGGCTGGAGGAGCCTCGGCAGCGGGCGCCGTCGCGCCGGGAGGCGCCGCGGGCGGCGTCTCGGCCAGCAAGGCAGAGAGCCCCAGCAGCAAGACCGCCGGAATGGCGGTTGTCCCGAGAGGTAAAAGGAAGCGAAGGCGGTTCATCGAGGAGGGTCTCCCTGGTCGTGCTGACCGATGTCCGCGAGACCCGGTCCTTGGCCGCTGGTACAGGTGGAGGGATGTAAGGTGCTGAATACGCGACTCTGGCGTTCGTCCCATGACAGAACAGGATGGATATGTCATGCCGCATCGTGGCGGGCATGGGGCGCTTGCGGCGAACTTACGTGAATTGGTCGCGGGTAGAGCTCTGGCGCTGGTCAACAACCGTGCGTCACCATATAACGCGGCGGAGATGGAGCCGGGGGCTGATCCGGAAACTGGAACCGATGAGTGTGCTCGCAAATCACGCTTTCAGCAAGATGAACGGCATCGGCAACGAGATCGTCGTTGTCGATCTTCGCGACAGCCCCGCCGCGATCACGGCCGGGGAAGCGCGTGCTGTCGCCTCGCCTGGCGGCGTTCCCTATGATCAGTTGATGGTTCTGCAGCCTCCGCGGACTCCGGGCACCGAAGCCTTCGTTCGAATCTACAATAACGATGGTTCGGAAGCCAATGCGTGCGGCAACGGCATGCGCTGCGTCGCGCGCCGGATCTTCGAGGCGACAGACAAGACCGCGCTGACCTTCGAGACGCGCGCCGGGCTTTTGAACTGCTGGCGGGACTCCGCGCCCGGTCTTTACGGCGTTGACATGGGATCGCCGAAGTTCGGCTGGAGGGATATTCCGCTGGCCGAGGAATTCCGCGATACTCGCTATATCGAACTCCAGGTCGGGCCGATCGACGATCCGGTGCTGCATTCGCCGTCCGTTGTCAGCATGGGCAATCCCCACGCGATCTTCTGGGTCGACGACATCAATGCCTACGATCTCGCCCGTTTCGGGCCGCTGCTGGAAAATCATCCGGTGTTTCCCGAGCGCGCCAACATCACGCTGGCGCATATCGTTGATCGCGATCACATCACGATGCGGACGTGGGAGCGGGGCGCGGGCCTGACCAGGGCTTGCGGCTCGGCGGCCTGCGCGACCGCAGTGGCGGCGGCGCGGCTCAAGCGGGCCGAGCGCATCGTCCATATGACGCTTCCCGGCGGCAGCCTGACCATCGAATGGCGCGAGCGTGACGATCATGTGCTGATGACCGGTCCGGCCCTATTCGAGTATGAGGGCACCTTCGATCCGGCTTTATTTGTATCCGAAACGACAACCTGAACGAAATGGCAAACGGCCCCTCACCCTCGGGCTTGATCGCTGTCGCGCGCGCGCCCTCTTCCCTCTCCCCGTCAGACGGAGAGAGGGCGGACGAAGCGCAGCTTCGGCCGGGTGAGGGGCGTGATTGTCACCGTTGGCCCCGAGTGAGTGTCGCCACCTTTGGCTGCCGGCTCAATGCCTTCGAATCCGAAATCATCCGTCGCAATGCGGAAGCTGCCGGCCTTGAGGATGTCGTCATCGTCAACAGCTGCGCCGTGACCAATGAGGCGGTGGCGCAGGCGCGGCAATCGATCCGCCGCTTGAAACGCGAGCGGCCCGATGCGCGCATCGTCGTCACCGGATGCGCCGCGCAGATCGAGCCGGCGATGTTTGCGCGGATGGCCGAGGTCGATCGCGTGATCGGCAACGATGACAAGATGCGGGGCGAAGCGTGGCGCGCCGCGCGGGCCGCTTTCGCTGCGCCGGATGTGGCGATCGTGGCGGAGAAGAAAATAGCGGTCGCAGACATCATGACGGTGACCGAGATGGCGCCGCATCTCGTCGATGGCTTTCAGGGCGGCCTGCCGCGCGGGTTTGTTCAGGTGCAGAACGGCTGTGATCATCGCTGCACCTTCTGCATCATCCCGTTCGGACGCGGCAACTCGCGCTCGGTGCCGATGGACGCGGTGGTCGATCAGGTTCGCGTGCTCACTGAAGCCGGTTATGCCGAGATCGTGCTGACCGGTGTCGATCTCACAAGTTATGGCGCCGATCTTCCGGGCGGGCCGCGACTGGGCGGGCTGGTCAAGCAGATCCTGCGGCAGGTGCCGGAGATGAGCCGGCTTCGCATCTCGTCGATCGATTCGATCGAGGCGGATCGCGAGCTGATGGATGCGATCGCGAACGAGGAGCGGCTGATGCCGCATTTGCATCTGTCGCTGCAATCCGGGGACGACATGATCCTGAAGCGGATGAAGCGGCGGCACGCGCGCCGCGATGCCATCGATTTTTGCGCGCGGGTGCGGCAGCTGAGGCCGGACGTAGCCTTCGGCGCCGACATCATCGCCGGCTTTCCCACCGAGACCGATGACATGTTCGCGCGGTCGCTGGATCTCGTTGCCGAATGTGATCTCACTTTCCTGCATGTCTTTCCCTATTCGCCGCGTCCGGGAACGCCCGCCGCGCGGATGCCGCCGGTCGCGGCCAAGGTGGTCAGGGATCGAGCCAGGCAGTTGCGGGCGGCGGCGGGCGCCGCGCTGCGGCGGCGGCTTGCGGCGGAGGTCGGCGCGATGCGCCGGGTGCTGATCGAAAGCGGCACACAGGGTCGCACCGAGCATTTCGTGCCGGTTGCAATGGCGGGAGACACGCCGGGCGTCGTGCGGACGGTGCGCGTGGCAGGGCACGACGATACGCGGCTGCTGGCGTGATCCTGCCGCGCCAGAGTCTTTTTCGCTTCTGATGGAATCAGAAGCAAGGCTCTATAATCTTGATTTAACGCGTTTTCTCCACGCGAACAGGTCATCCGCTTCGCTCGAAACCGCGATGAGCGGCGCAGGGTCGCAGACCAGTGCGCGTGGCTGAATTCTTCTTCGGCGCGCGCCGAAAGATCGGTTGGCTGGACTCCGTTAACGATCGTTTCCGGCTTTTGTAGCGGGACGGGGAACCAGGCTGGCGCGGCACGATTGATGTGGTGCATCGTCAGGGCGGGGCGCTGCTGTTCATGATAAGGCCGGCCAGTGTTGCGAAGGATTTTATTCTCGTGATTTCCAGGTAGGGCGCGTGGTTCGGCTGGGTTTTGTCATCGGCTTTGTCGCCGTCATCGGGATTCTGCTTTCCGGTGTTGCGGCGTGGCGGGCTCATGATCAGGAACTGGCGATCGACAGGATTGCGCTGTCGCGCGCGATCGATGTTCATGCCAGCCTGGTTCAGGAGCGTCTCATCCAGCGAGAGCTTTTGGCGCGGGTCGCCTCGGGGCTGTTTCGGTCCCCCTCGGCGACGCAGGCCAACATGCTCCACCCGTTGCGCGCCTCCATCTATGCCTTTGAGACCGATTTCGTCCTTGCCGCCTGGGTCGCGCGCCTTGAGTCCGGTGAATTTCCGCAGGCTCGTGATGCCCTGGCTGCGGCAGGATTTCCAAATCTGCGGATCAGGAGTTTTGACGACGCCTCGCGCGATCTGTCGTCGCTCGACAAACCGATCGACGTGATCATGGATGTCGAACCGCAGAACGCGCAAACCTCCGCTTTCCCAGGTCGCTCGCTCGATCAGCACCCGATCCTGGGGCCGATGTTCGCCCGAGCGATACAAACCAGGACTTCCGTCGTGTCCGATCCGCTCAATCTGATGGAGGGGGACGGGCCGATCGGGCTGGTCATCGCAACGCCGGTGTTTCAGGAGAATAGCGAGACCGCGGCCGGATTCATTACGTTTTCCTACAAGCTGGCGCCGCTGATGCTGACGAACGACGAACTGTCGCTGTTTTCCGTCGTGCTGAAAGATCCGCGCAACCCGGCCCTGGAATTGGTCGCCGACGACGACGGCAATGTCACCTCGCGTCCCGGACCGATGGCGGATACCGTTCAGCGGGTGTTCCGGACCGTCGCCTTCGGCGGCAAGGACTGGACGCTGGGCTACTACCCGAAAACCAATGCTACCCATCGCGCGCAGAAACTGGCCGCGGTGGTAGCCGCGATAGGTCTTGCGCTGACCAGCATCATTTGCGGTCTGTTCGGATATGTTGCCTATAATAACTTGCGGCTCAGCCGGGAAATTCAGGTTCGGATCGGTTTCGAGCGGCGGTTGACCGCCGTCATCGATGAACTCAATCACCGTGTCAAAAATATTCTTGCCGTGATTCAATCGATCGTCACGCGTACGCTGCGGCACGGCTCCGACATCGAAGTCGCCCGCGAATTGCTGATCGGCCGGATCCATGCCATGTCGAATGTTGTTTCGCTGCTCAGCGAGAGCCAGTGGCAGGGCGTCAAGATGAGGGGACTGTTCGAAGCCCGCGCCATCCCTCACGTCGACCGCATCGCGATCCATGGTCCTGATATCACCGTCAGCGCGCGGGCCGCCCAAAGCCTCTCATTGCTGTTCTTCGAACTGGCGTCGCATTCGGACGAAGGACTTTCGCTGGTCGGCAAGCATCCGCATATCGTGGTGAATTGGGAAGTCGAGGGCGAGGGGGAGGAGGCGCTGTTTCGCTTTCGATGGGAGGAATTCAATACCAGCGCGGCGACCCGGCGCGAGGATAGCGATTTCGGCATCATCCTTCTGGACCGCGTTGCGCCGGAAGCGCTGGGCGGGATTTCCAAGCGGTACTTCACCGATGTGAGCTACGTCTACGAACTTGCCGCTCCCATGGATACCGTGGTGGATTTGACCGAGAGAGATCGCACGATGCAGATCTCCACGCCGCTCAAGCCTGGAGCTTGAGCACACGATACCCCCAACGATGCCCCACTTCAAAAGGCCCGCCGACGCAAAGCCGAACGAGTTTTTGGACAAGCCGCGCTCAATCAAAGAACAAACAGAGCTTCGCTCTACCGCAATTGAATCTCGCGCACCTGACGTCTTTCCGCTTCTGACGGAATCAGAAGCGGGCGTTCTGCGCGGCTCCTCGATTGTCGAGCTACCGGTTGCCGATCACGGCCCTGACAGTATCGTCCGGACCAAAATCCTCCGTGCCCTCGACATACAGCAGGGCGCTCAGCTTGGAGCGTGCGCGGTTGACCCGGCTCTTGATGGTGCCGACCGCGCATCCGCAGATCTTCGCCGCGTCCTCGTAGGAGAACCCTGAAGCACCCACGAGGATCAGGGCCTCCCGTTGGTCCTGCGGGAGTTTGTCGAGCGCCGCCCGGAATTCCTCGAATTCCAGATGGGCATTCTGACTTGGCTGCGATTTCAGCGTTTTCGCATAGTTGCCGTCTGAATCCTCGACCTCCCGCCGCCGCTTGCGGTAGTCGGAGCGGAACAGGTTGCGAAGGATCGTGAACAGCCATGCCGGAAGGTTCGAGCCTGGCTGAAACGAATCGATGTTGGCAAGCGCGCGCAGAAGGGTTTCCTGCACGAGATCATCGGCTCGGTCGCCATTTCCACTCAGGGAGATCGCAAAAGCGCGCAGGTTCGGCACCGATGCCAGAATTTCGTCGCGAAGTGAATCTGTGAGAGGCATTAGTCCCTCCCGTCATTTTTGACGTCGAGATCGCCCCTTGGGGTTACTTGTGGTGTCCCGGGTTCGGATGCATCGAGCTTTCGAATTAATTCGGCGAACCGGTCCGGGATGCCCTGCCTCACGACGTCGTCATACATGGCGCGGAGCTGGTGCCCGATCCGGGATTGAATCTCGGCGTTGAGGCCGCCTTTGGCGAGCGGTGGTTTTGAATCTTTCATGACAGTCGCGCCCGAGTTGCAAGACATTGAAAATATTGGAAATTCCTGTGCTTCGCGCCGCTATCACGGAATTTGTATGAAGCCTAATTCAATGTCGGAGTGAAAGTTCCAGCGCGCGGGAACTTTTGTCGTCCTCGGGCGTAAACTGGCGAATGGCGGGCCTGGATTTTACCGTTTGACGTGCTGCGCCGACGGTGAGTGCTCCCCCAGCAATGAGCTACCTCAAAAAGGATGGATGGGTATGTTTCGATCACAGGTCGTTGCCGAGCATTTGCCGCTTTTGCGCCGTTATGCCCGCGCCCTGACGGGAAGCCAGGCGTCCGGTGACGCTTATGTGGGCGCCATGCTGGAGGCGCTGCTACAGGATCCGAAGCTGCTCGATGAACAGCATGGCGCGCGCGCGGGACTGTTTCGGCTGTTTACCCGGATCTGGAATTCAGTCTCGGTCAACGAAGGTACCGACGAGGTGCCGTCCCTGGCGCCCACCGAACGCCGGCTGACGAATATAACGCCGCTTCCGCGGCAGGCATTCCTGCTGCTGTCGCTGGAAGGATTCTCGGAGGATGAGGCCGCATTCGTTCTTGAGGTCGATATCGCTGAAGTACGCAGGCTGAGCGGTATCGCAGGCCGCGAGATGGCGGCGGAAATTGCAACGGACGTGCTCATCATCGAGGATGAGACGTTCATCGCGATGGATCTTGAAAGCCTCGTGAAGAACCTTGGACATCGTGTGATCGGTGTCGCCCGCACCCACGCTGACGCGATCGCGCTAGCCAAGACCAAGGAGCCCGGCCTGATTCTCGCGGATATTCAGCTCGCTGACGGAAGTTCCGGCTTGGACGCGGTCAACGAGCTGTTACGCGTGGTCGAGGTGCCCGTTGTGTTCATCACGGCCTATCCCGAGCGCTTCCTGACGGGCGAGCGGCCGGAGCCGGCGTTTCTTATCTCGAAGCCGTTCCAGCCCGCCATGGTTTCTGCGGTCGCCAGTCAGGCGCTGTTCTTCCAGCGGAATTCGCGCAATCGTGAGCCTCGCGCCGCCGCGTCGTGACAGCCACCGCGACAAGAACGCGCGGAGCCGGATTTTATCAGCAATATTCTCGCTGCAGGCAGGTCAGGGACGTTTGGCCGTCGTGGCGGCGCGTCCGCTTGTTGGCGTTCCGCTCGCGTGGTTTTTCAGGATAGCGGTGAACGATATTCCGCGCTCGGCGTTGGTGCAGGGCGGATCCGCGAGCGCGATGCGCGGCTTTCGGAAATCGCTGCGGCTTGAGGAATAGAGGCGACTGGAACGATGTTGCAGGTATCCACGGGATTTCTTGCCGGGCTGGCGGTGACCCTGTCATTGGGCGCCGTGCATCTGGAGTCGGGTGATCAAGTGGCCGTCCATGACGCAGCCGCCGCGTCCGTGCATCGAGCCGTCAAGTCGGACCTCGGCGTTGTCCGCTCCCCAAACGCCAGCGGCAGAACTGTTTCCGTTCGCCTGCAAAGCCTGCCAAGTATGTCGATCGTATTCCGGCTTCCGGACTCGGGTCAGGAAGCGCGTGATCGCGGGGCGAAGCGGGGCTTGCAGCGCTCCCCCGCCGCGCGGGTCAAGCGAACGATCGCATGCGAACCGGTGGTGAGCATGCTGACGGATGTAGCGAAGCGGCTCCAGCCCGGCCGCTGTGTGACGTGAGAATCGCCCTCGGAAGGGGAGTTCAATCCTCCTTGCGGCTGCGGCCTCCCGCGAACAATCCCAGCGCCAGACCGCCGATCGCCACGATCGGAATCAGCTTCTTGACGCCGACGGCGCGGACGAGCTGAAGTCCCGCCGCCACCACCATCGGATCGGCGAGAAAGTTTTGCGTTGCGGCTTTGGCGTGCTGGGCCGCGCGTTTCTTCGCAGCCTTACGCCGGATCAACAAAGTGACGACTGTAATGAGAGTGATCAGAAAGAAGATCGCCGCTCCGCTCAGGCACGCTTCGATCAGGCCGTAGTTTTGAAGTACGAAAACGAACGCGGCCGCGCAGAGGAACACGATCGTAACAAAAGCTGCGAAAGCCGCGACCAGCGCCAGACTCGTCAGCTGCACCGCGCTGCCGGCACTTTCCTTGAGGTCATCGATTGCCCGCTGAAACATTTACCGCCTCACCCGAAGCGCCTCATCCGAAGCGAAGTCATCTGTTGAACCGCATGCGTGGAAATAAAGAACTGTGAGAATAGAGATTGGCCCGGATGCGGCACCATGATGCCGCGCTCCCCGTCGATCGCCGAAAAATGTAAGAAACCTCTGGAGCCTTCCTCGCTTCCGATCGAATCGGAAGCGAGGAAGGATCGTCGTTCTGAGGCGTTTGTTCACGCGAGGAGGTTGCTCGAAAACGCGATGGAGTGTCACCGGCGCCAGGTGACGCCGATCAGGAATCCGAGACCCATCGCAAGAGCGACCGTGGCGAGCGGGCGCTGCTGGATAGTGTCCTCCAGGGTTTCCTCGATGGTCGTTACGGCGCTTTGAGCTGCGTCAAGCGCCGCATTGCCGCGTTCGGAGACATCGGACAGAACGGAATCGACGTTCGCCTTCGCCTGCCGGTATCCGCGACGGGCCTGCTTCCTGGCTGTGCCGGTCAACCCACTCAGCGCGTCCGAGACCTGGTCGGCAAGCGCGGAGATTTCGTTCTTCACGGCCGACAGGTCTTTCTCGAGCCGGTCGTAGGTCGCCTTGTCGGTCAGGTTCTTGATCGCATTCTCGCCGTCGCTCGCCATCCAACGCTCCTGAAAACTTGAGAAATACGCTAGAGCCTTTTCGTTTCTGACAAAATCAGAAGCGTGCTCTCTGATTTTAGTTTGACGTGTTTTCTTCACGCGAACCGGTGTCCGCTTCGCTTGAAAACGCTCTACCCAACGTGCAGTCGGGCTTAAAGTTCCGCACCGGCATGCCTGCACGAAGCGGGGGCAGGGCTGCAAAACCGCAACACCTTCTCCTCATCCCGCGACCGGTCGCGCGGGGCTTTTGCTTAGGAACTTTCAAACTTTGCCAGCGATTGGCTCGCGCGCCAAATCTCGTAAGGGCGCTTTCTCTATTTCCGCTGTCAATGTGAGGAAGCCGAAATGCTTATCAGCGTCCTGATTACGTTTTTCATCGTTGTTCTGGTCCTGTATTTCATCAGCGTCGCGCCGCTCGATATCCGCGGCAAACAGATCGCTCGCGTTGCCGCCATCGTGATCGGCGTTGCTTCGGCGTTGAGATTTGTTCCGATGTTCTGAACGGATGGCCTGCGGCGCTGGTGCTCGCGCCTGCGCCGTGGCATTGCCAAGCACCACCGAACCATCAGCTAGAGCATTTTCCGGCGAAGTGGATACCGGTTCGCCGCAAGAAAATGCGACCAGACAATAATTTCTAGAGCATGGTCCGATTCAACTTGAACGGATCATGCTCTAGCCGCCTATAGCGTTTTCGAGCGAAGCGGATACCGGGGAGCGTGAAGAAAACGCGTCAAATTAAGATTATAAAGCGTCGCTTCTGATTCCATCAGAAGCGAAAAGGCTCTGGGCCCTAAGCTTGGCCTCGCGCCGCCTCTCGGTCAGGATGTATTCGGTATAGCCGTTCGGCTGCTCGCGGCCCCTGAACACCAGGTCACAGGCCGCCTTGAAAGCCACGCTGTCAAAGTCCGGCGCCATCGGCCTGTAGAGCGGATCGCCCGCGTTCTGTTCGTCCACGATGACGGCCATGCGCCTGAGCGAGTCCATCACCTGATCGCGGGTAACGACGCCATGATGCAGCCAGTTCGCCAGATGCTGACTGGAAATCCGTAGCGTGGCGCGATCCTCCATCAGGCCGACATCGTGGATATCAGGCACCTTCGAGCAGCCGACGCCCTGATCGATCCAGCGCACCACATAGCCGAGAATACCCTGACAGTTGTTGTCGATCTCCTGCTTCACGTCTTCGGGCGGCCAGTTCGAATGAGACACCGGGATCGTGAGAAGATCGGACAGCCTGGCGCGCCGCCCGCTGGCCTTCAGTTCCTGCTGCCGCTTTAGCACGTCGATCTGGTGGTAGTGCAAGGCGTGCAGCGTCGCCGCGGTCGGCGACGGCACCCATGCGGTGGAGGCGCCCGCTTGCGGGTGGCTGATTTTCTGCGACAGCATGTCCGCCATCCGGTCGGGCGCGGCCCACATGCCTTTGCCGATCTGGGCGCGGCCGGGCAGGCCGTCGATCAGGCCGATGTCGACATTCCAGTCCTCATAGGCCTTGATCCATGGTTGCGCCTTCATTTCGCCTTTGCGGACCATCGGACCGGCTTCCATCGAGGTGTGGATCTCGTCGCCGGTGCGGTCGAGGAAGCCTGTATTGATGAAGCAGACGCGTTTCGATGCGGTCTGGATGCAGGCCTTGAGGTTGACCGTGGTGCGGCGTTCCTCGTCCATGATGCCGATCTTGAGCGTGTTCTCCCGTAGTCCGAGCATCGCCTCGACACGGGCGAACAGTTCGCAGGTCAGCGCGACCTCGTCGGGGCCGTGCATCTTCGGCTTGACCAGGTAGAGCGAACCGCTGCGGCTGTTCCGCCTTTTCGAAACCCCGTTGATGTCGTGAATCGCGAGCAGGCCCGAGACGGCTGCATCGAGCAGACCCTCGGGAATCTCGGCGCCGTGCTGGTCGAGCACCGCGTCGGTGGTCATGTGGTGGCCGACGTTGCGGATCAAAAGCAGGCTGCGTCCGTGCAGCGTGAGTCGCCCGTCGTCCGGCGCGGTATAGATGCGGTCGGGATTGAGGGCGCGGATGACGGTCTTGCCGCCCTTCTCGAAAGTGTCGGTGAGGGTGCCGTTCATCAGGCCGAGCGTGTTGCGATACACCAGAACCTTGTCGTCGGCATCGACGGCGGCGACGCTGTCCTCCATGTCGAGAATCGTGCTGACGGCCGCCTCGATGATCACGTCGGCGACGCCGGCGGGATCATCCCTGCCGATGGGGTGGGCGCGGTCGATCCGGATGTCGATGTGCAGACCGTGATTAACAAGCAGGATCGCGGACGGAGCGTTCGCATCACCCTGATAGCCCGCGAACTGCGTTTCCGCTTTCAGAGCGGTGGTGTCGCCGTTCTTGAGTTTGACCGAGAGGTGTCCGTCGAACACGCTGTAGCCTGCGACGTCGGCATGAGCGCCGTTCGCGAGCGGAACCGCCGTGTCGAGGAAGGCCTTTGCTCTCGCGATCACCTTGTCGCCGCGCGCCCTGTCATAGCCTTCGGTCTCGCCGGCCTCGCGTGCGATGGCATCGGTGCCGTACAGCGCATCGTAAAGGCTGCCCCAGCGCGCGTTGGCGGCGTTCAGCGCATAGCGGGCGTTGGTCAGCGGCACCACCAGTTGCGGGCCGCAGGTTTTCCCGATCTCGTCATCGACATTGGCGGTCTCGACCTGCCGCGTCTCCGGTTCCGGCTCCAGATAGCCGATCCCGGTCAGGAACGCCGTGTAGGCGTTGATGTCGAACGGCGTGTCTTTATGCGTGCGATGCCAGTCGTCGATCCTGGCCTGCAACCTGTTGCGCACCGCGAGCAATTCGCGGTTTCTCGGTCCGAGATCGCGCACGATCGCTGCTAGTCCGGCCCAGAACGCATCGGGTTTGATGCCGGTCCGGAGCGTGGCTTCCCCGGCGATAAAATCGAACAGGACGGGCGCGATCTTCAGTCCGTGGGCGTCGATTCGGATCATGTCGGCGGCTTCTCGCGGGAAGCGCGACCATGCGCTGTTTCAATGTCGGGCGGCCCAAGCGCGGCCCTTGACCGTCATCTTGCGCCAAAGCCGGCTCCGTGAGAAGCCCGTCGCATCGAACGATGACAAGCCCAACCACCGCCGCAAATGGTTCGCTGCGGTGGTTCCGGTGTTCGCACGCTCAGATGTTGGCGGCGATATCCGTCACCTCGTCGAACAGAACGCCAGTTTCGATCAACATCCGCTCGATCTGATCGGCCGCATCGCTGACCTTGCAGGACGAGGTATCGATCGTCAGTTCCACCGATTCGGGCGGCTGGTAGTCGTTTCCGATGCCGGTGAAGCCGTGCAGGACGCCAGCGCGCGCCTTCGCATAGTGTCCCTTGGGATCGCGGCGCTCGCAAACGTCGGCCGGCGTTGCGACATAGATCTCGCGGAAGGTGTCGTCGGCGATGCGCCGCGCCGCGGCGCGATCCTCGCGTGACGGGGAGACCGCGGCGACGATCGCGACATGACCATTGCGTGCGAGATGCGTGGCGATCTCCGCGAGCCGGCGGATGTTCTCGGCGCGGTCCTCCGGCGAGAAACCGAGGTCGCCGTTCAGTCCGGCGCGCAGCGTGTCGCCGTCGAGCAGGATCGGCGAGCCGCCGTCGCTGAACAGTTTTCGTTCCAGCGCGCGGGCCAGCGTCGATTTGCCGGAGCCCGGCAGCCCCGTCAGCCAGACCACGGCGCCGTTGTGACGATAGCGGGCGGAACGCTCGTCCGGCCGCAGCGCCGATTCCACCGGCACGATGTCGACCGGAACCGCGCGCTGTCCGGCGTCGACGCTGAGCACGAGTCCGCCGCCGGCGATACGGCCATTGACCTCGATGACCAGGCGGCCGGTGCGGGGGTTCTCGACATACGGGTCGGCGGCGAGCGGCTGCGACAGCGAGATGTCGATTTCACCGACGTGATTGCGCGCGATCGCCTTGGTCTCCGCGCTCGAAAGTTCGCCGGGATCCACGGCTTTCTCGATGGCGACGACGACAGCCCGCGTTTCCTTGTTGCCAAGCCGCAGCAGGATGGATGCGCCCGCCGCGAGCGGCTGTTCGTGCAGCCAGAAGATGCGCGCCCGAATCCTGCGGGTGTCGCGCGGGGCCGATCCGACATGGGCAATGACATCCCCGCGCTCGACGAACAGTTCGCGGTCGAGCGTGATGCCGACCGAGCGGCCCGCGCCTTGCGCGCCCGCCGGACTGGAAGGCCAGCCTTCGACGCTGCGGATTTTTGCGATCTTTCCGGCCGGCATGATGACGATCTCGTCGCCCGCGGTCAGACCGCCCGACTCGATGCGCCCGGCCACGATCCGGCGATCATCGAACTTGTAGATCGCCTGAACGGGCAGGCGCAGCGCCAGTTCGTCGAGCGGCCGCGCCGGTTGCAGCGCATCGATGGCTTCGACGACAACCGGACCGTCGTACCAGTCGATCTTCGGGGTTCGTTCGGCGACGCCGTCGCCATCGCGCGCCGAGATCGGAATGACGGCTGTCGGCGCGAGGCCGAGGCCGGTCAGGTGCGCGGAAATCTCGTCCCGGATGGCGCCGAAGCGCTCCGCGCTGAAATCGACCCGGTCCATCTTGTTGACGACCACGGCGACCTGTTTGACGCCGAGCAGATGCAGCAGGTAGCCGTGCCGCCGGGTCTGGTCGCGCACGCCTTCCAGCGCGTCGATGATGAGCACGGCGCCGTCGGCCTGAGCCGCGCCGGTGATCATGTTGCGCAGGAACTCGGCATGGCCGGGCGCGTCGATCAGCACCACGTCGCGCGAGCGCGTACGGAAGCGGATCTGCGTGGTGTCGATGGTGATGCCCTGATCGCGCTCGGTTTGCAGGGCGTCCAGCAGGAACGACCATTCGAACGGCATGCCGCGCCGGGCGCTGACCGCTTTCAGCATCTCCAGCTTGCCGTCGGGCAGGCTGCCGGTCTCGTGCAGCAGCCGTCCGACCAGCGTCGACTTGCCGTGATCGACGTGGCCGACGATGACGATGCTGACCTGGGGGCGGGTCGTGCCGTTGGGCGTCGCGAGGGCAGCGTTCGACGCGAGGTTGGATGCGATCACGTTCATGGGAAAAGCGCTCGTTCGATTCAGACGATTCGGATCAGAGATAGCCGGCGACGCGGAGCCGTTCGAAAGCGTCCTCGGTCTCGTGGTCGAGGGCGCGTCCGGCGCGTTCGGGAATCTTGGTGCCTTCGAGTTCGATCAGAATCTCGTCGATGGTCGATGCGGTCGAAGGAACGGGAAAGGTGATGTCGGCGTCGCCGAGCGAACGATAGCGTTTGCCATCCTTCGCCAGATAGAGCGGAATGATCGGGATATTTTCGCGCTTGGTGTAGGCCCAGATATCCGCCTCGGTCCAGTGCAGGATCGGATGGATGCGCAAATGAGCGCCGGGAGGCGGCGAGGCGTTGAACTGGTCCCAGAATTCGGGAGGCTGGTCGCGCACATCCCATCCGCCCTCAAGGCCGCGCGGCGAAAACACCCGTTCCTTGGCGCGGGTCGCTTCCTCGTCGCGGCGGATGCCGGCAATCAGCCCGTCGAAGCCATATTTGTTCAAAGCAAGTTTCAACCCCTCGGTCTTGCGCGCCGCGGAGCGCGCGGCGGGCGGCAGGGTCGGATCGATCGCTTCCACCGGCGGGCAATAATCAACCTTGAGGTCGAGATCCCACTCCTTGGAGTAGTGATCGCGAAACGCGTACATCTCGGGGAATTTCTTCTGAGTGTCCACATGCAGCGCCGGGAACGGCACCCGGCCGAAGAAGGCCTTGCGCGCCAGCCAGATCATCACGTTGGAATCCTTGCCCAGCGACCACAGCAGCGCGAGCTTCTTCAAGCGGGCAAACGCTTCCCGGAAAATATAGATGCTCTGCGCTTCAAGCGCATCGAGGTGGTCCATTCCAGGCGGCATGGCCTGCTCCTTAACTTCGTTCGCGTCGTTCACAGTCGACAGCCATGCCGCTGGGCGGTTGGGAGTCCAGCGGCAGCCAGAATTACGGATGTCGGGGTTGAGAAGATGTATCTCCCCGGGCAGTCTTTCGCAGCAAGAAATTCTATACTTTGGTCTCTAGATAGAAGAAATAATTTTCTATTCTGTGACCTTGTCAGATACATAAATAGAAAATAATTTCAGTCAACCCTGCTCATGGGTATAGAAAACGCTAGATGAATGCCACATGAAATTCCTCCCGATCTTTCTCGATACCCGTTGCGGCCCGATCCTTCTCGTCGGGGCGGGCGACCCGGTTCGGGCCAGGTTGCGCCTGCTGCTTGCGGCGGAAGCGCGGGTGCGCTGGCACGCGACCGATGGCGACTTCGCGGTTCCCGGTCTTGACGCGGCCGCGGCTTCGCGGATCGAGCGAGAGCAATCCGATCCGCGAAACGCGGATCTCGGCGGCATCGTCGCGGTGTTCTGCGCGGGCGCCGGAGAGATCGGTGAAGGCGTCGCGGCGCGCGCGCTGGCGGCCGGCGTGCCCGTCAATGTGATGGATGATCCCGCGCGTTCGAGCTTCATCGTTCCTGCGATCGTGGATCGCGGCGACGTGGTGGCGGCGATCGGCACCGGCGGCGCGTCGCCGGTGGTGGCGCGGCGTGTTCGCGAACGCATCGAAGCGGTCCTGCCGGCGCGAATTGGCGACCTCGCGGCCATGATCGGGCGCTGGCGCAGAACGATTCATGACCACATTCCCGACCTTCCGCTGCGTCGTCGTTTCTGGGAGCGCGTGATCGACGGCCCGATCGGCGAGGCGGTTCTTGCCGGCCGCGCCGATGAGGCCGAAGGCTTATTAAAAGCGATCGTCGATCCGTCCGCTTATGCGGGCGCGTCCGTTCCGGGCGATATCGAAGGGCGCGTTACGCTGGTCGGCGGGGGCCCCGGCGATCCGGACCTGCTCACCGTCAAGGCGCTGCGGGCGCTGCAGGACGCCGACGTCATATTCTATGACGAACTGATCACGCCGGAGATCCTCGATCGCGCCCGCCGCGACGCGGTGCGTGTGCCGGTGGGCCGCCGCGTCGGCAAGCCCGGCATCGGGCAGGACGCCATCAACCGGCTGCTGATCGATGCCGCCAGATCCGGCCGGTGCGCCGTCCGGCTCAAGGGCGGCGATCCCTTCATTTTCGGCCGCGGCGGCGAAGAGGCGGAGGCGCTGCGAGAGGCCGGTGTCGCCTGTTCGGTTATTCCGGGAATTACGGCCGCGCTTGGCGCGGCTGCGGAATCCGGCGTGCCGCTCACCTACCGCCATGAAGCGCTGCGCGTCACCTTCCTGACCGCGCACAAGGCCCACGATGCCTCGAACGTCGACTGGTCGGCGTTGACCGATCGCAAGATGACCGTCGTGGTCTATATGGGAATCACGGCGGCGCCGGCGATCCGCGACGGACTGCTGGCGGCCGGGCGCTCGCCGCAGACCCCGGTCGGCGTGTTCGCCCGCGCCACCCGTCCCGACGCCAAAACCGTTGTCGGCATGCTGGATCATCTTCCTGCGCTGGTTCGCGACGTCGAGGGCGGCCCCGCCATCCTTGTGATCGGTGACGTGGTGTCGCACTCCGCGCA
Organism: Nitrobacter sp. TKz-YC01; assembly: GCF_047824785.1. Classification (GTDB taxonomy): domain Bacteria; phylum Pseudomonadota; class Alphaproteobacteria; order Rhizobiales; family Xanthobacteraceae; genus Nitrobacter. The sequence goes on along the minus strand of NZ_CP181167.1, from coordinate 3,443,842 downwards.
ATGGCGCAACCCGAACTCCTTCCTCCAGACACTTCAGATGGCCGCAGAATGACATCCCCGTTCGAAGAAAACAGTGTCGTCCCTGATGACGGGGCGGCGCAATCCGCCGCAGCGGCGGAGCCCTCTGCATGGCCTGCCGCGGCCGCGCTGAACGAGTCCTTGCGCGACGCTTCGCCTGCGGAGGTGATCAGTGCGGCGTTGCGCGCGGTCGGTCGCGACAGGCTGGCGCTGGTCTCGTCATTCGGCACCGAGTCGGCGGCGCTGCTCAAGGTGATGGCGGATGTCGATCCCGCCATTCCGGTCATCTTCCTCGATACCGGATGGCTGTTCGAGGAGACGCTGACCTATCGCGACACGTTGATCGCCGCGCTCGGCCTGAAGGATGTTCGCTCCATTCCGCCGTCCGAGGACGCGTTGAAACGGGAGGATCCCGATCGGGAGTTGTGGTTTTCCGATCCGGATGCCTGCTGCCGGATCCGGAAAGTGGAGCCGCTTGCGCGCGCGCTTCAGCCGTTCGATGCATGGATCAACGGCCGCAAGCGGTTTCAGGGTGGGCTGCGCGCCGACCTCCCGATGGTCGAGGATGACGGGGCTCGGCTCAAGTTCAATCCCTTCGCGAACGCCTCGCGCGAGGATATCGAGGCGATCTATGCGTCGGCGAAGCTGCCGCCGCATCCGTTGGTGGCATCCGGTTTCCGCTCCGTCGGATGCATGCCGTGCACCAGCCGCGGACAGGCCGGCGAGGATGCGCGGGCCGGCCGCTGGCGCGGCAGAGCCAAGACGGAATGCGGCATTCACACGATGAAGATTCCGTAGGGGAATGACTCTGCGCCGCCGCAAACATTGAAACGCCGTTCCGTTGACTTAAGCATGTCCTTTGACGAGGTTCATTCACGGGCTTTGGCGCTGACGGTCGTCGCTTGAGCGGGCCTTATGGAGATTGGAATGCTTCGTCGAATCTTAATGGTTTTGGCCGGATTGATCTGGGCCGGTTCTGCCTGCGCGGCCGATGTGTCGTTGCTGAATGTCTCCTACGATCCCACTCGAGAGCTGTATGTTGATTTCAACAGGGCGTTTGCCGCGCATTATCAAAAAGAAACCGGCAAGAGCATCGAGATCAGGCAGTCTCACGGCGGCTCCGGAAAACAGGCGCGCTCGGTGATCGACGGTTTGCAGGCCGATGTGGTGACCCTCGCGCTCGCCTATGACATCGATGCGGCGGCGGATCACGGTCTGCTGGCGAAGGACTGGCAGGCCCGGTTGCCGGAGAACTCATCTCCCTATACGTCAACGATCGTCTTCCTGGTGCGTACGGGCAATCCCAAAGGCATCAAGGATTGGGACGATCTGGTCAGGCCCGGCGTCAACGTCATTACGCCGAATCCAAAGACCTCCGGCGGTGCGCGCTGGAACTATCTCGCGGCATGGGGTTATGCGCTGAAGAAGTGGGGCGGCGAGGATAAAGCGAGGCAGTTCGTGGCCGATATCTACAGCCACGTTCCCGTGCTCGATACCGGTGCGCGCGGCTCCACCGTCACCTTCGTCGAGCGCGGTGTCGGCGATGTGCTGCTTGCGTGGGAGAACGAAGCCTTTCTGGCGCTCAAGGAATTCGGAAAAGACAAGTTCGAGATCGTGGCTCCCTCGATCTCCATTCTGGCGGAGCCGCCGGTTGCCGTCGTCGACAAAGTGGTGGACAAGAAGGGAACGCGCGCCGCCGCCGAGGCGTATCTGAAATATTGGTATACGGAGGAAGCGCAGGATATCGCTGCGCGAAACTATTACCGGCCGACCAACCCGGGACTCATCAAGAAGTATGTCGATGCGTTCCCCAAGGTCGAACTGTTCAGGATCGACGAGGTATTTGGCGGCTGGACCAAGGCGCAGAAGGTGCATTTCAGCGAGGGCGGCATCTTCGATCAGATCTACAAGGATTGATTTAACTTCAACGGGGCGGAGCGGGACGACGTGAAAGGAGGAGCGGGACGACGACGGACTTTGCCGGGATTCGGCCTCACCATGGGGCTGACGCTGACCTGGCTTTCGATCATTGTTCTGATCCCTCTTGCTGGATTGTTTCTCAAGTCATTTGAACTGGACCTTGCCCAGTTCGTTGACATCATCACCAGCCGGCGAACGCTGAACGCGCTGAAGATTTCATTCGGACTGGCGTTTCTTGCCGCGCTGGTCAATCTGGTGATGGGCAGCATCATCGTCTGGGCGCTGGTGCGCTACCGGTTCCCCGGCCGTCGCATCTTCGATGCAATCGTCGACGTGCCTTTCGCATTGCCGACAGCGGTGGCCGGCATTGCCCTGACGACGCTGTTCGCGCAGAACGGCTGGCTGGGCGCGCCGCTGGCCGAACTCGGCATCAAGGTCTCGTATACGCCGCTCGGCATTTTTCTCGCGATGGTGTTTATCGGGATTCCCTTCGTGGTGCGCACGGTGCAGCCGGTGCTGATCGATCTCGATCCCGAGATCGAGGAAGCCGCCGCCAGCCTCGGCGCCAGCCGGTGGCAGACGGTGTGGCGGGTGGTTCTGCCAAGCCTTTTTCCGGCGCTGCTCACGGGCTTCGCGCTCGCATTCGCGCGCGCTGTCGGAGAGTACGGCTCGGTGATCTTCATCGCCGGCAACCTGCCGAACGTGTCGGAGATCGCGCCGTTGCTGATCGTGATCCGCCTGTCGGAATTTCGTTACGCCGACGCGACCGCGATCGCCGTGGTCATGCTTTTGGTGTCCTTCCTGGTGATCTTTGTCATCAATCGCTTGCAGCGCTGGGCGCGGGCGCAAGAGCAGGCGTATTAGGGGTGACGCTGATGTCCGAAGCCGCTTTCGCGATTTCGCGCGACCGCAACGATGCCCGCACCGAGCCGCGCTGGGTGCGCGCGTTGCTGATCGGCCTTTGCATCCTTTTTCTCACGGTGTTCATCGTGTTGCCGCTGACGATCGTGTTCGCGGAGGCGTTCGCCAGGGGCGGACAGGTGTATCTCGCGGCGCTCGTCGAACCGGAAGCGCTGTCGGCGATCAAGCTGACGCTGACGGTCGCAGCGATTTCAGTCGGTCTCAATCTGGTGTTCGGTTTGATTGCCGCATGGGCCGTCGCCAAGTTCGAATTTCCCGGAAAGACGTTGCTGATCACGCTGATTGACCTGCCGTTCTCGGTCAGCCCGGTCGTTTCCGGCCTGGTGTTCGTGTTGTTGTTCGGGGGGCAGGGTTTTCTCGGGCCCTGGCTGCAGGATCACGACATCCAGATTCTGTTCGCGCTACCCGGTATTGCGCTGGCGACGACGTTCGTCACCTTTCCCTTCGTGTCGCGGGCGCTGATTCCGTTGATGCAGGAGCAGGGGACGGCGGAAGAAGAAGCCGCGCTGTCGCTCGGCGCTTCCGGATTGCAGACCTTCTTTCGTGTCACGCTTCCGAATATCAAATGGGGCCTGCTCTATGGCGTGCTGCTTTGCAACGCGCGCGCGATGGGTGAGTTCGGTGCGGTCTCCGTGGTTTCCGGTCACATCCGGGGTGAAACCAATACGATGCCGCTGCTGGTTGAAATCCTGTATAACGAGTATCAGTTTGTGGCGGCGTTCGCGGTGGCATCGTTATTGGCGTTGCTCGCATTGATCACGCTGATTGCGAAAACGATTCTCGAAGGGCAACTCGACGAGGGGCGGCAGACGCGTGAGCATTGAGCTGAAAAATATCGTCAAGAGGTTTGGCGCATTCTCCGCGCTTAACAACGTCGACCTGACGATCGGGGATGGCGAGTTGCTGGCGCTGCTTGGTCCGTCGGGCTCGGGCAAGACGACGCTATTGCGGATTATCGCCGGGCTCGACTGGCCGGACAGCGGCTCGGTGTCATTCGACGGCGAGAACGCGCTGGCGCGCGGAGCGGGTGAGCGGCAGGTCGGCTTCGTATTTCAGCACTACGCCCTGTTCCGCCACATGACGGTCTTCGAAAACGTCGCGTTCGGACTGCGGGTGCAGCCGCGTGCTGTTCGCAAGGACGAAGCCAGCATCCGCGCGCGGGTCAGGGAACTGCTCGATCTGGTGCAGCTCGACTGGCTTGCCGATCGCTATCCGAGTCAGCTCTCCGGCGGCCAGCGTCAACGCATCGCGCTGGCCCGGGCGCTGGCGACCGAGCCCCGCATCCTGCTGCTGGACGAGCCGTTCGGTGCGCTCGATGCCAAGGTGCGGAAGGAGTTGCGTCGCTGGCTGCGCTCGCTGCACGAGGAAATTCATGTCACTTCCGTGTTCGTGACGCACGATCAGGAGGAGGCGCTCGAAGTCGCAAACCGCGTGGTGGTGATGGACAAGGGCAGGATCGAGCAGATCGGCAAGCCGGGTGATGTGTATGACAGTCCGGCGACGGCGTTCGTCCATGGCTTCATCGGCGAGTCCATTGTCCTGCCCGTCGATATCCAGGATGGCGTGATCCGGCTCGGCGGCACGCCGCTGAATATCGCCGCGGAATGCGGCGCGTCGGGGCCGTCGAAGCTGTTCGTCCGCCGCCACGATATGCAGATCAGCCCGCCGGGCTGGGGCGGCCTCGAAGGCACCGTGCGGCGGGTGCGGAGTTTCGGTCCGATCCAGCGCGCCGACATCGCGTTGTCCGACGGTCAGGGTGAAACCATCATCGAGATCGATGCGCCGCGTGACCGCGAGCTTCGCGACGGCGAGGTCGTCGGATTGCAGCCCCGGCGCTATCGCATTTTCGCGGACCGCGCCTAGAGCCCTTTCGTTTCTGATGGAATCAGAAGCGAGGCTCTATGATTTTGAGAGGCTCTATAATTTTGATTTGACGCGTTTCCTTCACGCGAACCGGTGTCCATCCTTAGGGTCAAGCCCGAGGACATGCTTCGCTTGAAAACGCGCTGGAGTCCGTTTCAACCGTCAAGACATGCGAGCGCCGGGAACGGGACGCTTGGGATCATTCATCTTTCAGCCACTGTTGATGTGCAACAACTGCCTCATTGGGGCTGGTGGCCCGATTCCGACATTCGCATCCCGTTTCAGCCCGTCGCTTGCGATGGTTGGAATCGAGGACCGCCAGCAAATGCAGGCTGCTCGTGTCCTTTCGACTCCGAAGTTCGCTACGGAAGGCGCAGTATGACGGGGCGAACTTCGGGTTCGGGACACCAGGATGATCCGCACTTTTGCCGCGCTTCTCGGCCTGCTGCCTCTGGCCGGGTGCGTTACGGAAAAGTCGGCGGCCAAGGAGCAGCCGGCTTTCTATCTCGACATGGCGCATGGGGGAGCCAAGCTGGATTCCGTGATGGCGGCCTCGATGATTTCCGGCTATCGCGCCAATAACGGCCTCGGCCCGGTGACGGTTGATCCCGAACTGATGAAGATCGCCGAGGCGCAATCGATGGCGATGGCCAAGCGCAACAAGATGGATCACGACGTTGCCGGGACGCTGCCCAAGCGGCTGGCGGCGGCCGGCTATCCGGCAACGCTGGCGGTCGAGAATATCGGCGCCGGTTATCATACCCTCGCCGAGGCGTTTTCCGGCTGGCGCGATTCGCCTCCCCATCGGGCGAACATGCTCAAGAACGGCGTCACGAAACTGGGCATCGCCGCTAGCTATGCTCCGGACACCAAGTACAAGGTGTTCTGGACTCTGGTGCTGGCATCCACGGGCGAGCGATAACGACTGCGTGGAGAGGCTCGCCGTGCGCTGGTGGAGTTGAGCGCGAAGCGGCTTGATCGGCGACATATATAGCGTTTTCGAGCGAAGCATGTCCTCGGGCTTGACCCGAGGATGGAGCCCGGTTCGCATCAAGAAAACGCGTCAAATCAAAAGCTAGAGCATCGGACCCGAAAGTGGGAACCGGTTTCGGGATAAATCCGATGCTCAATCAATTAACTGGAGCGGCGGTGCTGATTCCATTTGACCGGCGGCCGCTCTAGAGTCTTTCACCGCTTCCGTGAAGCGGTGAAAGACTCTAGCGTGCCGGTGCTCACGCCCGCGCCGCGACGTTGAGATGATCTGCTGTTCCGACAGGGGAGTGCGATGACGAACTTGAAAGGCAGGACCGCGGTCGTGACCGGATCAACCAGCGGCATAGGCCTGGCCTATGCCCGGGCCTTCGCCTGCGCCGGCGCCAACGTCGTGATCAACGGACTGGGTGCCGCGGCTGACATCGAAAGGGCGCGCGCCGGCATCGAGGCCGAGTTCAAGGTCAAGGCGGCCTACTCGCCCGCCGACATGACGAAGCCCGCCGAGATCGCCGGCATGATCGAACTCGGCGAAACAACCTTCGGCTCGGTCGATATTCTCGTCAACAATGCCGGCATCCAGTTCGTCTCGCCGGTCGAGTCGTTCCCTGTCGAGAAGTGGGACGCGATCATCGCCATCAATCTTTCGTCGGCCTTTCATGCCATCCGCGCTGCGGTGCCCGGTATGAAGAAGCGCGGCTGGGGCCGCATCATCAATACCGCCTCGGCGCATTCGACGGTGGCTTCGCCGTTCAAATCGGCCTATGTCGCCGCCAAGCACGGCATCGCGGGTCTCACCAAGACGGTGGCTCTTGAACTTGCGCAGCACAGGATCACCTGCAACTGCATCAGTCCGGGCTATGTCTGGACGTCGCTGGTGGAAAAACAGATTCCCGACACCATGACGTCGCGCGGCATGACCAGGGAGCAGGTCGTCAACGACGTGCTGCTCGCCGCGCAGCCGACCAAGCAGTTCGTCACCGTGGAGCAGGTCGCGGCGCTGGCGCTCTATCTTTGCGGCGATGATGCCGCCCAGATCACCGGAAGCAATTTATCGATTGATGGCGGCTGGACGGCGGCGTAGCCGAATCGGCTGGAACGGCCAGAGCCCTTTCGCTTCTGATGAAATCAGAAGCGGGCTCCATAGCGTTTTCGAGCGAAGCATGTCCTGGGGCTTGACCCGAGGATGGACACCGGTTCGCGTGAAGAAAACGCGTCAAAACATAAAGACTCTAGGTCGAGGTCCGCCCCTTCCCGAACGCCAGCACATGCAATCCGAGCTTGCGGCGGACGATCCAGAACAGCAGCACCGTTTCGAATGTGAGCGAGATCGACGTCGCGGCGGCGGCGCCGTGGCCGCCGTAGCGCGGGACGAACGCGAAGCACAGCACCACGTTCATGCCGAAGGCCAGCGCATACGCGGCCGCGCAGGCGTGTTGATGGCCGAGCATATTGAGCAGCCGCTCGACGGGGCCGATCGCGGAACGGACCACGAGCCCGATCGCGGCGACGAACATGATGCTGTAGCCGGTGACGAACTGCGGGCCGAACAGCCACAGCATCGGTTTGCCGAACGCGAGCAGCAACAGCGTGGCCGCGAGCGAGGGCCAGAAGGTCCATTTGATCGCATAGGCGAGGTAGGCCGCCAGCCGCTCGCGGTCGCCAGCGGCATGATATTCCGTGAAGCGGTGCGCCGTCGTCGCCGACATGGCGTAGTGGATGAAGGACACCAGCGCCAGGGTTTTGACGACGGCGAAGTAAATGCCGACTTCTTCCGACGAGCGAAACTGCTGCAGCACGAGCACGTCCGTGTAGGACAACAGCAGATAGAAGCTCTCGACCAGAAGGATCGGCAGCGAGACCGAGAGCCAGCCGCGAAAATCGTGGACTTTGGGTCCGGGCGTGACGATCGTGCGCAGCCTGCGATTGAGGACGATCATCTGGCCGATCATGGCGATCCACACCGCCGCGACGCTGGCCAGCATGGCGACGGTGGCGCTGAGGTGAAATCCCAGCACGAACGCGCCGGCGGTGAAGCCGATGATCAGCGATTGCCGCACGATGAATTGCGGCATCAGTCCGAGCCGCATCCAGTCGTGGGAACGCGCAATGCCGTCCTGGGTGTTGGCGACCACGAAGGCCGGCAGCGTCAGGCAGCCGATATAAAGCGGAAGCACCGTCGCCGCATCGATCCACGGTGACAGCGCTTTGACCAGGGCCGCGAGCGATGCCGAGATCAGCGAGGCGACGATGAATGTCATCCAGCGGCTGCCGCTCAGGAATCCGCGCAGCCGCGCGTCGTCGCCGCTCGCGCGATATTCCGGAATGATCCTCTGCGCGGAAACCGAGATTCCGAAATCCATCATGCTGCCGAGCAGCAGCACCCAGGTCCAGACATACACATAGACGCCGTAGTCGGAGCCACCCATCCAGCGCGCGAGAAGGATTTGCGCCACGTAAGCGAGCCCGGCGCTTATCACCCGGATGATGAAGATCGTGCCGGCGAGCCGGCTGGTCAGCGAAGCCTCGCTTGAGCCGCCCATTATCGCGCGCAACCGTCCGATCAGCATGGGCGATCGCTTCGCAGGAGCGGAGGGGGCGTCCGTAGCGGCCACGGCGGAATCCTCGACGCGGGATGCGCGCCCTGACTCGAATTTACAACCTTTCCGCTTCTGATGGAATCAGAAGCGGGCTCCATGATTTTGTTTTGACGCGCTTTCTTCACGCGAACAGGTCACCTACTTCGCTCGAAAACGCTATAGCAACCGTTCCTTAAGATTCAGTTGGGCGAACCGGATAGCTCTGCGCGGCGCTTCCGGTAGCGCCTCGCCGTCAATCCAGATTGATATTGAATTCATAGGCCTGCTTGCCGCCGACCAGCGTCATTTTCAGCGCGGCGCCTTCGGCTTTGACGTTGGCCGGAAGGCCGTCGAGCTTGAATGAAAATCGTTTCACCCCGCGCGGCGCGCGCTCGTGCCGGGTCGGGATCGGCAGCGCCCAGTCCGGTGTCGGGCCTTCGACGAACAGGTTGACGTCGTCCCTGGGATTGTCGGTCGCGACATCGACGGTCACGGTTGATTCTCCCTCGCGCCTGACGTTGCGAATCGTCAGGGGATTTGGATCGCCGATCCGCGCCGGCTTCGGCACCATATCGAGCGCGGCGGCCAGCGTGCTGTCCTCGGCGCTCGCCACGCTGGCGAAGGCAAGCTCCATGCTGGCTTCGGCGGGAATGCACAGCTTCGCGCATACCGCGAAACTGACGGTCGCGCGGAGCGTGATCGGCTTGTCGGCATTGGTGGCGGCGATCCGTAGCGGCAGCACGACCTGCTCCTTGTAGCCGAGCGAATGGCCGCCTGCGCCGTCGGGAAATTTCGATGGCGCGGGCCACAAAACAGTCACGGCATCGACATTGTCCGACTTCGAAAAGTCGAAACGCGGCGGCACACCGGAGTCGCCCGGCGTGCGCCAGAAGGTTTTCCAACCCGGTTCGAGCTGAAATGCGATACCGCCGAGCAGCACCGCACCGCTGCGCGAGCCCGCGAGCAGGCGGACGGCGGCGTGGCTGCCCTGCTGCCATGGCGAGGCGTCCTCGCCCCTTGCGGAGGGCGAAAGCGCGCACGCCAGCAACGCGACCGCGACGCCGGGCAACGCGTAAAGAGGAACCTTAGTGATCATGCGAGCGTCTTTTTATCGGTTGCGCGCGGGCCAAACTATTGAATTGCTTGTGATGCGCTGTTTCGCCATGGCTCGGGAAGGTTGATTGACAGAATGCGCACCCAATATCAGGATGGAAGGGCAACATGAGGGTCATTTGCTGATGAAACCAGCGCGTAAAGGGCCTGGCAGGGACCGTCGTCACGCTGACGATGCAGACATGGATATTGCAGACATGGATGCTGCAGACACGGATACCTATGACCGCAACTATCTGGACGGCCAGTTGCTGATCGCGATGCCTGTCATGGAAGACGAGCGGTTCGCGCGTTCCGTGATCTATGTGTGCGCGCACTCGTCCGAGGGTGCGATGGGCATCATTCTCAATCGCCCCGCCGGAAGCGTCGACTTCACCGATCTGCTGGTGCAGCTCGACATCATCAAGCAAGCCGACCTGATCAAGCTGCCGGAAACCGCCGAGACGATGAAAGTGATGAAGGGCGGCCCGGTCGAAACCGGCCGCGGCTTCGTTTTGCACTCGAGCGATTTCTTCATCGAGGACGCGACGCTGCCCATTGACGAGGGTGTCTGCCTGACCGCGACGCTTGATATCCTGGAAGCCATCGCCAAGGGCGCCGGCCCCAAACATGCGATCCTGGCGCTTGGTTATGCCGGATGGGCACCGGGTCAACTGGAGACCGAAATCCAGGACAATGGATGGCTGCACTGTCCTGCCGATCAGGATCTGATTTTCGGCCGCGATATCGAGGACAAGTATGTTCGCGCGCTGCACAAGATCGGAATTGATCCCGGCATGTTGTCGAACGAAGCCGGTCACGCCTGAGCGGGCCGGTCTTCGCCTGTCGGGCGTCGCGCGCTGAGCGGTTTCAGCTTGCCGCCTCGAGCCGCTCCTGGGCCAGCAGCCGCATCGTCGCATCGACGTCCATCGGCTCGCCGAAAGCAAAGCCCTGGGCGTATTCGCAGCCCATCTGATAGAGTTCCACCGCATCGGAGTCGGTTTCGGCGCCCTCGGCGACGACATCCATGCCGAGGTCGTGCGCCAGCGCGATGATCGACTTGAGAATGACCGGCCGCGTGCCGCGCGTCGAGGTGCGCACGAACGACTGGTCGATCTTGATGGTGTCGAGCGGGAAACGCTGCAGGTATGATAGCGAGGAATAGCCGGTGCCGAAATCGTCGAGCGAGAGCCCGACGCCGAGTTCGCGAATCCGTTGCAACATTTGCGCTGCATGTTCGGGATTTTCCATGACAAGGGATTCGGTCAGTTCAAGCTTCAGGGTGCCGCGCGCGATGGATGAGCGCGACAGCACCGTGCGGATGTCGTGGATCAGATCGTGCCGCAGCAACTGGCGCGAGGAGACGTTGACGCTGGCGAAAATCGGCGGCTGCGACCGCATGGCGCGTTGCCAGACCGCAAGCTGGCGCGCGGTCTGATCCATCACGAAGGTCCCGAGATCGACGATCAGGCCGGCTTCCTCGGCGATGGTGATGAATTCGTCCGGCGCCATCCGTCCGAGCTTGGGGTGATCCCATCGCGCCAGCGCTTCAAAACCGGCGATCGAGCGATCCTCGAGCCGGACGATGGGCTGGTAGAGGACGGTGATCTCATGCCGCTCGAGGGCGCGCCGCAGTTCGGCCTCGAGCGATAGCCGGTCGTTTTTCCGGGCGCGCATCGCGGGTTTGTAAACGTCGATCCGATCGCCGCCGATCCGTTTGGAATGGTACATCGCAAGTTCGGCGTCCTTGATGATCTGGTCCGATAATTGCGTCTGAGGGTCGCTCAGCGCGAGGCCGATCGACGCGGTCAGGAAGATTTCACGGTCATTGAAGGCGATCGGGGCGCGGATGGTCTTGCGGATCGTTTCGGCGAATGCGGTGATGCGGGGCGGATCCTGCTCCGACATCAGGATAAGGCCGAACTGATCGCCGGACAGCCGCGCCAGCGTATCCTGGGCTTTAAGGATGCGCGTAAGCCGTCGCGCCAGGGTCAGCAGGATCGAATCTCCGACCGCGACGCCAACGGAATCGTTGACCTGCTTGAAGCGGTCGAAATCGATCACCATCAGGGCCGGCCTCAGGCCCGGCATGGTCTTGGCGAGGGTCGCGACCGCGTTGAGACGGTCAATGAAGAGTTTGCGGTTGGGAAGGCCGGTCAGGTTGTCGTGCACTGAATCGTGCAGCATCCGCTCCTCGGCCTTCCTCGTTTCGGTGACATCGGCGAGCGTTCCGACCACGCGGGACACCTCGCCGTCTGAGCCCACCACCGGGCGCGCCTTCAGGGCGAACCACATGAAGTGGCCGTCGGACGCGCGCAGCCGGAAGTCCTGCACCAGCCGGCCCCGGCGCTGTTCGAGCACGCTGTCCAGCGCCGCGCGGAAACGGTCCTGATCGAGCGGATGCAGCACCTCCAGCCAGCCTGCCGCCGGACCCTCGAGCGTGCCGCGTTTCAGGCCGAGCATGCTTTCGGTCTCGGGACTGGTGAAGACCTTGTCGGCGGAGACGTCCCAGTCCCAGACCAGATCGCCCGCGCCGGTCAATGCGAGCGCGCGGCGTTCGATATCCGACACGACGCCCGAGGCGCCGCCTCCGCCGGCGAACGCATGCTGCATCACCGTGAACCCGATCAGCATCACGATCAGCACGAGGCCGCCGAGCAAAGCGGGGCCCACGATGTCGTTGACGACCTTGCCTTCGATCGCCATTCCGGCGGCGGCGACCCACACCACCAGCAGGAACCAGGTCGGAATCAGCAGGACGGCGCGATCGAAGCCGTGAACCGCGAGATAGACGATCAGCCCGAAGCCGAATACCGCGATCAGCGCCAGCGATATCCGGGCGATGCCGGAAGCGACCGCCGGATCGAACAGGGCAAGCGCCACCAGCGAGCCGAGAAAGAAAAGCCAGCCGAGCGTGATGTGCGAATAGCGCACATGCCAGCGGCTGAGATTGAGATAGGCGAACAGGAATACGAGCAGCGTCGCCGCGAGAATCGCCTCGCCCGAGGCGCGCCAGATTCGTTCAGCGCCGGCCGGCATGTCCAGCACCTTGCCCCAGAAGCCGAAATCGACCCCGATGTAGACCAGCACCGCCCAGGCAAGCGCGGCGGCGGCGGGAAACATGATGCTTCCCTTGACCACGAACAGGATGGTCAGCACGAGCGCCAGCAGCCCGGAGATGCCGATCACGATGCCCTGATACAGGGTGAAGGAATTGACCTTGTCCTTGTAGGCGTCGGGTTCCCAGAGATAAAGCTGCGGCAGCCTGTCGGTGCGCAGTTCCATGACGAAGGTGATGACGGCGCCGGGATCGAGCGTGATCTGGAAGACGTCCGCGGTGGCGCTTTCCTGCCGCTCGGGCCGATCGCCGGTCGATGGCGTGATGGTCGCGATGCGCGATTGCCCGAGATCCGGCCACAGCAGTCCCGACGACACCAGGCGGTAGTGCGGTGCGACGATCAGGCGGTCGAGTTGATCGTCTGTGTTGTTGGCGAGCGCGAATACCACCCAGTTCTGGCCGCCTTCCCGCGCGCGCACCTCGACGCGGCGAACGATGCCGTCGGTGCCGGGCGCGGTCGAGACCTGAATGCGGTCGGAATCGCTGTGCTGATGATCGAGGATGGCGGTGAGGTCGATGGCGGGCGCGTCGCTGCGGACGCTGACGGCGTCGACTGCGCGCGCCGGCGATGCCGCGACGAAAATCATGAGGGCCAGCGTAAGCCACGCAAGCCGCCTGACCAGGTGCAATGTCATTTCCTCGCGTTCAACATACAGTCCCGCCGACCGCGCGAGATAGATGACATAATCGCGAAGGAAATTATAGGCTTCAGCAGGACGCGGGAATCTAAATCGTCAACACAATTTTGCCAACATGGGCGCTGGTTTCCATCCGCCGGTGCGCGTCCGCTGCCTCCTCGAGCGGGAAGCTGCTGTCGATCAGCGGCTTGATTCGTCCCTCCCGCATCAAGGGCAGCACCCTGGCTTCGATGGCGTCGACCATCGCGGCCTTGTCGGCCACCGAACGCGGCCGCAGCGTCGAACCGGTATGATGCAGCCGCTTCATCATCAGCCTGGCGAAATTAACGGTTGTCTTCGCGCCGCCGAGAAACGCGATCTGCACGATGCGGCCTTCGAGCGCGGCGGCGTCGTAATTCTTCTCGATGTAGTCGCCGCCGACCATATCGAGGATGAGATCGGCGCCGGCGCCGGCCGTCGCGGCCTTCACCTCCGCGACGAAGTCTTGGAGCTTGTAGTTGATGGCGTGATCGGCCCCGAGTTCCAGACAGGCGTCGGCCTTCTCTCTTGATCCGACGGTTACGATCGCCCTGGCGCCGAACGCCTTGGCGAGTTGGATCGCCATGGTGCCGATGCCCGACGAGCCGCCGTGGACCAGCAGTGTCTCGCCTGCCTTCAACGCGCCGCGCTCGAACACGTTGTGCCATACCGTGACCAGCGTTTCCGGCGTGGCGCCGGCTTCAATCATGGAGAAGCCGGCGGGGACCGGAATGGCGATCGATTCATGCGCCACGCAATACTGGGCGTAGCCGCCGCCCGAGACCAGCGACATCACCTTGTCGCCGAGCCGGTGCTTGCCTGCTCCCTCGCCAAGCGACACCACTTCGCCCGCGACTTCGAGGCCGGGCAGATCGCTGGCGCCCGGCGGCGGCGGATAGCTGCCGGACCGCTGTAAGATATCCGGCCGGTTGACGCCGGCCGCCGCGACCTTGATCAGAATTTCGCGCGGGCCGGGCGAGGGGACCGGCCGGAGCTGCGGCACCAGCACTTCCGGGCCGCCGGGCTTGCTGATGCCGATGGCGGTCATTTGCGCTGGCGGCTTTTCCATGGTGTCACCGGGCAAGCTTGGAAAGGAGTCGGACGCTGATTATAACGTGCCGGCGCGCGTGAGTCGGCCGCGAACTGGAAAAGAAAACTCGCGGGTTGAGGGCTCTTGAGTCGCGGCGGGACAGGCGCATGACCATTGACGGCGACGAACCCAGGAAAAAGCTCATCCATGAGATCGGACAGGATCTCTCGCAGCTTTCGGTGAATGAACTTAACGAGCGGATCGCGCTGCTGATGGAGGAGATTCAGCGGTTGCGGGCGGCCGAAGCAAAGAAGCGCGCCTCGAAGGACGCGGCTGACCGTTTTTTCAGGTCCTGAGATTTTCCAGCGCGCAACAGTCATACCCCGAGCAGAAAACAGCTGCCCGCGCGGAAAAGCCTTGCCTCGCCCAAATTGCAAACGAAAGCTGAAGAAATTCATTCGTTTACGATTGATTAAGCTTTCCTGACTATGACTGAAATGTCCTTCATTGGACACCGAGTGGCTTCCTGTCCACTCTGTTTGACGCCTCCCTGTTATCAACTTCAGGCCGCCGGCAACGGCGGCTTTTTTTTGCCCCGCGTCCTGTTTTGCCCTTGAATATTAACCCTTATTAACCGTTGGCATTATTTGGCGCTGGACTCCCGCTTCACGGCGGGCAATGATTTGTTCACCATAAGCCGGCGCTAAAAACCGGCGGCAGGCTCAAACGCGTATCGCAAAAGGTTAAAAACGGCCGTTGCGAGCGGAATGCGCACAAGTTGTTGATTGAAAGTATTTTCTTACAGCTAAATGGATCCACCTGGCGGATAATGCGCTGGTTGCGTGAGGCATGAACCTATGTTCGATCCATCGGCAGGCGGTACCGGTCTGGTGCAGTTCAGCGAACGTCTTGCGGGCTCTTCCGTGTTCACGGCCCTGTTCCGTGAAGGCATGGATCTGGTCGAGGAGACCGCGGCCTATCTCGATGGCGACGGGCGAACCGAAGCGAAGGCGCTCGAACGCGCCGTCAGCCTGACCTACGCCACCGAAAGCATGAGACTGACCACGCGGCTGATGCAGCTGGCGTCGTGGCTCCTGCTGCATCGCGCCGTCAAGGAAGGCGAGATGACGCTGGCGCAGGCCAATCGCGAAAAGACGCGGGTGAAGCTGACGGCGGCGGATCCCGGCGCACACGACATGATCGCGAAACTGCCGTGGCAGTTGCAGGATTTGATCGAGCGATCGATGAATTTGCAGGCGCGGGTCCGGCGCCTTGATAACACCATTCATGCGCCGCCGGTGGAGCGCGGAACGGCCGGTAATCCGCTGGTGTCGCAGCTCAACCTTCTCAGGGAAGCCTTTGAGCGTCACGGAGAGCGTCACGAACCGGCTGACCAGCTCCGCGGTTCCCGAGGTTGATGTTGCGGGAACTGATATTGCGGGTGCTGATGACACGGCTCATGCAAAAACGCTCCCGCGCAGCGGGAGCGTTCGGCAAGCGGAAGCGTTCAACCAGAAGCAGGGACGGGCTCAGCCCTTCTTGAGGAAGCCCGAGAACTTCTTCTGGAACCGGGAGACCCGGCCGCCGCGATCGAGGATCTGCTGGGAACCGCCGGTCCAGGCCGGATGCGACTTGGAATCGATGTCGAGATTCATGGTGTCGCCGTCCTTGCCCCAGGTGGAACGGGTGAGGTACTCCGTGCCGTCGGTCATGACGACCTTAATTGTATGATAATCCGGATGAATTTCGGCTTTCATGATATGTCCTTGCAAGGCGGAAGGTTTTGGGCGAATTCGGACCGCTCTATATCGCACCAGGGTTTGACCGACAAGCGCGCCTGCGCATTTGCCAGCGCGCATGGGGGGGCATATGACGTGCCTTAATCAGCAATAGCGTGGTCAGGTGATGAGTTCGGTAGAAGTGCGTGAGAATACGTCGAAGGCGCCGGCCGTTGCGCCGCCGCTCGATAGCTCCCCGAAGGCTGGAACCGGAGCGCCGGAGTCTGCCGCGCCGGATCAGGCCGCGCCGTCCGCCAAGGATGCCCGCCGCCTCCGGCTGCGTCCGCTGCTGGCGCTCACGCCGTATATCCTCCGCTATCGCGGCCGGGCGCTGCTCGCGCTTGTCGCGCTGATCGTCGCCGCCCTGACGACGCTGGTCGTGCCGCTCGCGGTGCGCCGGATCATCGACTTCGGCTTCACGGCTGAAGGCGTCGCGATGATCAACAGCTACTTTACGATGATGATCGGCGTCGTGGCCGTCCTCGCTGGCGCCAGCGCGGCGCGTTATTTTCTGGTGACCACCACCGGCGAGCGCATCGTCGCCGACCTTCGGCGTGACGTGTTCGCTCACCTGATTTCGCTGTCGCCGGTGTTTTTCGACACCGCCCGCAGCGGTGAGCTGATCTCGCGGCTGACCGCCGACACCACCCAGATCAAGTCCGCGGTCGGCTCATCGATATCGGTTGCGCTGCGCAATGTGGTGCTGTTCGTCGGCGCGGCTTCGATGATGGTCATCACCAGTCCGCGTTTGTCCGGGCTGGTGCTGGCGGCGATCCCGTTGATCATCGTGCCGCTGGTCGCGTTCGGACGCTGGGTCCGCCGCCTGTCGCGGAGCGCGCAGGACAATCTCGCGGACGCCACCGCCTATGCATCCGAACTGGTCGGCGGGATCAGGACGGTTCAGGCCTACACCAACGAACGGCTTGCCGATGCGCGTTTCGGCGGAGAAGTCGAACATGCCTATCTGGCGGCGCGCAATTCGGCGCGCGCCCGCGCCGTGCTGACCGCGATCATCATCTTCATCGTTTTCACCAGCGTGGTCCTGATTCTCTGGATCGGCTCTCGCGACGTCCTCGAGGGCGACATGACGCCGGGCCGGCTCGGCCAGTTCGTGCTGTATGCCGCGTTCGCCGCGACCGGTCTCGGCCAGCTCAGCGAGGTCTGGGGCGAGGTCGCCGCCGCTTCCGGCGCGGCCGAGCGCCTGTTCGAGCTTCTTCGCGTGAAGCCGGTGATCGCGGCGCCGCCGACGCCGCGCGCGTTGCCGGAGCCGGCGCGCGGCGATGTCACGCTGGACAATGTCGGCTTCGCCTACCCCTCGCGCCCGGAAGTCAAGGTACTGGACGGCGTCTCGCTGGCGGTGAAGGCGGGCGAGAAGGTCGCCATCGTCGGCCCTTCCGGCGCGGGAAAAAGCACGCTGTTTCACCTGCTGCTGCGGTTCTACGATCCTGTCTCGGGCACCATCTCCTTCGACGGCGTTCCGCTGCGCACCGCCGATCCGCGCGAGGTTCGCGCGCGAATCGCGCTGGTGCCGCAGGAGTCGGTGGTCTTCGCCGCGTCGGCCCGCGAGAATATCCGTTTCGGCAGGCCGGATGCGTCCGACGCCGAGGTCGAGCGTGCCGCCGAACTCGCCCATGCCACCGAATTCATCCGCCGCCTGCCCGGCGGCTTCGAGGCGCTGCTCGGCGAGCGCGGCGTGACGCTGTCCGGCGGACAGCGCCAGCGCATCGCCATCGCCCGCGCGATCCTGCGCGACGCGCCTCTGTTGCTGCTGGACGAGGCGACGTCGTCGCTTGACGCGGAATCCGAGACCCTGGTGCAGACCGCGCTGGAAGAACTGATGCGCCATCGCACGACGCTGGTGATCGCGCATCGTCTCGCAACGGTCCTCTCCTGCGATCGCATCATGGTCATGGATCGGGGACGGATCGTGGAGCAGGGGACGCACGCCTCGCTGGTAGCGGCGAATGGACTGTATGCCCGCCTGGCGCGGCTGCAGTTCGAGGGGGCGTGAAGTCCTGTTCCCTCACGGCCTCCATTCCATGCGTTTGACCGGCCGTCCTGAAACCGGATTCACATCCTCGCCGGCGTGCGCGAATCCGTTGCGCGCGTAGAAGCGGATGGCGCGGCCGTTGTCGGCGTTGACCAGCAGCGTAATTCCCGACGGCGACAGCCGCTTGGCCTCAAGCATCAACGCGTTCGCGATGTCGTCCCCCCAATGCGCGGGGGCGACCACGAGCTGGTCGAGATAGCCTGCCGCATCGATGGTGACGAAACCGGCCAGCTCTCCGGATTGCTCGGCGACAACGATGTCGGCGCCGGGGACGAGTTCATTGCGCCAGCGTTCGCGCCACCACGACACGCGCGCCGCGAAATCGATCTCAGGATAGGCTTGTTGCCAGGTCGCCTGCCACAGGGCGATCGCCGCGCCCTCGTCGGAGGCACGGTAGGGGCGCAGTTTGAACGTCGCGGTTCTTTGTTGGGGCATGATCCTTTACCCGGCAACCGGGAGACTGACTTTCGGGATGATGTCCTTACCGCTCCGTCAGCTTCAGCTCGATGCGGCGGTTGCGCTTGTAGGCGTCTTCCGTTGTGTCGGAATCAAGCGGCTGGAATTCACCGAAACCCGCGGCGACCAGACGTTGCGGCGGCACGCCGAGCGACGCCAGATACTGCACTACCGATATCGCGCGCGCCGCCGACAGGTCCCAGTTCGACTTGAACACCGGACTGTTGATGGGCCTGACGTCGGTATGGCCGTCCACGCGCAGCACCCAGGCGATCTCATGCGGGATCTGCTTGTCGAGATCGGTCAGCGCGCCGGCCACCTTGTCGAGTTCAGCTTTTCCTTCCGGCAGCAGCGTCGCCTGCGCGGTATCGAAAAACACTTCCGACTGGAAAACGAAGCGGTCGCCGACGATTCTGATATCCGGCCGGTTGCCGAGAATGGCGCGCAGGCGTCCGAAGAATTCCGAACGGTAGCGGGACAGTTCCTGCACCCGTTTCGCCAGCGCGACGTTCAGCCGCTGGCCGAGATCGGCGATGCGGTTCTGCGACTCCTTGTCCTTCTTCTCGGAGGCGTCGAGCGCGTCCTCCAGCGCCGCCAGTTGCCGGCGCAGCGCGCTGATCTGCTGGGTCAGCACCTCGACCTGCGCCAGCGCGCGCGATGAAATCTGCTTTTCGGAATCCAGCGCCTTGTTCAACTGGCTGTTGCGGCCCGCGGCATCGCTACCCGCGCCGGCGAGCCCCTCATAAAGTCCCTTGATCCGATCGCGCTCGGTCTCCGCCGAGGCGAGACCCGCGCGCAACTGGCTGACCTCGTCGCCGAGATTGACCTTGCCGAGCTTTTCCAGCGACAGCAGATCGGTCAGTTGAGCGATCCGGGCGTTGAGTTGTTCGAGCGCCTTGTCCTTGCCCGTGACTTCCTGCGACAGGAAGAACTGCGCCACCAGAAACACAGACAGCAGGAACACGATCGCGAGCACCAGCGTCGAGAGGGCATCGACGAATCCCGGCCAATAGTTGAATCCGCTCTCGTTCCGGCGCCCGCGTGCTAGGGCCATGATGCTTCTCTTAAGATCAGGGCTCTCCCTCGGCCGTGGGAGCCGGGCGCGAAGCGGCGGTCGAGGTAAACGGGATGGTCAGGTGGTCGTCATCCGGCTGCCTGGCAAGGTGCTGAAGCAGCTTTTTGATCTCGCGGTTCTGCTCGCCCTGTTCGTCCGCCCATTCGCGAATCAATTGCTGTTCGGTCCGCATATGGCCGACGAGCCCCTGAATGGCTTCCGCGAGGCTGGCCATCGCGGAGGTGGTTTCATGGCCGGATCCCGTCTTCCCGACGGTTGCGCGAAGCTGCTCGATCGCAGACTTTATCTCGGCGGCCGGATCGGGCCGGGTCTTGCCGCTGTATTCGCGAACGGTGGTGACGAGCCAGTCCTCGAGGTCGGTATAGAAACGGTTCTGCGCCTGGCTGGACTGCAGATCGAGAAAACCAAGGATCAGCGATCCGGCGAGGCCGAACAGCGATGACGAAAACGAAATCCCCATGCCGCCGAGCGGCGCGGCGAGGCCTTCCTTCAGCGTCTCGAACAGCGATCCGGTGTCGCCGCCGACCCTCAAACCGTCGATCACCTTGCCGACGGAGCCGACGGTTTCGATCAGGCCCCAGAACGTGCCGAGCAGACCCAGGAACACCAGCAGGCCCGTCATGTAGCGCGAGATGTCGCGGGCTTCATCGAGCCGGGTGGCGATGGAATCGAGCAGATGCCGCATGGTCTGCTGGGAGATCGACACGCGCCCGGTGCGTTCGCCGCCGAGGATGGCGGCCATCGGAGCCAGCAATCGCGGTCTTCGGTCTGGTGCCCGGCCCGCATTGGCGATGCGGAAATTGTTGACCCACGCGATTTCCGGATAAAGCCGGATCACCTGCCGAAACGCGAAAACGATTCCGATCGCGAGCACGCCGATGATCAGCGCGTTGAGGCTGGGGTTGGCGAAGAACGCGGAAACGATCTGCTTGTAGAGAACGACCAGCACCAGCGCGCACAGCACGATGAACACGACCATGCGCACCAGAAATATCCGGGGCGGCGCCAGTTTCGCCAGTTCGATCTCCGGTGCGGAGCGGGAAGTAGTGCCTTGCGCCATGAGCCAGCGTGCTTAACCATCAAGGAGAGAGGCAGGAAGGTTCAGACAAGCCGCATTATGGCACGGCGTTGGCGGCAAGAAATAGCTCATCTCGCGATTTTGCCAATCGTCGCTGGCCTGCGGCGCCGTACTCGTGCCATGACTCATAACGACATGGCGACATCCCAGCGGACACGGAGTTTTCCGCGCGTGACCATTTCCGTTTAATTGGAATGGAACCGGGTTCACGAATGTTTGAGAACCAGGGAAATCGTTACGATATCAAAGGTATATTGTTCTGTGACATTGCGCCGCCGCCAAATGGTGTTGCGTCGCGGTTCTCCAGCCGTCATTAGAACTTTGCTGGGGATTCGAGAGTATCGACGTTGTGCGTCACGTAGCGAATCCGCGCGTCGCGTAGCAACATCCACAGAGCTTGCAGTTTCCATGCCGAAATTCAATTTACGACTGGCGTTTCTGGCTATCGCGATCGCCGGATTGTCGCCGCTCCTTGGCGGCTGTGAGGAGCCGGCAACGGCGGACGCTTCCGCTGGAACTGTCGTTCCCGAGGTCAGCGTCGTCACGGTGGTTCCGAAACCGCACGCGATGGTTCGCGAACTGCCGGGCCGCATCTCGCCATTGCGGGTTGCCGAGGTGCGCCCGCGGGTTTCCGGCATCATCACCAAGCGGCTGTTCCAGCAAGGCAGCGAAGTGAAGGCTGGCGATCCGCTGTATCAGATCGATCCGGAGCCGTTCGCGGTTGAAGTACAGGCCGCGGAAGCGGCTCTCGCAAAGGCCAACGCCGTACTCGAGCAGGCCTCGCACCATGCGAGACGTATCGAGAAACTGACCGCGCGGCATGCCACTTCCGAGGCCGAGAACGAGAAGGCGATCGCCAACATGCGTCAGGCGGCGGCTGATGTGGCCGCCCGCAAGGCGGATCTGGCGCGGGCGCGGCTCCATCTTGATTACACCACCATTCGCGCGCCGATCGACGGCGTGGTCGGTGCCGCCCAGGTGACCGAGGGCGCGCTCGTCGTGCAGAACGATGCGGCAAGCCTCGCGACGGTGCAGCAACTCGACACGATCTATGCCGACTTCACCCAGTCGGTGACGGAGCTTAACAATCTTCGCCATGCCTTCGAGTCCGGTGAGCTGGAGCGCATCGCGCCGGGTGCTGCCAAGGTCCGCCTCCTGCTCAACGATGAAAAGCTTTACCCGCTGCCCGGAAAGTTCCTTTTTTCCGAAGCCAAGGTCGATTCCTCGACCGGGCAGGTGACGCTGCGCGGCGAATTTTCGAATCCGAAGCGCGAGTTGCTGCCAGGCATGTACGTTCGCGTGCTGCTGGAGCAGGGCGTCGACAGCGATGCGATCGCTGTTCCGCAGCAGGCGGTGCAGCGCGACTCCGGCGGTGACAGCGAGGTCTTTGTGGTTCGGGACGACGATCGCGTCATCGCGCGCCCGATCCGGACGGATGCCGTCCAGCACGGCTACTCAATAATTAGCCAGGGGCTGGATGCGGGCGACCGTGTCGTGGTGGAGGGCTTCCAGAAGTTCACGGCGGGCGATAAGGTCAACGCCGTGATGTGGGCGGAAGCCGATGCTTCGCACAAAACGGGAGCGATGCCGGGCGAGACAGCGTCCGCGCGGCAGTAACGCATGCCGGCTTTCTTCATCGACCGGCCGATCTTCGCGTGGGTCGTCGCGCTGTTCATCTGTTTGATCGGCACGATTTCGATTCCATTCCTGGGAATCGCGCAATATCCCATCATCGCGCCGCCTTCGATCTCGGTCGCGACCGTGTATCCCGGCGCTTCGCCGGAAAACCTTTATAACAGCGTCACGCGACTGATCGAGGAACAGCTCAACGGCGCGTCGGGCATCCTCAATTTCGAATCCACCAGTGATTCTCTGGGACAAGTCGAGATCACCGCGTTCTTTGTTCCCGGCACCTCCACTGCTCTCGCGTCGGTGGACGTGCAGAACCGCATCAAGCGCATCGAGGCTCGCCTTCCCGCGGCTGTGCTGAAGGAAGGCATCCTGGTCCAGGAGGCCTCGAGCGCGGTGTTGCAGATCATCACGCTGCGTTCGACGGACGATAGTCTCGATGAGGTCGGCCTCGGCGACTTCATGACGCGTAACATCATCGGGGAAATCCGGCGTATTCCCGGTGTCGGCCGGGCCACGCTGTTCTCCACCGAACGCTCATTGCGCGTCTGGCTCGATCCCGAAAAGCTCGTCGGCTACGATCTGACGTCGGAAGACGTCACCAAGGCGATCGCGGCGCAGAACGCGCAGGTGGCTTCGGGCAGCATCGGAGGACCCCCGAGCCGGGCCGGGCAGAAAACCGCGGCACTGGTGCTGGTGAAGGGGCAACTCACCACGCCCGAGGAATTCGGCTCCATCCTGCTGCGCGCCAACCGCGACGGCTCCACCGTGCGCCTGCGCGACGTGGCGCGGGTCGAGGTCGGCGGCATGGATTACCGGTTCACCACCCGCCTCAACGGCAAGCCGACCGCGGGCCTTTCGGTGCTGCTCGCACCGGGCGCCAACGCGCTTGCCACCGCGAGCGCGGTGGAAGCCAAGATGAAGGAACTTTCGAAGTTCTTTCCGGCGAATATCACCTACGGTATCCCTTACAATATCACGCCCGTGGTGGAGGCCTCGATCGAAAAGGTCGTGCATACGCTGATCGAGGCAGTGGTACTGGTATTTCTCGTGATGTTCCTGTTTCTGCAGAACATCCGTTACACCATCATTCCGACCATCGTGGTGCCGGTCGCGCTGCTCGGTACCTGTGCGGTGCTTTTAATCGCCGGCTATTCCATCAACATGCTGACCATGTTCGGCATGGTGCTGGCGATCGGCATTCTGGTCGATGACGCCATCGTCGTGGTGGAGAATGTCGAACGCATCATGGCGGAGGAGGGACTGCCGCCCAAGGAGGCGGCGCGCAAGGCGATGTCGCAGATCACGAGCGCTATCGTCGGCATCACCCTGGTGCTGATGGCGGTGTTCGTGCCGATGGCGTTCTTTCCGGGCTCTGTCGGCATCATCTACAGGCAGTTCTCCGTCACGGTGGTTGCCGCGATCGCCTTTTCTGCCCTGATGGCGCTGTCGCTGACGCCGGCGCTGTGCGCCACGCTACTGAAGCCCGTAAAGGCCGGACACGGCCACGCCCGCAAAGGCGTGTTCGGCTGGTTCAATCGCGCGCTGGAGGGCGTGCGCGGCCGCTACGTCTCGACAGTCGGCTGGTCGCTGAGGCGAACCGGACGGCTGATGCTGATCTACGCTGTTCTGGTCGGCGCCCTCGTTTGGGCCTTTGTTCGATTGCCCGCCGGCTTTCTGCCGGTGGACGATCAGGGCTTCATCACGACTGACGTGCAGACGCCGGCGGATTCGTCCCACGGGCGGACCGAAGCGGCGGTGGAGGCGGTCGAAAGATACCTGGCCGAACGGCCGGGAGTTCAGGATGTCACTTTCCTGACCGGTTTCGCTTTTTCAGGGCAGGGCATGAACACGGCGCAAGCATTCATTTCCCTGAAAGACTGGTCCGAACGTCCTGAGAAGGACTCAGCCGCCAATATCGTCGCTGACGCCAATCGCGATCTGGCGTCGTCGCTGCGCGACGCCAAGATCACGGCGCTGCAGCCGCCGCCGATCGACAACCTCGGCAATTCCTCGGGTTTCAGCTTCCGCCTGCAGGATCGCGGCCAGAAAGGCTACCCGGCGTTGTTGCAGGCGACCAATCAGTTGATTGCCGAGGCCAATGCCAGTCCGATCCTGCAAAACGTGTATGTCGAAGGTTTGCCGTCGGCGGGACAGGTCAATCTTGTGATCGACCGCGAGAAGGCCAGCGCTCTCGGAGTCACGTTCGAGGATATCAACGATACCATGTCGACCAATCTCGGTTCGACCTATGTCAACGACTTCCCCAACCGTGGGCGAATGCAGCGCGTGATCGTGCAGTCGGATCGCGACGGCCGCACCACGGCGCATGACATCCTCAATTACAACGTCAAGAACAGCAGCGGGGGGCTGGTGCCGTTCTCGTCCTTCTCGTCGATCGAATGGTCGAAGGGACCGACTCAGGTCGTCGGCTTCAACTACTATCCGTCAATGCGCATCACCGGGGAGGCGCGTGCCGGCTTTACGTCCGGCGATGCGATTGCCGAGATGGAGCGGCTGGCCGATCGCCTTCCGCGCGGCTTTGGCTATGAATGGACGGGTCAATCGTTGCAGGAGAAGCTGTCCGGGTCGCAGGCGCCGTTCCTGCTCGCGCTCTCGGCGCTGGTGGTGTTTCTCTGCCTGGCGGCGCTCTATGAAAGCTGGACCATTCCGCTTGCGGTCCTGCTGACGGTGCCGCTCGGGATTTTCGGCGCGGTGCTGGCGGCGACAACGCGCGGGCTTGCCAACGACGTCTATTTCACCGTTGGACTCGTGACCATCATCGGCCTGGCGGCCAAGGACGCCATCCTCATCGTCGAATTCGCCAAGGATCTGCGCGCGCAGGGCAAGCCACTCGTCGACGCCACGATCGAGGCCTGCGCGCTGCGCTTCCGCCCGATTTTGATGACCGGCTTTGCCTTTGCCTCCGGCGTTCTGCCGATGGTTATCGCCAGCGGCGCGGGCGGAGCGAGCCAGCAGGCGCTCGGTACCAGCGTGATGGGCGGCATGATCGCGGTGGTGGTGCTGGCGCTTCTGATGGTGCCGGTGTTTTACGTCGTCGTGATGCGCGTGCTTGGGCGCGACAAGAGCGGACTGGAGCCGGCGGGCGAGCCGGAGATCCACGGGCCGCCGGCGCCGATGCAGCCGGCGGAATAACAGGGCCGCGCGTTGTTTGGAGCATTATCGCTTCTGATTGAATCAGAAGCGAAGCTCCATGATATTGATTTGACGCGTTTTCTTTACGCGAACCGGTATCCACTTCGCTCGAAGACGCTATAGAGCATGATCCCGATCAAGTTGAATCGGACCGCGCTCTGGACATTATTGTCTGGTCGCATTTTCTTGCGGTGAAGAGGTCATCCGCTTCGCCGGAAAATGCTCTACCCCAGCGGTTTGATAATCCTCACGAGTTCGGCGTGAACGAACTCGTTGCCGCAGATCACATGGCCGGTCGTAAGCGGATCGTCGTCGCCCTGAATGCCGCTGACGATGCCGCCTGCCTCGCGCACGATGATCTGTCCGCCCGCGATATCCCACGGTTGCAGGTTGCGTTCCCAGTAGCCGTCGACGCGGCCCGCCGCGACGAAAGCGAGATCGAGCGAGGCCGCGCCGAAGCGCCGCAGGCCCGCCACCTTCGGCTGGAGCGCGGCCATCTCCCGTCGCGACAATTCATGGTCGCCGCGTCCGATATGCGGCAGGCCGCAGGCGATCACGCAGTCGTTCATCTGGCGGCGTCCCGACACGCGCAGCCGCTGATCGTTGAGGAAGGCTCCCTTGCCGCGCTCCGCGGTGTAGAGTTCGTCATTGGCGGGGTTGTAAACTAGGCCGGCGATCAGCACGCCGTCACGCTGCAGGCCGATCGAGATCGCGAAATGCGGAATGCCGTGCAGGAAGTTGGTGGTGCCGTCGAGCGGGTCGACGATCCAGGTGTGGCTCTTGTCGGTGCCCTCGCGGCTGCCGCCTTCCTCGCCGAAAAAGCCGTAGCCGGGACGCGCCTTGCTGAGTTCATCATACAGGATGTCCTCCGCGCGCTTGTCCGCGAGACTGACGAAGTTCGCTGGTCCCTTCAGGGACACCTGAAGATTCTCGACTTCGCCGAGATCGCGTTTCAGGCTGCGGCCGGCGCGGCGCGCGGCCTTGACCATGACGTTCATGAGAGCGGATTGCAGCATGATGAGGCTCGGATGGATGATAAGGTCTGGGTGCCCTGCGCGGACGCCTCCGTCAAGCGGTTCATTTGATTCCGAGCCATTTGCGGGCGGCGCTTTCCGCGTTCGCGCGTTCTTCGGGCGTCACCCGCGCCATCGCCGCGTCAAGCTGCAGATCGCCCTTGCCGCCGGTTTTCGCCACGATGTGCCATTTCAGGCCTTCGACCTTGTCCATCGGGACGCCCATGCCTTCGACAAGGGCGTGGGCGAGACGATTTTGAGCGATCGCGCTGTTGCGCCTGGCGGCTTTGCGCAGCAGCGATACCGCGGCCGCCTCGTTCTTCTGGGTGCCGCTGCCGTTGAACAGCGCGATCGCATACTCGACTTCGGCATCGACGTTGCCGGCGAGCGAGGCCGCCTGCAACAACCGCACCGACTTGTAGAGATTCTTTTCGACGCCGGTGCCTTCCTTGTAAAAAGTGGCCAGCGCATATTGCGCTTCCGGGCTGCCGGCGTCGGCCGCGAATCGCAGCAGTTCGGCGGCGCGTTTGAAATCCTGCGGCAGCGTCTGCCCGTCCATGTGGAGAAGCGCCAGATTGTAGGCGGCCTTGGGCTGGCCGAGCTTGGCCGACGCGGTAAGCCATTTCACCGCGCCCGCCCTGTCGGGAGGTCCGCCGCGTCCGCTGATGCGAAGCATGGCGAGCGCGAACATGGCCTCGCGATCGCCCAGATCGGCCGCTCGCTGATGCCATTCGATCGCCTTGCCGTAGTCGCGCCTGACGCCGAGCCCATTGGCATAGAGCTCGCCGAGCATGGTCATGGCGGCAGGGTTCTTGTCCTCCTGCGCTCGTTTCAAGGCGAGATCAAACGCCGTCTTGTAACGGCCGCGTTGATAGGCGCCGTAAACCGCATCGGCATTCGGATCGTCAGCGACCTGCGCGTTCGCCTTGTTGTCCGGCTCTAGCCTTGTGGGTGGCGTTGGCGGCTTGATGGCCTTGGTCGTGACGCTCTTGCCGGCGGGCGACGGATCGGCGGCCGGCGACGGCTGGAGCTGCGCCGCCGCGCTCTCCCCGAGCATGAGAATGCCGGCGACGATGGCGACCGGACGCGGGAAAGTCATCCGGCGCCCCTGACGCCATATGCGGGGGCCGCACCTTGCGCGCCGCCTTGCGATCCGCAACGTTGTGCGATGGCGGTTGCGATGTCCGCGAGCGCCGGCGCCGTGCCGCGCGGGTCGTTCCAGACGATGTCGCCGATCAGCACGAAATCCGCGCCCGATGCCGCGAAAAGCCGCGCTTCATCGATGTTCGTCGCGTGAGCGACACAGGGTGGCTCGAACAGTTCGGCCCACCATGCCAGCCGCTCGGCGATCGCTTCCGCGGACGGCCGGTCGCCGGTCTCATCCGGTTCGCCGAACAGCACGTAATCGGCGCCGGCCTCGCCCGCGATCATGGAATCATGACGCGTCGACAGGCCGCCGACCCCGACGATGCGGTCGGGTTTCAGTGCGGGCAGCGTCTCCTGCAATGCTTCGATGCCGGTGAGATGCGCGCCGTCGGCGCCTGCCCTTGCGACCAGATCGGCGTGAGCCTTGAGTAAAAGCGCGGCGCCGCTGTTCTGGATCGAGGGCGCCAGCGCCTTGATCCGCGATATCATCGTGCGGGGATCGGACGGCGAGAGCCGAACCAGCACCGCGGCGACATCCGCGGACGCGAGGAGCGCGGGAAGCTGCGCCGCCACGTGCGAGGGGTCATCGATGACCGGCGTTGCGAGATAAAGCCGGGGAACTGGTCGTGATGGCGCGGCTTTCGGCGGCATATCAAGCCTGAACCTCTCGAGCGTTTTCATATGGTGAGAAACGCATCATTGAGCACCGTGAAACTCCCTCGGCAAGTAGGAGGGATGAAATTTCACTCGTTACCATTCAATACGAACCTGACGCGCCTGGTGTCGCTTGCAAGGGCGGCAAGATCAGGTCGGATGCCGAGAATCTCACGCAGCCTTCCCTTCAAGGTCGGCTCTCCACTCTCCCCTGGTTGCAAGCGAATTCATCCGCGCCCGGTGGATGAGAGCCCGTTGCCCGGCGGCGACGTTCTCGGCCTTGCCGGACCACGCTTTCTGCGGCGCCGCCTGTAACGCGCGGCCGTAGGAGAAAGTGAGCTTCCAGGGTAGATTGCCCATCCGGTTCATGGCATCGAGATGAGCGGTGGCCTCCTCGTCGGACTGACCGCCCGACAAGAAGGCGATGCCGGGGACGGCGGCGGGCACGCAGGCCTTCAACATACGCACCGTCTTTTCCGCGACTTCCTCCACGGATGCCTTGCTGGCGCTCTTTTTGCCCGGGATCGCCATGTTGGGCTTCAGGATCATGCCTTCCAGCGCGACACGCTGCTTTCGCAACTCCTGAAACGTCACGTTGAGGACGCGCGTCGTGACCTCGAGGCAGCGATCGATGTCGTGATCGCCGTCCATCAGCACTTCCGGTTCGACGATAGGAACGATCTGGGCAGCCTGACACAGCGCGGCGTAGCGTCCCAGCGCGTGGGCGTTGACGCCGATCGCGGTCATGCTCGGAATGCGGCCAGCCGCGTTGATGTCGATCACCGCGCGCCACTTCGCGAAGCGCGCGCCCTGGGCATGGTATTTGGTCAGGCGCTCGGCGAGACGATCCAGCCCAACGGTCACGAGTTCGCCGGGGCAGGCGGGCAGGGGTTGCGTGCCTTCATCGACCTTGATGCCGGGAATGGCGCCGGCCTGTTCGATCAGCCTGATCAGCGGCGTGCCGTCCCTGGCGCTCTGCCAGATGGTTTCGTCGTAGAGGATGACGCCGGAGATGTATTGCGTCATGGCGTCGGTGGCGCGGAACATCATCTCGCGATAGTCGCGGCGGCTTTCCTCGGTGGATGTCACACCGATGGCATTGAAGCGTCTGGTGATGGTGGGCGAGGATTCGTCGGCGGCGAGAATGCCCTTGCCCGGCGCGACCATGGCCTGCGCCACTTTGTTGAGGTCAGCGAGATTCATGAGCGGCTCCCTCCTGCATGCTCTCTTCCGACGTCCGCTAAAGGATGCCGGGTCTTAAGGATCATGCAGGCATGAGAGTTGCGGCTTTCTGACGCCGCAACTCATTTTACCGCGAGCAGCAGCGTCATTTTGCCCTCAGCACCTCGACGCCGGGCAGCGGCTTGCCTTCCATCCACTCCAGGAAGGCGCCGCCGGCTGTCGAGACATAGGTGAAATCGCCGGCTACGCCCGCCTGGTTCAGCGCCGCGACCGTATCGCCGCCACCGGCGACCGACACCAGCTTGCCGGCCTTGGTGCGTTCCGCCGCGTGTTTTGCCGCGGCGACGGTGCCGCGATCGAAAGGAGTCAGTTCGAACGCACCGAGTGGGCCGTTCCAGACCAGCGTCGCGGCGTCGTCGATGGCCGAACGAACGCGTTCCACCGACTGAGGTCCGACATCGAGAATCATACCGTCGGCCGGGATCGCGTCGAGCCCATAGGCGTGGGACGGCGTGTTGGCGGCGAAATGGAACGCGACGGTCGCATCCACCGGAAGGATGATGGCGCAGTTGGCGGCTTCGGCCTTTTCCATGATGCGCAGCGCGGTCGCCGCGAGGTCCTTCTCCGCCAGCGATTTGCCGATGTTGACGCCCTGCGCATGCAGGAAGGTGTTGGCCATGCCGCCGCCGATCACCAGCGCATCGACCTTGCTGACGAGATTTTCGAGAAGGTCGATCTTGGTCGAGACCTTCGCTCCGCCGATCACGGCGATGACGGGTTTGGTCGGGGCTTCGAGCGCCTTGTTGAGCGCCTCAAGCTCGGCCTGCATGGTGCGTCCGGCATAACCCGGCAGCTTGTGCCCCAGACCTTCGGTGGAGGCGTGCGCGCGATGCGCGGCGGAGAAGGCGTCGTTCACCCAGAGGTCGCCGAGCCTGGCCAGTTCGGCGACGAAGGCCGGGTCGTTCTTTTCCTCTTCCGAATGGAAGCGGGTGTTCTCCAGGCAAAGGATGTCGCCATCCTTCATCGCGGCGACCGCCTGTTGCGCGGGTTCGCCGACGCAGTCGTCGGCGAAGGCCACCGGCTTGCCGAGGACCTTGGCGAGTTCCGCGGCGACCGGCCTCAGCGAGTTCTTGGGGTCGGAACCCTTGGGCCGGCCGAAATGCGCAAGCAGGATCGCCTTGCCGCCCTTGTCCGCGATCTCGGTGATCGTCGGGGCCACCCGCTCCAGCCGCGTGGCGTCGGTGACGCGGCCCTGCTCCATGGGGACGTTGAGATCGACGCGCAGCAGGACGCGCTTTCCGCGAAGGTCAACGTCATCGAGGGTGCGGAAGGAATTTGTCATGGTCTGGATGTCCCGAACACGGTGCCGCGTGAACGGTGCGCCGCAAACCGGGACCGCCACGCAGGAAAAGTTGCGGTATTGATTGGCGCCGGTTTCGCATCGCGGCGCTTGCGCCGCGATGCGCCCGGATACCGTGATGTCAGATCAGCTTCGCCATCGCGACGGCGGTGTCGGTCATGCGGTTGGAGAAGCCCCATTCGTTGTCGTACCACGACAACACCCGCACCAGCGTGCCGTTCTGCACCTTGGTCTGGTCGATGTGGAGCGTCGATGAGTGCGAATCGTGGTTGAAATCGCTCGAGACATTGGGCTGGTCGGTGGTGCCGAGGATGCCCTTCAGCTCCTGTGACGAAGCCCGCTTCATCGCCTCGTTGATCTCGTTCGCGGACGTCTCTCGCTTGGCGATCACCTTGAGATCGACGACCGAGACGTTCGGCGTCGGCACGCGGATCGCGACGCCGTCAAGCTTGCCCTTCAGCTCCGGCAATACCAGGCCGATCGCCCTCGCGGCGCCGGTCGAGGTCGGAACCATTGAAAGACCCGCGGCGCGCCCTCGATAGAGGTCCTTGTGCATGGTGTCGAGGGTCGGCTGGTCGCCTGTGTAGGCGTGAATCGTGGTCATGAAGCCGGTTTCGATGCCGATCAGATCGTTGAGGACTTTCGCCACCGGCGCGAGACAGTTGGTGGTGCAGGATCCGTTCGAAACGACCAGATGATCCTTCGTCAGCTTGTCGTGGTTGACGCCATAGACCACCGTCAGATCCGCGCCTTCGGCCGGAGCCGACACCAGCACGCGCTTGGCGCCGGCGGTGAGGTGCGCGGAAGCTTTCTCCTTCGCGGTGAAAAGGCCGGTGCACTCCATCGCGATGTCGATGCCGAGTTCCTTCCAGGGCAGCTTCGAGGGATCGCGCTCGGCGGTCACCTTGATCTTGTTCTTGCCGATCACGAGGCTGTCGCCTTCGACCTTCACCTCGAAGGGGAAGCGGCCATGCACCGAGTCGAAGCGCAAGAGATGCGCGTTGGTTTCCACCGGGCCGAGATCATTGATGGCGACGATCTCGATCTCGTCGCGGCCGGCCTCATAAACGGCGCGCAAAACATTGCGGCCGATGCGGCCAAACCCGTTGATTGCGACCCGGACTGCCATGTCTTCATTCTCCTTCAAATGGACGGCGCTCCCTGCGCGCAACCATAGTTTGCCGCGCGCAGCGTCAACGCCTTTTCGCCCGGTTCTGCCAGGCCGCGACCGTTGGTAATATCCGGCGGCGCGATTTCCGGCATTCCGATGCTCTTATTATTCCGCGAGCATCTTTTCCGAATGTCGAAATCGCAGGGACCGCCAGCGAATGCAAGTTGTCAGTGGAATTTTGGATTTGCCATTCGCATCCAGGCCACGCTTGGCCGGGCAGCGAATGCCAAATCCATTCCACCGTTTTTAGCTAGCGCCTTTTTGATTTTGAGGCAATCTCAACCTCAGCCAAGGCGTTTTTCCACCGCGCCGACCACGGCTTCGGCGGTGATGCCGAAATGCTTGTAGAGGTCCTTGGCGGGAGCGCTGTGGCCGAAGCTGTTCATGCCGACGAAAAGGCCGTCCGCCCCGATCACGGCGTCCCATCCGAAACGCACGGCCGCTTCCACGGCGATCTTGACGGGAGCCTTGCCGATAATGGCCTGCCGGCGATCCTCGGGCTGCTCGAGCAACAGTTCCAGCGAGGGCACCGACACCACCCGCGAGGCGATGCCGCGCTGGGACAGCTGCTGCTGAGCGGCGACGGCGATCTCGACTTCGGATCCCGACGCGAAGATCGACACCTTCGCCTCGCCGCCAGCGGCGACCAGTTCATAGGCGCCCTGCGCGCAGCGATTGTCCGCGTCCGCGGTCTTGCGCACCGGGGTGAGATTCTGGCGCGACAGAGCCAGAACCGTCGGCCCCTTCGGCCGCTCCAGGGCAAGCTGCCAGCACTCGGCGGTCTCGACCGCGTCGGCGGGGCGGAACACGCGCATGTTCGGCATCGCGCGCAGGCTTGCCAGATGTTCCACCGGCTGATGGGTGGGGCCGTCCTCGCCGAGCCCGATCGAGTCGTGGGTCATGATGTAGATGGTGGGAATATACGCCAGCGCCGAAACGCGCATCGCCGGACGGGCATAGTCGGCGAAGCACATGAACGTGCCGCCGGCCGGCGCATATCCGCCATGCAGGGCGATGCCATTCATGGCGGCGGCCATGCCGAGTTCGCGGATGCCGTAGTGGATGTAGCGGCCACCATACTGGCCGGGCTCCACTTCTTTCAGGCCCTTGGTGCGGGTGTTGTTCGAAGGGGTGAGATCGGCGGAACCGAGCAGCAGTTCCGGCACCGCCGGCACCAGCGCCTCGAGCGCCATTTCGCTGGCCTTGCGGGTGGCGACCGTCGGCGGCTCGGCGACCAGCTTGTCCTTGAGCTTGCGGATCGCCTCATTGAGGTTTTGAGATGGCTTGCGGTCGATGACGCGGCGCTTGAATTCGTCTCGCTGGGCATCGGGCTGGGCCGCGAGCCGCGCGCGCCACTCCTTGTTGTGCCGCTTGCCCTTGCGTCCGGCGCTCCGCCAGGCGTTGAGGACATCCTCGGGAACTTCAAAGGGGCCATACTCCCAGCCCAGCGCCTTCTTCGTCCCCGCGAGTTCTTCCGCGCCCAGCGCTTCGCCGTGTGCCTTGGACGTGCCGGCCCTGGTGGGAGCGCCGAAACCGATGATGGTCTTGCAGGCGATCAGCGATGGCCTGTCGGATTTCTGCGCCCGGCGGATCGCGGCGGCGATCGCCTTCTGATCATGGCCGTCGATCCGTCTGGCATCCCAGCCGCACGCCTTGAAACGCGCCACCTGATCGACGTCGTCAGAAAGCGAGATCGGGCCGTCGATGGTGATGCCGTTGTCATCGTAAAGGAAAATCAGCTTGTTGAGCTTGAGGTGGCCCGCCAGCGCGATCGCCTCATGGCTGATGCCCTCCATCAGGTCGCCGTCGGAGCACAGCACGTAAGTGTAGTGGTCGACCACCTCGCCGCCGAATTCGGCGGCCAGCAGCCGTTCCGCCAGCGCGAAGCCGACCGAGGTGGCGACACCCTGGCCGAGCGGGCCGGTGGTGGTTTCCGCGCCCTCGGTGATGAAGTTCTCCGGATGACCCGGCGTCTTGGAGTCGAGCTGCCGGAAATTCTTGAGCTGATCGAGCGTCATCTGCTTGTAGCCGGTCAGGTATAACAAGGCATAAAGCAGCATCGAGCCGTGGCCGGCGGAAAGGATGAAGCGGTCCCGGTCCGGCCAGTGCGGATCGGCGGCGTCGTATTTCAGGAACTTGGTGAACAGCACCGTGGCGATGTCGGCCGTGCCCATGGGCAGGCCGGGATGGCCCGATTTTGCTTTTTCTACACCATCCATCGCGAGCGCGCGGATTGCATTTGCCATACGGGAGGAGTCGACGGTCGGCATGGGAGATATCCGGTCCTGATAGGGAGGAGGGCTAAGTAAACGGTTCGCATTGGAATTCGATGCAGTCCGGTAGAAAGGACTGGCGTGCCGGGGGCATAGCACCTGCGTCGGCGGAGTCCAAGTGCCGGGGGGGACGCTGAGGGGGAGAATGTTTGTGGTGCATAGTTGTGCACCGGCGTTGCGCTGGCCTCGTCCGCCACGTAAATTTCGGTTCCTAAGGGCTTGCCGAGCCGCCGCTTTGTAGCCTGCCCGGCAGCCGGCCCAAAGGCGCGCAGGACGAACATGAACGACCAACCGGCCAATCGTTCCGCCAGTGCTGAACCGCCCAACGGTGGTGGGGGAACCGATATCGACGCCGCCACCCGGCGGCTGACGGCCGCGCTCGATGCGCTGGAACGGGCGGTGGAGCGGCGGCGTGACGCGGACCGCGACGAGGACGAACTGGCGAGCCGCATTCAGGCGCTGGGCGCGGATCGCTCCCGCCTTGCGGATGAACTCGACGGATCGCTGGTGCGCACGCGCAAGCTGGAGCGGACCAATCGTGAGATCGCCGAAAAGCTGGACGCGGCGATCGGCACCATCAGGTCCGTGCTCGAGGCGGCGGGAGAGAGGCCATGAGCCACGTCAACGTGACCATCAACAGCCGCCAGTACCGGATGGCCTGCGAGGATGGCCAGGAAGACCGGCTGCTGAAGCTCGCGGACGATCTGGAAAGCCGCATCGGCCAGTTGCGTGGCAAGTTCGGACAAATCGGAGACCAGCGGCTTGAGGTCATGGCGGCGCTGGTGACATCCGACGAACTGATGGATGCGCAGCAGCGCATCCGCGCGCTGGAGGAAGAGATCAAGGCATTGCGCGATGTGCGCGCCGCGGCCGCCGAGCGCGCCCGCGCGACGCAGACGGCGGTTGTCGCCGCGCTCAACATGGCGGCCCACCGGATCGAGAAGACCACGCAGGTGCTGAACCGCACCGTCGGCGGCGGCATCGCCATCGGGTGATCAACCCTATAAGGAAGTGAACCCTTCGGACAGACCGATGTCGTTCTGCACTCTCTTCTGGAGAGTAAGAAGTGGCAACTATCATCCACTGGCGCTTCGCATCCATCGGGCCTACATTGAGTTCGCGAGGCTGCGCCGCGCGTCAGGAGCCACTATCCCCGGGGCCTTATCGATCCTTAAGGGAACTGTCCCTGGCCGGGTCCGTGGATCCGGTCATATGGTGCCCACCTACTTTCGTAGGGAACTCCGGGATCGAGCGCTTCAACGGCGGTCGCGGCTTCGCGCATTTCCTTGCATATCCCACATGTCCCTGAAAGCTGCCACTATCTCAGGTCGTGCGGAAATCTGCTTTAGCGCATGATGACCGGGGCCGGAGCCGCGCCGGTTCTTCCCATAGCTTCGGTGATCTGTGACTTCGGTGATCCTGTTCTGGCGCGCTCCTCGGGCGAACTGATCTTCTTTGCTCGAAATACGTTATAAACGTTGTGCATGCCGATTTCCCCCGATGCTCCGCCCAAGGACGAGTTGCGCGCTGCCGCGCTGGCTCGCCGCGACGCCCTGAGCGCGGAGGATCGCGCCCGCGCGGCGGTTGCGCTCGCGGCGCGGATGCCGCCGCTCGATATAACGTCATCGACCGTCGTCGCCGGCTATGCGCCGATTCGCAACGAGATCGATCCCGTGCCGCTGATGCGGAGCCTTGCCGGGAAGGGCGCGGCGCTTGGGATGCCGGCGATCGCGGCGCGTGACGCCGCGCTGGTGTTTCGCGCGTGGATGCCCGGCGATGCGCTTGTTCGTGGGGCGTTGGGGACTTACGAGCCGCCCGCCAATGCCGTCGAGGTGGCGCCGGACATCGTGCTGGTGCCGCTGGCGGCGTTCGACCACGCCGGTCATCGCATCGGCTACGGCGCAGGCTATTACGACCGCACGCTCGAGGCGCTGCGGCGACGAAGGACCGTTACCGCGATCGGCCTTGCCTTTTCGGTGCAGGAGGTGCCGCGGGTGCCGGCAATGTCCCACGACGTCCGGCTCGATTATGTGCTAACCGAAACCGGCGTGTTCAGGTTCGGGAGCAAATAGGACGTGCGAATCCTTTTCATCGGCGATGTTGTCGGCAGGACCGGGCGCACCGCGATCAACGACTATCTTCCGGAACTCGTCACCGCATGGAAGCTCGATCTCGTGGTCGTCAACGGCGAGAACGCCGCGGGCGGTTTCGGCATCACCGAGGCGATCTATCAGGAATTGCTCGACGCCGGCGCCGATGCGATCACGCTGGGCAATCACGCCTGGAATCAGAAAGAGGCGCTGGTGTTCATCGAGCGCGCGCCACGGCTCGTCCGTCCGCTGAATTTCCCGCCGGGAACGCCGGGACGCGGTGCGGCGATGATCGACGCCAAGGATGGCCGCCGCGCGCTCGTCATCAACGCCATGGCGCGCATCTTCATGGAGCCCCTCAACGACCCCTTCCACGCCATCGAACGCGAACTCGACGCCTGCCGGCTTCGCGAGGCGGCGGACGCGATCGTCGTTGATTTCCACGGCGAAGCGACCAGCGAAAAGCAAAGCATGGGTTACTTCTGCGACGGCCGCGTCAGCCTGGTGGTGGGGACGCATACCCATGTGCCGACGGCGGATCATCGCATCCTGTCCGGCGGCACCGCCTACATGAGCGATGCCGGCATGACCGGCGATTATGACTCTGTGATCGGGATGCAGAAGGAGGAGCCGCTGCGCCGCTTCACCACGGGCATTCCGAGCAGCCGCTTCGAGCCGGCTGTGGGCGCTGCGACATTGAGCGGCGTCGCGGTCGAGACGGACGATGCGACCGGGCTTGCCCTCAAGATCGCTCCGGTGCGAATAGGCGGGCGGCTTGAGCGGGCGGAGCCTTCGTTCTGGAGGTAATCGCGCTTTTAGAACGTGTGGAACGTGATCTCCGGGCGCGCGATCATGCCGGGCGCTAACGGACCTAGTCTTTAATTTCGTCCGATCCCGTCTTATAACGCCGCGCCGCTTATGCCCTGTTGCCGAGCCGCCCGGCGCGCCGCCGCCGGGGCCGGCGGAATTTTGAAAGAGACCTGCCGATGGCCGGACATTCCCAGTTCAAGAACATCATGCACCGCAAGGGCCGGCAGGATGCTCAGAAGTCGAAGCTGTTCAGCAAGCTTGCGCGCGAGATCACGGTTGCCGCCAAGCTCGGGACGCCGGATCCGGCGATGAACCCGCGGCTGCGCGCGGCGGTGATCGCGGCGCGGGCGGAAAACATGCCCAAGGACAATATCGAGCGCGCGATCAAGAAGGCCAGCGGCAACGATGCCGAGAACTACGACGAGTTGCGCTACGAGGGCTACGGTCCGGGCGGCGTGGCGGTCATCATGGAAGTGCTGACCGACAATCGCAACCGCGCCGCCTCCGACATCCGTTCATACTTCACCAAATCCGGCGGCAATCTCGGGGAAACCGGCTCGGTCTCCTTCATGTTCGACCGGCTCGGCGTCATCGAATATGACGCGGACAAGGCGTCAGCCGACGACATGCTGGAAGCCGCCATCGAAGCCGGCGCCGACGATGTGGTGTCCGGCGAGGGCGGTCACGAAATCTATGCCGCGCAGGATACCTTTCGCGACGTCGCCAAGGCGCTCGAAAGCACGTTCGGCGAGGCGCGCAAGGTGGCTTTGATCTGGAGGCCGCAGAATACGATCGCCGTCGACGACAGCACCGGCGAGAAGCTGCTCAAGCTCATCGATCTTCTCAACGAGCATGACGACGTCCAGAACGTCTACGCCAACTTCGAGGTCTCCGACGCGCTGATCGCGAAGCTGGGCGGGTAGGCTTAACTATCGCGAACGGCTGATATCATCGGGTCCGGCGCAAGGCGGAGCATGACGGCAACCTGAACAGCCATTCTCGGTTCCTTCCACGCCTTTTTTCTTGACGTGGTCCGGCTGAAGGATCATGTCAGCGAAGCGGGATGTTGCAGCCCTGGTCGCACGCCCATCACGGGAACATCATACAAATGCCAAGCGACAGTCCAGGTACCTTGCAAGGTACCTCGCCACATACTTCGCCGACAGCGGCGCCGGTCTGAAAGCTTGATGAAGCTCGCCAGGCCTGCCGTTGCCGGCAGACCACGAAGGTGAGCTATGACGGATACCCACACCGCCGCAACGGACGGCGATCTCGATGTGTTCGCGCTGGCCTCGCGCCTGAGCGGCGGCCATGTCGCCGATAACGTCGAAATTCTCAACCAGCTCGAACCGCAGGACGCCGCGGCGGTTCTGGTGCTCCTGCCGGTCGATATTTCGATCGAGATTCTCGACAAGCCGGAGCTGAATTTCGGCCCCGAGATCGTTGTGGCGCTGCCGCGACAGACGGCGACCATCCTGCTGGCGGGCATGTCCGCCGACATGGCCGCGGACATCGTTCAGCAACTCGAGGAGCCGGCCCGCACCGAGTTGATGCAGGCTCTCGACGAGCCGACGCGCACGACCATCGAGGGTCTGCTCGTCTATCCGGAAAACACCGCCGGCGCGATGATGACCACCGAATTCGTCACCGTGCCCGCGACCTGGACGGCGGAGCGCACCTTGCAGCACATCCGCCAGGTCGAGCGGACCCGCGAGACCGTCTACGCCATCTATGTGCTGGACGCCTTCACCCGCCGTCTGGTCGGCGCGGTGTCGCTGCGGCGGCTGATCTCCGGCGAGCCTTCGGCCCGGATATCCGAACTTGCGCGCTCCCCGATCACCACCTCCCCGCTGACGGATCGCGAAGAGGTGGCGCGGCTGATCTCGCGTCACGACATGCTGGCGGTGCCTGTCGTGGACAAGGCGGGGCATGTCCTCGGCATCGTCACGGTCGACGACATCATCGACGCCATCATCGAGGAAAACACCGAGGACGCCCAGAAATTCGGCGGCATGGCCGCGACCGACCAGCCTTATCTGCAGATCGGGCTGCCGGGCATGATCCGCAAGCGCGGCGGCTGGCTTTGCGTGCTGTTTCTCGGCGAACTGCTCACCGCGAGCGCCATGCAGCACTTCGAGGGCGAGCTGGAAAAGGCCATCGTGCTGACCCTGTTCATCCCGCTGATCATGAGCTCCGGCGGCAACTCCGGCTCGCAGGCGACCTCGCTTCTGATCCGCGCGCTGGCGTTGCGCGAAGTGAAGCTCGGCGACTGGTGGCGCGTGGCGCTGCTCGAACTGCCGACGGGACTGATCCTCGGCGCCATGCTGGGCGCGATCGGGCTGGTCCGCGTGGTGGCGTGGCAGAAGCTCGGTATCTACGACTATGGCGAGCACTGGATGCTGGTGGGGTGGACCGTCGCGGCCGCCCTGATCGGCGTCGTGGTGTTCGGCTCGGTGGCGGGATCGATGCTCCCGTTCATGCTGCAAAGGTTCGGCTTCGACCCCGCCAGCGCGTCGGCGCCGCTGGTGGCCACGCTGGTCGATGTCACCGGGCTGATGATCTACTTCAGCGTCGCGCTGCTGATCCTGAGCGGGACATTATTATAGTCGGTCCGGTGTCCATCCTCGGGCGCAAGCCCGAGGACATGCCTCGCTCGAAAACGCTCCCGCTCATTGTTCCGCGATGCCCCGCGCGATTTCTTCCGCGGCCCTGGTGCTCACGCCGCCGATCGCCGGTTTGTCCTTGCCGCATGCGAACGATGGCGCCGCATCGGCCAGCGCATGCGCAGCCTCATTGGCGTTGGGATTCGCGCCCGCATCGACGGCGCCCATGACGCAGGCGGTGTCCGGCGCGATCCGGATCACGGCCAATACCTGGTCGCCGGCAACCGGCAGATCCTGTTTCTGGAACTTCATCCTGACGATCGCGGCATAAGGCTCGAACGCCTTGTCCTTGCCTGATCCGCGCCAGTTGACGGTCTGTCCGGCGGACCATGCTTGCGTCACCCAGATGATCTTTCGCGGTTGCCCTCCCTTCGGCCAGCGAAAGCCGATCCGCAGCCGGGTCCCGAGGGCGTTGACGAGCACCTGCGCGCCGCCGACGCCGGGACATGTCTTGAGTTGATCCTCCGCGTCCTCGGGCTCGTTGCCGATCGGAGCGAAGGTGCAGTCCTTGTTGGCGATGGACGTGAACCGGTTTTGCGCCGCGTTTGCTGAACTGGCCGAAGCCGCGATGCCGGCGATCGTCGTCAGGGCGAAAACGGCAACTGTGATCCGCATGGCGTCCCCTTCCGTCCGGTCTTGGCGCGGATGCGCCGCCCCCCTTGAGATTATCCCGGCCATCCTGTCTTCGCGCGGATCGCTGTTCAGCCGAACAGAAGATCAATGGATGAGCGGAAGGCGGGTACGGCTTTGTCGTTGCCGGAACCGGCAAGGTTCGACAAACCACGGCACTTTGCCCGGAAGCGCTATAATATACAGCATGATCCCGCCACCGATTCGCATTCTGGGCATTGATCCGGGTCTCCGCCGCACCGGCTGGGGCGTGCTCGACATTGACGGCAATCGCCTGATCTTCGTGGGCTGCGGTTCGGTCGAGACGCGCGAGCACATGGCGCTGGCGAGCCGGCTGCTGGCGATCCATGCCGGACTCGGCGCGGTGCTCGACCGATTCCGTCCCAGCGAGGCCGCGATCGAGCAGACCTTCGTCAACAAGGACGGCGTGGCCACGCTGAAGCTCGGGCAGGCGCGTGGCGTGGCCATGCTGGCGCCGGCGATGTTCGGCATCGCGGTGGCGGAGTATGCGCCCAATCAGGTGAAGAAGACCGTGGTCGGCGCCGGCCATGCCGACAAGACCCAGATCCAGGCGATGCTGAAAATCCTGCTGCCGAAAGCGGATCCGGCAAGTGCCGA
Organism: Nitrobacter sp. TKz-YC01; assembly: GCF_047824785.1. Classification (GTDB taxonomy): domain Bacteria; phylum Pseudomonadota; class Alphaproteobacteria; order Rhizobiales; family Xanthobacteraceae; genus Nitrobacter. The sequence goes on along the minus strand of NZ_CP181167.1, from coordinate 3,402,823 downwards.
CGCGGCCGACGCGCTCGCTATCGCCATCACCCACGCGCATCACCGCAAGAGCGCGGCGCTCGCGGCGCGGATGAAGGCGGCGGGATGAGCGAGAGAGGCGAGAAAGCCATTTCATGATCGGCAAGCTCAAGGGCATCATCGATTCCTATGGCGATGATTACGTGATCCTCGATGTCGGCGGCGTCGGCTATCAGGTGCATTGCGCCTCGCGCACGCTGCAGGCGCTGCCGTCGCCGGGCCAGGCCGCGGTGCTGTCGATCGAGACCTATGTGCGCGAGGACCAGATAAAGCTGTTCGGCTTTCGCACAGACCATGAGCGCGAATGGTTTCGTCTGCTGCAGACGGTGCAGGGCGTTGGGGCGCGGGTGGCGCTGGCGGTGCTCGGCACCTTGTCCCCCGCCGATCTCGCGAGCGCCGTCGCCTTGCGTGACAAGGCGTCGGTGGCGCGCACTCCGGGCGTCGGCCCGAAAGTGGCCGAGCGCATCGTCACCGAACTGAAGGATAAAGCGCCGTCCTTCGCGAACGTCGATCCTGCGGCGGTCCATCTTGCGGGCGCCATCGATGACCAGCGCGCGCCGCGCCCGGTGACCGAAGCGATTTCGGCGCTGGTCAATCTCGGCTACGGTCAGCCGCAGGCGACCGCGGCGATCGCGGCCGCAGCGCGCGGCGCGGGTGAAAACGCGGAGACCGCGCAACTGATCCGGCTCGGCTTGAAGGAATTGTCGAAGTGAGTGAGGCGTCCCGCATCGTCACGCCCGAGCGCCACGCTGACGATGTGGGCGACACCGCGCTGCGGCCGCAGAAGCTGTCCGAGTTCATCGGTCAACGCCAGGCGCGCGCCAACCTGCAGATATTCATCGACGCGGCTCGAAAACGAGAAGAGGCGCTCGATCATGTGCTGTTCGTCGGTCCCCCCGGTCTGGGGAAGACCACGCTGGCGCAGATCGTCGCGCGCGAACTCGGCGTCGGCTTTCGCGCGACATCCGGTCCGGTGATCGCCAAGGCCGGCGATCTCGCGGCGCTGCTGACCAATCTCGAAGAGCGTGACGTTCTGTTCATCGACGAGATTCATCGCCTCTCTCCCTCGGTTGAGGAAGTGCTGTATCCGGCGATGGAGGATTTCCAGCTCGACCTCATCATCGGTGAGGGTCCGGCGGCGCGTTCGGTGAAGATCGAGCTGGCGAAGTTCACGCTGGTCGGCGCCACCACGCGCGCCGGCCTTCTCACCAATCCGCTTCGCGACCGCTTCGGGATTCCGGTGCGGCTGAATTTCTATACCGAGGATGAGCTGGAGAAGATCGTCAGCCGCGGCGCGCGTGTTCTCGATGTCGGCATGACGGCGGACGGCGCCAACGAGATCGCCCGCCGCGCGCGGGGCACGCCGCGCATCGCCGGCCGGCTGCTGCGCCGGGTGCGCGACTTCGCCGAGGCCGCCGATGCGGCGGCGATCGACCGCGCGGTCGCCGATCACGCGCTCGGCGCGCTCGAAGTCGATGCGGCGGGGCTCGACGCGATGGATCGCCGTTACCTCACCACCATCGCGCTGAGCTACAGCGGTGGGCCCGTGGGCGTGGAAACCATGGCGGCGGCGTTGTCGGAGCCGCGCGACGCCATCGAGGACATCATCGAGCCGTATCTGATCCAGTGCGGCTATCTGCAACGCACCCCGCGCGGACGGCTGCTCACCTCGCACGCCTTCCGCCATCTCGGCCTGACTGAGCCCTCGCGCGATCCGGCGCAGTCCGGATTGTTCGGGCAGGACGACGATCAATGAATGCGCCGTCGCAGACCAGTCCTCTCGACGGCGCGATTGTCGACGGCCGCCATCATATGCAGGTTCGCGTGTACTACGAGGACACGGACTTCTCCGGGCTGGTCTATCACGCCAACTATCTGCGTTTCATGGAGCGCGGGCGCAGCAACTATCTGCGGTTGCTCGGCGCCGACCAGCGCGCGTTGTTCGCGGAGGCCGAAAGCGAAGCGCCGGGCTTTGCCTTCGTGGTGCGTTCGATGCAGCTCGATTTCCTTAAGCCCGCTCACATGGACGACATCCTCGACATCGTCACGCGGCCGCTGGAGGTTCGCGGGGCCTCGATCACGCTGCATCAGGAGGTGAAGCGCGGTGAGGCGTTGTTGCTGGACGCGAGGGTGAGGGTGGCGTTCATATCCGAAGGGCGGGCGAAGCCGATACCCAAGCCGCTGCGCATCGCGATGAAGGCGGATCAAGCCCGATAGTCGGATAGTCGGCCCTCACCGGCCGATCTTCTGCGAGCCCGTCCCACTCGTTTGGCGCGCGGGGTTCGCCGGCCGCTTGTGGATTCGTGACGCCGGATTTCGCCCGGCTGCTTGCAGCGAGGCAGGATGAAACGAGTGGCGTTTCTCCCGTGCTCATGTAAAAACCATTCACATGAGTTGGCGCAAGGATCATCGCCGCACGGAGCGGGGCTACCATCACGGCAATCTGAAAGAAGCCCTGCTGCAGGCGGCTCTCGGACTGATCGCCGAGAAAGGCGCGGCGGGTTTCACCTTCGCCGATGCGGCGCGTTCGGCGGGCGTCAGTCCGGCGGCGCCGTACCGGCACTTTCGCGATCGTGATGAACTGCTGGCCAGCATAGCGCAACGTGGTTTTGAGCAGTTTGAAGCGGTGCTGACCAGGGCCTGGGATGACGGCCGCCCGGATACCGTCAGCGCGTTCGAGCGCGTCGGCCGCGCCTATCTCGCTTTCGCCCGCAACGAGCCGGCCTACTACTCGGCGATGTTCGAATCCGGGCTGCCGACCGATGTCAATCCGATGCTGACGGCCGCGAGCGAGCGTGCCTTCAGCGTCATTCGCGCCGCGGCGGAACGACTGGCCGCGCTGACACCGCCGGGCGTCGCGCGACCGCCGGCCCTGATGATGGCGTTGCACATCTGGTCAATGTCGCATGGCATCGCTTCCCTGTTTGGCCGCGGCGATGCGGCGCGCCGCAAGATGCCGATGTCCGCCGAAGATCTGCTCGAAGCCGGCGTGCTGATTTATCTGCGCGGGCTCGGCTTTCCGACCGACCGCAGGTCGCCCGAGGATCCGAACGCTTCGACCGGGCGGCCGCGGGGGCCTTGGGATCAAAAGTCCGCGACCTGAACAACCGATTCAGCGGTGCGCCGTCCGGAAGCGGATTCATCTCGCGCCGCCGACGAGCGGCCAACAGCCTCTGATGGATGGTTTTTTTGATTTGCGTGCCTGACACGAGGCGCTTTCAAATGTGATGAGGCGTCACAATCTGGAACCGTGCGGCCGGTAATGCCCGATATTTCCGGGCAAAGTCGCGCTTGACAAAAGCCTCGGGTCGCCTACCTATGTAAATGTTATTTACATTCACGCGGCATGACGCCGTTCATGGAGAAGGCCCATGGCCCACACCGCTGACTACGATCGCTGGAATGGTCCCAACACCGCGCGGGGCCAAGGCCAGTATCCATCTTCCCGCTTCACGGATGTTCCCTGGCATCCGTTCCGCATTGTTCTGATCGTGCTCGGCTTCATGGTGTGGTGGCCGATTGGTGTCGCGATTCTTCTCTACACACTATGGAGCAGAAAAATGGGCTGCTGGAACGCCGATCGAATGCAATACAAGATGGACCGGATGCGCCATAACATGGAGCGCTGCGGTTTTGGCTTCCGCGGTTTCAACGCGCCATCCAGCGGCAACCGCGCCTTCGACGAATATCGCATGGAGACGCTGCGTCGGCTTGAAGATGAGCAGAAGGAGTTCAAGAATTTTCTCGAACGCCTTCGTCACGCCAAGGACAAGGAAGAGTTCGATGCGTTCATGGCGCAGCATCGCACCCAGCCGACCCCGCCGAACGACAGGCCGCAAGAAAGGCCGCAGGACCAGTAGGTTCTTATGGTCATCGGAAAACATTCCGACCCGAGGGCAGGGTCTTAAACTGCCCGGCTCCCGCCGTCGATCCGAAAGCCCGCCTGTCCCCCAGGCGGGCTTTCTTCATCTGTGCCTGCTGGGCAAGGCCCACGGGTGAGCAAGGATTGAAACCCAGAGCAATTTCAAAGTCGCGGTTCTTCTTTGGTAACCTGGTCTTAACTATGATTAGCGTTTGGTTACGGGCGTAAAGGTGCGCCGTTAGCCCTCGTTTTGACACGTTGGCAGGGGATGCAAGCTGCGGCTTTGGACGGGCCCCCCAAGTGACTCAACCGGCTTTCGCGTGGCGCTGGCACGCCGCGTGCGCTTCGTGGCCGCGAAACCGGCGGCGGAGATCACGCCCCGCGTCGATCGAGGATACCTTGCGTTGAGAGGAAACTGTTCATGAATCCGGCCGACGTGGCGCAGTCAGCCTTGCCCCTGGCCTCAGCCGACGTGTCGCTGATCACGCTTTTTTTCCACGCTCACTGGATCGTGAAAGCGGTCATGCTCGGCTTGCTGGCCTGCTCGGTGTGGGTGTGGGCAATCGCGATCGACAAGACATTTCTTTATGCCCGCACCAAGCGCGCGATGGACCGCTTCGAGCAGGCTTTCTGGTCGGGGGAGTCGATCGAGGACCTGTACCGGGCATTATCGGCCAAACCGACGCAGTCGATGGCGGCGTGTTTCGTCGCGGCGATGCGCGAGTGGAAACGGTCTTTCGAAAGTCAGGCGCGCTCGATCGCCGGGCTCCAGATGCGGATCGAGAAAGTGATGAACGTTTCCATCGCGCGGGAGGTCGAACGGCTGGAACGGCGCCTGCTGGTGCTGGCGACGGTGGGCTCGGCCGGTCCTTTCGTCGGCCTGTTCGGCACCGTGTGGGGCATCATGTCGAGCTTCCAGTCGATTGCCGCGTCGAAGAATACCTCGCTCGCGGTGGTGGCGCCGGGCATCGCCGAAGCGCTGTTCGCAACGGCAATCGGCCTTATCGCCGCCATTCCCGCGACTATTTTCTACAATAAGTTCACGGCGGAAGTGAATCGTCAGGCCCAGCGCCTGGAGGGTTTCGCCGACGAGTTTTCCGCGATCCTCTCGCGTCAGATCGACGAGCGGGCGTGAGGTCGGGCGGCATGGAAGCGGGCGGTCCATCATGGCTATGAATTCGGCAGCTCCTTCCTCCGGCGGGGGCGGACGGCGGGGGCGGCGGCGGTCACAGCCGATGGCCGAAATCAACGTCACGCCGATGGTCGACGTCATGCTGGTGCTGCTGATCATCTTCATGGTGTCCGCGCCGCTTTTGACGGTCGGCGTGCCGCTCGATCTGCCACAGACCCAGGCCAAGAGCCTGGAGCAGGACAAGACGCCGTTGCAGTTGTCGGTCGATGTTCAGGGGCGGATTTTCATCAACGACACCGAAGTGACGATGGAAGAACTGGTTCCGAAACTGACGGCGATCACCGATGCGCGCGGCGGTCTTGATGAGCGCATCTTCATGCGTGCCGACAAGAAGGCTGACTACGGCACGGTGGCGCGGGTGATGGGCCGGCTGTCGGGCGCCGGCTTCAAGCGCCTGGCGCTGGTCACCGAAGTGGAGCAGGGATCGTAAGGTTGAGGGTCAAGGTCGACAAGACGTTGGCGGCGTCGGTTGCCCTGCACGTCCTCGTGATCGGGTGGGGGCTGGTGTCGTTTTCGTCGAAGGCTTTCGAATCGGTACCGGAGGAATCCCTGCCGGTCGACATCGTCTCCGCCGATCAGCTTGCCCACGTCACGGCAGGCATGAAGACCGGCAAGAAAGAAAATCCGAAGCCCCTGGTTGAGAAGGTTGCGGAGCCCACGCCGCCGCCGGAGGACACTGTCGGCAAGATTGACGAAAAGAAGCCGCCGGTCGTGACCGACGTGGCGCCCAAGGAACAACCGAAACCTGACGACAAGGCCGCTGCCGAGGCCGCAGCAGCAGCGGCGAAGGCCGAGGCGGCAGCCAAAGCGGCGGATGCGAAAGCCCAAGCAGAGGCCGCGAAGGCTGAGGCGGAAGCCGTAGCGGAGGCTCAGGCTAAAGCTAAAGCTAAAGCCGAGGCCAAGGCGAAAGCAAAAGCAAAAGCCGAGGCAAAGGCCAAGGCGGATGCGAAAGCCAAAGCAGAGGCCAAGGCCAAAGCAGAGGCCAAGGCCAAAGCCGAGGCGAAAGCCAAGGCCGAGGAAAAGGCAAAGGCTGAAGCCGATGCGAAAGCCCAGGCGGAGGCGAAGAGGGCCGAGCGCGTGTTCGACCAGTCAAAGATAGCGGCGCTGCTCGACAAGCGCGATCCCAGCCGTCATTCTGTCGCCGGCGATACGTTGAATGCGAATGCCGCGCTGGGATTGGCCCACGGCAAGGCGGCGGACAACTCCGCGACCTGGGGTTCGATGTTCAAGTCTCAGGTCGAACGCTGCTGGAAGAAGCCCTATGGCGGGCTTGAAGCCCAGATGACCGAGGCGATCTTCAGCATCAAGCTGAAGCGCGACGGCACGCTGGAGGCCACGCCGACGGCTATCAGCAACCCGACAACGCCGTACTTCCGCGTCTATCAGGAGAGCGCGCTGCGCGCGATCATTCAATGCCAGCCCTACAAGCTGCCCGCGGCTTATTTCGATGAATGGAAATTTTTCGAACCCGTCTTCACGGAACGAAAACTATAAGCGCGCCGCGGCGAACGTGGCGGAAAAGAAAAAGTCTGACTGATGATTGAGAGAAATGGATTGCAGAGAATGCCGTTCCGCCTGAACCGCCGACACATGATTTCCGGGATGGCATCGGCTGCCGTGTTGCTGGGCAGCCGGCAGGCCGTGGGCCAGGCGCGGGTCCAGATCACCGAAGGCAACGTCGCGCCGCTTCCGATCGCCATCCCGAACTTCGTGGGAGGCACGCCGTCGGACAACGAGGTCGGCGCCGGCGTCGCCAAGGTCATCACCAACAACCTCAAGCGCAGTGGATTATTCGCGCCGATCGACCAGGCCGCGTATATCGAGAAGATCACCAACATCGATGTGCCGCCGCAGTTCGACAACTGGAAAACCATCAACGCGCAGGCGCTGGTGACCGGACGCATGACGCGTCAGGGAGACGGGCGGCTCAAGGCCGAGTTTCGCCTGTGGGATGTCGCCACCGGGCAGCAGCTCGCCGGCCAGCAGTATTTTACGTCGCCGGAGTACTGGCGGCGCATCGCGCACATCATCTCCGATCAGATTTACGAACGCCTGACCGGCGAGAAGGGTTATTTCGACAGCCGCGTGGTGTTCGTCGACGAGAGCGGGTCGTCGCAGCGCCGCGTCAAGCGCCTGGCCCTGATGGATCAGGACGGCGCCAACGTGCGCTATCTCACGCGCGGCGCGGACCTCGTGATCACGCCGCGCTTTTCTCCGTCGACCCAGGAAGTCACCTACATGGAGTTCGGGCAGGGCGATCCCCGGGTCTATCTCTTCAACATCGAAACCGGACAGCGCGAAATCGTCGGCAACTTCCCCGGCATGTCGTTCTCGCCGCGTTTCGCGCCGGATGGTCAACGCATCATCATGAGTCTGCAGCAGGGCGGAAACTCGAACCTGTTCGTGATGGACCTGCGCTCGAAGTCGACGACACGTCTGACCGACACGCCGGCGATCGACACCTCGCCCTCCTATTCGCCGGACGGCGCCCGGATCTGTTTCGAGTCGGATCGCGGCGGCAAGCCGCAGATTTATGTGATGGGAGCGACCGGCGGCGGGGCGCAACGCATCTCGTTCGGGGAGGGCTCCTATTCGACACCGGTCTGGTCGCCCCGGGGTGATTACATCGCCTTCACCAAACAGGGCGGAGGCCAGTTTTCCATCGGCATCATCAAGCCGGACGGTTCCGGCGAACGCATCCTGACGTCGGGATTTCACAACGAGGGTCCGACCTTCGCGCCCAATGGCCGTGTCCTGATGTTCTTCCGCGACCCCGGCGGTAACAGCGGACCATCGCTCTATACGATCGATGTCTCCGGCCGCAATGAGTTGAAAGTTCCCACGCCCGGTTTCGCGTCCGATCCGGCATGGTCGCCGCTGCTCTCCTAGGGCCTTTGCGCTTCTGATGGAATCGGAATCGCAAGCCGGGCAAGAACCAATCATTCAGACGTGATCCGGATAACTCGCTGATTCACGCGAAAAATCCCACTTTCGATGATCGGTTCAACGTCTCGCTAACGATGTTCGCTCAGAAAGGCTTCATGAGCGGCCGGTAACACTGTGCGCGCCATAAAAGGATGCGCGCGCAGCCGATGCAATTGGTCGATCACCATCGCGATCCCGATACGATGTCGCCAGCGATATATGCGGCGCTTGTGGGTTCGCTCTTCCAGAACCCGGCGCCGATGTTCGCTGGCGCGGCCTGCGCTGCGATCGCCGCGGTCATGACCGCATTGAAGACCGGCAACCTTCTGCTGTGGCCATGCGCGGTCCTCCTGGTCCTTATCGGCCTGCTCCGCAGTTTCGATATGGCGAAATACAAGAATCGCGGCTCGGATTTGACCGTGGGCGAAGCCGGGCGGTGGGAGGCTCGCTATCAGATCGGAGCGGTGCTCTACGCGACGGTCCTTGGCGCCTGGTGCGCCATCGCGCTTCTGATGACCGACGACGCCGTCGCGCACATGATCTGCATTTCGGTCACCACGGGGTATGTGGCGGCCGGCGCCGGCCGGGCCTACGGGCTTCCATGGATCTTCCACCTCCAGATTTTGCTGACCTGCGGGCCGATGGCCGGAGCGATGGCGCTGCGAGGCGACCCTTATTATTTCGGGATGGCGCTTCTTACCGTGCTGTATTTCCTTGGCCTGGAGAGAATCACGACCAGGCTGCAGCAGATTTTTCTCCGTGCCCTGATCGCACGCGAACGCGAAGCCGCGCTCGCCGGCCAGTTCGACACCGCGCTGAACAACATGCCTCATGGCCTGTGCATGTTCGGCGCAGACGGCCGGCTGGGCGTGATGAACTATCGTTTCAGTGAGATGATGCATCTCGCCGAAGATTTTGTGCATCGCGGCGTCGGCGCGGCGGATGTGATCGCCGCATGCGTGACCGCCGGAACGATGTCACCCGAGAACGGGAGGGCGATTGTCTCGGAGATCGAGAATTCGCAGGCTGGCGCCATCGTAACCGCCGACGTGGATCCGGAACGAGGCCGGGCGCTATCGTGGACGTTTCAGCCGATGACGGGCGGAGGCACGGTTATCCTCGTCGAGGACATCACGGAGCGACGCAAGGCGGAAGCGAAGATCAACCATCTCGCCCGTTTCGATTCGTTGACGGAACTGCCCAACAGGCTCAGCTTTCGTGACGAGATCGAACGTCTGCTGGCTTCCACCAACGGGGAGCCGCGGCTCTCGGCGCTGCTGTTCATCGATCTCGATCAGTTCAAGCAGATCAACGATACGCTCGGTCATCCCTGCGGCGACCGACTGTTGTGCATGGTCGCCGACCGGCTGAGGGGAATGCTGCGTCCGGAGGATTTCGTCGCCCGGTTTGGCGGCGACGAGTTCGTCGTGTTCCAGCAGAATATCCGCTCGCCCGAGGAGGCGGCCGCGCTCTCCCGCTGCATCGTCGAGCGGCTTGCGGAGCGGTACGAGGTCGATCGCCATCTCGTCGAGATCGGGGCGAGCATCGGTATCGCGCTGACATCGCCCGGCATCACGGCCGATAACCTTCTGAAGCATGCCGACATGGCGCTCTACCGTGCCAAGGCGGACGGCCGTGGAACATTCTGTTTCTTCCGCGGCGAGATGGCCGAAACGGTCGAATCACGCCGCGTCCTCGAACTCGATCTGCGCAATGCGCTGGCCAGGGAAGAGTTCGAACTGTTCTATCAGCCGCTGGTTCATCTGAAGTCGGGGCGGATCACCACCTGCGAGGCGCTGCTGCGGTGGAATCACCCGACGCGCGGGATGGTTTCGCCGATGGACATCATTCCGGTGGCGGAGGAGATGGGGCTTATCCTCGATCTCGGCCGCTGGATTTTGCGCAAGGCCTGCATGGAATGCATGAGGTGGCCGGAGGCCGTCAGCGTCGCCGTCAACTTCTCGTCGCAGCAGTTCCATCAGCGCGACATCCTGAGCGAAGTCCGCTATGCGCTCGAGGTTTCCGGTCTTCCGGCGCACCGCCTTGAAATCGAGATCACGGAGTCCTCGTTGCTGCGCAACACGGAGTGGACGCACGACGCGCTGAGGCAACTTCACTCGGCGGGCGTGAAGATTTCCCTCGACGACTTCGGCACAGGGTATTCAAGCCTCAGCTATCTGCACAATTTCCCGCTTCAGAAAGTCAAGATCGATCGCTCGTTCCTGGAGGGGATCGACACCGACCGGCCCCTGATGCTGCTGCGCGGCGTGGCGCGGCTGAGCGCCGATCTCGGCATGGCCGTCGCCGTCGAAGGCATCGAAACCACCGAGCAGCTTGAGCTCGTGAGCGTCGACGGCACCGTGACGGAAGCGCAGGGCTATCTGTTCAGCCGCCCGGTGTCCGCGGCCCGCATTCGTGAGCTGCTCGACGCCTCTCACGGACGTTATCTGCATGATAACAATGTGAAAGTTGTCCGGTCGATCGCCTAGAATATCCTGCAGTTATGTTATCTTCAGAATAGAGTTCCTCTAGTTCCAAAGCGCGAAAGCGGCCTTGGGCGCCGGGGCATCAAGGGGTATGAGGATACGGGTTAACACTAATGCTTTGTTAGCTTTTCAAATGGTTAACGAAGCGTTAACCTTCGGTTGCGGGCTGGAACTCAGACGGCTCGGGGGGTGCTCCAATGGGTCCGGCTCCACAGACGATCGCCAAGCAGACAATCGTCAAGCCTGTCGAACGAGGCATCGAGCTTCTTGATCGGGTCGATTATCGCCTGGCGGAAACGCCGGCAGACAGGGACATCATCTATCGCCTCCGATACCGCGCTTATCTGAATGAAGGCGCGATCGAGAGTAATCGTGATCGCAGAATTTCCGATCGTTTCGACGATATGGCGAACTCCTGGATTTTCGGCGTCTATCTGGACGGCACGCTCGCCAGTTCCATTCGCCTCAGCATCTCATCGCCACAACATCCGCTTACTCCGTCGGTGGATGTGTTTAACGACTTCCTTCAGCAGGAGGTCGATCGGGGCAAGGTGATGGTGGACCCGACCCGCTTCGTCGCGGAGCCGCAGCTCGCAGGCCGATACCCCGAGCTGCCTTATCTGACGCTCCGGTTATGCTTCGTCGCCTGCAGTTTCTTCAATGCCGATCTCGGTCTGGCGACCGTTCGCCCGGAGCACCGCTCGTTTTACCGGCGCTTGTTCAATCACCAGCCGCTAAGCCCGCCGCGTCTCTATCCCGGCCTTATCAAACCGATCTGCCTGATGGCGGTCGATTTTCCGGCCTCGCGCGAAATGGTCTTCACCCGCTATCCGTATCTCCGTTCGAGCTATTTCGAACGTCGAATGCTGTTCGAGCGCAGAGCCGGCACCTCGGCCCGCGCGTCCGTCGATTCTCCGTTTCCCTCGATCGTCCCGAGATCCTGATCCAGCCTGTCGCCTTTAGTTAGAGCGTTTTCAAGCGAAGTGGACACCGGTTCGCGTGAAGAAAACGCTCCAGATCAAAATCATAGAGCCCGCGTCTGATTTGATCAGAAGCGGTAAGACTCTGTGGCGGCGCCCGGTAGCGGTTGTGAAAATCGCTCCCGGTCCACCCTCGCGCCACATTTGCGGCTCATTAACCATCGCGGGCGCTTCTTTCGCAAGCATGGCATTTGATGCATTTGAGCAACGTCTCATCAAGGTTGACGGAACGTTCGCTTAACCATCCCCCTGTAGAGCGATAACAGTGGAAAACGCGAGCGTGGAGGCTCCGGAATGTTAAATCAGAAGCGATTCCTCCGGGGATTGAAGCTCGCTGCCGTGCTTGCGGCGGCGCTGTCGATGGGCGCCTGCGCTAACAAGAATCCGATGGACGGGAGCGGCGGCCGCGGCGGGATGGCCGGCATGGCGGCGCCGGGCAGCCAGCAGGATTTCGTGGTCAATGTCGGCGACCGCGTGTTCTTCGAGAGCGACCAGACCAGCCTGTCGCCACAGGCGATAACGACACTCGAGAAACAGGCGCGTTGGCTGCAGACCTACAACCGTTATTCCTTCACGATCGAAGGTCATGCGGATGAACGAGGCACTCGTGAGTACAATATCGCGCTCGGCGCGCGCCGTGCTCAGTCCGTCCGTTCTTTCCTTGCGTCGCGTGGCATCGATCCAAGCCGGATGCGGACCATTTCCTATGGCAAGGAACGCCCGGTCGCGGTTTGCAACGATATCTCCTGCTGGTCCCAGAACCGGCGTGCCGTCACAGTGCTCAACGCCAGTTCCTGACGCGCCGCGCATGTCGTTTTCAAGCCGGCGTCCCAAGGGCGCCGGTTTTTTGCGTCCCCGCGATCGACAGAATACAGAATGAAGCTGGCTGCTGTCCTCTGACAACGCGAGCCTCGCACTTTTAGTAAACCACGGGGGATGCGGTTCTCGCGTTCAGCAGGAGAGCATTCAAGCAAGAGCATTTAAGCAGAAGACCGATCTGCAGGATCGTCGTAAAGTGCAAGACCGCCGTAAAGCGCAAGACCACCGTAAAGTGATTGTGTTGGACCGAGTCACATTTTCGGCGTACTCAGGTTTTCAATGAGTGCGCTTTCGATGTGGCTTTAATATTCAATCGACAGGCCAAGATGTCATCCACACCTCCGATGTTTGCGCGCGCGCTGGCCGTTGCAACGATGCTCATGCTGTCGTCACATGCGTCCGCGCAGTACGATATCGATCCTGAACTCCGCGTTCAGCAACTGGAACAGCAGCTCCGAACTCTGACCGGGCAGAACGAAGAATTGCAGCACCGCAATCGGATGCTCGAACAACAACTGCGTCAGTTGCAGCCCGGGCCGGCGTCATCCGGCGTCGCGGCGACCGCGCCGGCAAGTCCCGGCCCCCAAGCTCCTGGCCCCCAAGCTCCCGGCTCGCAGCAGCCGGGTCACGATCAGCGCGGAGGTCAGCCGCCGCTCGTGCAGGAGCAGGTGGTGACCGCGCCCGCGCAAGGCCGCCGCGGGGATGCCTTCGACCCCAGCCAGAATCCCGACGCCCCCGGTGCGCCGCGCGCGCTGGGCGGAGGACAGATGCCGATCCCGGCGGCGGCCGTGGGCTCGCCGGGCGGTCGTGAAGCTGGCGCTCCGCTCGATCTCGCCAATGTCGGCCCACGCTCGTCGACAAGCTATCCGGCACCCGGCAACGCTGCGCTCAATACCGGCGGCCTGACGACACTGCCGCCGTCGGCGACGCCGCGCGATCAATTCGACCTTGGCATCGGCTATATGCAGCGCAAGGACTATGCGCTTGCCGAGGAAACCATGCGCAGTTTCACCCAGAAATATCCCTCCGACGCGTTGACGGGCGACGCGCAGTACTGGCTGGGAGAGAGCCTGTTTCAGCGCCAGAAGTATCGTGAGGCCGCTGAGTCCTTCCTGGGCGTCACCACAAAATACGATAGTTCGGCGAAGGCGGCCGATGCGTTGCTGCGGCTCGGACAATCGCTGGCCGCGCTGAAGGAAAAGGAGGCCGCCTGCGCTGCGCTCGGGGAGGTCACGCGCAAATATCCCCGCGCCTCCGCCGGGGTAAAGCAGGCCGTGGATCGCGAGCAAAAGCGGGTGAAGTGCTAGATCACGATGGTTTTGGATCGAATCGATCCAAAACCATGAACGTGATCGATTCCAATATTTGAGACGCGGGATGCGGGCGGAAAACCGCTACACACTTTTCCTCATCCCGCTCTAGAGAGCATGCTCCGGATCGCCTGAACTCGGGTAGCCTCCGGCCAAGGGAGCTTGTCCGATGAGCTTCGATGCCCCGCGATTTTGTGCCGCCGCGACCTTGCTCGTGGTCCAGGACGTTCTGAAAGCCGTAGCCCATTATCGTGACGTTCTCGGCTTCAGGGTGGGTTTCACCTACGGTGATCCGGTTTTCTACGCCGGTGTTGAACGGGACGACGTGACGATACATTTGCAGGCCGCGCATAAGACGCAACGCCCATCGGGCCGAGGCGCCGTCAACGTGTTTGTGACCGGGGTCGACATGCTGCACGATGAACTGAGGTCGCGAGGGGCGGCCATCGTGCATCCGCCGGGCGATCGTCCTTATGGTATGCGTGATTTCGGGATTGACGATCTGGACGGCAATCGCCTGACGTTTGGGATGGGCGTCGGTGATTCAGACTAGATCGGCCGCGCGCGCGACGAAACCATCGAAGGCGTGCGCCGGTTCGCCGATCCCGGCTCTGGAAGCGAAAAGGCTTTTCTCGGACTGGAAAGCCGGCAGCACACTGGTTCTGGCCGTATCCGGTGGTCCCGATTCCGTTGCCCTGATGTGGCTGGCCGCGCGCTGGCGGCGCGCCATGAGGCGCGGGCCCGATCTCGTCGCCGTCACCGTCGATCATGCGCTTCGGCGCGAAGCGGCGCGCGAGGCCCGCCAGGTGAAGCAGCTCGCCAAATCGCTCGGCATTCCTCATCGCACGTTGCGCTGGACCGGTCCGAAACCTGCCACCGGCTTGCCCGCGGCCGCGCGTGAGGCGCGATACGCCCTGCTGGGCAAGGCGGCGCGGTCTCTCGGCGCGCGCCACATCCTGACCGGACATACGCTGGACGATCAGGCGGAGACCGTTCTGATGCGTTTATCGCGCGGCAGCGGCATTGCGGGTCTCTCCGCAATGTCGCGCGAAACCACGCGTGACGGGTTCATCCTGGTCCGGCCGCTGCTGAATGTTCCGAAGGCGAGGCTGATGGCGACGCTGAAGAAGGCAAGGATTGACTATGCGGAGGATCCGACCAATCGTGACCTTAGCTTCACGCGTCCGCGGTTCCGCGCCCTGATGCCGGCGCTGGCGGAAGAGGGATGCGATGCCCGCAACCTGGCGCGGCTCGCATCGCGCTTGATGCGCGCCAATACCGCGCTGGAACTTCTGGTCGACGGCGCCGAGAGGTTTCTGGCCCTGCAGGATGACGGCGCGCGGCGTCCGGGCTTTCGAACGGCGGCGTTTACGGTCCTCTCGGAGGAGATCAAGGTTCGATTGTTGCAGCGGATGATCGATCGCGCCGGCTGCGAGGGGCCTGCCGAACTGGGCAAGGTCGAGGCTCTGCTTTCGGCGCTCGAAAGTACGGCAATTCATGCGGATTCCGGCCGGCGCATTCTGCTCAGGAGGACTCTGGCGGGGGCGCTGGTGACGCTGACCTCCGAGCGGATCAGCATCGAGCCTGCGCCGCCCCGGCGCCGGACCAGCTGATGCGGCTTCGCCGACAGCCGCGCCAAAAGCCGGGGGACGCCATGATCCGAGCCGCATGATTTTCTTTCAGCTCGCGGAATGAAAGGTGAAGCGAATCAACGAGGTGGGGGATGGAAATATCGGCCCTGACGCGGAACAAAACCTTGTGTCATCTTGCCTCAGCCGGACAAGTCTTATTTAATAAAGAGTCTCGTCCCGGTTCTCTTGGCAGCGGCGGCCGCCGCGCCTAGATTGGTATACGCGTCGGCAACTTCCATCTGTTAAAGTCGATGCAGGAATATCTGGCTGCGATCCGCGCGGCCTCGAAGGAAGATCGATGAACGCCAATATGCGCAATTTCGCCCTCTGGGTCATCATTGTCTTGCTCCTGTTGGCATTGTTCACATTGTTCCAGAATCCTGGCCACCACACGACCGCGCAGGATATTTCGTTCTCGCAGTTGCTGACGGAAGTCGATCAGAACAATGTTCGCGATGTCGTGATCCAAGGGCAGGAGATTCGCGGCAACTTCACCAACGGCTCCGCTTTCCAGACCTACGCGCCAAATGATCCGGGGCTGGTGAAAAAGCTCTATGACGCCAAGGTGCAGATTACGGCCAAGCCCCCCGGCGAGAGTGTGCCATGGTTCGTTTCGCTGCTGGTCTCGTGGTTGCCGTTCATCGCGCTCATCGGCGTGTGGATTTTTCTGTCGCGCCAGATGCAGGGTGGCGCCGGCAAGGCGATGGGTTTCGGCAAGTCTCGCGCCAAGATGCTGACGGAGGCCAACGGCCGCGTCACCTTCGAGGACGTCGCCGGCGTCGATGAGGCCAAGCAGGACCTGCAGGAGATCGTCGAGTTCCTGCGCGATCCCGGCAAGTTCCAGCGTCTCGGCGGACGGATCCCGCGCGGCGTGCTGCTTGTCGGCCCTCCCGGCACCGGCAAGACGCTGATCGCGCGCGCCGTGGCCGGCGAAGCCAACGTGCCGTTCTTCACCATTTCGGGATCGGATTTCGTCGAGATGTTCGTCGGCGTCGGCGCCAGCCGCGTCCGCGACATGTTCGAGCAGGCCAAGAAGAATGCGCCCTGCATCATCTTCATCGATGAAATCGATGCTGTCGGCCGGCATCGCGGCGCCGGTCTCGGCGGCGGCAATGACGAGCGAGAGCAGACGCTGAACCAGTTGCTGGTCGAGATGGACGGCTTCGAGGCCAATGAGGGTGTCATCCTCATCGCGGCGACCAACCGGCCCGACGTGCTCGACCCGGCGCTGCTGCGACCCGGCCGCTTCGATCGTCAGGTCGTGGTGCCGAATCCGGATGTCGTCGGACGCGAGCAGATTCTCAAGGTCCATGTCCGCAAGGTGCCGCTGGCGCCGGACGTCAACCTCAAGACCATCGCGCGCGGCACGCCCGGCTTCTCCGGCGCCGACCTGATGAACCTCGTCAACGAGGCCGCGCTGACCGCTGCCCGGCGCAACAAGCGCATGGTGACGCAATCGGAGTTCGAGGAGGCCAAGGACAAGGTGATGATGGGCGCCGAGCGCAAGTCGCTCGTCATGACCGAGGAAGAGAAGATGCTGACGGCGTATCATGAGGGTGGTCACGCCATCGTCGGCCTCAACGTCGCCGCCACCGATCCGATCCACAAGGCGACGATTATTCCGCGTGGCCGGGCGCTGGGCATGGTGATGCAGCTCCCCGAACGCGACAAGCTGTCGATGTCGCTGGAGCAGATGACCTCCCGGCTCGCGATCATGATGGGCGGCCGCGTGGCGGAAGAGATGATCTTCGGTCCGGAGAAGGTGACGTCGGGCGCGGCGTCGGACATCGATCAGGCGACGCGTCTTGCGCGCATGATGGTGACGCGCTGGGGTCTGTCGAAGGAACTCGGCACCGTGTCCTATGGTGAGAACAACGACGAGGTGTTCCTCGGGATGCAGGTCAACCGTCAGCAGAACGTGTCGGAGGCGACCGCGCAAAAGATCGATTCCGAAGTCAGGCGTCTGGTCGAGACTGGTTACAAGGACGCGACCCGCATTCTCGCGGAGAAGCGGGCCGATCTGGAGGCGCTCGCCAAAGGTTTGCTTGAATTCGAGACGTTGACCGGCGACGAGATCACCGACCTCCTCAACGGTAAGAAGCCGAACAGGGAATCGGTTCTGGAGCCTGCGACCCCGCGCGCTTCAGCGGTGCCGCCAGCCGGAAAAGCGCGTCCGCGCCCGGAGCCGGATCCAGATTCGGGTCTCGAACCGCAGCCGCAGGCTTGATGTCTATCGACCGCTCGGTGTCTCTCCATCGAGAGACGTCGTCGAAACAGCCTGGCGCAAGCCGGGCTGTTTCTCCATTTGCATGATGCTTCCGAACCTGAATCATCCGCCGATAGCCTTTGGAACAAGACAATCTGCGCAGCTTGCGCGGAGTCGTCGAAACATGGTGTAAGGCGCGCTTGTTTTCCTTGATCTGCTGTCCCTGATCCAGCGTCTTTCATCGCCTTATGAAAACGGTGAACGACCCTTGTTCTTTATGTTTTGACGCGTTCTCTTAATGTGAGCCGGATTCTACTTCGCTTGAAAACGCTATGGAACGGTTTCAACCATGGTCAAAGCTGCCTCGAAGTCGAAAAAGCTGGCGACGAAATCAAGATCACCTGCGAAATCCCGGACGAAAGCGCGGAATTCCGCCGGCACGGGAAAGGCGACGAGCAACGCACGACCGACGCCGCCGCGGGCAAAGAGCAAATGGGTCCATACCTTTGGGGGCGGCAAGGCGGAGGGCAAGGCAGAACTGAAGGAACTGCTTGGCGGCAAGGGCGCCAATCTCGCCGAGATGGCCAATCTCGGTCTGCCGGTGCCTCCCGGCTTCACGATTACCACCGCGGTCTGCGCGTTTTTCTATGCGCATGACAAATCCTATCCGAAGGAGCTGAAGCCGCAGGTCGAAAAAGCGCTGGAGCATGTCGCAAAAATAACCGGCAAGGTGTTCGGCGACGCCACCGATCCGCTGCTCGTCTCGGTGCGATCGGGAGCGCGCGCCTCGATGCCCGGCATGATGGACACGGTGCTCAATCTCGGTCTCAACGACCGGACGGTCGAGGCGATTGCCGTACGGTCCGGCGATCGGCGATTTGCCTATGACAGCTATCGCCGCTTCATCACCATGTACTCCGATGTCGTGCTTGGCTTCGCGCATCATCACTTCGAGGAAATTCTGGATACGTTCAAGGATGGCAAGGGCTATTCGCTTGATACCGACCTGACCGGCGACGACTGGATCGAGGTGGTCGGCAGATACAAGACGGCTGTCGCGCAAGAGACGGGCAAGGATTTTCCGCAGGATCCTCATCAGCAGTTGTGGGGTGCGATCGGCGCGGTGTTTTCATCCTGGATGAGCGCGCGGGCGGTCACCTATCGCCGCCTGCACAACATTCCGGAGTCATGGGGCACCGCCGTCAATGTGCAGGCCATGGTGTTCGGCAACCTCGGCGAGACATCGGCGACCGGCGTGGCGTTCACGCGCAATCCGTCCACCGGCGAAAACCGGCTCTACGGTGAGTTTCTCATCAACGCCCAGGGCGAGGACGTGGTGGCGGGCATCCGCACGCCGCAGGACCTTACCGAAGCGGCGCGAAAGGAGTCCGGCTCCGACAAGCCGTCGATGGAAACGGCGATGCCCGAATCCTTCAAGGAATTGACGCGCATCGTCGGGTTGCTTGAAAAGCACTATCGCGACATGCAGGACATGGAGTTCACGGTCGAGGATGGCAAGCTGTGGATGCTGCAGACCCGAAGCGGCAAACGGACAACGCGCGCCGCGTTGCGCATCGCGGTTGAACTCGCCAAAGAGGGCCTGATCTCGAAGAAGGATGCGGTAGTCCGCATCGATCCGGCTTCGCTCGATCAGTTGTTGCACCCCACCATCGATCCGAATGCAACGCGTGATCTGATTGCCGCCGGTCTGCCGGCCTCGCCCGGCGCGGCCGCGGGTGAGATCGTGTTTTCTTCGGAAGAAGCAACCAAGCTGCAGGCCGACGGCCGCAAGGTTATCCTGGTGCGGATCGAAACCAGTCCGGAAGACATCCACGGCATGCATGCGGCCGAGGGCATTTTGACCACGCGCGGCGGCATGACCTCCCACGCGGCGGTGGTCGCGCGCGGCATGGGCAAGCCCTGTGTCTGCGGCTGCGGCAGCATCCGGATCGACTACGGCCGCGGCGTCATGGCGGTCGGCGATCGCACCTTCAAGGCCGGTGACGTCATTACCATCGACGGCTCGCGCGGCGAGGTGCTGGCCGGACAGATGCCGATGATCGAGCCGGAGCTATCGGGCGAGTTCGGCACGCTGATGGGCTGGGCCGACGAGATTCGCAAGCTCGGCATAAGGGTCAACGGCGACACGTCCGCCGACGCGCGAACGGCGCTCAGGTTCGGCGCCGAGGGAATCGGCCTGTGCCGCACCGAGCATATGTTTTTCGAGGAGACCCGCATCCGCACGGTGCGGGAAATGATTCTGTCCGAGGATGAGCAGGCGCGCCGCGCCGCGCTAGCGAAGCTGTTGCCGATGCAGCGCGCTGATTTCGTCGATCTGTTCGAAATCATGAAGGGCCTGCCGGTCACGATCCGTCTGCTTGATCCGCCGCTCCATGAATTTTTGCCGCATACCCAGGCCGAGATCGAGGAAGTCGCGCGTTCGATGAACGCCGATCCGCGCAAGCTGGCCGACCGTGCCCGCAATCTCGCCGAATTCAATCCGATGCTTGGCTTTCGAGGGTGCCGTCTTGCCATCGTTTATCCCGAGATCGCCGAAATGCAGGCGCGGGCGATCTTCGAGGCGGCGATCGAGGCCGAAAGGCGCACGGGCAAGGCGGTTGCCGTCGAGGTCATGGTGCCGCTGATCGCGACCAGGGTTGAGTTTGATCTGATCAAGGCGCGGATCGATATGACCGCGCAATCGGTGATGCGCGAAACCGGCGGCAAACCGGCCTACCAGGTCGGCACCATGATCGAATTGCCGCGCGCCTGTCTGGTGGCGGGAGAGATCGCCGAAGCGGCGGAGTTCTTCTCGTTCGGCACCAACGATCTCACGCAGACCACGTTCGGCATCAGCCGGGATGATGCGTCGAGTTTTCTTGGCGCCTATATCGCGAAGGGAATTGTAGCCATCGATCCTTTCGTCTCGTTGGATCGCGGCGGTGTCGGAGAACTGGTGAAGATCGGCGTCGCGCGCGGCCGCAAGACCCGTCCAAATCTCAAGGTCGGCATCTGCGGCGAACACGGCGGCGATCCCGTTTCGGTCGCATTCTGTCACGACATCGGATTGAACTACGTGTCGTGCTCGCCTTACCGCGTGCCGATCGCGCGTCTCGCCGCCGCTCACGCGGCGCTTGGCAAGGCCGTCGCGGACCGGGGATGATGAGCGCTCACGATCGGACCGGGCGTTGACCTTATGTTTACTCTTTCGCTCAGGCCGTCGTTTACCAACTGGCCCGATGTTCGCTCGCGCTTTTGGGCGCATGCTTGCCTGTTGCCAGCCCGCATCGCCGATTAACGCGCTCGCAACTTTAATCGGATATTACCGTGATCGATCGAAATGCATCAAAGTGCAGCTCGATCGCGTGTGTGGTGTTGCGTGAGCGTATCGATGTCTGTGTTGCGTAACCAACCGAAGGGCGCTCTTGCGCTCTTCGGTTCCGGTCTCTGCTTCTTCGCATTGATCCCGAATGAAATCGGATATCAGGACATCGCGTCCTTGCTTGCGCGGCAGCCTGGTGTTGCCGAACGCTGGCAGAAGCGTGTTTCCGCCAGCGCGGTCAGCTCCATTCAGGTCGCGACCTTCAATTTCGGACGCCCGGTCGGCACATCGTCGCCGCGCGCGGCCACGCTTCTGCTTGCAAGTCTCGATGAGGGCGTCGTGGTCGGCAACCGGCTGACGCGGCCGCCGCAACGTTATAGCGCCTCGGATTTCCCAAGGGTCAACCGGGCGCTGAAGGCGGACCGTCTCGCTCTGGTTGCGCCGGAGCAGCCGCTGCCCGTTGCGCCGACCAATGCTGCGCCGCAGGATCCTTCGACATCCAATGCGTCGGTGTTGGGGGCAAAGACGGCGGCGACCGCGCAGAGCGCGGAGCCCTCGACGCTCGATCCCGAATTGGCGGACGCTCTCAACGCACCTCCTTTGCCTCAATACGATGCGTCGCTGTCGCTTGAGGCGCAGCCGTCCGACGATCCCGATGCCGCCAACGCGGCTGCGGAGGCGCAAGCCTCCACCGACGGGTTCTCCATCAAGACGGCGAGCCTGTACTTCGGCGATTCGGCGCTCGGCGTCGTCAACGAAGGCCTGGAACGCTGGCGTCCCGGTGAAGAACCCATGATCGTGATGCCGGCTCCCGATCCCGACATGAAGGTAGCGCTGCCGCCGCGGCGGGATTCAGCAAGGGCCGGTGAAACCGTGGTTGGCAAGGGCGAGGTCAAGACGCCGGCCGAGCGGCTTGGTCTTCTGGATGACAAGAAGCGCGCCAGGCAGGAAAAATGCCTTGCGGAAGCGGTTTATTTCGAAGCGCGCGGCGAAGCGGTTCGCGGTCAGATCGCGGTCGCGCAGGTGGTCATGAACCGCGTGTTCTCGGGCTATTATCCGACCACGGTGTGCGGCGTGGTCTACCAGAACGCCAATCGTCGTCTGGCCTGCCAGTTCACGTTCGCCTGTGACGGCATTCGCGACGTCGTCACCGAGCCGGATATGTGGGATCGCGCCCGCAGGATCGCGAGGGCCACGCTTGACGGGCGGCTATGGCTGCCGGAAGTCGGCAAGTCGACGCACTATCACGCCTATTGGGTCCATCCTTCCTGGGTCCGCGAAATGAAGAAGATGTACCGCACCGGCGTTCATACTTTTTACCGTCCGCGCGCGTGGGGCGACGGTCGTGATGCGCCGAATTGGAGCGCGACGGCTCAGACCGCCGAAATCTCGGCCAGACTCGCCGAGGCGGGTCGCAGTTCGGCGGAACTTGACTCTTCCCGGCGGCGGTAGAGCATGATCCCGACCCGAAGGGCCGCGCCAGCGCAAAGTGGAAGCCGGTTTTCAGACAGGATGTTTTCCGGCAGTCTGAAATCCGGTTCGTGTTCAGGAAAACGCTCGTAATCAACAACTTGCGCGTGCCCGGATTGCAAAACCGGTATCCACTTTTGCGAAATCCGCTAGGATATTCAGACTTTACCAACCAAGCTGCTCCAATGTTGCCACGGTTGGTATGGTAAGGAGCGGGTAAAGGCATCAGCCATCGGCGGCCGTTCCCGTCATCAAGTTTTCGGAGTTGCAGTATGCTTGCGCGTTTCGTGTCGGGAGTCCTGTTTGCAGGTGCGATCGCCGCACCGGCAATGGCCGGTCACCTCATGAATGCCAGCGAGGCCAAACGCTTTGTGGCCGGTAAGGTTTTCGCGTTCACCTGCTTCGACGGCACGCGGGGCGCCGGCCGGGTATTCGAGGACGGGGGCGCGGCCGGCGCGGTGCAGTTCAGCGGCGAAGGTCCGGTTCGCCACATGAGGCTGCCGGGCAATACGCTTCAGGTACGCGGCCAGACGGTTTGCGCGTCGATCAAGGGACTGCCGTTCGAGCCGTGCTTCAATCTCGACAAGAAGAGCGAACGCAGCTTCCGCGGCTCGGTGTCCGGCATGGGCTTTGCGTATTGCGACTTCAACCATCAGGGCGGCAGGCAGATGTTGCTGGCGCGCGCCGCTGCGCGCCCCTATGCCCGCAGCAGGGTTTCGCGGACGGCCGATGCGTCCGCCTCGAACACGGAGGTGACCGCGCGCGTTCCAACCCCGCGGGTGGAGAGCGCGAGGCTTGAACCCGTCAAGCCGGACACGAGGCCGGCTCGGGCCGGAGGCGCTTTGGATCTGCGCCCGTCCACCGATTAGAGCATCGGACCCGAAAGTGGGAACCGGTTTCGGGATAAATCCGATGCTCAATCAATTAACTGGAGCGGCAGCGCTGATTCCATTTGACCGGCCGCCGCTCTAGAACGTTTTCGAGCGAACCGGTTTCTACCTCTTTCGAAAACGCTATAACGAGCCTCGATTGAGGCGGCGTCAGCAATTCAAGAAAGTTGGCCGCAAAGGCTCTGGAAACGCGCCAGAAGCCGGCTCTCTGCCTCGCTCGCTGGCCACGGCGTCAGATAATCGTCGATCATCGTTGCCGGCAGGCCCGGATCGCTGCCGAACAGCCGCTTCGCCTCGGGCTCGGAGAAGCCGGCAAGGTGGGTCGCCTCGAGATAGGCGGCGCCCATGTCGGCGGCCTTGATTTGTCGCGCGGTTTCCATCGGCAGGACAGACGGCAGTCCGAACCGGATGTGGATCGCCGCCAGCAGCCGTTTTTCGACGGCTTTATAGGAACCGCCGATCACCGCCTTGAACGGCGAGATCATGTCGCCGATGACATATTCCGGTGCGTCATGCAGCAGCGCCGCCAGCCGCACCTGAATATCGATGCGGGGCGCATGCTCGCGCATGACGGCCTCGACCAGCAGCGTGTGCTGCGCGACGGAGAAAATATGTGCGCCGTGGGTCTGGCCGTTCCATCGCGCGACGCGGGCGAGGCCATGCGCGATATCGGCGATCTCGATGTCGAGCGGCGAGGGATCGAGCAGGTCGAGCCGCCGGCCGGACAGCATCCGCTGCCACGCGCGCGTCGCGACTTTCGGAGCCCGAGCCGTCATCGCGTTGCGGGACGTGACTTGCGCGCCTGCCTGCCGCATGTCCCGTGGCAATGGCATGTCACCAGATGGTCGTTGACCATGCCTGTCGCCTGCATGAAGGCATACACGATCGTGGGGCCGACGAACTTGAATCCGCGCGACGCCAGTTCCTTTGAGATTTTGATCGAGAGCGGCGTCGAGGCCGGAACGTTCGCGGTGGTCTTGAACCGGTTGACCTTCGGTTGGCCGTCCATGAAATTCCACAGCAGCGCGGAAAAGCCCGGACCCTGCTCCATGATCGCCAGATAGGACTTCGCGCTGGTGACGGCGCCCTCGATTTTCGCCCGGTTGCGCACGATGCCGGCGTCGTTCATCAAGGCGTGGACCTTGTTCTCGTCGTAAGACGCGATCTTCTCAGGCATGAAGCCGTCGAAGGCGCGGCGGAAATTGTCGCGCTTGCGCAAGATCGTGATCCACGACAGGCCGGCTTGAAAGCCGTCGAGGATCAGCTTTTCGAACAGCGCGCGGTCGTCATATTCGGGTATGCCCCACTCGGTGTCGTGATAGGCGAGGTAGAGCGGGTCGTCGCCGGGCCACGGACAGCGGGTGAGGCCGTCGGCATGCAAGCGCGCGGATTGCGTCATGCGACGGTGTTCTTGGCGGGTAGCTTCAACTCATCCGGCTCGGCGACACGGATCGGAACGCCGCCCGCCGTCAAAGGGATCCCGGCCTCGATCGCGTCGGCGGCGCGATCAAGACGCAGCAGCGCAAGACCCTGGTCCGCCGCCGCTGAGCCCATGGTGCCCACGGCCTTCTCCCCCGCGACCACGGCCGTCCCCGGCTCAGGCGCGCCACTGTCCAGGCGCACGCGCACAATCCGGTTGCGCGCGGTGCCGCGATGCTCCATGCGCGAAACCACTTCCTGGCCGACATAGCAGCCCTTGTCGAAATCGACGCCGTGCAGCCGGTCCATATTGGCTTCATGTGGAAAGGCGTCGCCGAAGTTGAAATCGGCGCCGCCGCTCGGCACGCCCGCCGCGATCCGGTGAGCCTCGTAATCGGCGCTTTCAACCAGTTCGGCGCCGATCACCGTGGCCGCCCGGGCCGCGAGTTCCTCCGGCACGAGACTGCGCCAGCCCAGTCTGTCGCTTCGTGGATCGGCGAAGGTCAGGTCCGGGTGCATCGCGGGTTCGCCGTCCCAGGCCGCCAGCACGCCGAGCTTGCCCGAAAGGTTTTCGACCGTGACCTTGGCGCGCAGCTTGTAGAAGCCGAGCTTGGTCGCGAGCGGCTGCGCCAGCGGCAACGGGCAGTCGATCAAGAAGCCGCCGCCGTGATCCGGTTGAGCTTCCGTGATAAGGAAATCGAACGTGATCTTGCCCTGCGGCGTCAGCAGCGCGCCGAACCGGCCGAGCCCGGGCTGAACCTTGGTCACATCGGTGGTCACAAGACCGTTGAGAAAATTGCGCGCGTCGTCGCCGCTGACCTTGACCACGCCCCGGTCGGGAAGAAACGCTGCTTTCATGACACCTTCTCTTGGCCGGGTGTGTTGTTTGAACTGGTCTTGCGCAGTGTCCCCGGACAAACCTGCGTGCCGGATTTCGTTTTCGGAACGTAAGCCGCTAAGGTGCCGGCAACAAGGGTCCGCTCGGCGCGCGCGCGGATGCTTTCGGGAACGATGACCAAGACATTTAACGATGACCAAGACATTTGACGTGATTCTGAGATCGGGCGCCATCGTCAATCAGGACGGCGAGGGGGTAGCCGACATCGGTGTGTCCGGCGGCCGCATCGCCGCGATCGGCGGGCTTGGCCAGGCCGACGCCGGCGAGGTGATCGACTGCCGGGGGCTGCATATCCTGCCCGGCGTGATCGACACCCAGGTGCATTTCCGCGAACCGGGACTGACTCATAAGGAAGACCTCGAAACCGGCTCGCGCAGCGCGGTGATGGGCGGCGTGACCGCGGTGTTCGAGATGCCGAACACCAATCCCCTGACGGTGACGGCGGAGACCTTTGCGGCGAAGATGAAGGCGGCGCATCATCGGATGCACTGCGACTTCGCCTTCTTCATCGGCGGCACCCGCGAGAACGTGCGGGATCTTCCCGAACTTGAACGCGCGCCCGGCTGCGCCGGCGTCAAGGTGTTCGTCGGATCATCCACCGGGGCGCTGCTGGTCGAGGATGACGACAGTCTGCGGAAAATCTTCAACGTGATCCGCCGCCGCGCCGCGTTTCACGCCGAGGACGAATACCGTCTCAACGAGCGCAAGAGTTTGCGGGTTGAAAACGATCCGCGCTCGCATCCGCTGTGGCGCGACGAGACCGCCGCGCTGCTGGCGACGCAGCGGCTCGTCACGCTCGCCCGCGAGACCGGAAAGCGCATTCATGTGCTGCATATCTCGACCCGCGAGGAGATCGAATATTTGCGGGACCACAAGGATGTGGCTTCCTGCGAGGCGACGCCGCATCATCTGACCATGGCCGCGCCCGAATGCTACGAGCGGCTCGGCACGCTGGCGCAGATGAATCCGCCGGTGCGCGATGCCGCTCATCGTTCGGGGATATGGAAGGGTATCGGGCAGGGCATTATCGACGTGCTCGGCTCTGATCACGCGCCGCATACGCTGGAAGAGAAGCAGAAGACCTATCCCGCTTCGCCGTCGGGCATGACCGGCGTGCAGACGCTGGTGCCTTTGATGCTGGATCACGTCAGTTCGGGCCGCCTGTCGCTGGCGCGTTTTGTCGATCTCACCAGCGCCGGTCCGGCGCGGCTGTTCAACATCGCCTGCAAGGGGCGGATCGCGGCCGGCTTTGATGCCGATTTCACCGTGGTCGATCTCAAGCGGACCGAGACCATCACCAACAAGTGGGTGGCCTCGCGCGCGGGCTGGACGCCCTATGACGGGGTCGACGTGACGGGCTGGCCGGTCGGCACCTTCGTGCGCGGCCGCCGCGTGATGTGGCAAGGGGAGTTGGCTGCCGCATCCACGGGCGAGCCGGTGCGTTTCCTGGAGACGCTGACGCCCGGATCATGAGCCGGAACGTGAAACCGGTTTTCGGTCCTGATCCGGGGTTTATTGCTTCGCCAGCGCAATCGAGAATTCGCCGTTGCGGACGCGGCCGGCGAGGCCCTCGACGAAGGTCGCCACGGCATCCTCACCATAGGTACTGACGAGTTCGGCGAAGGCAGCAAACAGGCTGGCCTGCGCCAGACAATCGCCATCGACGCCGTCGTGGCGTGCGTCGGCCCACGCTTCATTGAGATAGCTCAGGGCAGCCTGCTTCTGCTCCTGATCGGCAAACGAATCGCGGGTTGGGCTGAATGCAAATGGCGGGTGCATGAAAGTTCCGAATGCGTCTGACGGGGCGAAACGCTCGACGCCCGTGGTTCATAGCGTTTTCGAGCGAAGTGGGGTCCGGTTCGCGTGAAGAAAACGCGTCAAAACATAAAGATAGATCCTTCACCGTTTCCATGAAGCGGTGAAGGACCCTAGCACGCGAACGGGCAGCGGACAGTCAGTTCTTTAGGAAAGGTTAACGCGCCTTTCTGCATTTGAAACGGGTTTCCGGAAGAACGCTTTCGGGCGGATGACCTCGGGCTTGATCCGGATATCCCGGAAATGCGCGGAAGGCCGGGTCAGTTCGCGTATCTGGCGGTCAGGTCGCGGGAAATTTTCGCGCCTTCCTCCATATACCGGCGGATGACGACATTCGCGGCCGGCGTGCATGCCCGGTAGGTCTGCTGGAACCAGTTATAGCCGCGGTTGAAGCCCGCGATCATCCTGGCTCGGCGTTCGCCCGACGGCGTTTCGGCATCGATCAGCGCCTGCATTTCATTGCGCCATTTCGCGCCGTCATTGGCGGCGCAGATGCCGCGAAGATAGTGCAGCGTGCCGAGGATTTCGGCCAGACGTTGCAGTTCGGCGTCGAAGGGCGCGGCTCCGTCCTGCGCGCGCGCGGGCAGCACGCCACAGATCGTCGTGATCAGAACAACCGCTAGAACCGATTTGCGCATAAAGGGCCCGAATCCGCCGTGATATGCCCATTCCATGCGATGGAAGCAAGGCAGGGCAATCCGCGCAAGGCGTTTCAACCCCGGTTCAAACCCCGACAAGCCGCCGGGCCGCATCGACGATGGTTTGCAGGCCCTCGGTGAGCCGCAATTCGCCCGGCAACTCCGGGGCGACCCAGTTGAAGGCGTCGAGTTCGTCGTTCAGGATAGGCTCGCCTGCGATCCAGCGGGCCGCGAACGACATCACGACGAAATGTCCGTCGCCGGGACCGGCCGGCATCACCTCCCGCCAGCCCGCGAGGCCGGCGATCTCGATTTCAAGCCCGGTTTCCTCCGCCACCTCACGATGCAGCGCGGCGGCGACGGTCTCGCCGAACGCGATGCGTCCCCCGGGCAGCGAGTGCAGGCCCTTGCCGGGCGGCCGCGCGCGGCGCACCAGCAGAACCTTGCCGTCGCGGAAGATCGCGGCGCTGACGGCGAGCTGGGGAAATTGAGGCGGTGACATCAGTGGTTCATGATGTAATCGACATCGGTTTCCCGGCCCTGGCCATTGATAATGCCGCCCGCCCGCATGATCATCGGCTTGATCCAGCCGACCGCCTGGGTCGCCAGCGCGGCGCGGGTCTCGTGCCGGTGGACGTTTTTCGTCGCGGAAGCCACCGCGGTCAGGATGGAGGTCATCGTGACGGTCAGCCTGTCGAATTCGGCGCGAATGTCGGGGGCGGCGTTCTCATAAGCCTCGATCGCCTGCTCGCGCGCCTTGAAACCGGACGCCATGAAGTGCTCCCGGTAGGTCAGGGGCCGCCAGTTCAGGAAATCCTCCACGCAATCGGGCATGTCCGGGATCATTTCGAGCAGCATGATGGCTTCGTTGAAATGATTGAGATAGTCGGTCGCAAGGCCGCTTTTCGGATTGATATTGGCGGCGGCGAGGGCGGCGGCGCTGTCCGCCATGTTCTGGCCGGTTTGCGTCGCGGTTGCCGGAGAGAGGGATGATTCGTCGGCTCGGGGTGTCATTGGTCCCAGTGTTGGGCCGCGGGATTAAAACGGATTGAATGTCTTACCAGTTTGGATGACGAAATGTGCGGACGCTATGTAATCCTGTCGCCGCCGGAAACGATGCGTCAGGCTTTTGGCTACGCCGAACAGCCGAATTTCCCGCCGCGGTACAATGTTGCGCCGACTCAGCCGGTTCCTGTCGTCATCCTCGAAAACGGAGGCCGGCATTTTCGTCTGATGCGATGGGGGCTGATTCCGGCCTGGGTCAGGGATCCCCGGCAGTTCGCGCTTCTCATCAACGCCCGCGCCGAAACGGTGCTGGACAAGCCGGCGTTCAAGAACGCGATGAAACGGCGTCGCTGCCTGCTTCCGGCCGACGGCTATTACGAATGGCATCAATCGGAAGGACGAAAGCGGCCGGTCTTCATCCGGCCGGGCCACGGCGGGCTGGTGGCGTTCGCGGGGCTGGCCGAGACCTGGAACGGACCGAACGGCGAGGAGCTTGATACGGTCGCCATCATCACCACGGTGGCGCGCGGTGATCTTGCGACCTTGCATCCGCGCGTGCCGGTGACGATCGCTCCGGAAAGTCATGAGCGCTGGCTCGACGGCAACGCTGTCGATACCGGGGAAGCCGCGTTGTTACTGCGCGCGCCGGAAAACGGCGAATTCGTCTGGCATGAAGTGTCGGTGCGCGTGAACCGTGTCGCCAACGACGATGAGCAACTGACTCTGCCGATCTCAGCGGAGCAGGCGGAAGCAGAGGCTGTGAAGACTCCGAAAAAGCCTGCGGCTCGCAAGGTCGCGTCCGCAGCCTCCGGCAATGACGGTCAGGGCTCGTTGTTTTAACGTGGGATCAGCAGTATTTGCAGCTATCGCTGTGCCTTCAGGGCGCTACCGTTTCGAACCCTTTCACAGCACCTTGCCCGGGTTCATGATCCCGAGAGGGTCGAACAGCGCCTTGATGCCGCGCATCACCTCGATTGCCGTCCTGTCTTTCACGCCGGGCAGGTCATCGCGCTTCAGCACGCCGATACCGTGTTCGGCGGAGATCGAGCCGCCCATCCGCAGCGCGATGGCGAAGACCGCCGCATTCACTTCCTGCCATCGGGCGAGAAATTCCTGCGGCGTCATCCCGCTCACGGGCTGGCTGACGTTGTAGTGGATATTGCCGTCGCCAAGATGGCCGAACGGGACCGGGCGTGCGTCCGGAATGAGCTTCACCACCGCGGCATTGGCCTCGGCGATGAAGGCGGGTATGGCGGCGACGGGCACCGAGATATCGTGCTTGATCGAGCCGCCCTCGCGTTTCTGGGCCGGCGGAATCGTCTCCCGCAGTTTCCAGAACGCCGCGCGCTGCTGAAGGCTGGCCGCGATCGCCGCGTCCTCGACGCAGCCGCTCTTTATACCCCGCTCGAGAATGGTTTCGACGGTCGCCGCCGCATCGTCGCGCGAGGACGAGACTTCCATCAGCACGTACCACGGATGTCGGCGGGTAAGCGGATCGCGGATGCCGGCGCCGTGCCTGACGCAGATGTCGACGCAGATCCCGGCGAGCAGTTCGAAGCTCGTCAGGCCGCCGGCGGCTTCGTCTTGGGAAATGGCGAGCAGTTTCAAGGCATCGGCCGGCGTTCTGAGGCCGACGAAGGCGGTTTGCACCGAGCGTGGTTTTGGAAACAGCTTCACGACCGCGGCGGTGATGATGCCGAGAGTGCCTTCGGCGCCGATGAACAGGTTGCGCAGATCGTAGCCGGTATTGTCCTTTTTCAGCTTGGACAGGCCGTTGAGGATGCGGCCGTCGGCCAGCGCCACTTCGAGGCCGAGCGCCATGTCGCGGGCCACGCCGTATGCCAGCGCGCCGGTGCCGCCGGCATTGGTCGAGAGATTGCCGCCGATGGTGCAGCTTCCTTCCGCGGCGAGCGACAAGGGGAAGAAGCGATCGGCCTCGTCGGCGCGCTGCCGGATTGTCTGCAGGATAGCGCCGGCCTCGACCGTCATTGTGTTGGAGGCGGTGTCGACGTCGCGGATTCTGTCCAGCCGCCGCATCGACACCACGACCTCGCCGTTGAGCGGGGTTTGTCCGCCGACGAGGCCGGTGTTGCCGCCCTGCGGGACCAGCGCGATCCGATGTTCGCTTGCGAGCCTGCAGATCGCCGACACTTCCGCCGTCGATGCGGGACGCAGCACCAGCGGCGAGCGGCCATGAAACAGGTTGCGCGCTTCCGTGAGATATGGGGCCAGTTCGTCGGCGTCAGTCACCGCATATTTGCCGCCGACGATGGCGGCGAAGCGCGCGATCAGATCGGGCGACAACGGCGGCAGCGCTGATTTTGATATGGCGATCGGCAAATCCATCAGCCTTTCGGCGCGGCGGCACGGCGCAACCGGTCGTTGATCGCTTCCCCGAGCCCGTCCTCGGGAATCGGCGTGACCGCGATGGTCGGCGCGCCGCTGGCGTCGAGGGCGCGAAGGCAACCGAACAGATTGGCCGCTGCCTCCTTCAGATCACCGCGTTCGGACAGATTCATCACAGTAGTCGCAGTGCCGATGCCCGGCGGATCGGCTCGCCCGAAGGCCAGCAGCGCCTCGCCGGGCGCAAGGTTCGCGGCATTGAGCCGCACCCTGGCGTGCGGCGCGTAATGCGAGGCCAGCATTCCGGGCGCCTGCGGTCGTCCATCGGTCGCGCCGGGATCGGGCGAGACCAATGGGCCGCCCAGCACGCGTTCGATATCGGCGCGTGAAATCCCGCCGGGCCGCAACAGCGCCGGCCGATCGAAACAGCCGACGATGGTGGACTCAATGCCGACGTCGACCGGTCCGCCGTCGACGATGAGGTCGATCCGGCCTTCGAGATCATGCCGCACATGCGCTGCCGTGGTCGGAGAAACATGGCCCGACCGGTTGGCGGACGGCGCGACGACCGCGCCGCCGAACCCGCGCAGGATATCCCGCGCCACCAGGTGGGCGGGAACCCGCAGCGCGATGGTATCGAGGCCGGCGGTGGCGAGATCAGCCACCGGACAGTTCGCGCCTTTCGGCAGCACCAGCGTCAGCGGGCCCGGCCAGAACGCATCGGCGAGCGCGAGCGCGGCTGCGTTGAACCGGGCGATCCGTTGGGCCGCGGCAACATCGCTGACATGCACGATCAGCGGGTTGAAGGCGGGCCTGCCCTTGGCCCGGTAGAGCCGTGCGATCGCCTCCGCGTTGGCGGCGTCGGCGCCCAGGCCGTAAACGGTCTCGGTGGGAAACGCGACGAGCCCGCCATTTCGAAGCACCCGCGTCGCCGCCGCCGCCGTCTCGCCGGCCTGTTGAATCTTCGTTGTGAGGTCGACAGTCATGGAGTTCTCGATTCAGCTTCTTGCGGTGCGCGCAACCCGACGCTATAAGCCGCGTCTTGTCGGAGTGTGGCTCAGCCCGGTAGAGCACTGCGTTCGGGACGCAGGGGTCGCAGGTTCAAATCCTGCCACTCCGACCATTATTTCAATGACTTATAATTTCGATGCGCCCGGCGCGCAACGCAACGCGCGACGAGTCGGCGCTCATGCATCGACACTCATGCGGGGCTTTTGCCGCGTGATGGGCGGGCTTGAGGGATCACGAGCGTCGACCCGACGCCTTTTGCGTCAATATCCCGCGATGGTTGCCGACGCGTCAGCGTGGCGGGGCCGTTCACCCGACCGGCGCGGACCGCGGATCAGCGCCGCCGCGGCCGAGCGGCGCCTGCGGCAGGAACTGCTTGCCGTTCGCGACCAGGAAATCCAGCATTTCCTGCGCCGGAGGCAGCAGCACCTTGTCTTTCTTCCGGACGACGAACCATTGCCGGATGATCGGAAGACCGGTGATGTCGAGCGTGATCATCCGGCCTTCCTTAAGTTCGACGGCCACGGTATGCGCCGAGATGAAAGCGATCCCGAGACCGGCGATGACCGCCTGCTTGATGGTCTCGTTGCTGCTCATCTCCATGCCGATCTGCGGCTCGAGATTGCTCTTCTCAAAAAACTGTTCCATGAGAAATCTCGTGCCCGAGCCCGGCTTGCGGGAAAGGAACTTTTCGTGCGCCAGATCGACCGCCGTAAGTCCGGACGCGTTCGCCAGCCGGTGTCCCGCCGGCGCGATGACGACGTGCGGATGATCGCCGATCAGATGCGTGTCCAGTTCGATATCGGGAGGCGGGTGGCCCATGATCGCAAGATCGAGCGCGTAGCCGCGCAAGGCCTGGCGGATGTCCTGGCGGTTGACGATCGTCAGGCTGATGTCCATCCCCGGATGAAGCTTCGAAAAGGCGGAAATCGCAAAGGGGACAAAATACTTTGCCGTACTGACCGCGCCGATCGATATGCGTCCGCCGGTTCGGCCGGTGATCATGTCGAGCGACGTCGCGCAACTGTCAATCGCGGCTTCGATGCGCTCGAAAAGCGTATACAGTTCCTGTCCGGCAGGCGTGAGGGTCATGCCCTCGCTGGTTCGCTGAAGCAGGGGCAGCCCGCAAAGCTGCTGAAGATTCCGCAGTTGCAGCGTGACCGCGGGTTGAGTCAAATGCAGTTTGTTTGCGGCGGCGGTGACGCTGCCGCCGGCCGCGACCGATGCCAGGGCACGAAGCTGCCGGATAGTTACGTCGCGAAGCTTCGTGATCATATAAGGAAAATTTTGCGGCTATGAAGGATATTGAAATTGTACTTATTACATGCAACGAGTCAATTCTCGCGATGCTCTGGAAAGCGGCAAATCGGCTGTTTGGAGATTGCGGCCGAGGGGGAGTCTGAATGAGTCAAGAGCTGACACTGCAGGAAAGGATGGACGGCGAGGGGGGATCGGATCCGCTTCGCCAGGCAGTGAAGGGGGCGGTAGCTGCGCTTGCGCAGGCTGCGATCGATATTTCTGATCTGACTTGCCGCGGCGCGTTGGCCGGGATCACCGGACAGGCACAGGGCCGCAACACCGACGGGGATGTTCAGAAGGATCTGGATGTTCGCGCCGATCAAATTATCCGCGACGCTCTCGGCAAGCTGCCGATCGCAGCGCTGGCCTCCGAGGAAATGGAGGCGCTGGATATTTTGAATCCGGGCGCGCCGATCTGCGTCGCATTCGATCCGCTGGACGGTTCATCGAACATCAATACGAACATGTCGGTGGGTACGATTTTTTCGATCATGCCGACGCCCTCCGATGTGAACGCCGCCTTCAGGCAGGCCGGAAGCGCGCAACTCGCGGCCGGTTTCGTTGTCTATGGTCCGCAGACCTCTCTTGTTCTCACGCTCGGGCAGGGAGTCGACATCTTCACGCTTGACCGGGTCGACAGGGTGTTCAAGCTCACCGGATCGGCGGTGAAGATTCCGCCGGAAGCCACCGAATTCGCGATCAACGCATCGAACAGGCGGCACTGGGATTTGCCGGTTCGCGCCTATATCGACGAGTGTCTCGCGGGAGCCGACGGCGCCGGCGGCAAGAATTACAACATGCGCTGGATCGGCTCGCTGGTCGCGGAGGCGTTCCGCATCCTCATTCGCGGCGGCATCTTCCTTTATCCGGGAGACGCCCGCGACGGTTACGAGGAAGGCCGCCTGCGCCTGGTCTACGAGGCGCACCCGATGGCTTTCATCGTCGAGCAGGCGGGAGGCGGCGCTTCGACCGGACGGAAGCGGGTTCTCGATCTCGTTCCCGGCAGCCTGCACCAGCGAGTTCCGCTGATCATGGGGTCGATCAAGAACGTCCAGCGGCTCGAACATTTGCATACGGTGCCCGATGGCGCTCTGGAAGCGAATGCGCCGTTGTTCGGGAATCGCGGTCTGTTTCGCGTTTAAGGGGCTGATATCGTGTCGAGGAAACATCCTATCATATCAATTACGGGTTCGTCGGGCGCTGGCACGACCTCCGTCAAGCGGACCTTCGAGCAGATTTTCCGTCGCGAGAAGGTCGTTGCGGCCTACATCGAGGGCGACGCCTTTCACCGGTACAATCGCGCCGAGATGCGTACCCGCATGGCCGAGGAATCCGACAAGGGTAACAGGCACTTCAGCCATTTCAGCCCGGAAACCAACCTGTTCGCTGAGCTCGAGTCGGTGTTCCGCAGCTACGGCGAGACCGGAACCGGCACCACGCGATATTATGTCCATGACGATACGGAATCGGCGCTGCACGGTGTGCCGCCCGGCACGTTCACGGACTGGCAGCCGCTGCCGGAGAATTCGGACCTGCTGTTCTACGAGGGCCTTCACGGGGCCGTCGTCACCGACAAGGTGAATGTCGCGCAATACGCGGATCTCAAGATCGGCGTGGTTCCCGTGATCAATCTCGAATGGATCCAGAAGCTGCACCGCGACCGTAGCGCGCGCGGCTATTCCACCGAGGCCGTGACCGACACCATCCTTCGGCGCATGCCGGATTATGTCAATTATATCTGTCCCCAGTTCGCGGAGACGGACATCAATTTCCAGCGCGTGCCGACGGTGGACACGTCAAATCCGTTCATCGCCCGGTGGATACCGACGCCCGACGAGTCGATGGTCGTCATTCGCCTCAAGAATCCGAAAGGCATCGATTTTCCATATTTGCTGTCCATGATCCCGAACAGCTTCATGTCGCGCGCCAACTCCATCGTCATCCACGGGTCCAAGCTGGATCTCGCGATGCAGTTGATCCTGACGCCGCTGATCCTTCAACTCATCGAGCGAAAGAGGCGCGCATGAGGGGAATGATCGCCTGTCCGAAATCGTCAGCCCCGATGGCGTCAGGAGGGGACGTGGCCAAGAATACGATCGCGTCAAACGCGATATCTTTTCACGATAGCCAGATGGGGAGGGAACCGACATGGCGCGCATAACTTTGAGACAGTTGTTGGATCACGCCGCGGAACACGGCTACGGCGTGCCGGCGTTCAACATCAACAATATGGAGCAGGGGCTTGCCATCATGGAGGCGGCGGCCGCCGTCGACGCTCCGGTCATTCTCCAGGCCTCCAGGGGCGCGCGCTCCTACGCCAACGACATCATGCTGGCGAACATGATCGACGCGCTGGACCAGATGTATCCGCACATTCCGTTGTGCATGCATCAGGATCACGGCAACGAGGAAGCGACCTGCGCCACCGCGATCAAATATGGCTTCACCTCGGTGATGATGGACGGTTCGCTCAAGGCCGACGCCAAGAGCGCGGCGGACTACGAGTATAACGTCGACATCACCCGCCGCGTCGTCGACATGGCGCACTGGGTCGGCGCCTCGGTGGAAGGCGAACTGGGCGTGCTCGGTTCGCTCGAGCATGGCGGCGGCGAGCAGGAGGACGGACACGGCATCGAAGGGCCTGTCAGCCACGATCAGTTGCTCACCGATCCGGACCAGGCCGTTGATTTCGTTCGCGCCACCAAGGTTGACGCGCTGGCGATCGCCATGGGCACCTCGCACGGCGCCTACAAGTTCTCGCGCAAGCCGGACGGCGACATTCTCGCCATGAAGGTGGTCGAGGAAATCCATCGTCGCCTTCCCAATACGCATCTGGTGATGCACGGCTCGTCCTCGGTGCCGCAGCATCTGCAGGATGAGTTCAACAAGTACGGCGGCGAGATGCCGCAGACCTGGGGCGTGCCGGTCGAGGAGATCGTTCGCGGCATCAAGCATGGCGTCCGCAAGGTCAATATCGACACCGACTGCCGGCTGGCCATGACCGCGGTATTCCGGAAAGTCGCGGCCAGCAACAAAAGCGAGTTCGATCCGCGCAAATTCCTGAAACCCGCGATGGATGCGATGCGCGACCTCTGCCGCGAGCGTTTCGAGCAGTTCGGTACGGCCGGAAATGCCTCGAAGATCAAGGTGATCCCATTGGCTGAAATGGCCAAGCTCTACCGCGCCGGCAAGCTTGATCCGCGTATCGGTGAAACAGCCGTCGCTGCCGAGTGACGGCCATAGCGTTTTCGAGCGAGGTGGAATCCGGTTCGCATGAAGAAAGCGCGTAAAACAATCTGGAGCTTCGCTTCTGATTCAATCAGAAGCGAAGCTCCAGGGTCTGATGCGGCCCGGTTTCCGGCTTGATCGCCGGGAGGCCGGTCACCGCAACCTCGGCTACACCACCGTCTCATGCGGTGACCGCTCGTTCCGAGAGGCTGGCCTGCCTCTCGTGACATCAGAGCATGATCCGTTCAGGTTGAATCGGACCATGCTCTAGAAATTATTGTCTGGTCGCATTTTCTTACGGCGAACCGGTATCCACTTCGCCGGAAAATGCTCTAAACCATCCGGTTCGAACTGGGACGATTCATCCTCCCGATCGTCCAGCCCCGGATGTACTGCTCCGTCGTCTTGCATGGCGACGGAGCCTTTCTCCCGGCAGTCCTTAAAGAGCTTCTGCGATCCCGCGGGCGGCCGCAGCACTGCGGCGGTCAGACGTTCGCGACGGACTTACAATCCCCGCAATTGGGTCAGAACAGTTGCTTCGAGCCTCGCTTTTGAACGGATCATGGGATCGATGACATTCACGGGCCGTGCCGCCATCGTCGTCACTGTGCTGTCGCTGGGCGGATGCGCCAATCTGGAGCGGCACCATCCGAACGCTGTGTCCCAGGGTGATGACGATGCGTATTGTCAGACGCATGGCGGGCCGCAGGGATCGGCGGCCTACACCGCATGCCGCAAGAATCGCGACGTGGCCGCCACGCGATCGGATCGGATGGAGCGCTCCCACCGCGACCTCGCCGAGCGGATGCTGAACGGGCAGTAGCGGCATTCAGCGGCGCGCCTGTTCCGACGGCCGGTCGTGAAAGCGAGTCCGATAAGTCGCGTCGTCCGGATCAGGATCGCTGAGGTCTCCGGGGCGCGGAAATGCGCCCGGGACTGGCAGATTTCGACGCCTTACTCGTTGTCCTCATCCTCGGCCTTCTTGCCGCCGATGGTCTTCAGCTTGGCGAATACGGCGTCGACGTTGAGATCGTCCTGCTGCTTCTCGCCAGGTTCGAACTCGCTATCCTTGCGCGTGGTCTCGGACGCTGGCAACAGGGTGGCGCCGCCATACTGCTGATCGGTCGGCTTTTCCTTGGCGGCGCGCTGCACCTCGAAGTCGAGTTCGATCTGCGAGCAAAGGCCCAGCGTCACCGGATCCATCGGTGTCAGGGTCGAGGCGTTCCAATGGGTGCGGTCGCGCACCGCGGCGATCGTGGTCTTGGTGGTGCCGACCAGACGCATGATCTGTGCGTCCTTCAACTCCGGATGATTGCGCACGAGCCAGAGGATCGCGCTCGGCCGCTCGTGGCGGCGTGACACCGGGGTGTAGCGGGGGCCCTTTTTCTTGGCTGCCGGGGGCAGCACCACCCGGCTCTCGCTCAGCTTCAGCCGGTAATCCGGGTCTTTCTCGCCTTTCTCGATTTCGTCGCGGGTGAGTTGGCCGGTGGAGATCGGGTCCATGCCCTTGATGCCCTGGGCGGCGTCGCCGTCGGCGATGGCGCGGACTTCCAGGGGATGCATCTTGGTGAAGTCGGCGACCTGATCGAACGACAGCGCGGTATTGTCGACGAGCCACACGGCAGTCGCTTTGGGCATCAGCGGTGCATTGCTCATGGCAAATCTCCTTTGCGCTTTGCCCACCCCTCAGGGCAAAGCCTTTTGGTCATCGACGATGACGGGAATTGGGGTCTATATATGCTGCCGGGGGTCGGCCGCGCAATGGTTTGCTCCGTCGAACCTCCGGCTTGGGGAGCCTGTCTTGACAGCGCCCGAAAGCCGTCCAAAGTCACAATTATTGGCCGTTCCCGCCCTGCCGGTGTGGGGTGATTCGGTCCCGGATCGCCTCATGAATGCTAAACCGAATCTCAAAATCGTGCTCTGCTCGCCCCGCGGCTTCTGCGCCGGGGTCGTCAGGGCGATCGACACCGTGGAACGTGCGCTGACGCTGTATGGCGCCCCGGTCTATGTGCGTCACGAAATCGTCCATAATCGCTATGTCGTGGACAGCCTTCGCGCCAAGGGAGCGATCTTCGTCGAGGAACTGGCGGAGATTCCCGACGACACCACGGCGCCGGTGGTTTTCTCCGCCCATGGCGTGCCGAAATCGGTTCCCGCGGATGCTCAGCGGCGCAATTTCTTTTCGCTCGACGCCACCTGTCCCCTGGTGACCAAGGTTCACCGCGAGGCGGCGATCCATTTCAAGCGCGGCCACGAGATTCTGCTGATCGGGCATTCCCATCACCCGGAAGTCGTCGGCACCGTCGGGCAGTTGCCGGCGGGTGCGGTGACCCTGATCGAGACCGCCGAGGATGCCGAGAACTTCACGCCGAAGGATGCCGATAATCTGGCGTTCGTGACCCAGACCACGCTGTCCATCGATGATACCGCCGAGATCGTGGCGGTGCTGAAGCAACGCTTCCCGAACATCCATGGGCCGCACAAGGAAGACATCTGTTACGCCACCACCAATCGCCAGCTGGCCGTCAAGAAGGTCGCGCCGGTGGTAGACGCGCTGATCGTGGTCGGAGCGCCGAATTCCTCCAACTCGCAGCGGCTGCGTGAGGTTGCCGAGCGCGAGGGGTGCAAGGTGTCCGTGCTTGCGCAACGCGCCAGCGATCTCGATTGGAGCATGTTCGAGGGGATCAAAAGCCTCGGCATCACGGCGGGCGCGTCGGCGCCTGAAGTCATCGTCGAGGAAATCATGGATGCATTCGCGGCGCGCTATGAACTTGAAGTGGAGACGGTCTCGGCCGCGGAAGAAAACGAGTTCTTCCCGCTGCCCCGCTCGCTGCGGCCTGACGCCGCCTAGATCACGATGGTTTTGGATCGAATCGATCCAAAACCATAAACGTGATCGATTCTAATATTTTAGAGCGGGATGCGGGCGGAAAACCGCTACACACTTTTCCTCATCCCGCTCTAGTGTCCCGTATCCGAAGCTCGTCTCATTTTGCAGCATCCTCCTTAGCGAACTTCGGATTCGAAAGGACACTATAGCGTTTTCGAGCGAAGTGGAGACCGGTTCGCGTGAAGAAAACGCGTTAAATCAAGATCATAGAGCCTTGCTTCTGATTCCATCAGAAGCGAAAAGGCTCTAGCAACTCTATGAATCTAGTGTGGCTTAGGTTCAGAAGTTCGCGTGAAGGACTCGCAGGAAAAATGAAGCGAACTTCTGAACCGCCACACTAAAGCACTTTCGCTTCTGATTGAATGAGAAGCGAAGCTCTGGATTGTTGTTTTGACGCGTTTCCTTCACGCGAACAGGTCATCCGCTTCGCGCGAGAACGCGATCGCTCTGCCATGACCGGAACGGGGATATGAGATGGCGGTCTACACCGACGTCGCCGCCGAGGAGCTTGCGGATTTTCTGAAAGCCTACGATATCGGCGAGGTGCTGTCCTACAAGGGCATCGCCGAGGGCGTCGAGAACTCCAACTATCTGCTGCACACCACCTCCGGATCGTTTTTCCTGACGCTCTACGAAAAGCGCGTCGCCATCGACGACCTGCCGTTCTTTCTCGGCTTGATGGGTCATCTGGCGGCGCATGGCATCGTGTGTCCGCAGCCGGTCAAGGCCAGAAACGGCGAAACCCTTGGCCGCCTCGCGGGGCGTCCGGCCGCCATCATCGATTTTCTCGAGGGCGTGTGGCCACGGAAGCCGAACGTCGCTCATTGCGCCGCGGTCGGCGCCGCGCTGGCGAAGCTGCATCTCGCCGGCCGTGATTTCTCCATGAAGCGCGCCAACGCGCTGTCGGTATCGAGTTGGCGGCCGCTGTTCGAGCAGGCCGGCGCTTGCGCCGATACCGTGCAGCCGGGTTTGCACGATTTTCTCAAGGCTGAACTCGACCACCTGGAGGCGCGCTGGCCGCGGGAGCTGCCTGGCGGAGTGATCCATGCCGACCTGTTTCCTGACAATGTGCTGTTTCTCGGCGACAGGCTCTCGGGGCTGATCGATTTCTATTTCGCGTGCCATGATTTCTTCGCCTATGACGTCGCGATCTGCCTCAACGCATGGTGTTTCGAGCCGGATCATGCCTTCAACGTCACCAAGGCGCAGGCGCTGCTTGGCGCCTACCATCGGGAACGGGCGCTCTCGGAAGCCGAACAGGCGGCGCTGCCGTTGCTTGCGCGGGGGGCCGCGCTGCGGTTCCTGCTGACGCGGCTGGTCGATTTTCTCAACGTGCCCGCGGGCGCGCTGGTGAAGCCGAAAGATCCGCTTGAATATGTTCGCAAGCTGCGCTTCCAGCAGCGGGTCGGCGGCGTCCGTGATTACGGCGTCGCGGCATTGGGGCCGGTGGCGTGAGTTCGCCCGCGCTTCCGCATGTCACGATTTTCACCGACGGCGCCTGCTCCGGCAATCCGGGTCCCGGCGGCTGGGGCGCGATCCTGCGTTTCGGCGACATCGAGAAAGAGCTGAAGGGCGGCGAACCGCATACCACCAACAACCGGATGGAACTGCTGGCGGCGATCTCGGCGCTGGAGGCGCTGAAGCGCCCGGCGCTTGTCGATCTCACCACCGACAGTCAGTACGTGCGGCAGGGCATCACCGCTTGGATTCACGGCTGGAAACGCAATGGCTGGCGCACGGCCGACAGGAAGCCGGTGAAGAACGTGGACCTCTGGCAACGGCTCGACGCGGCGTTGCAGCCGCATCAGGTGCGCTGGCACTGGATCAAGGGTCACGATGGCCATAGCGAGAACGAACGCGCCGATCAGCTTGCGCGCGAAGGCGTGGCGATGGCGCGGTTGAAGTGATTCTTACCTCTCTCCTTGCGGGTGAGGGCGCGCGTTCGTCCTCACCTGTACCCCTCACCCGGCTCGCATCCCACGATGCTCGCCACCCTCTCCCGCAAGGGGAGAGGGAAGAAGGAGGTCATCACGCTCCGTGAAATTCTTTTCTCACAACTGCCCGAGCAGCTTGTCGCCGCCGGAGACCTCGACCTTGCCGGGTGAGTCCTCGACGTTCAGCGTTTTCACCACGCCGTCCTCGACCAGCATGGAATAGCGCTTGGAACGGATGCCGAGCCCTTTCTCGGAACCGTCGAACGTCATGTCGATGGCTTTCGCGAATTCGCCGTTGCCATCCGCAAGAAAGGTGGCCTCGTTTCGCTGGTCGGTGTCGCGCTTCCACGCGTTCATCACGAACACGTCGTTGACGGAGACGATGGCGATCTCGCTCACGCCCTTGCCCTTGATGGCGATGGCGCTGGCGAAAATGCTCGGAAGATGTTGCTTGTGGCAGGTGCCGGTATAGGCGCCGGGCACCGCGAACAATGCGACCTTTTTGCTTTTGAAGATATCGTTGGTGCTTTTTGTCTGAACGCCGTCCTCGGTCATGATGCGGAAGGTCGCGTCGGGCAGGCGGTCGCCAACTTTGATGGTCATCGTGAGATCTCCTGGACTGGCGGTGTGCGTGGAGGGACGAGCATACAGTATTCCACAGTCGCGAAACGGCAATCGTCGCGTGTTCGCGGAACTGTCGTCAAAGAGCCTCCCGGCGAAGCGCGGCTGAAAAGCTACCCGGCGAATCCGCCTGCGTCGAGAAACGCCTGCTCGTCCGCGTTCGTCGTGCGCCCGAGCACAAGGTTGCGATGGGGAAAACGGCCGAACCGGCGAATGATGTCGGCGTGGATCTCCGCGAATTTGAGGTTCTCGGGCCGGCCGCGGGTGCGAAACAGCTCAATGCAACGGTCTTGATCCGCCAGCCGTTCCGAATGCATGAAGGGCACATAGAGGAATTCGACAAGGTCGGGCTCTATGCGCGTGTCGGCGCCACGGGCGATGGCGCGCTCGGCTACGGTCAACGCCTGGCCGTCGGTCGAGAAGGTCCGGGCGTCGCTGCGGAACATGTTGCGCGGAAACTGGTCGAGCACGATGACGAGCGCCAGCGCGCCGTCGTCGGTCTTCTCCCATTCCGCGAGTTCGCCCGCGCGGGCGGCGTCCCAAAGCTGAAGAAAGCGACGGCGCACCTCAACGTCGAATGGGTTGTTCTTTGTGTACCACTTGCTTGGGCCTGCGGCGCGCCAGAAAGCGAGAACATCGGCGGGAGAAGGGAGGGGCGTACTGTCGGATTTCATCATGCCACGCTTTGCTGTCGTCGTCGTCCACGTATGTGAGGACAACTTTTCCATAAGAAAGTTTCAGTTGGGCAGGGCCGTCTCCGCCTTACGCCGCCGTCGTGTTCTCGCGCAATGCGCGGCGGAGAATCTTGCCGACATTGGTTTTTGGCAAGGAATCGCGAAACTCGATTTGCTTGGGCACCTTGTAGTTCGTCAGTTCCGTCCGGGCGAACTTGATGATTTCCTCACGCGTGAGATCAGGATCCTTCCGGACCACGAACGCCTTGACCGTCTCACCCGACCTCTCGTCCTTGACCCCGATCACGGCGCATTCCAGCACGCCCGGATGGCTTGCGATCACGTCCTCGATTTCGTTCGGATAGACGTTGAAACCGGAGACCACGATCATGTCCTTCTTGCGGTCGACGAGCCGGGTGTAACCGTCCGCGGACATGACGCCGATGTCGCCGGTGCGGAAGAAGCCGTCCGCCGTCATCACCTTCGCGGTCTCGTCCGGCCTGTTCCAGTAGCCCGGCATGACCTGCGGCCCGCTGGCGCAGATTTCTCCGGCCTCGCCGAGCGGCATTTCTCTGCCGTCATTGTCGCGGATCGAGATGTATGTCGAGGGTAAGGGAAGCCCGATCGAGCCGGAAAATTTGTCGCCGTCGGCGGGATTGCAGGTTAGCGTCGGCGAGGTTTCCGAAAGGCCGTAGCCTTCCAGCAGCGGGCATCCCGTCACTTTCAGCCATCTCTCCGCCACGGCCTTCTGGACGGCCATGCCGCCGCCGATCGACGCCCTGAGCCTGGAGAAGTCGACCTGCTCGAAACCCGGCGCGTTGAGCAGAGCGTTATAGAGCGTGTTCACTGCCGGGAAGCAGTGGATCTGATGCTTCCTCAGCTCCTTCACCAGTCCGGGAATATCGCGTGGGTTCGGGATCAGCAGATTGACCCCGCCCGCGCGCATTCCCAGCATGAAGCACGCCGTCAGCGCGAAGATATGATAGAGCGGCAGAGCGCAGACGATGAAAAGCTGATCGATCACCGGCGGCTTCTTCAGCACCGGCTGCAGCCACGCATCATTCTGCAGCATGTTGGCGAGGATGTTGCGATGAAGGAGCGTCGCTCCCTTGGAGACACCGGTTGTGCCGCCGGTATATTGCAGGAAGGCCACATCGTCAGGCGCGAGTTCGGGCCGGACCAGCGTCATGCCGCGCCCCGCGGCTAGGGCGTCGTTGAACTTGACGGCGTGCGGGATGGATGATGGCGGCACCATCTTTTTGATGTGGCGGACAACGAAGTTGACGATCAAGCCCTTGAAGCCGAGCAGGTCGCCCATGCTGCCGACGATGACGTGCTTGACGGCGGTTTTACCGATCGCCTGCTGCACCGTCGCTGCGAAGTTTTCCAGCACGATGATCGCTTCCGCGCCGCAGTCCTTGAGCTGATGTTCAAGCTCGTGCGGCGTGTAGAGCGGGTTGACATTGACCGCGGCA
Organism: Nitrobacter sp. TKz-YC01; assembly: GCF_047824785.1. Lineage (GTDB taxonomy): Bacteria > Pseudomonadota > Alphaproteobacteria > Rhizobiales > Xanthobacteraceae > Nitrobacter. The sequence continues at coordinate 3,358,465 of NZ_CP181167.1, read as the reverse complement.
TAGCCGGCGCGCAGCACGGCGACTGTCGAGATCGGATACTGCAGCACGTTCGGCATCATCAGTGCGACGCGCGCGCCCTTTTTCAGTCCCAGGCTTTGCAGGTAGGCGCCGAGAGCAAGCGACGTCTCGTCGAGCTCGCGATACGTCATCGCCTTGTCCATGCAGATGAAGGCTTTGCGGTCGCTGAACCTGGCGAAGCTTTCCTCCAGCAACTCGATCAACGATGCGTATTGCGAAGCGTCGATGTCAGCCGGCACGCCTGCGGGATATTGCCTGAGCCAGATGCGATCCATGTGACGTCCCGGTGATCCCGTGTTCAAGGGGAAGAGAATGTGTTGTGCAGGGAATATCGGGCAAGGCGGCGGTCAAAGGCAAGCAGTTGCGCGATCACGACGCGCGAATACCACCGCCGCAAGCTTAACGGTTTATCCCGTCGGCTGGCCCGAAACGGTCTGGTGGCCAAGGTGCAGGGTTCGCCTGTGCGGCGTTTGCGGCCTGCTATTGTAGCGTTCGAACGAAGCGGATGCCGGTTCGCGTGAAGAAAACGCGTTAAAACAACAATCTGGAGCTTCGCTTCTGAGTCAATCAGAAGCGAACGCGCTCTAGGGTTTGGACTTGCTTTCGGCGGTTTTGGGCTTGGCGGATGAGCCGGCGGCGGGCTTGCTATCGACCGGAGGCTTCGTGGACTTCGGTGGGGACTTGGGTGTCGACTTAGGTGTCGACTTGGGGTTGATGGTGACCGAGACCCGATTGTTTGATTTTTCCTTGGCGTCTGCTTTCGGCGCGGGTTTGTTCCGGGCGGTCTTGCCGGGCTTCTTGCTCTTCGGCGGAGCGTCGCGCGCGGCATCGGCTTCCGCCGCGGCCGCGATGGCGGCGCCGGTGCGCGTCGGTCCGGTATAGACAATGACGGGATCCGAGGGCGCCGGAGCGGCGGCGATCATGTCCACCGGCCGGAGCGTTGGCGGTTGCGCGCCGGTCGCGAAGAACGACATCACGGCGGCGCTTGTCGCCGACGTGTTGGCGACGACATCGTTATCCTCGTCGCTGGCGGGATGCTTTCGTTTCGGCCCGCACATTTCATCGCGCAGATTGGGAGGCGTCGCCGCGATCGGCGCCAGCCTGTCGACGGTGCCGAGCGCCGGCCGCAGCCACGACAGCGAATTATTGGCGAAGCCGCGCTCCAGCATCTGCGCGGCGCGCACAGCCCGCATCGTACCCGACGATGCGCCGAGCACCACCGCGATCAGACGCTTGCCGTTCTGCGTGGCGGACGCGACGAGATTGTAGCCCGAGGCGCAGATGAAGCCGGTTTTGAAGCCGTCGGCGCCCGGAAAGCGTCCGATCAGCTTGTTGAAGTTGTGCGTCACCCTGCGGCCGTAGCGTATCGAGGGGATGTGCACGAAGTATTCGTATTCAGGCAGATCGTGAATGAAGGCGCGCGCGAGAATGGCCATGTCGCGTGCCGAGGAAATCTGGCCGTCGGCAGGCAGACCGTTCGGGTTGACATAGCTCGACTGCGTCATGCCAAGCCGCTGCGCGGTCGCATTCATTTCGGCTGAGAAACCATCGATCGAGCCGCCGACGCCTTCCGCAAGCACCACGGCCATGTCGTTGGCCGACTTCACCATCATCATCTTCAGCGCGTTGTCGACGGTGACCTGGGTGCCCGGCCGAAAGCCCATCTTCGAAGGCGACTGCGCGGCGGCGGCCGGCGATACCGTCAACAGCGTGTCGAGCGTGAGGCGCTTGTGCTTGACCGCCGTCAGCGTGACGTAAGCCGTCATGAGCTTGGTGACCGAGGCCGGATACCAGGGGAAGGTGGCATTCTCGGCTTCCAGCACCTTTCCGGTATCCGCTTCGATCAGCAGATGCGCTTCGGTGGCATGAGCCGCGCGAAATGGCGTGAGCGCAACCAGCACCACGGCCGCGAGGACGATGCGGATCGGTAGCCATTTGCGAGGGGCGATGGAAGAATGCACGGTCGATCCGGTCCTTTAAGGCCCTCTTTCGGCAAGAAGGCCTGCTTCTCAAGCATTTTCCGGCTACGTGGAGTCCGGTCAGGCGTCAGAAAATGCGCTCGATTGATAGCTGCGCGCCGTCTGATCGCAAACCGGCATCCACTTTTGCGGAATACGCTCTAGGTTTCAAGCGTGTCCGGGCGGCGCGTCGCGACCGCTCCAATCTATACCGGCTCGACAGGCCAGAACAGATGGTCAGCAGCTTAATTCCCCAACGAAAGGGGCCGAATTTCGACGGCCGGGTTGGTTCGCGATAATGACGGGTCTGCCTCGGTACTCTCCTGCGTCATGAATTGCGCTTTCGCGAGTTGGGCGAAATGACCTACGTTCGCCAGGAGTTCGCTGAAGGTTCCGCTTTCGATCACGCGGCCGTCCGCGAAAACCAGAATTCGCGCGGCGTTCCTTATGGTGGACAGCCGATGCGCGATGACGAATGTCGTGCGTCCCTTCATCACCTCGTCGAGGGCGGCATTGACCTTGGCCTCGGTCACGGCGTCCAGCGCGCTGGTCGCCTCGTCGAGGATCAGGATCGGCGGATCCTTCAGCAAGGCGCGGGCGATCGACAGCCGCTGCCGCTCGCCGCCCGACAGCATTCGCCCGCGCTCGCCGGCATGCGTGTCGAACTTTTTCTCGCCGCGTTCGATGAAGTCCAGCGCCTGGGCCCGCCCTGCGGCGAGCCGCATTTCCTCTTCGGTGGCGTCGGGTTTGCCGACGCGGAGGTTCTCGGCGATCGAGCGGTTGAACAGCAGCGGCTCCTGGAACACCACGCCGATGTTTCGCCGCAACCCGCTGAGCGTGAGATCGCGAATGTCCATGCCGTCGATCCTGATGACGCCGGATTGCGGATCGAACGCCCGGTGCAGCAGCGCGACGGCGGTGGACTTGCCCGCGCCGGTCGGGCCGACCAGCGCGATGGTCTCGCCGGGCGATGCGACAAACGACAGGTTTGCGACCGCCGGCCTTTTGCTGTCGTAGGAGAACGACACGTCGTTGAATTCAACGCGTCCCTGTAATCGTCCGGGATCGACGGCATCGGGCCGGTCGCGCACCGCCGGAACGGCGTCGAGCACGTCGAAGAACTCCTTAAGGCGCGGCGCCTCCATGAACACGCTGTTGATGAAGGAAACGACCTGTTCGAGCCTCTGGATCAGCATGGTGGCGAAGCTTACGAACATCACGATCTCGCCGATCGACGTCATTCCCCGCTGGTTCAGCGCGATGCCCGCGGTGAAGATCGAAAGAATGGTGATGGTGGTGGAGGCGCGCGTCATGACGGTGACGACGGCCCACCACGACAGCACCGGCATCTGCGCCGACAGCAGCTTGTCGACGACGAACCGCAGGCCCTGCACCTCGGCATCGACGCGAACAAAGCTCTGCACCAGCGCGACGTTGCCGAGGGCGTCGGAGGCCCGCGCGGAAAGATCGCTGAAATGCGTCTCCACCTCGTTCTGCATGTCGAAGGTTTTGCGAACCACCAGCGTCGTCAGCATCGTGAACACGATGCAGAGTGCGAACAGAAGGATCGCCAGCCGCCAGTTGATATAGAGAGACAGCGGCAGCAGCACGACGAGCGACATCATCGCCGCGAAATGCTCGCGGAAAAACCCCAGCCACAGCCGCCACAGCGCGTCCGTGCCTTGCAGCATCACCTTCATCAGCCGCCCCGAATGGGTGCCGGCGTGGTAAGCGAGCGGCAACTGCATGATGTGCTCGAAATAGCCGGTCAGCACGGCCTGACGCTGGCGATGCGAGAGACGGTCGGCCTGCAGGGCCACGGTCACTCCGCACAGGATCGTGAACAGGCCGAAGGCCGCCCACACCGCCAGCAGCGGCCAGGGTGACGTCGAAGCCATTCCAGGGAAGCCGGAGGCCGGATTGCCCGACAGGACGTCAATGATGCGGCCGAACAGCACCGGCTCGGCGAACTGCGCGCCCGCCAGCAGCAGGTTGGCGCCGGCCAGGATCCAGCCGAGCCGCGCTTCCGTGCCGAGCAGTTCGAGAACGCGCGTATAAAGGCGGACCATCGACATCAGGCAAGGCTCTTGTGGATCACGATACTATAGGTTTTCGCAGATGAAGGATCCGCCGGACGGGAGGCGGCATCTAATCAGAGGCAGGCGATGGAATACAGCGGCTCGTGCCGCTTACTCGGCTTGAGTGATCCTGCGGTCGCTGGCCGGGGGCAGAAAACTGCCGTCGAAGATATCCGTGGCCGACGGACGATCGCGGAATTCGAAATCCTCGGCGATCTGGTCGAGCAACGTCTCGAACCGGGCCGGATCGATGCCGCCGATACCGCTATGCCTGACCTCGCTGGTGAGGATATTGTCGCTGAGGACCGTATGCAGGCGTTCCAGTTCCACAGCGCGTGATCCGCCGTCCATCTGAGCCAGGACGTCATCGATGGCCCGCGCGGGCTCCCTGACGGCGAGCCGCAGGCCGGCGATCACCGCGCGCACGAACGCCTTCACCGCTTCCGGCTTGCCGGCGGCGAATTCCGGGTTGACGATCAGCGCCTTGCCGTAGGCGACGCAGCCATAGTCGGCAAATCGCAGCACCGCGATATCGTCGGCCGGGATACCGCGATTGCGCAGGTCGATCGCCGACAGGTACGACAGGCCGGATATGGCGTCGAGTTGGCCCGCCGAGAGCATCGGTTCACGAACGGCCGGGCCGATCTGCTGCAGCTTCACGGTTTTGAGCTGCAAACCGTTCCGCCGCGCCAATGCAGGCCACAGCCTGATGGAAGGATCGCCGTCGATGACGCCGACCGTCTTGCCCTCGATGTCGGCAAGCGCGTTGATGCCCCGGCTCTTGCGCGCGATGAAGGCGTAGGCCGCCTTGTCGAACAGCACGAACACCGCCTTGACCGGGGGCGCGCCCCGCTGATCGCGAAAGCGGATCAGGGCGTTGATGTCCGCCAGCGCCAGTTCGTTCGTGCCGGCCGCGACACGCGCGATCGCCTCCGCGGTGCCGGCGGCCGTGGTCGTCGTGACGCTCAGGCCTTCCGCGCGGAACAGTCCCCGGGTCGATGCCAGAACGACCGGAGCCACGGCGGCATCGATCGGGCGGTCGAGTGAGAACCTGATCCGGGTCGGCGCTCCGGCGTCGGCCCCGCTGCCCGCGACCCCGGGATATGCGGCATCGACCGCGCTCACGAGCACAAGCAGGATACACCAGAGACGACGCAAAGAACGCGCTTGCATGAAAATACTGCGGCAGTTTGGTGGCTGGGGCCGCTGCGCGCGACCGTAACGCGGTGCACTCTATCAGAGGCAATCTGAATGCGCGATGACCCCTGTGATATCTCGCGCGTGAGGCTCGAATTTTTTACACCGGGTCGATCATGGCGATCGGCGTTCGCCGGTTGTGCGGGCCTTGCCGAATCTTCGTGTGAGCCATGGACAAATCGGCCGCGGAATGGTTGATCGCGCCATGCTGAGACGGATCTACGACTGGTGCATCGCCGCCGCTGACAAGCCTCATGCGCTCTGGATTCTGGCGGCGGTGGCTTTCGCTGAAAGCTCATTCTTTCCGGTGCCGCCCGATGTCATGCTGCTGCCGATGGCGCTGGCGCGGCCACGGCGCGCCTGGCTGTTTGCGACCGTATGCACGATCGCCTCGGTCGCCGGCGGCGTGCTCGGCTATGCAATCGGTGCGCTCCTCTATGACTCGGTTGGCCAGTGGCTCATTCATCTTTATGGGCTTGGCGACAAGGTCGAGGCGTTTCGCGCGTCATATGCGGAGTGGGGCGCGTGGATCATCATCGGCAAGGGCCTGACGCCGATTCCTTACAAGCTCGTCACCATCACCTCGGGTTTTGCGGGATACAACGTCTGGCTGTTTATCCTGTGCTCGATCATCGCCCGCGGCGGCCGGTTCTTCATCGTCGCGGTCGTGCTCGACCGTTACGGTGAAGCCATTCGCCGCGAGATCGAAAAGCGGCTCGGTCTCTGGGCGGCCATCGGCGCTGTCGTTATCGTCCTGGGATTCGTGATCGCGTTCCGCTTGATCTAGAGCATATCCTGTGATTGATGAATTGATTGTGATGTGACGTCTGGGCTCTGTGCTGATTCGACATCCGCCTTGCAGGAGGTGAAGACGGGAAAGGCATTGAGCGGGGATCTTCGATCGCGTGTCGTGAAGGCGTCGGATGAGGGCATGTCGGCGCGGCAGGCCGCGGCCCGGTTCGGGGTTGGGATATCGAGCGCGATCCGATGGATCGCGCGGGCAAGGATCGGCGAGTTGATGCCCCGCCCGCAAGGTCGTCGCCGTGCTTCCAGTCTCGATGTGCATGAAGCCTTCATCGTGGGGCTGATCGAGGAGCGCAAGGACATCACGCTGAACGAGATGGTGGAGCGGCTTGCCATCGAGCAGTCTGTGAAAATCAGCCGAAGCGCCTTGAGCGCCTGGTTTCGCGGGCACGGCTGGACGTTCAAAAAAAGTCCGCACATGCACTGGAGCAGGACCGCCCCGACATTCTGAGGCGTCGGCAGGCCCGGTTCGAGGGTCAGCTCGATCTCGACCCGGCGAAGCTCGTCTTCATTGATGAGACCGGCCTCTCCACGAAGATGACGCGCCTGCGCGGACGAGCGCCGCTCGGTGAGCGTTGCCGGGCCGGCGTGCCGCATGGGTACTGGAAAACCACCACCTTCACCGGCGCGCTGCGGCTGACCGGCATGACCGCGCCCTTCGTCTACGACGGCGCCATGAATGGCAACGTGTTCCTGGCACTACTTTGGCAGATTTATTCACGCCGCTACATTTCGTCGATTTGTCTTCTGCAGTATGAGCATCGCTGATTTGTTGGTCGAAGAATGAGTTCGACGATGGCGCGGCGCACGGTCGGCAAACTCGGCGGTGGGCCGTTGCTTCTTTTTTTCCGCCCCGCTGCGATGAGGCGGCGGGATTGAAGGAATGCGCAGGCGATCATCGTCATCAAGGCATGCCGGTGTAGCCCAACCCACGACCTGCCTTCAAAATGGTCGAGCCCGAGTTCTTCCTTCAATTGCCGATGCGCCTGTTCACAGATCCGCCGCGCCTTGACGGCAGCCGCCAGCGTCCTGAGCGGCACGCCAGCGGGCAGGTTCGAGACGTCGTACTTCTGCTCTCCGCCCGGTCGTCGTTCACCCAGGACCCACACTCCTGCGCCAGGCATGCGCTCAACACCTTTATCGAACACGCGGTGCCTTGGGCCGTCCGCAATGCGAACGCGTCGTGCCGCGAACAGGCATGTCAGCGGACCCTTCGTGCCCCGGCGCCAGCTGATCTTCCGCCACTTTTCGCCGATGAGCGCCGTTTCGGCAGAGACCGGCGACATATCCGGGATATGGTGCTTCCGCGGCTTGCGAGCCTTCTCCGTCGGAAGGATCATCGTGACATTGCCCGGATAGACTTTCTGATGGCGCGACAGACCAACTGCCCACAACAGATCACGTTCGCTCAAAGCATGACGGAACGGCGCGCTCGATCCGTATCCCGCGTCCGCCAGCACGCAACCGAATCGAACGCCGGCGGCGATCACGCGATCAATCTCCGCCAGCGCGATCTCCGGCTCGGACCGCGCCCCGCAATGCTCGATCGGAACACCGGCACGTTTCAAACGCGCCGGATCGCTCGTCCAGCTCTCGGGCAGAAAGAGCCGCAGGGCCACCATGACAGGCACTTCACCGCGCGCAAGTATCAGCGACACCAACGTTGGCAATTGGCCGTCTTGCCAGGAGTTGATGCATATTGCGGAGCGACGCCAACCAAACGATCACCCCTCTTCGGCGGCGACGTGTCGTCGATGACCAGCACGGCATTGTTGCCGCCGACCAGCCGGTCGGCCTGAACCAGCCGTTCCGCTTCCAACGGCGCGGCGTCCCAGACGCCATCAGCAATAAAGTGGTGCAGCTGGTCATAGTCGCCCGGCGCCAGCCGCGCCGTCATCGGCAAGCCTTTCCGACATCGCCAATCTTGTCAGCGTGCTGGAGCACCCGCAGCTTGTGGTCCACATCTCGCCGAAACTTGTGCATTCCGATCATCCTTCCTGCCATTGAGGCTCAAGAGAAAGGATGTCTCGCAAGTCTGTACATTCCTACAACGGACTATTTCGTGTTGATCGTTAACAGTCTGCTTGAGAATTGGGCTGGACCTGGATTCCGGTATTGCTGCGAATAAAATTCACACTTTGGATGTGGACACGCAAGCGACGAGGGCGAATGGCCAGGGTCGCCCGGAAAACGACATTGACACATGGCATATATTTCAATATTCGTTGAAATATGGAAAAGATGGATGCCGTGAGTGCTCTGGCGGCGCTCGCTCAGGATAATCGGCTCGATGTATTTCGCTTGCTCGTACAGGCGGGACCGGAGGGTTTGACTGCGGGGGCGGTAGCGACAGCGCTCGACCTCTCACCAAACACCCTCACGTTTCATTTTGATAGGCTCCGCATGGCGGGCCTTGTCACCGCGCACCGTGAGGGTCGTTCCGTGATCTACACGGCGCAGTTCGACAAGATGAACGAGCTCTTGGGTTTTCTTACGGAGAACTGCTGTGGAGGGGCACCTTGCGTCTCCGCTGCCACTTGCAAACCATCTCGCAGTCGCACGAAAAGGCTAGCCTGAAAGGAAAAGCTATGAAGCGCCTTCACGTTCATGTCGCCGTCAGCGACCTCCAGCGGTCGGTTGGCTTTTATTCTGCTCTCTTCGCCGCTCAGCCTGCCGTCCTGAAATCCGACTATGCGAAGTGGATGCTTGATGACCCCCGCGTCAATTTCGCGATCTCAACGCGCGGCAAGCAAGCGGGGCTGGATCATCTCGGCATTCAGGTCGAGGACCAGAACGAGCTGCAGGAAGTGTATGCGAGGCTTCGCAACGCGGGCGGGGAGATCATCGAACAGGGAGAGACGGCGTGTTGCTACGCCAAGTCGGAGAAGTCGTGGATTGATGATCCTGCGGGTATCTCCTGGGAGACCTTCCACACCACAGGCGAAAGCATCACTTACGGTGACGGTACGGGGGAGCGCGACGCCCGTGTTGCACACGAGAAGGAAAGTTCCTGCTGTGCTGCTCCGGCACCCGCGGCGACAGCTTGTTGCTGACCCGGAGAGGCTTCTGCTGATGTCCATCTTCGAGCGATTCCTGACGGTCTGGGTCGGACTTTGTATCGTCGTCGGCGTTGCCCTCGGGCACCTGATGCCAGGCACATTCGCCGCGATCTCGGGTTGGGAGGTGGCGAAGGTTAACCTGCCGGTGGCGGTGCTGATCTGGCTGATGATCATTCCTATGCTGCTAAAGATCGACTTCAACGCACTTGGAAGGGTGGTTGAGCATGCGCGAGGGGTCGGCGTGACGCTCTTCGTGAACTGGGCCGTGAAGCCGTTCTCTATGGCGTTGCTGGGCACAATCTTCATCGGCCATGTCTTCGCGCCCATGCTGCCATCGGAGCAAGTCCCGTCCTACATTGCAGGGCTGATCCTACTCGCTGCCGCGCCATGCACGGCGATGGTGTTCGTCTGGTCCAACCTTGTGGACGGCGAACCTCACTACACGCTGGGTCAAGTCGCATTGAATGATCTGCTGATGGTGGTCCTATTCGCTCCGCTAGTCGGCCTGCTCCTCGGGGTGGCGTCCATCTCGGTGCCATGGGCGACGCTGGCCTTGTCTGTGCTACTCTACATCGTGGTGCCCGTAATCCTTGCGCAGGTCTGGCGTCGGTCGCTCATAGCTCGGGGTGGTGACGCGCTCGGTCGGACCCTCGGTCACCTTCAGCCGTTCTCCCTGATGGCTCTGCTGGCGATACTGGTGCTGCTCTTCGGCTTCCAAGGCGAGCAACTTCTGGCGCAGCCCCTCGTGATTGCGATCCTTGCTGTTCCGATCCTCATTCAGGTCTACCTGAACGCCGGTCTGGCCTATGTGCTGAGCCGCCACCTTGGTGTGGCTTGGTGTGTCGCAGGCCCGGCGGCCCTGATCGGTGCGAGCAACTTCTTCGAACTGGCGGTTGCTGCAGCCATAAGCATCTTCGGCCTGAACTCGGGGGCTGCTCTGGCGACGGTGGTAGGCGTCCTCGTCGAGGTGCCGGTGATGCTTTCGGTCGTCAAGATCGTGAAGGCTTCTCGCGGCTGGTATGAGGCGGGAGCCAATCAACCCGCTGCCGATGTGTTGAAGGTGAACGGATGACGATCACGATCTACCACAACCCCGACTGTGACACGTCCCGCAACACACTGGCGATGATCCGACAGAGCGGTGAAGAGCCGGAGATCATAGAATACGTGAAGAACCCGCCGTCGCGGACCAAGCTCATGGAACTGCTCGTGGCCATGGCGATGTCGCCGAGGAATCTGCTCCGGAAGAAGGGAACGCCATACCGCGACTTGGGGTTGGACCGCTCTACGTGGAACGACGACGAACTGATCGACCAAATGCTGGCGCACCCCATCCTCATCAATCGGCCGATCGTCGTGACGGACAAGGGAGTGGCGCTCTGTCGTCCTTCCGAAGTCGTCCTCGATCTTCTCCCGAACCCGCACATAGGCCGCTTCGTCAAGGAAGACGGCGAGATCGTCGAGGCTCACTGAGTGACTGAACTGCCTAACGTCCGATGCTGGAAGCCAAACGGCTGCTTCGGGCAGCAGCGTGTGCCGCCGGAAAGCAACGATGATCGCCTCATCTTCAATGGAAAGGACAGTCGACTTGGCTTCCTTGGGGCCAGTCGGAAGATCGGTGACGGTCTCGCGCTGCTTCCACTTCGCGACCGTCTTCTGGTTGATCCCGTAGCGCTTGGCGAGACCTCTTAGGCTCTCTTGACTATTTTGTATTGCTCGACGGACTGCCTCCGTCGTCGTGGCGCAGCCGTGTAAAACTTGTCCCATAGCGCTTCCTTCGAATCGTGCGATAAGGATGCTCCATCAAAGCTTGGGACTAAACAACTAGGTTCAGGACTCATTGATCAGATCCAGAAGATGACGGTTGCTGCGATGCAGATAGCGGAGAAGAATGTGTGAGCGCATCGATCGTAGCGGGTGTGGATGCGCCGCCAGTCCTTGAGCCTGCCGAACGCATTTTCGATTTTGTGCCGTTGGCGATAGAGAATACGGTCATGTTCGATCGGCTTTGCGCGGTTGGACTTGGATGGGATGCAGGCCGTGATGCCGCGGGCCGCGAGCGCCTGGCGGAACCAGTTGGCGTGATAGCCCTTGTCGCCGAGCAACTGCTTGGCGGGCGGCATCGCATCGATCATCAACGCGGCCCCTTTATAATCGCTCATCTGGCCTTCGCTAAGCAGCATGATGACAGGGCGTCCCTGACCATCGCAGACGGCGTGCAGCTTTGAGTTCAGACCGCCCTTCGTGCGCCCGATACGTCGGGGAACAGGCCCTTTTTTAAAAGGCTTGCAGCGGTGCGATGCGCCTTCAGATGGGTGGCGTCGATCATTAACCGCTTCGGAGCGCCACCCTTACGAGCCAGTTCGGCAAATATCTTGTTGAACACACCAAGACGGCTCCAGCGCACAAAACGATTGTAGACGGTCTTGTGCGGACCATACTCACGCGGCGCATCGCGCCAGCGCAGCCCGTTCCTGATGACAAAAATGATGCCGCTGATCACCCGCCGGTCATCAACCCTCGCAACTCCGTGCGACAATGGAAAATACGGCTCGATCCGGCGCATCTGCGCTTCGGTGAGCAGAAACAAATCGGACATCGCGCGTCTCCCAGCAACGCTAATGAATCAGTCCAAACACCTCTCCGCAAGAAATTAATGGGTCCTGATCCTAAATTAGTGCGAAGTCAATCGGAAACCTAATCATCAACAACTTTGTTTTTCCTACCGTAGATGCAGGCGTATCAGGGGAAACAGCGTGTTTTGACTGCTAGCAGGCTGTTGAAGAAGTATCCCGCTTGGCTTTGAGAACGGCTTCGTTACCGTTGTGATAGGCAAATTCAATCTCGATCGAGCCGTCGTCGAGTAATTCGGCTGATCCGTCGCCGGAGACTTCGTCCATTTCGTCGAAGCCTTTCCAGGTGAATCCGACTGAAGCTCGGCTATATTCGACGTCCAGCCCGGCTTGCAGCGCGCCGAAAGCGATTTCGCCGTGCCCGTTCGCTCGAATGATGAGCGTCGCCAGGCCGCAGAGGTCGAGATACTGGCGATCCCAGATGTCGGCCTCGACGATCCGCCAACGACCGACGAGTTTGCAGTTCATCGACGCTCTCATACGGGCGCCGCCATGAGATTCCGCAGCCGCGTCAGACTGTAGGCGGTGACCGCGAAGGCGAAGGCCCAGCCGACGCGCTCGCGCCCTCGATATTTGGTCTTCTCTTGTCCGGCGACCGTCTTGACCCAGCCGAAGGCTTCCTCGATCCGCTTGCGGATACGCTGGCTAATACCAAATCTCGGAGAGCGTGACTCTGTATGGCTTTTCGAATCAGCGGCGGGCTGATTCAAGATGGCGAACGAGGGAGGTTCGCCATGTCGCCCCTGCCACTGCGAGCTGATTTCAACGCATAGACGACACGGTCCGCTGCCAGGCGGTTGAAAGACGGGCCGCAGGCGCGGCGACTTCTGGCTCTGGCCGCAATCTACGACGGTGCGACGCGGACGGAAGCAGCCAGGATCGGCGGAGTTGGCGTGCAAATTGTTCGCGATTGGGTGATGAAGTTCAACGCCCTCGGCCCGGACGGGCTTTTTGATCGCAAGGCGCCCGGTCAGCCGTCTCGGCTCGCGGACGAGCATCGTCAGGCGTTGGCTGCTGTGATCGAAAGCGGGCCGATCCCTGCCATTCACGGCGTTGTCCGTTGGCGCATCATCGATCTCTGCCAGTGGCTGTATGAGGAGTTCATGATCACCGTCTCCAAGCAGACTCTGAGCCGGGAGCTGCGAGGCATGGGCTATCGCAAACTCTCCGCTCGTCCGCGTCATCATGCGCAAGCCAAGGGCGCGATCGAGAATTTTAAAAAACTTTCCCCGCCCGAGTGGCAGAAATTGCCAAGGACAAGAGCGTCGATCCAGCCGATACAGAAATATGGTTTGGCGACGAGGCGCGCATCGACCAGAAGAACAAGATCACGCGTCGCCGGGCGCTGCGCGGAACGCGGCCTTCGGCGCCACGCGACCAGCGAACCGCTTCCACTTACATCTTCGGTACGATCTGCCCGAAGGACGGCAAGGGCGCCGCCCTCGTCCTGCCCGCATGCAACACCGAGGCGATGAACTTGCATCTGGCCGAAATCGCGACCGAGGTCGCGCCAAGCAAGCATGTCATTCTGCTGCTCGACCAGGCCGGCTGGCACCTGTCGAGCCGGTTGATCGTTCCATCCAACATCACGATCCTGCCGCTGCCAGCGAAATGCCCGGAACTTAATCCGCAGGAAAACCTCTGGCAGTTCATACGCGACAACTGGCTATCGAACCGCGTGTTCAAGTCCTACGAAGATATCGTCGATCACTGCTGCTTCGCCTGGAACAGGCTAATCGATCAACCTTGGCGCATTATGTGCATCGGAATGCGTGATTGGGCTTACCGGTTTTGATCAGCGAGTCTTGATATTAGTCTTCGAAGGGCCATCTCGCTGTAGGCGTCGTCGCATGCAATCGAGTGATCGTGCAGTCTCCAGACGTCTCCGTTCTGACTGATCGGATGTTTTTGCAGCCTCGGCACGGTATCGACCGAATCTTGCTCCGGATCGATATGAAGGTTCAGGAGCGAATCGACTTCGGCAGCGTCAAAGCCGGTCATCTCGAGGGAGAGATTGAGCGTCGGCAGTTCTACGTTTAACTTGGCTAGCTCGGTAGCCAAAATCTTGCGATCCCAAGCGGAATTCGCGGCGAGTTTGTTGTCTGTGATAACCAATGTGTCTTTTTCGATGTCGTTGAGATGACTCAGCACCATCATCGGGGCCTTTGACAGCGCCATTTTCTGTGCGGCGAGCCACCGACCGACGCCGCACAATATGGCTCCGCGTTCGTCGACAATAATTGGGTAGGTCCATCCGAAGTGCCGAATGCTGCTTACGATTTAGTCGATCTGCTTCTTGGAGTGGACGCGAGCATTGTTTTTGGGTGGTCGCAGCTTAGCCGTCGCCGTTTCGGATATTTGATGCAAGCACATTGTCACCTCGTATCGATGGCTTAAAAAGACGAAGGGGAAGAGTTGAGCCGAAAGTCGTAATGCTACAGGAACAAGCACGCAGACTTCATATTGAAACATATATATGCTTCAATATGGCAGAGAAGTTTTCATCCGCCGTAGGCCGATGGTCTTAAGCTCCTCTTCTTCGGGGGATTGGTAACGAAGCGGTGAGATTGCGGTGGAGGTTCAATGCTGGACCGTCAAGTTCGAGCCATGAACAACAACGGCCGGCCTTTTCCTTCTGAAATTCGAATGCTGCCGTTTGATCGTTGAAAACGTACATATGGGCTCTTTCGGTCTGAGGTGGACCCGCTTGGTGAGACAGTTTGGCGGCCTGGCTAAGGTGGATCGGGTTCGTTTCTACGCCGCCAATTGCTCCGTCATTTCCGCCATAGCATGGACTTCGTCGGGCGTCCTGCCGGCGAAGGTCGAGTGCGGGCGTCGCCGGTTGTAATAGTCTATCCAGGAGCCGATGCCGCAGCGGGCTTGGCTTCCCGTTTCGAATGTGCTGAGGAAGACGCACTCATATTTGAGGCTGCGCCACAGTCGTTCGATGAAGACGTTGTCCATCCAGCGGCCGCGCCCGTCCATGGAGATGCGGATGCCGGCATCCTTCAGCGTCGTCGTGAAGGCGAAGCTAGTGAACTGCGAGCCTTGGTCGGTGTTGAAGATGTCGGGCCTGCCATGGCAGGCGATCGCCTCTTCGAGAGCGGCAACACAGAAGTCGGCATCCATCGTGTTCGACAACCGCCAGGCCAGGACCTTGCGGCTGAACCAGTCCATGATGGCCACGAGGTAAAGGAAGCCGCGCCGCATCGGGATATAGGTCACATCGGCACACCAAACGTGATCCGGCCGCTCGATCGCCAGGTGCCGCAGCAGGTAGGGATAGATGCGATGCTGCGGATGCGGCTCGCTGGTTCTCGGCGCCTGGTAGATCGGCGACAGACCGATCTTGCGCATCAGCCGCCGGACCCGCTTGCGACCCACGCACCAGCCCTGACGCCGCAGATGCCGGGCCATCTGCCGGGAGCCATACCAGGGCGTCTCCATGAAGGCCTCGTCGATGGTGCGCATCAGTTCGAGGTTCTCGGGCGTCTCGCCGGCGGGCTGTCGGTAGAACGACGCCCGCGAGATCGAGACCAGTTCGCACTGGCGGCGGATCGAGAGCCGGTTGTGATCGGGGTCAATCATCATTCTCCTCCGATCCAGGCTCAGCGATCGAAGGCCTTGGCCAAAAAATCCCGCTCAACGACAAGCTGGCCAATCTTGGCGTGCAGCTTGGTCACCTCGGCTTCCCGGCCGACCTGCGCATCAGCAGCCTTGTCGTCGAACGTCTTGGCCAGGTTCTCGATGGCCTGCCGTTTCCACTGCGTAATCTGGTTCGGATGAAGCTGGTGCTTTGTCGCCAGTTCCGAAATCGTCCGCTCGCCACGGATCGCCTCAAGCGCAACCTTGGCCTTGAACTCAGCCGTAAATCGTCTGCGTGTCTTCATACCGGATCGTCCTTTTCATCGGGCGATCCACCTTATGCCCCTGTCTCAGAAACCGGCACCACCTCAGGTCGCGGTGCAGACCCAGAACGCGGCAAAGTGACATGATCAGCGAAGGTCATGGGAGCGTTCCTCATCGTGCGCCGCGAGAGAGATCATGAACAGTGCGCTGAAGTTCACGATCTGGCACGGCATGGCGGCTTCGCTGGCGCTGCATTCGGCGGTGGCGCTGCCGTTTATCGTGAACAATTTGACGCCGCCGCCCGACGACTCCGAGGTGCTCGTCGTGGAGTTGGAGGGCGAGATCTCCGATACGCAGGTTCAGGAAAAAGTGGCGCAAGCACCGCCTGACCAGCCGCCGCCGGAGCAACAACCGCCGCCGCCGCAACAGACGCCGCCACCGCCGCCACCGCAACAGGCGCCACCGCCTGAGCCGCAGGAGAATGATGGCGCCGACGCGCCGGAGCCAAAACCGCAGGTCTCCGCGCCGCAACCACCGCCTCCTCCGCAGGTGCAACAGGTGCAAGATCCCGACGAACAGCAGAAGGCGCAGATCATTAAGGCCGAGCGGGATCTCGAGGCGGATCGCCTCCGCAAGTACGTCAAGCGCCTGACCAAGAAGGTCCAGGCCCATCTGGTCTATCCAGATGAAGGCCGCAAAGCCGGTCTGCATGGCAATGCGAGGGTGTCCTTCACTCTTGGTCCTAGCGGGCAGATCAAGCCTGGCTCGTTGGCGGTCGTGGAAAGCAGCGGCCAGCCGAAGCTCGATGCCAGCGCGCTCGCAACCGTCCGCGCCAGCGCCCCTTTCGAGCCGCCGCCAAGCGAGATGAATGTCGCCTTTGTCGTCAGTTACGGGAAGAAGAAGTAACGCAGTTTGCCAGATCCGTTGGGCGAGAAAGGTTGCCAGGGGGAGGTCTCGTTGGCTCCGTATCCATATGATTGCGACGGTATCTCTGATCCTGCTGGGTCTTGCGTGCGTCCGGCTCGCATGGATTGACCTGCGCGACGGCATCATTCCCGACTGGCTCAATCTGCTGGTTGCTGCGACCGGTGTGGTGCGGATTGCAGCGCTCGCCGGTTTGGTATCGGCGGTCGCGGCGCTTTGCGATGGCGTTGTCATCGGCGCGATGGTCTGGCTGTTGCGTTGGCTCTATTTCAAGTGGCGAAAATTTCAGGGGCTTGGACTCGGCGACGTTAAGTTGCTTGCAGCTTCTGCCGTTTGGATCGGCGTTGTTGGTGTACCGATTCAGCTTCTGATCGCTTCGGTCACCGCGCTCGCGGCAGCCGGACTCATGCAGCTTTCGAAGCGGCCGGTAACGCGGCTAACGGCGCTGCCGTTTGGTCCGTTTCTCGCGTTCGGTCTGCTTGTTGTGATCCTTCTGCAGCAACAAGGCTAAGGCTGACCGTTTCCGGAAACGGTTGTGTTCCAAATTAACGCGGAGATTTCGGCTGAGGCGGCGACTGGTTGTCGGCACGTGCTTTCATGGTCACGGCGTCGGCGTTTGCGGGCGGTTGCGCGCTTGCTTTAACAGTCCCCGGTTGCGGCAGGCTGCCGTTCATGCTGGCACTCGCGGCGACGCGCTTCGCCTATGGCACCGGAGCCGGTTGGCTCGGCGCGGGAATCGTCGGCGTTGTCGCTGGCGTGGCATCGTTCGGCATTCTCACCCTTCTGTTTGCCATATTGCGCGCTCCGATCCTGCGGATTGCATTGGCGCTCATATTCGCCGCACCCGCCGCCGTAGCGGGATATGCGCTCGTGCATGGCGTGACCGCCGAGGCCGTGCCGTCGCCGGTCTGGCGGCAAATCTTCTGCCTTGCGGGCGGCGCATTCGTCGGTGCGGCCGCCGTAGCGCGGTTGGCGACGTCTGCTGGGTCCGACGTCTAAGAGCCAGTTTGGGAAATCAAGGATGAGCGTTTCTGCGGATGAGGCCGCCGCCAATGGCCGAAATCCACGGGCAGCATCCGCCAGCCGCAGCCCGAGCGCACCAGATACCGTACCGCGTTGATCACTTCGCGAAATTCGATCTCCCGTGGCCGACCCCTGCGTCCGGGCTTCGGCATCAGCGGCGCGATCCGCTCCCATTCCTCGTCCGTCAGGTCAGATGGGTAGCGCCTGGTCTTTCGGGCGATCTTGGCTGTCCGGCCTCGCCGCTTGCGTGTCCACATCCCCAGTGTGAATCATATTCGCAGCGACATCGGAATCACGGCTCAGCACAATTTTCAAACAGGCTCTAAGCGTCCGCCTGCCATGGAACTGAGTTACGTACTGAAGGTACCGGCATATTTTGGCCGTAGGTGCATTCCGGCCATGTCGGGCAACGGCTTCATCGCTCCAAATTCGGCTTCCGCTGCGGTGTGACGTTTGCTATATATATATATAGCGCGGGGTGGACGTGAATGGCGATTGAAGCGCTGGTCACCTTGAAGGGTGAGAACGTTCCCGCGGTCGGGCGTGAGCGGTTGAGGCTGCTCGAGGCGGTTGCCCGTGAGGGCAGCATTTCAGCTGGGGCACGGGCGGTCGGTATCACTTACAAAGCGGCATGGGACGGTCTCGATGCGATGGCCAATCTTTTCGGCAAGCCGTTGCTCGTCGGGCGCGCTGGCGGCCGCGCCGGCGGCGGAGCGACGCTGACGGCGACCGGTCACTCTGTCATCGAGGCGTTCAGAAGAATGGAAGCGGAGATGGTCCGAGTCTTGCGAACGATCGAACCCGAGCTTGCCGAGGCCGGTGTTTCTCCACTGGATCTTGTCTCAGGATTTCTTATGAAGACCAGCGCACGCAACGCGATCCGCGGCAGCATCGTCAATATCGTGTCCGATATGCTGAGTGCCGAAATCGAAGTTTCGGTCTCGCCTCAAACAACGATCTATTCGCTTGTCACGCACACCAGCATGGAAGAGTTGGGACTATACTCGGGCCGGTCGGTGACTCTGCTGATCAAGGCGCCATTCGTTGCTATTGCTACAGGTAAGGCGGCGCCGAAGACCTCCGCCCGCAATTGCATCAGTGGAATCATCAGCCGGTGCGAAACGTCCGCTGTAAGCGCCGAGGTCGTTCTCGATATCGGCGCCGCTAAGACGCTTGCATCAAGCATTACCGCGCAAAGTGCCAAATCGCTTCGCCTCTCTCCGGGAAAGCCCGCATTCGCCATTTTCGATGCAGCACACGTTATCATCGCCATAAACTGATGAAGTGGGTATCGCTCTTGGATGGCATCACCACTGCGATAAGGCGTCAAGATTCTCGTCCAGGTATTGTAAGGGATTCGATGGCACGTTCGAATAAATTGTCGAAGGTTTGCCAGGGCAGGCACTGGCTGCGGTTTTCTTCGGGCCAGAACCGCTAAGAGCCTGTTTGAGAATTCACCCAAGCACATCAATCGATGTGGCGGCGAAGCGCTGGCTGCGCCAAAATTCGCAGAGAATGAGCCGCCGTCCTGCGACGGCGCCATCTCCAATCAGGCTGTCGTGCCTTTCTCAAACAGGCTCTTAGATCACGATCTTGCGTTCGCAGGCGGCGACATGGCAGGACTATCGGCTTCAAGACCGCAGCTTATTGAGTCGAGCACGCATCACATCACGGTTTTCGAGCGAAGCCGAATCCGATTCGCATAAAGAAAACGCGTCAAAAAAGAAAATGGAGTCTTTCACCGTTTCCGTGAAGCAGTGAAAGACTCTAGAGAATTGTGAGGATCCGTGCTCCGATCGACCGGCGGGATCCTTTGGTGCGGTATCGTTAGCTGCCGTCACGCGATGATTGGTCATGCGATGATTGAACAGGGTGACGAGGGGATTCTACCCGACAACTGCCGACCGTCCTTCTATTCCGCCGCCGGGCATGACGGCAGATTGGCGCCGACCCACAGGCATCTGCTGTTGGGCCGGCGCGATCTTCACTTTAGAAGAAGAAACTCGTCTGGAGATAGCCATAGAAGGTATCGCCTGTCGGAGGCGCGTTGGGGGCGTCCTGCAGGAATCTACCTTTGATCAGGTAAACGGCCCCGGTATCGAGCAGCCAGGCGTTCGGGATAAGCCAGTATCGCAGGCGTGTCTCGATCTGCTGACCGGCGAAGATGCCGGACCGGCCGGAACGGTCCCGGACTCCCGTGAGGCCGAAGGAATCGGTGGGGTTCTCCAGGAAGAGCGGGCGGTAAGTGATGAAGGCATCCCATATCGGGCTCGGCGTGATCTCGAGACGCACTCCCGGTGAAATCAGGTTGGATCGCTGCACCGCCCCGTAAAGGCTGGTTGGGCCGTATTCCCAGCGCCGGGCGCCGAACAAGGTATCGAACCGGGTGAAAGTGGTTGGATTGGCGCTATCGCCGCTGGCTTGATCGTATTGCACCGAGAGCCGCGGCAACCAGCTCGTATTGAAGGTGTAGCCCGCCTGCACATGGAAGAAGTAGGCCGACACATTGAGGTCGCGCGTGTCGGTGACGGCGGCCGTATCCCGGGCGAGGCCCGTCTGGTAGATCGCCTCGACCTCGTGGTCGAACTGCCCGGGTTTCGGTGCCCGCCACAGCCGGAATCCGGGGGTGAACAGGCGCCGATTCCGGGTCTGCACCGCGCGCAGGCCTGTCCCGGAATCCTGCTCGCGCAAACCATAGCCATAGAGCTCCAATGTTCCGCCGAGTACGTTCGCGAAGGTATAGGAACCACCATAAAATTGCAGATCCAGGTTCTCCCGATCCATCACGATCGCATTGTCGAGGATGCCCGCCGCGTCGGCGGGAAACCGAGTGTGCGGCATGGTCCAGAACAGGGTTATCTTATCCTTGTTCGCGCCCTGCCAGTCGAAGGAGGCGCCAGTGAATGAGTTGATGGTATTACGAAAGTCGTTACGCGCTACGAGGCGACGCGAGCCCATGTCCTTCGTGAACCGGCCTGCGGTGATGCTGCTTTTTGAACCATTGCCCGTTTCGTCGGAGAGATCGAAGTTGAGATAGGCCTGAGTAAGCTCTAGGGCGTTCACCTCCGTGGTGGAGGTAGACGAGTTTGGTTTCTGCAAATAACCGCGGCTGTCGAACACCTCCCCGCCGATCTTCACTTTGTGGCCGGTATCGTACTCCGCGTAAATGTTGGTGCGGAATGCGGCGAAGACGTCGCTGTGCGGAAACGGCGCCGGACGGAACTGGTTGTTGATCCCTTCGATGCGGGAACGGAACGTGCCTCCGATCTTGAGATTTTCGGGCCGTCCGAGTGCGTCGTAGAGGGAGAACACCGGCTTCGTCGTATTCGCCTTGAAGTAAGGAAACGTCAGCGCCTGAACCTGCTTTTCCGTCCAACCCTGAGCATAGGTATCCGCCCAGCTCGGGGCGGCGAGTGGGGCATAGTCCTGCCTTTCCCGCGCCTGCCGCTCGGCCCGCGTTGGTGAACATACGTCAGGTTCGCTGCATCCGCCTTCCTCCATTAGTGTACGCGCCTGCGCAAGATTCGGAGAAATGGCGACAAGCAAGACAGCAGACAAGAAAACCCGCAACATCTGAGAATCTCACAACCCTTGACGGGCGCAGCCGACCGCGCATGCCAGGCGCGCCTCATCAATGAGCAACGCGCGCAGCCACCCAGAACAGCGATCATCGAAAACAGTACGACGCAGGATGCCCCCGGCCGATAGCCTATCGATATAGCTATCGATATATATCGTATGTCGTGATGTCAAGAACGCGCAGCCATTTCAAGTGAATGACAAGTCGGGCAAGCCTGAAAGGCAACACCAATGGGCGGCAGCACAAGAGGTAGTGCCAAGGCGGCGGCAACCGCCTCTTTCCAGCGGGCCTTTGAACGCTCCAACCACCAGGCGATCGGCGACATGTCGATCCAGGCGGGGGCGATCAACCGGGATCACGTCCATCTGTTGCTCGCGATACCTCCGCACTTGTCGGTATCGCGAGCGGTCCAATGCCTGAAAGGTAAAGAGTTCACATAAGATTCTGTCGGATTATCTCTCGCTGAGAAAGAGGTCTCCACGATATAGGTGTGAACAGAGCATATATTCCGTTGCGACGTTTATCGGGCAAAACCGCGAACAACTCCCCGGATTTTAGCTCAAATACGGACAGAACCATTTTACATAAGTAAGGAAGCGCTCCGCCATAGAGGGTATGTGGTCATTGCCGTGAAGGCGTTCGTATTGATGGTCGCATGCGCGGTTCATTAGAACTCTCCCGACTGATGAGCAGTTGCCGCGTGTATCTCTCTGATGCCAGCAATATGTCCAAGGCGTCACGATGCAAGGGTAAGTCTCTATTTCTGCTTCGACGTCTCGCTAGAGGCCACCAGCGCTTCCATGCGAACTGCCTCAACAGCGATATCGGTCAGATCCTTTCGGCGATAGATGCCATTCGCTGCGGCCTTCAGAATCTGTTCAGCCATGAATGCCTTGGTTGACGAATCTGACTTGATTTGGACGGCAGCATCATCAAGAGCTGCGGATAACATCCGGGTAAATTCCAACGAAAATTGCGACATACCGTTCCTCCGCTTTATCTATTCTGGCTTTCGTTGCTCCATTCGTTATAGTCAATGAGATATATCGTATCTCAGGTCTATATGTCCACCTTTAAAAGGGCCGCGCGTGGCTGTGATTGTGCGGCAGCAGATCGTTCTGCTCGCGGGTTGCAGGAGCACGCTTTGACACCTGAAAGTTTTGTTGTGCAACCGCGGCATGAACCCACCCGGTCATCTAACGGTCTGCGAAGTCATCAAATAGGAGGGTAGACTCATCGCTCCCTGAATCGATCAGCGCTAACCTGCTTCCGAAAGCATAAGCGCGATCGGCCTGTCGCGAATGTCTGTTCGCGGCTCCCGACGAGCGTCAACGCGCGAGCGTCTCGATGTGATTGCACCGCTGATAGATGGCGTATCTGGAAATGTGTGGACGTCGCGTCGATTGCCGGGTTTCCGTTATCACCGATGTCTACATAACGCATTGAAAATACGTATATTAATGTAATTTTCGGGATTGACCTATATTCGGCGGCATACCAGTGTTTCAGCGTCAACGGAGCCTGCGGGAGCGATCCTTCGGTATCGCTGAGGAGGATCTCCGTCCGGCGGACGGCATCGATGGCATCCATAAAGAATGGCCGTCGACCGCATGACGAAAGGAAGCCCCAATGGCCACCACCTCGGAACTTGAGCAACTCCTGATGCAGCGTTCGCTGACCGATGCGCAGCTTCTGGCTGCCGCGGATGCGTCGGCGGATTTTCGAATTCTGCCTGACGCGACGGTTCTCAAGATCGGCGGACAGAGCGTGATCGACCGCGGCCGCGCGGCGGTTTATCCGCTGGTGGATGAGATCGTCGCCGCCCGCAAGAACCACAAGCTGCTGATCGGCACGGGCGCAGGGACCAGGGCGCGGCATCTCTACTCGATCTCGGCCGGGCTCGGCCTGCCTGCCGGTGTGCTCTCGCAACTCGGGGCATCGGTGGCCAGCCAGAACGCGATAATGCTGGGGCAGCTCCTCGCCAAGCACGGGATATCGGCGGTCGACGGAGCCGGTCTCTCGGCCGTACCGTTATACCTCTCCGAAGTTAACGGCGTCATCTTCAGCGGTATGCCGCCTTATGGCCTGTGGATGCGTCCCGACTTAGAAGGCGTCATCCCCCCGTACCGTACGGATGCGGGATGTTTTCTGATCGCCGAACAGTTTGGCTGCAAGGCCATGATCTTCGTTAAGGACGAAGACGGCCTTTACACCGCCAATCCCAAGACATCGAAGGGCGCCACCTTGATTCCAAAGATATCGGTGGCTGAAATGAAGGCGAAGGGCTTGCAGGACTCCATCCTCGAATTCCGGATGCTCGACCTGCTCGAGTCGGCGCGAAATGTCCGCCAGGTGCAGGTTGTGAATGGCCTCGTCCCCGGCAACCTGACCCGCGCGCTCGCCGGCGAGCACGTCGGCACCATTATCACCGCGAGCTGAAGGGGAGGTCACGATGGCCGACACAAACGACAAGATCAAGCACGTCGCTTCGCCGCTCGCGCGCCAGACCCTGCTCGACGGAGCACTTACCGCTCCCGTCGCCGGCAAGCGGCCGATCCGGCTGCTGCCGTGGCTGCAGGTGGTGAAGATCGGCGGCCGCTCCATCATGGATCGCGGCCGTGACGCGATTCTTCCGATCGTGGACGAGATCCGGAAACTCCTGCCGGAACACCGTCTGCTCATCCTGACCGGCGCCGGAATCCGCGCGCGGCATGTCTACGGCGTCGGCCTCGATCTCGGCCTTCCGGTCGGCTCGCTTGCGCCGCTCGCCGCGAGCGAAGCGGGCCAGAATGGTCATATCCTCGGGGCGCTGCTCGCCCCCGACGGCGTCTCCTATATCGAGCATCCGACCATCGCGAGCCAGTTGGCGATTCACCTCTCGGCGGCCCGCGCGGTGGTGGGAAGCGCGTTCCCTCCCTATCACCATCACGAATTTCCAGGCTCCCGTATTCCTCCGCACCGGGCCGACACCGGCGCGTTTCTGCTCGCCGACGCGCTTGGCGCGGCCGGTCTCACCATCGTGGAGGACGTGGACGGGGTGTACACGGCGGACCCCAGCGGTCCCGATGGAAAGAAAGCTGAACTGCTTCGCGAGACCAGCGTCGCCGATCTTGCAAAGTTCAAGGGCACATTGCCGGTCGATACGGCTTTGATCGAGGTGATGGCGACGGCTCGTCATATCGAGCGCGTGCAGGTCGTGAATGGGCTCGTGCCGGGACGGCTCACCGCCGCGCTACGCGGCGAGCATGTCGGAACGATCATTCATACCGGCGCGCATCAGGGTTGAGGCCAGTTCCGGCCTGTAATGGATAACCCGGCCGGCTCCCCGGCTGTCGATCTTGCGGGAGCCGTTCACGCATGTGAGCCTCGGACATGGCTCAGGTGTTCAGTCCCGAGGTCAACTGGATAGGATTGATTGGTCCTGAAGCGGTCTGGCTCATTGGCCCATGCGTTACTCCTCGCGTCCTCGCCGCCTGTCTGGCGGTGGTCGTTGGCCTTGCGCCCTATGTGCAGGGACTCGTTCTTCTTGACCGCTGGGCGGCAGACCATATGACGGTTGGGGGGCAGCGCGAAACGCTCACCCTGGCTGACGGAACCCAGGTTGAGCTCGATGCGGATACGGCCTTAAAGACGGATATCACGCCCGACGAGAGGCGCGTGTACGATTGGCAGGGTTCTTTGACGCCGTCTTACGGTTCTCAAGGCCTGCCAGGCCGTGTTGTCGATAAGCTGTTCGCCAACGGTAGAAACCGGCCCGGCCGACGCCGAAATACCGGCAAGCCTTTCCGACATCGCCAATCTTGTCAGCGTGCTGGAGCACCCGCAGCTTGTGGTCCACATCTCGCCGAAACTTGTGCATCCCGATCATCCTTCCTGCCATCGAGGCTCAAGAGAAAGGATGTCTCGCAAGTCTGTACATCCTACAAGGTCATGACCGTGTTCCATGGCATGGCGGTGACGCCGAGGGCCGGAAGGGGAAAGCAATCATGACGTTCGACGTTGCGTTCCGACCGGGCGGCAAAAGGGCTGCCGATAGCAGGTTTTGTGCATTCAGCTTTCGTCTCCGCGCACCCGTTTTACGGTCAAAGGCAATCGGAATGCCGAAAGTCTCCGGCCGACGCCGTGAATATTCCCGTTCTTGGAAGCCGAGACCGGAGACATCGCTTGATCACGACTGCCGCCGGACGGTGGCAGTCCATTCCTATTAACGCTCGTTCCATAGCAGCTGGATCTGAGCGGCGAATCCCCGCACGGCGTCGTCAACTCGGTGCTCGGTTTTATGCTCCTGCTCGCTGCGGTGTCGCTGATCTTCCGCAACGCAATCATGCGATGCTATCGCTCGGCTACCCGATGCCGCACAAACTTAAACCTTCAGACCTGCGTCCGGAGTTATTCGTCGGTGCGGGGATGGGCCTCGCTCTACGATGCCTTGTGGTGGTACTGCAGCGATACAAGGAGGCTCTTCAGCCCTCGCAGCGGCCAAAGCGTCATGAACAGGATCAACGGAATCCAAAGCGCTACGTGAACCCAATATGGCGGCTGATATTTGACTTCAGTAAGCAGGGCGGCGGTGACGACGACGGCGCCCGCGATCATTATGACGAATATGGTGGCCCCGTCGCCGACGTTTGCGAAGCTGAAATTCAGGCCGCACGAATTACATTCGGGTTTCAACGTCATGAATCCGTCGAAGAGCTTTCCCTTGCCGCAGCGTGGGCATCGGCACAACAACCCGGTGGAATATGGTGAGGGCATCTTTGCGTGAATCCCTTGTCATTGATTTCCATTTCTAGCTTTCTGCGCTCCGATCGGGACAGCAACTGACCGAGCCAACTCGCAATGCCAGTGCAAGCCATTTTACCCGAGACGTGATGCTATGCGTGGCGCGTCCACCTCGTAGCAAGCGCACAAAAAGCGACTATCGGGCCGCGGCCATCCTGACCACACCCTCCCAGGTTACACCCTCAGAGGCGGCGCGGATGCCGGGCGGACCTATCCCCTCAAAGTTTGCTAGACCCGCGTTAAACATCTACACATACCGACTAATATATCAAGCATGAGTATGAATATACTGGATATCATCAGCACAACGCTCCTTCCGGTTCGAGGTGTTGAACGACAGGCAGCGGACGATGACCCATGGCATCGATGCGATGGGTCGACGCGAGGGTGGTTCTTACATCCATGATTTTCATGGCGCGTACGCCTCAATGATCGCCGACAGGGTCGTCGGCGATGAAGGTGCAACGTTCGTCACCGCCACGTTCGCTTACCGCAATCGCGCAATTGAGCAGCCCCCGGGCGGCCAGATCGGGGTAGCGCGCTTCGATCGCGTCACGCACCCGCCGCCCCCGCGCGATCGCCCGCTCACGCGACTTGGGAACTCGTGCATCATATTCGAAGTGCACCAGAACCGGCACCGGCAGACCGTGCGAAGCGTTGAGCTTGGTGAAGATATCGATCCCCACATCCATGTCCGGCGCGCCTTCCTCCATGGTATTGAGGTGAGCGAGGTAAAACAGATTGCGCAACTGCAGCGGCCGCAGCTTCTCACCGGCGATGATGTACTGTTCGTCGTGCCCGATTGTCGCGTAGCGCCCGGTGTGGTGCTTGATGACGTATTCAATTTGCGACAGATTGGCCTCGGCCAGCGCCAGCACCAGGCGAAGCATCCCCTCATGCATTCGGCCGGTGCCCTGGCTTCCGTCACCGATGCCCTCGGCAACGGCGACGGTCTCGGCGATATGGGTCCGCGCCGCGTCGGGCGAAAGACCGAGGGTGTCGCGGTAGATCTGCGCGGTCTCGAAATAGCGGTGCGCGCTAAGCTCGCCGAGGCCGTCGGGCAAGTGGATGCGCAACGCATCCAGATCCGTGTCAACACCGATAAGCAGGACATCCGGTCCAGCGCCCGCGCCGAAAGTCCGTTCAATCGCCGCCCGCAACTCGTACAAGCGCTCCAGCGCGGCTTGCGTGGCCTGATTGTCGTTGCTGTTGTGAGCAGCGCAACCGTGATTATCGGGCGAAGAACTGCTGAAATGATAGACGGCGATCTTGAGGAAGTTCAGGCGGTCGCCATCGACCATGGCGCCCGACAACCGCTTGACTTCGCGCTCTGCCCAGTCTGACATATTGGCTTCGACATTAAACAGTGCGCCGGCATACCCCTTCACCCGCACATTCGGCCCGGGCAGAAAGCGCAGCGCATAGGCGCCGATGCCCTGCAGCCGGCCGTCGGAGCACGGGCTGATGTCCACGGTGTGGTAGCCGCACGAACGAAGAAAATCCTCGTCGAGCGGGAGGCGTTGGCGCCAGCCGATCTGCTCTGTCGGCGCGTTGTCGACGCTCAGCTTCAGAGAGCTGAAGATGCAGCGTGAATGCAGCGTGGACAAATCCAGCCCGCACACCCAGGCGTCCTTGAGCACCTGCGTTGGAAGATCGAAGCCGAGGTGCTCGCGGGCCAGCTGCTGCGCCCGCTCGATAAAATTCTCGTCATGCTGATGTGCGGAGATGCGCTTGAGCACATCGACGATGCGCGCAAAGCGCAAGCGAACGGTTCGCTCGTAGTCGAACAGCAGTCGATTGAGGTCGCGATCGACCAGCGCATGCTCGCACATCTCTCCACTGCCAATCACGTACGCCGGATGATCAGGCGTGGCCGCCACCTCGGGTGATGTTATGGCAGCCGGGCTGGCCTCTCGTCGCAGGGCATGAAGGCGTTTGCGTGTGGTCATATTTGCGATCCTCTGTGCTGCAGCCGGTTTTGAGGCATCCGGCTGAGCTTATTCAGGCAGCCAGCTTTTGGTCGAAAAGCTGGTCATGCATTAAGATTGAAACCGGGCCACCTCATAGGGATAGGCCGCGATGAACTTGGTCGGTCGGCAGACCTGGATGTCGCTGACGAAAATCACGCCGGAGTAGGCGTCGAAAAACGGCTGAAAACCATCGAGCAGCGAATCGGCCAAGCCTTCTTGCGGAACGATAATTGCTGTTTAATACATCATATATTATGGTTTTATGTCGTAAATAGTTGTTAAATGTATGAGTTTTTAATCTTTAATTTCATCTCCCATCGACCTTTTCGAAGAAAACTCTGCCAGATCGACCGCTGCCAGTCCGGAAGCCCGATGGTCGGATCAAGCGGGTGTCCAGTTCGATGTCGGGCGGGAAGGGGGAGTCCCATGATCGCGAAGCGCATAGCAACGCAAGGCCTGACGTATCTCCTGGCGAGTGACTCGTCAGACTGACGCCAATCTCCCGGATGGAGCTTCAAGACGGAGCCGATCGCTGCGCAGCGGGGAAATGCCTCAAGAATCAAGGTGAACCCACGGGCTGAGATGGCCGGGCTCTATCGTGCGGGTAAACTTGAACCGACGGATACGCCCGTGCCCGTTGTTTGCGCAGGAGCGTACGGCGGTGAACGCGGGCGCATTCATTGACGGACGGCTGAGCGAAGAACCCGCGCAAGGCTGGTCGGATGCGAACGCAAGCGGGCGGGAGATCCCGGCCCATGGCGCCAAGCAGGAGCTTCTGGCCAAGACCGCTTGGACGTAGACGAGCTGCAAGATCTGGTGCGCGGATTGTTTGCCGTCGGAGCCCTCCAGGCCAATTGAGAGGCTTCAGACGGAACAGAGAGAGTAGATTATCGCGTTCGTTCCAAGGGCCGCGACGAGAAAGACTTTGGTTGCTTTATCACTGGCTTCGTGACTTGCTCCTTGAGCCGGACGCCCCGACCGCCAGCCAGGCTTTGACCATCCGGACTAATCAACTCGATGCCCGCGTTGTCCAGAGCTGAAACCAGTTTCATCAGGGAATCGACATTGCCACGGATGACGCCGTCACTAGCTTCCATGCGTTGAATAGTAGGAACTGAAAGATCTGCCAGTTCAGCCATTTGCCGTTGATCTATATTTAGGAGCGCACGGGCAGCCCTGAGTTGATTGGCGGAAATCATGAACTTTGGCAGCTCCGATACGGTTCAGAGTATGTATGTATTATCTATATGAAATTAAGTATCAAGCATCAATTTGAATGTACAGCATATCAACGATGTGTCTACTACTTTATGAATGTAAATCGCGCTCTTCCTGCGCGCAATGTCCGGCTGGCATTGTGCTTCACGGCCTCATGATCGTTTTAAGAACCGGGTGAATCTGTCTCGTCACCATTCGAATTTCATGCCGACGCCCATCGATGTCGCGCCTCTCGCATCGACATCGGATTCCACCCGTATATGGCGCGTCACGTCCACATTGGCCGAGAGTCCGGACTGGCTGGCGCTCGCTCCGGTCCGGACACCGACGCTCAGCCTGTCGCCGATCGCGCGTGACGCGCCGACCATCGGGCCGCCTCCCGATCCGACGCCGACATCCAGACTGTCGACACCGAGCGAACGGCGCATTCGGTCCAGCACACCATCGCCGCCGCCTGCGAACTGCGCCGCCACCTGTGCGAGTTGCAGGGCCTGCGCCGTCGTCAGGTTGCCCGACGCTTTCTGGAACAGGATGCGTGACAGGATTTCATCCTGCGGCAGCTCCGGTCGCGACGTGAAGGCGAAAGCCGGAGCGGCCGCCGGGCCCGATATCCCGATCTGCGCGGTGATATCGGAGGCTTCTATCTCGGCCGCGAAATCGAGTTCAGGCGCAAGGTCCCCGTTGAAGGAGAGGTTTCCCTTGGTGAAATTCAGCGTCTTTCCCAGTGCCGTCATCTTGCCGCGATAAAGCGAGAATGCGCCCTTCGTGACGGGTTTGTTGGTCGTGCCGCCGACGTGAAGAGAGCCGCCAAGTTCCGCGTTCACGCCACGGCCGTGCACGAAAACGTGGTTCGGCGCCGAGACGGTGACGTCGAGCGCGGCGTTGAAAAGCGCCTGACGTCCCTTGCCGTTGCTCTTCTCCGCGGCTTCCGCCTTGCGCGCCGCCGCGAGCCGGGTTGCGGCCTGGCCCGTGGCGTTGACGTGATCGATGCCGTCGATCGGCTTCAGCGTCGAGGGCAGGCGTTCTGGAATATCGACGCTGACATGGGTGAGATCGACGCGGCCGCTGATCTTCGGATCGCGCGCAAGCGCGCCGGTGACGTTGACGTCAAGATTCGCCCGGGCGGTCGCGAGCGCGCTCGCCGCGAGCGTCGCCTGTTGCCCGCGGATCGAGACCGTGCCGGGAAAGCCCGCGTCCGGCGCGATGCGGACCTGGCCGGAGCCGGACAACGCGCCGCCGTTGGGAGTCGTCGCACTCAGCCGCTCTATGGATATGCGCTCACCTTCGGCGGTGACCTTTGCCTCGATGGCGTCGAGCCGCGTTCCCACCTGGCTGTCGCGGAAGCTGCCGCCGCTCATGGCGGCAAAGCCGCCC
The DNA here is from genome assembly GCF_047824785.1 of Nitrobacter sp. TKz-YC01. Taxonomy (GTDB): domain Bacteria; phylum Pseudomonadota; class Alphaproteobacteria; order Rhizobiales; family Xanthobacteraceae; genus Nitrobacter. The sequence goes on along the minus strand of NZ_CP181167.1, from coordinate 3,327,998 downwards.
ACCTGAGGCCTGGCGCGCGTGCCGCCCACGCGGGCATCAAGCTGCACGATTCCGGAAACGGTGCGGCCGGAAGCCGACAGCATGGCATTGGCGACGGCGGCGTCGAGCCGGCCTTTTGCCGTCAGTGCGATCGTCCCGGAGGCGTCGAACGGCACGGTGCCGGCCGCCGTGAAAGTGCCGGCCTTGCCTGCCGAGGCTGTGGCGTTGAGCTTCGTGCGGGTCTTTTCGAGACGGCCGTCCAGAGTGATATCGATCGGCGGCACGCCCGCGTTCCTTGCTTGCGGAGCCGTGAGCCGTTTGACGGCGATCTTGTACTGTCCTGTCGGCGCGCTCGCCGAACCGCCTATTTCGGCCGCCGCATCGAGCGTGCCGCCGAGGCCGAGGCCCGGCACCGCGACATCGGCGTCGGCGAGCGGGACCGCGCTTGCCACGGCCTTGAGGTCGAGTACCTTGCCGGCCGTGCCGTCGAGCGTAAAGCGGCCGCCGCCGATTCCGATCGCCAGATGCTGGATCCGCACGGTGTCGTTGTTGAGCGTGAAACTCGCAGGCCTCTGCAGGGCGATCGTCCTGGCGCCGCGTTTCGCGGTGAAGCGGTTGAGGTCGAACCGGATGTTCTCCTTCGGCGTCAACACGCCCGCGGCATCGAGATTGAAGCCCGCGGCCTTGGCGGACAGGCTGATCGTGCTCGACTCGGCATTGCCTTTCGCGCTCAGGGTTGCGTTCGCGATGGTCTGGCCGCCGATCTCGGCGCCGTTGATTCGGGCATCCGCGTTGAGCACCGGATGGCTGTAGAGATCACTTCCCTCGGCACGCAGATCGAAGTTCCGGATCGCCGTGGCGTCGGCCCGAAGCCCCGTGCCCTTGCTGACAAGGCGGACGGACTGCCGCCCGCTGTCGTCGGACAGCGCAAGGTCGAGTGAAGCGGCGCCTGCAAGATCGATGAGGGCGAGCGGTGCGATGTCCGCCAGCGAGCCGGCCGCGAAGCGAAGCTGTCCGCGCGCGAGGTTTTGCGCGTCGATCGTGCCCGCGCCCTTCAGCGACACCGATCCGATGGTGATGTCGATGGTCCTGGCGTCCCATCCCGCGAAGACAGGCGCGGGCTTGTCGCGCGTATCCTGATCGGCCTCGGTGTTGGAGTTACGCTCCATCGGACGGCGGCTCGCCTGGACAATGCCGCGCGCCGGCTTGCCGTCAATGGCGCCGTCGAGTTTGACGTCGATGGCGCAGGGCCCGTTGATGTCGGCGACCGTGACGTTCAGCCCCAGATGCGGGATCGGGCGCTGCATCGCCGTCACGCGATCCAGCGCCGCCGTGAGCGATAGTCCGGGATGCGCGAGTCCTCCGGTCAGCCGCGCGTCGAGCGACGCCGCGCCGGCCAGACGCGCATCGGCCGCCGTGAGATTCGGAAGCTCGATACGTGCCGCGAGGTCGCTGGCGTCGCGGGTCAGGCCTCCCTTGGCGCGAACCGTGACATGGGCGGCGTCCAGCGAAGCCGCCCGGACCGTGTAGGTATCGTTGCCGCCGGACGAAAAATCGGCGGCGAGGGTGACGCGTGGTCCCGCAAGTCCGTCGAGCGCCGGAAGGCCGGTGGCGAAGCGGTCACCGGTGCCGGAGAGCTTTGCGTCGATGCGCCCGCGTCGAAGGTCGCCGTCGAGATCGAGGCCCAGCTTCACCGTGCCCGCGAGCTGTAGCCCGGCAAGGCCCTCGAAGCGGCTGAGATCGGGCACGGTGCCGGTCGCATGACCGCGCAGCCGGTCCTGGCTGGCTTCGCCCGTATAGGTGGCCTGAACGGTGGAGGTGCCGACTTCCAGCCGCTCGATCTTCGCCACGCCGCCGAGATCGGTTGTGCCTTTCAGCACGAGAGATGCGCTGTCGCCGATCGCTGCCGCGAGAGCAGGGTCTCGCAGCGCGATGCCGGAAGCGCGCAGGCTGGCGTCGATCGCGATGGTCGCGGCGAGGTCGCTGAGTTCAGCGTCGGGCACGACGTTGATCGAGGCTTCGAGCGCGTCAAGGTTGCCGTCGGGCAGACGGGCATCGGACACCGCGAGCCTCGCCGAAACGTGGGGCGCCTTCGCCGGGCCGTTGACGCGGCCGTCGAAGGTGAGGCTGCGGATCGAGCCCTGACCGGTTTCGGTGACGTCGCCGTTGCTCGGCAGCGAGCGGACGGTCGCCGAGAAATCCATCATCTTGTCGGCGCCGAGCGCGCCCCGCGCCTCGAGCCGAGCGAGACGGCTGGTGAGCGTCAACCCGTCCATGACGACGCTGCCGTCGTCACCGATGCGCGTCGCGCTATCGAGTCTGGTTTCGCCGGCGAAGACGGAGGCGGCAAGCGGCGGCAGCCATGGTCCGAGATGACCGTTGATCCGGGTCGCGAGCACCCGGCCGGTCCCGTCACGGTCGAGCATGATGGCGCCGGTCGCATCGATGGTGGGACCGGCCTGGAATTTCAGCGCGCCGCGAAAGCTGTCGAGCGTACCATTGCCGCGAAGCGCGAAGGTGATCGGCGGCTCGCCGGGAAACCGGCCGAGCTTGGATAATAGTCCGTGGGATGGCTCGTCGAGAGTCACGTCGAGGGTGAGGGCGTTGCCCTTCGGTACGAAGGCAAGCGCCATCTTGAAGCGCCCCGGGAAATCCTTGCGGGTTGCGTCGAGATTGAAGATGAGCCCTTCCGAGGGCGAGCCCAGTTCCGCGTTTCCGGTCGCGGCAATGCTTGCGGGCTCACCGAGAACCGGCTCACCGAGCACCAGCGCATGCAGGTCGAACACCTTCACCTGCACCTTTACCGGAAGGTCCGGCAGGATAGGCTGGCTGGACCTCGCCGCGGATGGCCCCGGCTGCGCGGCGGGTGCGCCCGGCTCGGTGTCGGACCGGCCGGTCGCCGCGGGGGGCTGCTCTGACTCCGTGACGGGCTGGTCGGCGGCCAGAGGCTTTCGACGGATCTCGAGCGTGCCGATCTCGAGGCGGTCGATCTCCAGCCGCCCCAGCAACAGCGCGGTGCGCCGCCAGACGAGGCGGGCCCGATCGAGCTTCAGCCAGGTGCCTTCCTTGTCGGTGATGGTCACGTCGCGGATCGTGGCGTCGGACGATAATGCGCCATCCACGGCCCCGATATGCACCTGGGTTGCCGGCGTGGAGAGCGTCCGCGACACGAGGCCGGCGAGAAGGTCCTGCTGATTGTCGCCGGCCCCTCCGATCATCTTGTAGACGACGACACCGGCTGTCGTGACGCCGGCGAGTCCGAGCGCTGCTGCTGCGGCGAGCATGATGGTTCGCCGCGCGCGCATCAGAACGCCTGCCCGATGCTGACATAGACCGCCCAGCGGCTGTCGCCGGGGCGGGGGTTCAACGGTGTCGCGACATCGAGGCGGATCGGCCCGACCGGCGTGAGATACCGCAGGCCGATGCCCGCGCCGTAGCCGACATAGTCGTTGAAGTTCGGCAGCGATGAACTGGAGGCGGTACCGAAATCGACGAACGGCACGACTCCGATGGTCGGCGTGACCTTCACCCGCATCTCGGCGGAGCCTTCGAGCAGACTGCGGCCGCCAATGATCTTGCCGAACATCATCGGCGAGATCGTATTAAAGATGAATCCGCGAACGGAGCCGCCGCCGCCGGAGAAGAATCGGTGCGCATCCGGAATGCGCCCCAGCGGCGCGCCAACGAGCGAGCCTGCCGCCAACCGGCCCGCCAGCACATAGTTGGCATCTTCGTCGAGTGCGTAATAGGTCGAGCCCGCGATCCGCGCTTCATAGAAATCGATCGTCGAGCCCATCAGCTTCGAATAAGCGTTGATTGTCGCGGCGAGACGCACCCCGCGCGTCGGATCGAGCAGGTTGTCGGTTGTATCGTAGCGTCCGCTGGTGGCGACGCCGATCAGCGTCGCATCGACCCGCCCGAGCACGTCCTGCGATTGCGACCGCTCAATCTGGAGGCCGGCCTGAACCCAGGCCATCTCCGAAAAGCGGTGGATCACGCCGACGGTGCCGCGCACCGCATCATTGGTGTAGCCGCCGAGGTCGTTGTTGCCGACGCGCTCGCGAAAGGCGGTGGCCTCGACCAGGAGGTCGTTGGGCGTACCGTACAGCCCCGGCTTGAGGAAAGTCGCGGTGAACCGTCCGCCGAAATCGGAGGCGCGGATATCGCCGAAGTTCAAGGAGGAGGAGCCATCGAGCCGCCGCAGCAGCGAGGCGGATGCATCGAGCCGCAGGCGCTCGGCGTTGCCGAACAGGTTGCGATGCTCGTAATAGGTGGAGACGCCGGGACCGTCGATGGTTGAATATCGCGCCGACAAGCCTGCCGCGTGTTTCGGCCTCTCGGTCACGTCGATGAAGATCGGCACGTTGCCGTTGGCGTCGAGTTCGTCGCCCTCGCGGATGCGAATGCCGCCGATCGCCGGAATTTTGGCGATCGAGGTTTTCATCAGCACGAGGCGCTCGGGCGAGTAAGGCTCGCCTTCGCGCAGATGGACATGGGTGGCGACCACGCGCGGATCGATATCCCCGCTGCCTGAAATCGCGACATGGCCGATGCCGGCCTTGGGACCGGCTTCGACCCGCAACCGAAAATCCATCGCGGTGGCCGCATGATCCACGCTGGCTTTCACGTCCGCGACCTTCGCGAGTGGATGACCGTTGCTGCGAAACCAGTCGATGAGTTTCAACTGCGCGGCGCGCAGGTTGGCGGAGATCGCCGGATCGCCGGACTTCAGCGGGAAGGCGCGACGCGGCAGCCGCCGCGGCGCCATCTCGCGCGGATAATCGACATCAACAGTGCGCAGCTTGAATACCGGGCCGAGCCGAGCGACGATCTTGACGGGAATGATCGCCCGATTGCGAAAGCTCTCCGCCTGATGCACCGCGGCGGAGAGATCGGTCTCGTCGAGCGTGACGGGAATCCCGTCGATCGTGACGTCGATCTCGGCGTTGTAGCGTCCAAGTTCCCAGAGGGCATCCAGCAGTGGATTGATGTCGGCCTGCAGGCGGCGCACGAGGCCTTCGCCGTCCGTCGGCGGAGCCTGCCTGAGGCGATGGGTCGCGGACGCGTCCCTTAGCGCCTGTGCGGCGTCACTGTCCTTCTTGCCGTCGGTGCTTCTGGCCTCGATCTCGAGGCGATACGACAATGCCGTCGTGCTGATCGGTGGCGGATTGTCGGAATTGAACAGACCGAAAAGGTCGAACGCATGCGCCGGCTCACATAGTGACCAGCCAACGGTTCCGACGGCGGCACAACCGGTGCACAGAAACAGTCGTGCCGCAGCGATAAAATTTCTTCGCCTTGCCGGGCTCTCCGAGGGAGCCGGGCTTTGCGGCAGCAACTGTTCCTGAATTATTCCGCTCCCCCCGAGCTGTTATCGGCTCATCCGAGCCTTAATAGCGTTTTCGAGCGAAGTGGGTACCGGTTCGCGTGAAGAAAACGCGTCAAATCAATATCATGGAGCCTCGCTTCTGATTCCATCAGAAGCGATAAAGGCTCTGGGTAGCTCAGGCTCGGCGATTCCCCCTGCCTCCGCAACTCACCAAGCTGTAGCCCGACAGGCACCCGCGTGCAATTTGTAGACATCATGATGGATTTTGTTGGACGAAAATATGGAGCTCGATGCTGATCGGCTGATCGTATGGCACATCCGTTAAAAAAGTCGCGCACCTGACTCGATGACGAATCGTGGAAGCGGCTCGTTCCCGTGGGGACGAAGGCCGAAACTGTTGCTTCGTCGGCGAGATCGCGTGTAAAAGCGACCAGGGTGTTCGCTGCATGGAGCAGCAGGACAGGTCGTGCGCTGGTCGGGCCGCCACGCTGAACGTGCGTGACCGATGAACCGACAGACCTCTCCCCGTGACCTGCCGCGGGCCCAGTTCCTCGCCGAGCGGGCCCTTGCGACGCTGGAGCGCTTTCTGCATGTCGAGGCCGTCAGCGGCATCGTGCTGCTGGTCGCCGCCGCAGTGGCGCTGATCTGGGCCAACTCCCCTTTCGCCCAAAGCTATCACGACCTGTGGCATCTGCCGCTCTCGATCGGGCTCGGCACGTTCGTCTATGCGCAGTCCCTGCATTTCTGGGTCAACGACGCGCTGATGACGGTGTTCTTCCTGGTCGTCGGCATGGAGATCCGGCGCGAGATACATGAAGGAGCGCTGAGCAAACTCGACCAGGCGATTCTGCCGGTGGTCGCAGCGGGCGGGGGTGTGATCGTGCCCGCACTGATCTACCTTGCGCTGAACGCCGACGTGGTGCGCGCGCACGGCTGGGCGGTGCCGACGGCGACCGACATCGCCTTCGCGGTCGGCGTGCTCGCCCTGCTGGGGCGATCGATTCCAGGCGGCTTGCGGGTCTTTCTGCTTGCACTCGCAATCATCGACGACGTCGTCGCTGTGCTGATCATCGCCGTTTTCTACTCGGGCGGCCTCGATCCCAGTGGTTTTGTGATCGCCATCCTCGGCATAGTGATGGTGGTGGGGCTTCAGCGGATCGGCGCCGGCTCGGCCTATGCCTACGTCCTTCCGGGCGCAGTAATCTGGGGCGGCCTGCTGGTGACCGGCGCTCATCCGACTCTCGCCGGCGTCGTGCTCGGGTTGATGACACCGGTAGTGTCCATTCCGATGCGCGAGCGGCCGATAGAGGTGTTGTCCCGAATTTCCGAGGAACTGCGGAACCACGATGCCATGTCGGCGAAAGATGCGCGTCGTCTGGCTCACAACCGGCGGCAGTTGCGTCTCGCCAATCGGGAGATGCTGCCGCCAGTGGTGCGCGTACAGACAGCACTGCATCCCTGGGTCGCCTACGGCGTCATGCCCCTCTTTGCGCTGGCGAATGCAGGCGTGAGTGTCGGTGGCGTCGATGTTTTCGCGGGAGGAGCGCACCTCACTTTGCTCGGCGTCGGGCTTGCTCTCGTCATGGGCAAGCCGCTTGGCGTGGTCGGCGTGATCTGGCTCATGGTGCGGATGGGCTGGTGCCGGCTGCCGCCGGGTGTTTCATGGGACGGCATCCTGCTGGTGGGTCTGCTGGCGGGGATCGGCTTTACCATGTCCATCTTCATCAGCATGCTTGCCTTTACCGATGAGAACCTGCTGGCCGCGGCAAAGCTTGGCGTGCTGCTGGGCTCTTCGGTGGCCGCGATGCTCGGGCTTGGTTGGGGCGCATTGTACGTCCGCAGACTGAAAGCGCGGACCGGCGCACGCGCCTGAATGGAGCGTATACGGACGCGCTTTTCCATCCATACGCTCGGCACGCGAGGAGACACGCAGCCCTATCTTGCGTTAAGGTGGGGTTTGCCCTCGAAGTTGATAGCTGGATCAGAACCAAATTTAGCGTGTTCCGATTTGATGCATCGACCTCCCGGAGTCGCCCATAGCAAACGGAGCGCGATCCTTTTGAGAGGTATTTGGCAAAGCATGTCGATCTATTTCGGCTGGGATTGATCGATCGCCGCGCTGTCCAGCAATGGCGCGGCGTCGATATCCTGCGCGTCCATCAACAAGGCCAGACGCTCCACCGCGGCGAGAATCATGGCTTGCTCCCATGACGGCAACTTGACGAAGCGACCTGTAAACGTCAGGTGGAGCAGGTCGGGTGCATTGATCACGACGTTCCGGCCTGCCTGCGTTGCCGTCAGAAGAAACTGGCGCTTGTCGTTGGCGTTGCGTTGGCGTTGCACCAGGTCCAGCGCAACAAGCCGGTCAACGATTGTCGTGATCGTCGCCTGACTGAACTGAAGCGCCTGGGCGACGACGCCGGGCGTCGTTTTTGCGCGCGCTTCGATCTCCCGCAGCACCAGCCATTGCGATGTGGTGAGGCCGGTGGCGACGGCCAGTTGGCGGCTGCCGATTTCGGTTGCGCGCAGCACCCGTCGCAAGGCGCGCAGCGTCAGTGAGGCGATGTCTGATGTCATGCACGTTCTTAACGCTCTCGCCGGGTTCAGACGACTGTCCCGCATTCCATGGCTAATCATTCAAATATATTTCGCTTTTCGAATTAATATCGACGGCTACAATAAGGCAAAATTAGTAAACTTGCTATCGAAAAGCTCATGAGGTAGGCTGAAGATAATACGGAGATCGAAGCAATTAATTCGGAAGCTAAAGAAATTGCGGATCGCCGAATCCAAAAGTCCGGCGGATCCTCGTCCACGGCTTTCAGCGCGGCCCGGGACTTTCGCGAACGCGAAGGGTTCAGGTTGAGAAAGCCCGTGGCCGCGGATGGCCCTGCGATTACGCGGCTGATCGCAGCCTGCGCGCCGCTCGACGTCAATTCCGCTTACTGCAACCTGCTTCAGTGTACGCACTTCGCGGAGACCTGCATCGTTGTCGAGCGGAATGGTGAGATCAACGGTGAAATCCTGGGATGGACCTCGGGCTATCGTCCGCCGACGGAGCCGACCGGTTTTTTCGTCTGGCAGGTTGCGACCGCGCGCCCCGCGCGCGGCCAGCACCTTGCCCGGCGCATGATCAACGCGCTGCTGGCGCGACCGGCCGCCGAAGGCGTCACGCATCTCATCACCACGATCACCGACGGCAATGCGCCGTCCTGGGCGTTGTTCAACAGTCTGTCGCGCGCATGGGGCGCGCCGCTGACCAGAAGCGCGATGTTCGAATGCGATGCGCACTTCGCCGGCGCGCACGATACCGAATGGCTGGCCCGCATTGGGCCGCTGCCAAGCCGAAACTCCCGGAACCAAGATCAGGAGGCCTGACGACATGACCACAGCCACACTTGTTCGCCAGACGCGGCCCAAGCCAACAGGCCACATTCCCGACCGGTCTATCTATGAACGCCGCGAGTCCGAAGTGCGCAGCTATGCGCGCGCCATGCCGCGTCAGTTCAGCCGGGCCGAGGACGTCTGGATGTACGACAATCAGGGCGGGCGCTATCTCGACTTCCTGTCGGGATGCTCGACGCTTAATTACGGGCACAATCATCCTGTGCTGAAAAAAGCGCTGGTCGATTACATTTCGGCCGATGGCATCACTCACGGACTCGATCTGCACACCGACGCCAAGGCGGAGTTTCTCGAAACCTTCGAGTCGCTGATCCTGAAACCCCGGGGGCTGGACTATCGCGCGATGTTCACCGGGCCGACCGGCACCAACGCGGTCGAAGCGGCCATCAAACTTGCCCGCAAGGTGACCGGACGCGAATTGGTGATCGCCTTCACCAACGCTTTTCATGGCATGACACTGGGCGCGCTTGCCTGCACGGGCAATGCCGCCAAGCGCTCCGGCGCGGGCGTGCCGCTCAGCCATGTCAGCCACGAGCCGTATGACGGCTATTACGGCGCCGATGTCGACACCGCCGCGTTACTGGAGCAACGGCTGTCCGATCCCTCCAGCGGGCTCGATGAACCGGCGGCGATTCTCGTCGAGACGGTTCAGGGCGAAGGTGGGCTCAACGCCGCGTCGCCGGAATGGCTGCGGGCGATCGCCGGCATCACCAGGCGCCATGGCGCTTTGCTGATCGTCGACGACATTCAGGCCGGCTGCGGGCGCACCGGCAAGTTCTTCAGCTTTGAAGGCATGGGCTTCACGCCTGATATCGTCACCATGGCGAAATCGCTTTCCGGCATGGGGTTGCCGTTCGCGCTGACGCTGTTTTCGCCCGAACTCGACCAGTGGTCGCCCGGCGAGCACAACGGCACGTTCCGCGGCAACAACCACGCCTTCGTGACCGCGACGGCGGCGCTGCGGCACTTCTGGCGGAACGACGCGTTCGAAAAGGATATTCGACGCAAGGGTGATTTGCTGTCCAGGCGCCTGAGCGCGATGGCTGCGGAATTCGGTCTATCCACGCGCGGGCGCGGCATGATGCGCGGCATCGACATCGGCTCCGGAAAGGTCGCCGACACCATCACGCTCGCCTGTTTCGCCGCCGGACTCGTCATCGAAACCAGCGGCGCGCACGACGAGATCGTCAAGGTGCTGGCGCCGCTCACCATCGACGAGGCCGTTTTCTCGGCCGGACTCGACATTCTCGAGGAATCCATCCGCACCGTGATGACCGGGAGCTACAGCGTCGCAGCCGAGTAAAGAAAGGAAAAACAGATGATCGTTCGTCAGCTCAGCGATATCCGCAGGACTGACCGTCTCGTCAAATCGAAGGGCTGGGACAGCGCCAGGCTTCTCCTCAAGAGTGACGGCATGGGTTTCTCGTTCCACATCACGACGATGTACGCCGGACAAGAGCTTCGGATGCATTATCAGAACCATCTCGAGGCGGTGTTCGTTCTGGACGGGACCGGGACCATCGAGGATCTCGGCACTGGAGAAGTGCACAAGCTCTCGCCGGGGGTCATGTATGCGCTGAACAACAACGACCGGCACATTGTTCGCCCGGAGACCGACATCCTGACGGCCTGTGTGTTCAATCCGCCGGTAACCGGCCGGGAGGTTCATGACGAGAACGGCGCCTATCCGGCCGCAGTCGACGTTCCGGCGCTGAAGGTCGCCGTCAATTCCTGAACTCTTGAAAGAGAGAATCGAAATGACCACCGACATCTACCCGTCCCGCATCACCGCGGAAGCACAGATGCTGCCGCGCCTCGATCCGGTCGTCCACGGCGAGTGGACCGGGCATGCGCCGCTGACGCGGCGGCAGTCCGAGGAGTTCGATCGCAATGGCTTCCTGGTGCTCGAAAACGTGTTTTCTCCGGAGGAAGTCGCCTACCTTCAGAAACAGTCGGAACAGCTGCTGTCGGGACCGGAAGGCCTGAACCCCGAGACGGTCATTACAGAACGAGGCAGCGACGAGATCCGCTCGATCTTCGAGATCCACGCCCAGAGCAGCATCGTCGGACGGCTTGCCGCCGATGCGCGGCTCGCCGGCATCGCTCAATTCCTGCTCAACGATCAGGTCTACATCCACCAATCACGCCTCAATTACAAACCCGGCTTTGAGGGCAGGGAGTTCTACTGGCACTCCGACTTCGAGACCTGGCACGTGGAGGACGGCATGCCACGCATGCGCGCGTTGTCGATGTCGGTGCTGTTGGCCGAGAATACGCCTGACAACGGGCCGTTGATGCTGATGCCGGGATCGCATCGCGTCTTCCTCACCTGCCTCGGCGCGACGCCGGACGATCATTATCTCACCTCGCTGAAGAAGCAGGAATACGGCGTGCCTGATCGGCAGAGCCTGACCGAACTGGCGCATCGCCACGGCATCGTGGCGCCGACCGGCAAAGCCGGCACGGTGGTGATCTTCGACTGCAACACGATGCATGGGTCGAACGGCAATATCACGCCGTATCCGCGCGCCAACGCATTCTTCGTCTACAATGCCGTCAGCAACCGGCTACAGGCTCCGTTCGGTGCCAGCAAGCCGCGGCCGGGCTTCGTCGCCGCGCGCGGCGAGCCGAGGCCGCTGATACCGCAGGGCGGACCGCTGATGGAGGAGGCTCTCGCATGAGAGACGGTCACGGTATCGGCAATCCCGGCAGTGCGCCCGTGGCCGCGACCGGCACGCTGCTCGACAATGGTGAAGATGAAGCGGAGGGTCGGCGCGCGGCCTGACGCCGCGCGCTACGCTGGTCATGCTTTCCGCCATCGCATCGGTCCGCAGTCTGTTGCTTGCCATCTTCATTCTGATGGCGGGCAGTGGATTCATGGCGACGCTGCTGAGCCTGCGGCTCGAGCGCGCGGGGCAGAGCACAATCATCATTGGCCTGGTGGCGACCGTCTATTTCGCCGGGCTGGTGATCGGCGCGCTTCGTTCGGGACGCATCGTCCGCCGCGTCGGACACATCCGCGCTTTCGCAGCCTTCGTCGCGCTGCTATCGGCGAGTACCCTCGGCTATGCGCAATTCACCGACCCGCTGCTGTGGTCAGGTCTGCGGCTGATCGACGGCTTTTGCCTGGCCGGCGTCTTCGTCTGCCTCGAAAGCTGGCTCAACGAGCGCGCCGATACGGTTTCACGCGGCAGCATTCTGGCGGCCTATATGGTCGCGCTTTATTGCGGACAGGCGGTGGGACAATTGTTGCTGGGCGCCACCGGCGATCAGCCGGCCGTCCCGTTTCAACTGGCCTCGATGCTGATTTCGCTCTCGATCATTCCGTTGTGCCTGACGCGCACCTCGGCGCCGCCGCCGGCAGAAGCGGCCGCATTCGGAATCGGGACGCTGTTCTCCGGTGCGCCGCTCGGTACCGTCGGCACGATGGCCACCGGCCTGATGCTGGGCGCGTTCTACGGTCTCGCGGCGGTGCAGGTCCGCCGCCTCGGCCTCGACCTGCCGCAGACGGCCCATTTCATGATGGTCGTGATTCTCGGCGGTGTCGCCCTGCAATGGCCGCTCGGACGGCTCTCCGATCGCTACGACCGCCGCCATGTCATCGTGGTCAGCTTCGCGGCCACGCTATGCGTGAGCCTCGCGATTTCGCTGCTGGGGTCGCCCGGCCCGTGGCTGATGGTGTTAGGTGCGATGTTCGGCGGCCTCAGCTTCGCGCTCTATCCGCTATGCGTCGCTCACTGCAACGACCGCCTGCTCGCAACGCAGCGGATCGCCGCGAGCGGACGCCTGGTGCTGCTGTATTCGGCCGGCGCCGCCATCGGGCCGATCGGCGGCGCGTTGTTCATGACAGGCCAGAACTCCGGGGGACTGTTTCTGTTCATCGCGCTTTGCGCCGGCGTCACAACGGTGTTCGGCCTGTGGCGCGAGAAAGCGGCGCCGCCCGTTCCGGCGCCCAGGCAGCAGGACTTCCAGATTCTTCCCCGCACGACGCCGATCGCGTCGCTGCTTGATCCCAACACACCTGACTCCCCGGCGGTCGAAGAATCAGAGCCATGACCGGTTCCGCGCCAGGTCGAGAAAAAACCAATCCTGCGCGCAAATCGTTTCGAACTCATCCCGGAAATGCCTCTTTCGAAATCAGCATTGGCAGGTCATTTCGGAGAAACGACTTCAGGTTTATAAAGAGGGGATCTTCCTCCAGTCTAAAGTTCGACAGCGCCAGTGTCGCGCTGCGGAAATATTCTTCAGGAGCCCAGCGCTTATCAGGAACCAGGATCGATTTACTACGGAATCCCTGGAGCAGGCAGTAGGAATAAGCCAAGGCGCGCCGGCGTTGCTCCGCCGGCATCGACCAGGCCTCCCGCGACACATTCGTCAGAATGCTCTTGAGATCTTCCATGCTGGATGCCTCCTCGACAATGCCAAGGCCGGAATACTTGTCTTCACCCGTGGCGATCATTCTGTGTCCAGCCGCGGCCATTTCGTAGAGAACCGTTCCACGAACCGTGAGACCGGCATCGCAATGCTTCATGACCTCGCCGGCGCTGAGGGCGCCATCCGCAAATCCGACATTCCTGATGTCCGCGCAGTATTCATGCAGCCTGTCCCACGAATGCTTTCGATCGTGGCTCTCGTTCAGCGGATGCGGCTTTATAATCAAGTTGAGATGTGTCAGTTGCCGCGCAAGATCAACGACGTCGACGAGAGCTTGCCAGTAGTCGTCCGAGACTTGCCTCTGTCTTGTCAGCGGAGCGTCCTGAAACACATGCGCGAATACGCAGACCGTGGGATTCTTTGGGTCAACACCGCAGTTCTCAAGGAAGGCTTTGCGAGAAACGGGTAGCTGATCGACAACGTCACGGTTCAATAGCGGGTCGATGGTTCGCGCCAGCGTGCCCTCGACAGCGCCGTCGAACAGGTCGAGTCCGGGGTCATCCAGTAGAGCCTGATCGAAAGCGAATTTTTCCAGCATCCCCTTGCAGTCGCTCGGAAGGCCGGACGACAGGTCGGTTTGATCCCGATATCGCGTAACGGCAATTGGGATATACTGTTCGACCAGATATGTCGGTGCGCCGTTCCGGGCCGAAAAATCAGCCAGCTGTCCCGATCCTGAATAGCAGATGTGCCCCAGGACACACGCTCGAATCGGGGACTTTCCAAACATCATGGGAATGGCTTCGTGGTCCGCCGACACGAGCTTTGCGGCTGCGATGAGTTCGTCGCTCAGATTGTCGATGGTGCCGGAGCCCGATCGTCTCAGGTACTCGTTGTAAATCAGACGTCCGCGTCGCGGGAATTCCGGTTCTGATAGTAACTGAATTGCTTGCCTGAGCGCGGATCCCGATTTTCCTTGCAGCCGCTTGCGAAGGTCGCTCTCTGCATTGGCCGACCAAACCGGATCAGACAGGAAGCGATTGCGGAATTCGGAGATATTGCAGAAGCGACTGATACCAAACGAACGAGCAAGCGCCTGGTTTGCCTTAGCGTCTGTCTTTCGGTCATCGTCAAAGTCATCGGCGAAAACCCCGACGATCTCACCTCCCCATATGTGCTGTATGCACTTCGCAACGACGCAATTCGCGAACAGATGGAAGTGAACATTGGCATTGTGATAAAGGTCAAGAATGATGACGCGATCAGATTCGGACGGGAGAGAGGACGTCCAGAACCGACGATTCTCTTCTAGAAATTCGCTAATACTCATGACGCCATGAAGATCCCTGCGACCTGTTTTCAATCTTTCGATCGCGCAAACCACCTCGAAAAGATCACGATCGCCGGTCGGTATCTCTAAAAGCACAACAAATCGGGTCCTCAAGCTTCGAGCGCGCGGGATAACCGTTCCACGACGTAATCCTGCTGTTCGGAGCTCAGGTTTGGATGAATAGGCAAGGTCAGCGCGAAGTCGTAATATTTTTCGGAAGCCGGAAAATCTCCACGGGAGAATCCCAAGGCCCGATACCATGGCTGCAGATGGACCGGGATGTAATGGACGTTGACGCCGATACCGGACGAGCGCATCGCAGCAACAACCTCGGCGCGCGTGCGTCGTACGGTTTCATCCAGTTCAATGACATATAGATGAAATGCCGAGAGGGTGTCCTCCGGCACGAACTGGCGAATCACGGGAAGACGAGCAAGCGCTTCATGATAACGCGCAGCGATGGTCTGTCGCCGGGCGATGAATTCAGCGAGGCGATCAAACTGCCTCACGCCGAGCGCCGCCTGAATGTCGGTCATACGGTAGTTGTAGCCGAGCATCACCTGCTCATAATACCAAGGGCCTTCGGAAGCGGCGGTCATATCAGCCGGATCGCGCGAAATGCCATGGTTGCGGAGCAGGCGCATGCGATGGGCGATCTCGGCGGAACGCGTGGTCGCCGCACCGCCTTCTCCTGTCGTCACGATCTTGACGGGATGGAAGGAAAAAACGGTAACGTCAGCCAGTTCGCTCGAACCGACCGGCCTTTTCTGGTAGTATCCGCCAACGGCATGGCTCGCGTCTTCAAGAATGCGGAAGTCGTATCGGTCCGCCAGTCGGCGGATAGACGCAAGGTCCGCGGAAGTGCCGGCGAAGTCCACGGGAACGACAATCTTCGGCAGGGTGCCGTCACGCTCGGCCGCTTCGAGCTTGGTGGCGAGTGCCTCGGCGTCCATGTTTCTGGTCTTGGGATCGATATCGACGAAATCGACGATCGCTCCGCAGTAGAGTCCGCAGTTGGCGGAGGCCACAAAGGTGTTCGGCACCGTCCACAGTCGATCCCCTGGGCCAAGCCCGAGCGCGAGACAGGCGATGTGCAGTGCCGCAGTTGCTGAGGAAAAGGCCACCGCTTCAGGCGCGTCGACTTTCCGCGCCAACGTCTCCTCGAACCTGGGGACCATCGGCCCCTGGGTTAGGAAATCCGACCGAAGGACTTCGACGACCGCCTCGACATCGGCGCTGGAGATGTTCTGACGACCATAGGGGATCATGTCCTGGTCCGTTCACCAAATTCCCCGATCTGATCCACAGAGCACAGGAAAGGGTCGACTATCCGGATCGATGGCAGATTCAGTAAAAAAAATATCTCGCCGCCACGCATGCGCTGGAAGCACTTCAGCACGAAGTCGACGCTTTCCTGCGGCGAAATCCAGAAACGGGGCATGGCGGCATCGGTCATCGGCAACTGGCGCCTCGCGCTATCAGGGTCTCGAAAAATGGGACGATCGAGCCGCGCGAGCCGGTAACGTTACCGTAGCACGAGACCGAAACGGCGGTGCGTCGTTTGAACAGTTTATCCGATGCAAGCTTGGTAGCGCCATACAGGTTGATCGGATTAGGCGCTTTTAGCTGCTTTATCGCTCGATGGCGCGATCGCCTGCTCAACATTGTCGGCAAGCGCGGCTCCCACGATATTCTCGGCCGAGAATGTCGGGGCGGATACGTTCATTCGATTATATTCCGATGCTCTCAGTGCAAGCTCCTACATCATTTGCGTGTCTTGGGTCCCCCTAGAGCGGCGGCCGATCAAATGGAATCAGCGCCGCCG